>DASZXK010000020.1:0-64813 GCA_035545855.1 Polyangiaceae bacterium
ATCCGACGGTTGCGGCTGCGCCTGCTGCAAACAGTGCAAGAAACTTTCGCCTGCTGGTCTCACGGTCGTTCGATTCTGGCATCCGGTTCTCCTCGATCGAGTTCCTGGAATCAGTGACCGATCGCGACGCGAGCAGGCGGCAAAGGTCGAGATCGGGAGCGTGCAGGCAGCGCCGGTTTCTCGGCGACTCGCCCTGGAACGGAAGGACTCTGCCGCCGTCGTTCACTGATACGTCGCGGTGACGCCGAGCTCCGGAACGACCCAGAGCTGGTGCTCCTCGCCGCCGACCGGCGTTCGCACGACGTCGCCCAGTGCCGTCCGCGCGAGAAAGCCGAGACTCGCTTCGCTAGACAGGAACCACTCGTAGCCGACGCCGACCGACGTCGCTGCCCCGACCGCCGGTGGGTCGATGGCATTCCCCTTCACGTCGCTCTCGATCTGAACGGAGAACTGGAGCGCGGTCTGGAAGTGCAATCCGAGCCTGGGATCGGGGTAGTAGTCGAGGAAGGGGCCGAGGCGGAGCATCGTGATCTTCACGCTGTCGTCGTCGGGGTGGATCGTCCGCCCCGCTTCGATGAACACGGGGTCGAGCCTTGCCGTCCAGACCATTCCGCCGATCACCAGGCCCCTCGCGGGCGTGCCCCCGACGGAGATCGTCGCGCTCTGACCGACGGCGCGAATGCCGCTCCGAGGGCCACGACCCGAGACTTGCGCGAACAGAACGGCGATGCCCGTGTCCGAGCGCGCGAAGAACCCATCGTGCAGGCGCGCCCCGGGTGAGACCTCGGCGCACGGCGCAGTCGCGGCAGACGGGGTCCTGACGTCGCTTTCGGCGTACGAGGCGTCTGGCTTCGTCAGGAGCGCCAGGGTGAACACGGAGACCAGCGCGCGGACGGGAACGCGAAGCATGGCAAGCGCCAGGCATCGCGCAGCACGCGGCGTGCCACGGGCACCGCGGCACTCTCGACACGGCATTTCTCGCCGGTTCGTTTTCGTGACACCGCCTCGGCGCAGGCCGGGCCGCGTCGCCCGGTCACGGTCGGAAGCGTTCGCCCGCGCTCGTGAGACCGGCTCCCGTACCGACTCTCCCGCCCCACAGGACGACCTCCGTGTTCGCCCACGCCGCAACGCCCCAGAGGTGCGACGCGCCCGAGGGCCATGCCTCCACGGACGACCAGGCGTTCGTCGTCGAGAAGTACATGCCGCCGTTCACGAAGAATGTCGTCGAGGTGGACCCGAGTCCGCCGAGAATCAGCGTCGCGCCGGAGCTCACCCGCATGCTCCATCCCGTCTGGCGATGCGACGCCCACCGGAGAGACGGAGCGCCGTTCGTCTGCATCCCGCTCCACTTCTTGGTGACGGGCTCGTAGAGCTTCCCGTCGCTCTTGAGTCCCGGCGATCCGCCGGACCAGACTCCGAACAGCGCGCCGTCCCAGGTACCGAACGCGCCCCAGCGCGAAGACGGGCCGCTCGCGAGCTGGGTCCAGGAGTTCTGCGTGGGATCGAGCGAATACGCCTTTCCGACTCCGTTGCCGCCGACCTGGCCGCCGAAGAGAAGGAGCGATCCGCCCGTCCACGCGACGACCGGATCCAGCGCGGCCGCGGGCTCGTTCGTCGTGGTGAGCGCGGACCAGCGGTCGTTCGCGGGGTCGTAGAGCGCGGCTCCCGGCACGGCGGCGCCGGTGTGAGTCGTGCCGCCGTAGAAAAGAACGCGCGAGCCCGTCCAGAAGCCGTGGGGCGCGCGGCGCGGGCCGAGCGCACCCGTGCTCGACACGGCCGACCAGGAGCCCGTGGACGGATCGTACCGCCCTCCCGTGGCGAGATCGGTGGAGCCGGCAGCGTCGCCGCCGCCCCAGACCACGAACGCCGAGCCCGTCCACACTGCCGTCGCGAGCACGCGCGGCGACGGAACGGCTCCCGTCTGGACGGCGAGAGACCACGAGTCCGAACCGAGATCGTAGAACGCGGCATCCCCCAGATCGGCCCCGTTCGCGTCCGCACCGCCCCAGACGAACACCCGAGAACCCGCGGCGGCATGGGCAGCCTTCTCGCGCGCGACGAAGCCCGCGGGGGGCGCGGCGAGCGCCACCCACCTCGGCGTGCACGACGAAGCCGCGCACGTACGGCCAGCACCGCAGTCGTTGCCGCAAGCCCCGCAGTTTCGAGCATCCGTGGCCGGGCTCACGCACTGGTTGCCGCAGGGGATCTGCGGCGGGACGCAGGTCAAGGTGATGCACTGGTTGCCGCTGCAGACCTGGCCCGCGCCGCAGTCCCCGTCGCTGCAACACGCAAAACACCCGGCGCCCGCGCAGCACTTCCCGCCTCCCGCGCAGACGGTGCCGCTGATGCAGACGCCCCCGGCACAGGTGTCGGCCGTGCACGAGTTCCCGTCGCTGCACTGAGCGTCCGAGCAACACTGCCGGCAGGCGCCGCCGCAATCGTTCGGCGTGGCGGGCGAACACGTGCACGCGCCCGCGGAGCAGACGGCTCCCGGCTTGCACGCCGTTCCGCACACCCCGCAATGGTTCGCGTCCGTCTGCGAATTCGTCTCGCAGTCCGATGCCACACCGTCGCAGTCGATGAAGCCGGACGCGCAGGCGGGCTTTCCCGCGACGCAGATCCGATTCTTGCCGACCGCGTTCCCGCACCCTCCGCAGTTCAGCGGATCGGTCTTCGTGTCCACGCAGGAAGCCCCGCATGCGGTCCCGGTTCCGCAGCCGACGCCGCAGGTCTTTCCATCGCACGAGGGCGCCGCCGCCGAGCAGCTCTTCGTACAAGACCCGCAGTGCTTCGGATCGTTGGCGGACGTCTCGCATCCGGGGACGGTGTCGTCGCAGTCGAGAAAGCCCGTCTTGCAGCCGCACGTGCCGCCGGCGAGGCAAGCGCCGTTGTCGCCGCAATCCACCGAACACGACCCGCAGGTGGAGTCGGCCGCGAGGGAAGCCTCGCACCCGTCGTCGGCGAGGTGGTTGCAGTCGTCGAAGCCGGTCGCACAGACGCACGCCCCGCCGACGCACACCTGATTGGCGCCGCAGGTCACGCCGCACTGGCCGCAGCTCTGGCCGTTCGACGACGTATCCGTCTCGCAGCCGTTGTCCTTGAGACCGTCGCAGTCCGCCGTGTGCTCCGGGCACACGCAGTTGCCGCCTGCGCATTCCAGCTGGAACCCGCAGGCGATGCCGCAGTTGCCGCAATTCTCGGGGTCGACCGCCGCGTTCACCTCGCAGCCGTCCACGACGTTCCGGTTACAATCGACGAAGCCCTGTGCGCACGTGTTCGTGCAAGACGAGTTGTCGCACGTGGTGCCCGGACAGCCACGACCGCAAGCGCGGCAATTGGCCTGATCGAAGCGCAGATCGACGCATCGACCGTCGCAACAGGTCTCCGTCGATGCGCAGCGGGCGCAGGGATCCGGAACGAGCGCGTCCGTTCCTCCGTCTTCGGCCCCGGCGCCGCCCGAACCGACGCCCCCGCCGGAGCCGGCGCTTCCTCCGCGACCACCGCTCCCGTCGCCCGCGTCGACACCTGGATCGGTGGAAGCGTCGGTGACGGCGCGACCGGCACTCCCCGAGCCTCCGTCGCCCGCTCCTCCGGAAGCGACCACTCCGCTTGCCGGAACCGTTCGGAAACCGTCGTCGAGGGCCGCGGGGCATCCCGCGGCGCCGAGCAGGGCAGCCCCGATCGCGAAGAGTACCCGCGCGTGGCTCAGTCGCGACATCAGAACTTCCCGGCGACGCCGCCGCCGGCCGGAGCGACCCACAAGGAAACCGTCGGCCCCGCGTCCGGGTTCGTGGACGGTGCGGTGAAGTAGAGAACGCCGAACCCGACGAGACCGAGGCCGCCCACGACGTACCCGACGGTGGAAACGGTCCGGAGCGTGCGGAACGACGCGAGGGCGTCCGCGCCCCCGGAGCCCTCGACGCACACCCGGTTCGGGCAGGAGTCTTTCGCCTCGGCGTACTTCGACGTCGCGAGCAGGCCGGTCACGACGCCGGTACCGAGTCCCGCGATCCCGATTCCCCCGGCGACGAACGCCCAGGTCTTCTGGGTCGGCGCCGCGGACCGAGCGATCGCCGCTCGTCCAGGAGCTCGTGAAGGCGGGGCCGTGCGGGGAGGTGTGACGGATGGCGCGACGGGCGCTTCGGCGGCGGGCTCCGGAGCGGGCGCCACGACCTCGACGTCGATCTGCTGCCCTTCGGCGAGGCGGACCTTCACCGACTCCCCCGCCGCGCCGGAGACGGAGGCGTGCAGTTCGTGATCGCCGGGATCGACCGGCACTCCGACGCCCAGAGCGACGCCGCTCAGCTCCGTCCCGTCGAGCAGCACGGACAGACTCGGGTGTTCTCGCCCGGCACCCGTCACGTGGATCGTGAGTCGCGGGATCCGGGGCCGGAGCGCGAGCAGCTCGGCTTCGGCGTCGCGGCTTGCCTTGCGAAACTGCTCCGGGGAGCCCGCATCGAGGCTGGTCCGGACCGCGCGCATGTACGCTTCCTCGGCCGCCACGAGCTTGCCCAGTTTCACCAGGGCGCGCGCTTCGTACACGGCGATCGTCGGCGCCGGCACGAGCGTGTAGGCGCGGTGAAACAGGTCGCGCGCGTGCGCGTAGTCATGCGCGAGGAAGGCGAGCTTTGCCTGGCTCGCGAGATCGCGCGCCAAATTTCGCGTCGCATCGTCGGTCACCTGCGCGAAGACGGCGGGGGAGCGAAGAAGTGCGAACGTCAGAAGTGCGAGGGATCCCAGGTGGCGCCGGGGCGTCAAAAGCCGAACTCCGTATCTATTCGACGACCGGAACGCGGCTTGGCGTAAGGGGACGGGACGGCGGAGGACGCCGCGGGACGGGCGGCACGGGAGGCCGGAGACGGGGAAACGCGCCGAGAAACGCCTCCCGTGGTGAGGTCTCCCCGCGCCGTCTCGGTGGCCGGGGCCCTCGGGGGCTCGCCGCTCGGAACCGAGGGCAGCACGGGCGCGACCAATGGAGACGTGGTCGATGGCTGCTCCGCGCGCACGGAGGGTCGAGCCGGCTCGCCGGGAGCGGCGGCGGCGCGGCCGACCTCGCGGACGTCCGCGTCGCCGGAGGAGCGGCGAGCCAGGACGACGACGACGATCAGCGTCGTCGCCACGACGGCCGCGAGCGCGAGCACGCCGCGAAGTCCGCGCCGACCGGGAACGTCTTCCGTGAAATCCGCCGTCGTGACGATCTCCGTGTTCGCGCGGACCGCGCTCCCGCGCTGCGTCGATTGCGGGCGCAGCGTCGGCGCGTCCAGCACCTCCCCGTCGGCTCCGGCGCCGGGCGGCAGTCCTCGAATCCACACGTCTTCGATGGACCGCGCGGCGGCGTCGACGCGTCCGCCTCTCTCGTACCACCAGCGCGCGAGCGCTTCACCGAGCGCCCACATCGAAGGCCAGCGCGCGCCCGGATCCTTCGCGAGGCAGCGCGACACGATTTCCCAGAGCGCCTGGTCGCCGCCGTTCGCCGCCGTGATCGGCGTCGGTTCGTCGCTCAGGATTCGCCGCATGAGGGCGTTGTGGTTCGGCGCTTGGAACGGGGGAATTCCGGTCAGGAGCTCGTACAGGACGACGCCGACGGCCCAGATGTCCGTCCTGAAGTCGACGTCGTCCATCCCCTCGGCCTGCTCGGGCGAAAAATAGAGCGGGCTGCCGATGAGGGCGCCGACCTCCGTGAGCCGGGAGGGACCGGAGCTCCGCTCCAGCTTGGCGATCCCGAAATCGAGGAGTTTCGGGTGCTCTCGACCCTGGTCGTCCGTCGCGATGAAGATGTTCTCCGGCTTGATGTCCCGGTGAACGATGCCCTTCGCATGCGCCGTCGCGAGCGCTTCGATCACCGGAAGGAGAATCGACACGGCGCGCCCAGGCGAGAGCCCGCCGCCCCTGGCGAGCTGCGCGTAGAGGTCCTCGCCCTGGAGCAGCTCCATCGCGAGAAAGGGCTCGCCGTGTTCACTGGTGCCGAAATCCAGGACTCGGACGATCGCGGGATGTCCGAGCTGTGCGCTGGCTCGCGCCTCGCGCGCCATCCGCTCGACGGCCGCAGTGCCGGCCAGCGAGCGATGGAGCATCTTCAGCGCGACGCTCACGTCGAGTGCGACGGAATGCGCGGCCCAGACGACGCCCATGCCTCCTTCCCCGAGCTTCCGCTCGAGGACGTACCGCCCCGCGATGACGTCTCCTGCGGCGTGAGGAGGCGCCTCGGTCACCTTCTCGGTTGCTGGGAGTTCCGGAGCAGGCATGACTCGGGATCCGCGGGGACATCCGCGGCCCAACCAGAAACTCTAGCAGGATTTTTTCTTCGGGCTCCGCGGCTCATCGCGGCGGCCGTGCCGTCGGCTTCTGGCTCAATCTGCCGACGCTCCGGGCGCCGCCACCGCCGGACGGCGGCGATTTGCTGGTGCGGCGGGCAGACGGGGCCGGCGGAGCACGGCCCTTCGTCGGAAGGGGCGGCGGCACCGCGGGGAGTTTCCGCCGACTCGCGGGGCGAGAGAGGGAGCGCGATCCGGCGGCACCGGAAGCGCCGGCCAGCGGCCACGTGAACTCCGGGGGCGGCGCCGCGGGGCGAGCCAGCAAGTAGCCCTGCGCGAACGCGACGCCGAGATCTCTCACGCAGGCGAGCTCTTCGATCGTCTCGACTCCTTCTGCGACGACGGTCGCTCCGAGCTCGCCGCAGAGTCGGACGAGGTGGCGAATGACGATCTGTTTGCGAGTGTCCCCATGAACACCGCGAACGAGCGCGAGATCGAGCTTCACCACGGCGGGCTCGAGGGAAACGACGCGTTCCAGATTCGAGTGCCCCGCCCCGAAGTCGTCGACCACCAGAGCCGCGCCCGTGCGGCGGCAGAGCTCGCGAAGCACGTCTCGACAGAGCTCGAAGTGCGTGAAGGTCGCAGACTCCGTGATCTCGAGGAATACCGGGCGACAGTGGAACCCGATGGGGTCGTCCGGGCGCACCAGCCACCGAGAGCTGAGCTCGTCGGGGTGGATGTTCACGAAGAGCGGATGCGCTCCGGAGGTCGCGAACGCGACGTCTCGGATGAGGCGCCCGAGGCGGCCGCAAGCATTCTCTTCCACGGCTCGCGCGAAGAGATGCGGCGGAGACGCGTACTCGGGTCGCTTGCAACGGACGAGGACCTCGTGAGCGAACAGAGTGCCCTTCGAGACGTCGACGATCGGCTGGAACACCACTCCGATTTCCGCCGCCGTGAGCGTCCTCACCCCTCCGAGCGAGGCCCCCGGGCCAGCGTTCGAATGAGTCCACCGGAGTTTCTTGCTGTTCGGTATCCCGCCGTCCATCGATGGTCTCCGATCGACGAACGGCACGGCGCGCCCTTCCTTGAAGTCCGCTGCCGGCCTTTCGACGGCCGCCGTGTGGGTGTCGCGCGGCAAAGGTGCGAGTGTCGTCGCGGGGGCCGCGGACCGCCCGGGAACAGCGCCCTGTGCTCTCGGTTCGGGCGCGTGGAATCGAACCACGATTCAGGGATTCAAAGTCCCTTGTCCTACCTTTGGACGACACCCGAGAAAGACGGGCCGAGCCTAGTCGAGGGTCGCGGACGTCGCATCAACATCCGCGCTCCCCGCGCGGCCGTGTTCACTCCGCGCCCGCGCGGACGACGGCTCCGGGAAGCCCAGTGAGCACCGTGTCCGCCGCTCTCCGCGCCTGCCGGACGCAGTCCGGGATCCCGACTCCGTCGTAGGACGCGCCGCAGAAGGCGAGGCCGGGCACCGCGCGTACGAGGGCGTCGAGGCGCGCGAGACGCTCGGCGTGGCCGAGGATCGGCTGAGGGTTCGCGCGCTCGTAGCGGAAGACCCTGGAAAATCGCGCCTCGCCGAGCGGCCCCATGAAGCGTTCGAGCTCGCTCCGGGCGAGGGCGACGAGCTCTTCGTCCGTCGAGGACGCGACGCGTTCCGGATCCCGCGCGCCGCCGACGAACGCACGGACGAGCGCGCCGTCCGCGGGTGCTCGGTCGTCCCACTTGGAGGAGACCCACGTGCCGGCGAGGATCTTCGCTTCGCCTTCCGGCACGATGAACCCGAAGCCGGCGAGCGAGTGACGGACCTTCGCGCGGTCGAGCGCGAAGAACACCGTCGCGGTCGAGACCGTCGGGATGCCGCCGAATTCGCGCGCGAGGCCCTCTTCCCCGAGGAACCGGGCCGTAGAGTGGGCGGGCGACGCGAGAATCACCCGGTCCGCGACGAAGGACTCCGGGCCGAGCTCCACGCGAAAACGAACGCCCTCGCGACGCACGGACGTCACGGGCGAGCTCGTGCGGACGGCTCCTTCGGGGAGCGCGCCGACGAGCGCGTCGATGAGCGTCCCCATGCCCGAGCGGAGCGAGAGGAACGGGCTCGCGGCCTGGGCCTCGCCGCGACGGCGGAGCCACCGGTACACGTCCCCGAGGGAGATGCGCTTCGGCTCTCCGGCGCTCCGAGCGAGCTCGAGCGCGAGGAAGCCGCGGAGGAGACTCCCGTGCTTCCTCTCCAGCTCGACGAGCTGCGGGAACGTGGAGCGAATGCTGAGCTCGCGAAAATCTCCGGCGTAGATGCCCGCGAGGAGCGGCGCGGCGAGCACGCGCGCGGCTTCCTTCCCCACGCGACGCGAGAAGAAGGACTCGATGGATTCGTCCGCGTCTCCGCCGCCGCGCCCGATGAACGGCTCCGCGAGCAAGCGAAGCTTCCCCCAGAGTGAGAGGAGCGGCGTCTCGATGAGCGGGCCGAGCCGCGTCGGTACGGCGAGTGCCATGCCGCCCGGAAGCGGCACGAGCTTCCCCTGGTGCGCAGCGAACACGTGGCGCGCCTCGGCGCGTGTGGGGATCAGCTCGCTCTCGAGACCGAGCTCCCGGCAGAGCGCGACCGCCTCGGGCTTCGTGCGAAGAAACGAGTCCGGCCCGGCGTCGATGACGAAGCCGTCAATCCGCTCCGTGACGATGTTGCCGCCGACGTGGTCCCGCGCCTCGAAGAGCCGGACGGTGACGTCCGGGCGGGCTCGGTGCACGGCGTACGCCGCCGAGAGACCCGTCACGCCGCCGCCCACGACGACCACCACGGGCCGGCCCGAGTCCGTCATCGGCGGCGCGAGCGCGTGCATCGAAACGCCTCCGCGGCTCAGCGCGCGGTCTTCTCGTGGACGAGATCGGTCACGAACTTCACGGCATCCGGCGGCGTGTCGGGCAGGATGCCGTGACCCAGGTTGAAGACGTGCCCGGGCGCGCTGCCCGCCCGGCGGAGCACGTCTTCCACCCGACGGGTGAGCACGTCTTTCGGCGCTCCGAGGAGGAGCGGCTCGAGGTTTCCCTGCACGGCGACGTCGGGCCCGAGCTCCTTCCGCGCCCAGTCGAGCGGGGTGCACGTGTCCACCCCGATGACGGTGCCGCCCGCCTTCTTCATGAGGGAGAGCAGCATGGACGTGCCGGTGCCGAAATGGATGACGGGCACGCCCGCCTTCTCCACGTCCGAGAGGATGTGCTTCACGTGCGGGAGGATGAACTCCTCGTAGTCCACCGGCGAGAGCTCGCCGACCCAGGAATCGAAGAGCTGGACGGCGTCGGCACCCGCCGCGATCTGCGCCCGGAGATAGCGCCGGACGACCTCCGCGAGCTTTCCCATGAGCGCGTTCCACAGCGCGGGCTCGCGGTACATCATTCGCTTGGTGATCGCGTAGTTCGCGGATTTGCCGCCTTCCACGAGGTAGCTCGCCATCGTGAACGGCGCGCCCGCGAAGCCGATGAGCGGCGTCTTCCCGGCGAGCTCCTTCTTGATGAGCTTCACCGCGGAGAGCACGTAAGAGAGCCCTTCCTCCGGATCGATGACGCGGAGCGCGTCGACCGCCTTCTGGTCGCGCACCGGGGAGAAGAACCGTGGCCCCTCGCCCGCCGCGAACTCGAACGGCGCGCCCATCGGTTCGAGCGGAAGGAGGATGTCCGCGAACAGGATCGCGGCGTCGACTCCGAGCGCGCGGACGGGCTGGAGCGTCACCTCCGTCGCGAGCTCCGGCTGTTTGCAGATCTCGAGGAGCGTGTGCTTCGCTCGGATGGCCCGGTATTCGGCCATGTAGCGGCCAGCCTGGCGCATGAACCACACCGGAGTCCGGTCGACGGGCTCACGCCGGCACGCGGCGAGGAATCGATCCCACATGTGCGCGACGCTCGCTCAGTTCCGGAGCGCGGGGGACGCCGCGGGGAACATGGTGCCGTGCGGCGCGTGCTCGCCGGCCGCTGCCTTCTGCTTCATGTCGTACTTGGAGGGGCACTTCGCCATGATCTCGGAAGCCTGGAAGTGCCCGTCCTGGGCGAGCTTGCCGGTCGCGGTCACGTCCACATCCATGTTCGGGACGTCCCGGAACGTGTCGGGCACGACGCACTGCGGGTAGCGCACTTCGATCTCCGCGCCGTTCTTCTGCATCCGGAAGCGGTACTCGCAGGGGCTGTCCCGCCGGGCGAGCGAGCCCTTCACGAGCGTGCCCTGCACGCGAAGATTGCGCGAGGCGAGCTCGGACTTCTGCGCGACGAGCTCGTCCACGCTCTTCGAGTAGATGGCCGCGCCGTCGAAGCTCGTCATCACGAGCGTGAGGATGCCGCCGCCGATGACCAGCAGGGCGGCGAGCAGGGCGAGCTCCCGGCGTGGCTTCTTCGGGGTGGGCGCCGCGGCCGTCTCGGGAACGACGACGGGGCGCGCGGCCTCGTCGGCCTCGGACTCCTCGACGGCCTTCGCCAGTTCATCGTCGATGCGGCTCATGACAGGGTGCAATCTAGCACGGAGCAGCGGCCCGGGAGAGGGCGCACCTCGGCGCGAAACCCACGTGATTTCGGCCCTGAACGGGCGCACCCACCGAGTCCGCTCGGGGGCTCCCTGGGAGGTCCGCTCGCGGGCTCGCTGGGAGGCCCGCTCGCGGGCGCTCGCCGGCGATGGTATCGGGCCGATACCTCGTGCTCACCGAACGCGATCTCGAGTCGCTCGACCCGCTCCGGCTGGACCGGGAAATCGCACGCGCCGCGCTCGGGCTCCGGAAGCAGCTCCGCCGAGAGGGGGCCGGCGACCTCGACGCGGCGGACCCGTTCCTCCGCTCGCGTCTCGTCGCCGGGCGTTCCGCGTTCCGGGCCGTCCGGGAGCTTCCGGAGAGCGACCCGATGCGGGCGCCGCTCGCCGCCTGGGTGTACCGCCTCGCCGACCACCGGATCAACGCCGGCGCGCGCGCCCGCGTCGAAGTCGAGTGGCGGCTCGTGAAGCACGTCGCGGCCGAGCCGGAGCGCGTCGAGACCACGCTGTCCGAGCTCCTCGTCCGCGCGCTGTCCGACGAAAAGCGCCGCGAGGCGCTCGTCCGCTCGTACTTCCGGATCGGCGGCGACGTCGCGAGCGCCGTCACCTTGCTCTGGCAACGACGACAGGAGGTCGCGTCGCGACTCGGCCTCACGGGCCCCGATGCGATCACGGCGCCGTGCGCCGGGATGACCGACGTCGCAGGGGCGTGGCTCGAACGGACGAACGCGGCGTTCGAGGAGATCCGGCGGCCGTCCCTCCCCGGCCTCCTCGCGGTCGCGCTCGCCGAGGGCGCGACGGAAGGGTGGCCGCGAAACCTGGTGCCGCGGACGGTGCTCGAGCCGTTCCGCGCGACGGATCTCTTCCGATCGGTGGACCTGGACCCAGGAGAGCTCCCTGCCCTCGTCGGGCCGACGAGCTTCCTCCGCGCGTACGCCCGCGTCGGAGCCGCCTGGGTGGACGCCATGGCGCCGAAGGACCAGCCGTTCGTCGTCGCTCACGACCCGTTCGGGCTCCGGAGGAGGACGTTCGGTTCGCTCCTCGCCCTCCTCGGCGGAACGCGCGCGTTCGGACGCCACGCGCTCGGGCTCTCCGGGCCGAGACTCTCCGAGCACCTCCGGCAGCTCTCCGCGGCGCTCCTCGTCGCCTCCCGGCTCGCCGCGCTCCGGGTGCTCCTCCGCGGGGCGGCGCTCGGCGGGCGCGAGCTCTTCCAGGAGACGTTCGAGCGCGAGACGCACCGCGCCCTCGGGATCGCCCTGTCCCCGCGCTCGGCGGGCTCGCTGATCCGTCTCCACGAGGACGACGATCAGCGGTTCGCCGGCGCGCTCCTCGCCGGCGGAGACGCCGCGCGCCTCAGGGACGAGAGAGACGAGGACTGGTTCCGCGACCCGCGGACGACGGAGCGCTTGCGCGACGAGGCGCGGCTCTCCCCGGAGCGCACGACGACGAAGGACGCGCTCGAGCGGGGAAGCGCCGCGCTCTACCAGGCGCTCACCGACGCGCTCTGACGTCGCTCCGCGGAGCGGGGGCACGTCGTTGCCTGGGCGAGAGAGCGGCGCGGCGAGCGCCGCCGTCACTCGTCCGCGTCGGGCGCGAGCCCGCTGCTCTCGACGTGGTACTTGAAGCCGATGAGGATCGCCGTCGAAGGCTCGCCCGAGACGACTCGCTGAAGCGAGAGGTCGACGGCGTACGCCGTGTCCACATAGCCGAAGCCGCCGGTGAGCGCGTGGCTCTGCATGCCCTGATCGTACCGGTAGCCGATCCGGAGCGGGAAGTGATCCGCCGCGAGGTACTCGCCGCCCGCCATCGCGCGGACTTTCGTTCCGTCGTACGTGGTGAAGTCGCCGACGACGTCTGCCTCGACGGTGAAGTCCTCGTTCCCGTAGCCGACCCCGCCCCCGAGACCGAGCGGAAGAAACCCGTTACCGGGGTTGGTCAGGTTCGTCCCGACGAGCGAGATGGCGAGCTCGGGCACCGGCTTCAGCGTCATCCCGGCGTCGAACGTCAGGTTCGACACGATCGCCTTGTCGTTCAGGCCCGCGGACGCGGTGCTCGGGCGAAGGTCGTACACGCCGCGCGGATATCCGGCCTCCTTCAAGGAGAGGTACTTCGCCGAGCCGCCGAGGAAGAAATGTTCCGAGAACGGAAAGGCGAGCCCGAAGCGGAGATCGTAGAAGGTCCGATCGACGCCGTCCGGATCCTGACGGTTCCAGTTCGCGGCGAGCCCGCCTGCGAGCCGCGACGCGGACACGATCGAGTCGACGATGGCGAGCCCGTAGCTCTGACGCTGGGCCTCCGGCCAGATCTGGGCGAGCGCCCCCACGTGGTAAACCCTCGTCACCGCCATGTTCGCGGGGTTCGCGTACAGAGCTTCGGTCGACGTCGAGGACGCGCGCAGCGCCCCCCCCATGCCGGCGATGCGCGGCGACTCCGTCTGCCCGTAGTTGTAGCCGACCTCCGGGGGCAGCGCGCTTCCAGCCGCGTGCGCTCGAAGTGGCGCGAGAATTGCGATCAGTGCGACGGCTGCCGCGTGGAGCGCGGGCCGCGAAAAACGGGAGAGGGCGGCTCGCTTCCTCATGATGGGAGACCGCGCGGCGCTGAGACGTGGCGCGACCGGCGACAGCTAGCGCCGGCCGGGTGCGGCGGCCAACAAAACGACGACGGCGGTGGCGCCACGTCGATCCGGCCGGTCATCGAGCCGACTCTTTCGATCGCGGAAAAGAGGGAACGAGAGTGAACGATGCGATCGTCCGCCTCCGACTCTTGACTCGTGAAACCACGGAAGTTGATGCGGTGACGAAGAAGCGTCGAAGGTGCGTTCACCCGATTCTCTGCTGACTTTGACGACTTACTCGACACGCGACGAAGCGCGCCGCGACGAATCGATCACCGCATCGTGGTGCGCGCGAGAAAACGTCGACCGAAGTCGCGAGATTTCTCGCGGGATCGTCGAAAGAAAAAAATACCCCATTGAGTTCCGTCGCGAGGCGGTGCTAGCTCACGCTTGGTTGGCTCGGCCGTCATCACTTGGTTGTGTTGGCGTCACCTTCCACCGAAACGGCGCGTACGAGTCCTCCCGGCCCTTCCTCCGTTAGTGCGATGCAGAATCATCCGGTGCAGCAGCGACGAATGACGGAACAGAGGCGGGGAGCAATACGAGTCGGCTGGTAACCCACAGGCTGTCCCCTTGTGGATAACACCTGGGGGCGGTCATTTCTTCATTGGAGTCGGGCGGTTTGGACGTGTCTCTGGGCAGCATGGACAGCTCCTCACAAGCTTTCCACATCTGGAGGGAGGCCCTCGAGCACACGCGCGCGCTGTCGCCCGCGTCGTTCGAGCAGTGGTTCGCGAGTGTTCAGTTCGACGGCTACGAGAACGGCGTCGTCGAGTTGGTCGCGCGGGACGAGTTCGTTCGCGACTGGGTGAAGATGCACTTCCAGCCCACGCTGCTGAAGCGCATGCGCGAGCTCGCAGGCGGCACGGGGGAATCGACCCCCGACGGCATTCGCGTCGAGTGGCGCATCTCTCCCGAGCTGGCGACGCCCGTCTGCGCGGCGAAAGAAGCGCGCGCGGCCATCCCGCGTACGCGGCCCCCGAGCAGCCGACCGTCCTCGGTCCCGCAGCGTCCACCGGGGCGCTTCCTCCACGGGGACAGCCTGAACCCGAAGCACACGTTCCCGAACTTCGTGGTGGGCCCCTCCAACGAGCTCGCCTACGCGGCCGCGTGCGCGTCCGCCGGTGAGGGCGGCCCTCGCTACAACCCGCTCTTCCTCTGCGGCGGGACGGGCCTCGGCAAGACCCACCTGATGCATGCCATCGCGCACCGGGTCCTCGAGAAGAAGCCCGACGCGCGTGTCGTGTACGTTTCCGCGGAGCGGTTCACCAACGAGTTCATCGAGGCGCTCCAGCACCACAAGATGGACGAGTTCCGGTCCCGCTACCGGAGCACGTGCGACCTCCTCCTCCTGGACGACATCCAGTTCCTCGCCGGGCGCGAGCAGACGCAGGAAGAGTTCTTCCACACGTTCAACGCCCTCCGGGACGCCGACAAGCCCATCGTCGTGTCGAGCGACAAGTACCCGCAGGACCTCCAGCGCATGCCCGAGCGCCTGATCTCGCGGTTCAACTCGGGCCTCGTGGCGGACGTCCACGTCCCCGAGCTCGAGACCCGCGTCGCCATCGTCCGGAAGAAGGCGAACCTGGAGGGCATCGTGCTGTCGGACGACGTCGCCGTGCTGCTCGCCCAGCGCATCAAGACGAACGTCCGCGAGCTCGAGGGCACCCTCATCCGCCTGGCGGCGAAGGCGTCCCTCACGGGCAAGACCATCGACTACGACTTCGCCCATGCCGAGATCAGCATGATCTCGCCGGCCCGGGCGGACACGACGAGCGTGGAGGACATCCAGCGCGCCGTCTGCAGCCATTTCCGCCTCTCGAACTCGGAGCTCCTCAGCAAGGATCGTCACAAGAGCGTCGCGTTCGCGCGCCACGTCGCGATGTATTTGTGCCGGCAAAGGCTCGGGTCGAGCTTCCCGGAGCTCGGCCGCGCCTTCGGAAACCGCGATCACACGACGGTGATGAGCGCCGTCCGCCGCGTGGAGCAGCTCCGCGCGAAGGACCCGCAGGTGAACGCCCACCTGGAAGCCATCGTCCAGAAGCTCGCCGTCTCCGACTGAAGTCCGACGCGCCCGCTTCAGGAGCAGCGATTGGTCCGGCCGAGGCGCTGCCTAGGACCGCAGGCGTTGCCTAGGACCGCGGGCGTTGCCTAGGACCGCAGGCGTTGCCTAGGACCGCAGGCGTTGCCGAGGATCGCGGGCGTTGCCTAGGACCGCAGGCGCTGCCTAGGACCGCAGGCGTTGTCGAGGATCGCGGGCGTTGTCGAGGACCGCGGAAGCTGCGAGGGGGGAGCCACCGCAGGAACCAGTTTGTATACAAACTGTCCGTTGCGGCGAGATCCCCCCTCACACCCGCGGAAGAAGGGGGCGAGCCGCCCCCTCGCCCTCGAACTCACTTCTTGGGGAACGTGCAGGACTTGGGCGGTCCCGCGTCCACGTTCAGGCCGCCGCCGCCGGGGCCACCCGGGAAGCCCTGGAGGTCCGCGGCCGTGAAGCACTGCGAGAACTGGATCGCGCCGAAGCTGACCGAGAACGCGTAGCCACAGACGTTCGTCTTGTCGCAGCAACCCTGGAGCGAATTCGTGGATCCGGCGTCGAAGCCGAACCCTCCCACGCCGGCGTCCGCGGGGAACTGGAGGTCCGGGCACGTCGGGTCGATGACGACCGTCTCGTTGCCGGGGAGGCCGCCCTCGGGAAGCTTGATGCCGCCGTCGGCGTTCACGTACTGGTCCACGGTGCTCTTCGGAACGCAGTTACCCTGGAACGAGTAGCCGCACGTGTTCGGGTCGGAGCAGCACCCGTCGAGCTGGATGTCGTTCCCGCCGAACGAGAGCGTCCGTCCCTGGCAGGCGCTCGCGACGCAGGTGCCTCCGCTCGCGCCGCCGCTGCCGTTCGACGTTCCGCCGGACCCGTTCGAGTCGCCGCCCGTGCCGGAGCCGCCGTTCTCGGAGCCCGCGGCGGAGCCACCGCCCGTCCCTCCGCTCGGACCCGTTGCCTTCTTATCGTCGCTACCGCCGCACGCGAGCATCGCGCTCCCGACTGCGAGCGACACCATCGTGCTGATGACAATCCGCTTCATGTTCCACTCCATTCGGCCGCGTTGGCCCGTCCCGCGCCGCGCATCCTAGACGACGACTCGCTCACGTTCGAGCCGAAATCCTGCCGGGACGCGGGTGTAAAAGTCGGCGCTGAGCGCAGTGCGGCGTGTACCGTTCAGTCTCGGGGCGTTCGTTCGAGCGACGATCGAGTGCTATACCGCGTCGCATGACACCGAGTCCGACGAGAGGCCTCCGCCACGTTGCCCTCAAGGTCCGCGACCTTCCGGCAATGGAGGCGTTCTACGAAGGTGTCCTCGGCTACCGCGTTGAATGGCGGCCCGATCCCGAGAACGTGTACCTCACGAACGGGGAAGACAGCCTCGCGCTCCACGTCGACGCGGACGCGGTGCGGGCGGAGACGCGGCTCGACCACATGGGCGTCCTTGTCGGGACGGAGAGGGACGTCGACGTCTGGGCCGCGCACCTCACGGCTCACGGAGGGAAGATCGCCGCCGGCCCGAAGACCCACCGGGACGGGTGCCGCTCGTTCTACGCGCTCGACCCGGAGGAGAACCGGATCCAGTTCCTGTTCCACCCGGCGCTCTCGTCGCCGCGCTGAGCCGGGCCGCTCAACCGAGGGCCGCGATCTCCGCAGCGAGGAGCTCCGCGAGGGCCTGATTGCCGGTCGACACGGCGATGCGCGACGCGAGCACGAGCTCCGAACGCGCGTCGGCGGGCGAGCCCGCGCGCTGCGCGGCGCGGCCGATGAACTGACGCCCGAGGAGCGCGTCGGTGATCCAGCCGCGGCTCTCGGCGTGCGCGACCCAGCCCCGCTGCGCGTCGACTGTCCGCGTGCGTCGATCGCTCGCCTCCAGGTAGCCGAGCACGAGACGACACCGGACGACGATGCGCTCGGCCGCGGCTTCCTCCGCCGTCGCGAGCGCGGAGGCGACGGCGGCGCGAGCGCGCGCCGTGTCCCCGAGGCGCGCGAGCGCGACGGCCTGGTCCGAGAGGCTCGCCGCGACCTCGTAGAGGAGGCCGAGCTCCTCCGCCTGAGCGGCGGCGGAGAACGCGGATTCGGCTGCCTCGCGGAACCGGCCCGCCTGCAGGTGAAGCTCCGTTCGAACGCGCGAGCGTTCGAGGGCGGGAAGAGCATCCCCGATGCCGGAGAGGGTCTCGGCGTCGACGAGGGCCGCGGCCGCGGTCTGGTGCTCGCCGGAGGCAGCGAGAGCGAGCGCCATCCCGAGCGTCACGCGCTGAAGATCTTCTCTCCTCCGGATGTGCGCCTTCTTCAGCGGGTCGAGCGCCTTCCGGGCCAGCCGGAACTCGCCGCGCGACGCCGCGAGGTGGGCGCGGGTCGCGAGCATGGAGACGATGAGATCCGGCGAGGACGTCGCGTCCGCCGCGCCGCGATCGAGGAGCGCCTCCGCGACGAGCTGCTGGTCGAGCGAACCGAGGATCGACGCGAGATGGACCCGCATCTCGCCCCGGAGCGGCGCTTCGACGGCGCCCGAGTCCACGCGCTGGACGAGGCGATCGATGATCGCCGGCAGCGCGGGCCCGGTCCGGACGTAGCGGACCGCCGCCGAGAGCGCCCCGAGCCAGTTTTCGATCTGATCGGGGGCGCGGGTATCGAGGTTCGTGAGATCGATCGCGTACGCGAGGTCGAGCGCCGCCCGCTCGAGCTTTCTCCGCGCGAGGTGATAGAGGCCGCTCCGCGCGTACTCCCCCGCGGCCTCGTCCCGATCACCGGCCGCGGCGAGGTGATAGCCGATGCGATCGGCGTCCTCGGAGCTGCCTGCGACGGCCGCCTGCGCCTCGGCGGCCTTCCGGTGGAGCTTCCGGAGGTCTCCGGACGAGAGCTCGTGGAGGACGACCTCTCGCGCGAGCGGGCTCGGAAATCCGAACGCCTCCGGTCCGTCGCGACCGAGGAGCCCGCGGGAGACGAGCGGCGCGGCGATGCGCTCGACGACCTGGACGTCCGACCCCACCATCTTCGCGAGGATGGCCACCGACGCGGGCGGTTCGAGCACGGCCGCGGCGACGAACAGGTTCTTCTCGTCCGGCGTGAGCCGCGCGAGACGGTCTCCCGTGAGGGCTCGGAGCGTCCGCGGGATCGCGACGCCGTCTTCCAGGGAGAGCGCGGTGACACGGCCGTTGTCCACCTGGAGCGCTCCACCGTCCACGAGCTGCCGGAGGAGCTCCTCCACGAACAGGGGCTGCCCGGCGGCGCGGTCCCGGAGAAACTCGAGAAGCCGCGGTGGCACCTCGTCGGCGCCCACCCGCACCGCGACGAGCCGATCGACGTCGGAGGGCGTCATCTCCGGGAGCACGAGCTCGGTGTGGATCGGCAGAGAGAGGTACGGCGCGCTCGGGTCCCGCCGGGCGCAGAGCACGACGGCGAGGCGCGAACCCGAGAGCCGGCTCGCGGCGCGCTCCAGCACCTCCACGCTCGCGCTGTCGAGCTCGTGCGCGTCGTCCCAGGCGAAGACGGTGAAGCAGTCGTCCGCGAGACTCTGCATCATCCGCAGGAACGCGTTCCGGAGGTCGACGGAGGTCTCCGGGCGCCCCCCCGGGCCCTCCGCACCGAGCGCGGACAGCACCGCCTGCACTTCGTCCCCGCCCATCCCGAGCGCGCGAAGGCGCGGTTCCAGGCCGAGGATGCGCTCGGGAGGATCGCCGTCCCGGACGTCGCAGACGCGCCGGAGCATCGCGACGAGCCCGGAGAGCGGGACCTCGCGCCCTCGCGGCGGACAGGTCCGGAAGAAGGTGCGGAGCTCGACCGAGCCGCGAGAGAGGCGTCTCTGCACCTCGACGGCGAGGCGCGTCTTGCCGACGCCCGTGTCCCCGACGACCGAAATGAGCCGGAACTCCCCGCGCGCCGCCGACGCGAGCGTCTCGCCGAGGTGCGTGAGCTCGGCGCGTCTGCCGACGAAGGCGTCCGTGAAGCCGTCCTGCGCGAACTCGCTCACGGCGAGACCCGTGCCGACCGGCGCGAGCGGAAACCGACCCCGGAGCGGCGCCGCGGCGCGCCGCGAGACGACGACCGTGCGCTCTCCCTCCGCTGCGAGGGCGCGCGCCGCAGAGAACAGCCGCTCGGCGCGCTCGTCCCTCACGGGGCGCGCGGTGGCGTCGAGGCGGATGCGCCCGGCGTCGATGCCGACGGAGGGAGCGACGTCGCGGACGTCGAGGCTCCGGGCGAGCACGAGTCCGGCGCGGATGGCGAGCTCCGTGTCCCGCCCGTCGGCCTGATCCAGGCCGAAGATGGCCGTGATCTCGCGCTCGGCGTCCGTCACGGCGCTCCCGCCGTAGCGGTCCACGATCGTGTGCGCGCGCTCTCGAAGCGCCGCCGGAAGCGGCTCTCCTCCGGCGATGCCGAGGACCAGTACGGACACGTGCCGGAGATCTCCGTAGCCCGTGAGCGGCGGGATCGTCGTCGGAGGAGCGTAGGTGCCGTCGTCCGGCGCCGTGTCGGGTTCGGCCCGCGGCGGGGGGACGGTGAGCGGGCGCGAGAGCAGCGCGCCGATCGTCTCGGCGGGCACGGTGTCCGGCGCGTCGCGGAACGAATCCACGACGCTGGCGAGCTCGTTCCCCGAGTACCGGAGTCCGCAGGCGTACGTGCACGCGAGGAGCTCCTCGTAGAGGGAGGAGAGGGACGGGAAGCGCTCGTCCGGCGCCCGCGCGAGCGCCCGCTGCACGAGGTCCGAGAGCGGGAGCGGAACGTCCGGGCGGACGCGCTCGAGCGGCGGAGGATCCCCGGCGATGACGGCGTCGCGGAGCTCCGAGATGCTCTCCCCGGAGAACGGCGCCTCTCCGGACGCGAGCCAGTAGAGGAACGCCCCGAGCGAGTAGACGTCGGACGCCGGGCTCGCGCGCTCCCCCTGCACGACCTCGGGACTCACGACGGGGTAGACGCGGCGAAGCGGCTCCCAGGCGCCGGGCAGGGCAATGAGCGCGCGGCTCACGCCGAAGTCGGTGAGCTTCACGTCGCCGTCGAAGCTCACGAGCACGTTGTGGGGCGCCACGGCTCCGTGGACGATCGAGAGCGGCCGGAGCTCCTCGTCCCTCCGGCGATGCGCATGGTCGAGGGCCTTCGCGACCTCGAGCGCGACGAACGTCGCGAGCGCGAGGGGGATCCGCTTTCCGGCTGCCTCGGAGCGCTCGGCGAGCGTCGCGACGGAGAGGCCCGAGACGTGTTCCGTCGCGAGGTAGTAGACGAGCTTTCCGTCTCGCTCTTCCCGGCCGAGGTCGAACACCTGCGCCAGGTTCGCGTGGGACAGGCGCATCGCGCGCTGCACGTGCTCGAGGAACGACGCGACGAACTCGGGGGACGCCGCGAGCTCGGGGAGCAGCGTCTTCACGACGAGCGTCTTCTCGAAGCCTTCCACGCCGAAGCTCTTCGCGCGGTGCGCTTCCATGGCACTGCCGCGCCCGAGCCGCTCGAGCAGCTCGTAGCGACCGAGAGTCCGCCGCATCGAGGCCGCGGTCATCGCATGCGCCCTTCGGTGCCCGTTCAGGCGCCGGCGGAGCCGTCCCCGGCCTCGCCGCCCTCCGTCCCGTACATCGCCTCGGCGATCTGGAACGTCGCGGCTTCGAGCCGCGCGTAGGCGTCACGGATGGCCTGGAGGTCGGCGCCGCTCTCCAGGCTGTCCTTCAGCACGGTGAGGTCCTGGCGCATGCCCTCGACCTTCTCAGCGCTGATGAGATCTCCGTACCCCTCGAGCGCCTGCTCGGTCGTGTAGATGAGCGTCTCTGCCTGGTTCCGCAGCTCGGCGAGGTTCTTCCGGAGCTCGTCCGTCTCCTTGAACCTCTCGGCTTCCGTGACGAGCTTGTCGATCTCCTTTTCGTTCAGGCCGCTCGTCGGGCGGACGCTCACCGCCTGGGTGCGCCCGGTGCCGAGATCCTTCGCCTCCACGGAGAGGATGCCGTTCGCGTCGATCCGGAACGTCACCTGGATCTTCGGCACGCCCCGCGGCGCCGGCGGGATGCCGGTGAGCTCGAACTTCGCGAGGCTCCGGTTGTCGACGGCCATCTCGCGTTCGCCCTGGAGGACGTGGATCGGCACGAAGGGCTGGTTGTCCACGCTGGTCGTGAACACCTCGCCCTTCTCCGTCGGCAGGGTGGTGTTCCGCGGGATGAGCCGCGTGAACACGCCGCCACCCGTCTCCACGCCGATGGACAGCGGCGTGACGTCCAGAAGGAGGACCTCGTCGATCTGACCGCCGAGCGCTGCGCCCTGGATCGCGGCGCCGACGGCGACGACCTCGTCGGGGTTCACTCCCTTGTTCGGCTCCTTGCCGAAGAACTCCTTCACGGCCTTCTGCACGGCCGGCATGCGCGTCATGCCGCCGACGAGCACGACCTGGTCGATGTTCTGCGGCTTCATCTTGGCGTCCGCGAGGACGGCCTTGCAGGACGCGATGGTCCGCTCGATGAGGTCTCCGGTCAGGATCTCGAGCTCGCTCCGCTTCATGGTGCGCTCGAGGTGGAGCGGCCCTCCAGGCCCGGACGCGATGAACGGGACGTTCACTTCCGTCTCGAGGGAAGAGGAGAGCTCGTGCTTCGCCTTCTCTGCCGCCTCACGGAGGCGCTGGAGCCCCATCCGATCCTGACGGAGATCGATGCCGTGCGCGGCTTTGAACTCGTCCGCGAGCTTGTCGATGATGCGGATGTCGAAGTCCTCGCCGCCGAGGTGCGTGTCGCCGCCCGTCGCCTTCACGCTGAAGACGCCGCCGGCGATCTCGAGGACCGAGATGTCGAAGGTGCCGCCGCCGAGGTCGTAGACGGCGATGCGCTCGGCCGTCTTCTTGTCCATGCCGTAGGCGAGCGCGGCCGCGGTCGGCTCGTTCAGGATGCGCTGGACGTTGAGGCCCGCGATCGTCCCGGCGTCCTTCGTCGCCTGCCTCTGGGCGTCGTCGAAGTAGGCAGGGACGGTGATGATGGCGTCCTCGACCGGCTCGCCGAGATAGGTTTCGGCGATCTGCTTCATGGTGGCGAGCACCATGGCGCTGACCTCCGGCGGGGAGGTCTTCTTCCCGCGGAGGTCCACCCAGGCGTCGCCGTTCTCGTGCCGGACGATCGCGTACGGCACCGAGGAGACCTGCTTCTTCACCTCGGGCTCGTCGAACTTGCGCCCCATGAGGCGCTTCACGGCATAGACGGTGTTCTCGGGGTTCGTCGTGGCCTGGCGCTTCGCGACCTGGCCGACGAGACGTTCGCCTCCGGCGGCGACGGCCACGACGGACGGTGTCGTGCGCGCCCCGTCTGCGTTGGGCACGACTTTGACCTCGGGCTCGCCGCTCGCGCCCACGCCTTCGAGGACGGCGACGCACGAGTTCGTCGTGCCCAGATCGATGCCGATGATCTTCCCCATTGCCGGCTGTCCAGAATAGCCCAAAGCCACTCGGTTGGAGTGGACACAAGCGTCCTTTTTACGTGCGGATTCGGGAGTTTCCCCGGGGGCGCGTTCGCCACCGAGGCGCCACGCCCCGCTCTTCGCCCGCCCCCGGCGCTACTTCGCGGGTTCGCCGCCCGCCGGAGCCTTGGCGACCACGACCATGGCCGGGCGAATCAGGCGCTCCTGGGTGCGATAGCCACCCTGGATTTCGGCGGCGACGGAGCCCGGAGGATAGTCCGCCGTTTCGAGCTGCTGGATGGCCTCGTGGAGCGACGGGTCGAAGGGGAGGCCGAGGGCCGGGATCTTCTCCACCCCGAGCTTTCCGAGCGTGTCGGTGAACTGCCTCATCACCATGCGGAGGCCGTCCGCGACGGACTGAACGTCCGTCGCCTTCTCCGCCGAGGAGAGGGCGCGATCCAGGTTGTCGAACACGGGAAGGAGGTCCTTCAGGACGTCTTCGCGGCCCTTCTTCTCGGCCTCCGTCTGGTCCCGGCGCGCCCGCTTGCGAAAGTTGTCGAAGTCCGCGGCGGTACGGAGGAGCTGGTCCTTGAGCTTCGCGGCCTCCGCCTTCGCTTCCTCGAGCGGATCCACGGGAGGCGCGGCGTCGGCAGTCCCTGGGGTCGTCGGCTCGGTTCCGTTCGGCGCGTCGTCTGTCACGGTCCGCTCTAGTAACGCGTTCCGGGTCGAATGCAAACCGGGTGACCCGTGCCCGCAGGGGGAGCCGCGACGAACCCCGGGCTAGCGCGCTTCCCCGGAGTCCGCGTCCATCGGCACCCCCTCGCCGCCGATGCCCGGGTTTCCGCACGGCACCTGACGGAGCGCTCGAAGGAGCCCGCCGCTCGATCGATCGTCGTCGGCCGGCGCGGGCGGAGGCCGGAACCAGTAGTCCACGTCTCCGGGAATCGCCCAGAATCGCGGCGTTCCGCGGAGGTCCTCGGCTTCGGGCACCGCGCCGCGCGAGGCCCGGCCGTATCCCGTCGTCTCGATCCGGAAGCACGTACCGGCGCTCGCGGGAGCGTAGAGATGGAGCGCACCCGGTGTGACCAGGACGCTGGACGAATCTCGGACGACCCCCATCGGGTCCAGGGCCACGAGCCGACGTCGGCCCGACGGCACGCGAATGACGACGCCCGCGTTCGGGCTCTCCGCGCTCGTCGGACCGACCGTGGCCCGGAGCGCGCCGTCGACGCGGATCTCGAGGCGGGTGTCCCCGACGTTCACGATCCGGACCTCCGGAAAGAGGCGGAAGTAGAGCGGCACGCCGAGCGCGACCACGACCCCGAGGACCGCCGCGAATACCGGCGAAGACACGGGGTCCCGGACCCGGCCGGAGCTTCGCTCGGCCGCGGCGGAGGAGAGCGCCGCGAGCCGCCGGCCCCAGCCCTCCGAGCGACAGACGAGCGCGCCGTCCCATCGAAAGAACACCGCGCGCCCGGACGACGCGTGCCCCGGCTCGGCGGGTCGACGCGCGAACGACAGGACGACCGCGGGAACCAGCCCGGCCAAGAGCACGACCAGCAGGTACACGGCGAGCGGCGGCGCGACGAGCAACGGCAGTCCCGCGAGCGCCGTCCCGGCGAGGAGGAGCGACGCGATCCCGACCGCGAGGAGACGCGAGTCCTCCCGCGACGCGTGCGCGTGGCAGGTCGTGCAGAGCGGCACGAGGAGAGAACGGCCGTCGGCGCGACGCTCGCGGCGGGTCCTCGGACCGGGAGCCCCGCAGCACGCGCACTCCGGCGGCACCACGACGCGCTCGGGCGAAACCCGGACGACGACCGACGGAGCGCGGGCCTCCGCCGCGGGTTCCGCGCTCGCCGGGCTCGGACCGTCCGAGGCTTCCATCGGGATCCGTTCTAGATGACCGATCGCGATTCGGCGACAGCCGGATCGATCGGCAGGAGAAGAGATGGGGTGTCGGCTGCCCCTTCCGGTCGGTCCCGCTCGCGCTTCCGGCCGGGCCGCGCTAGACGGGAGCGGCGGAGATGCCGGAGCTGAACGACGCACAGAAGGCCGCCGTGCTGCACGAGCGCGGGCCGCTCCTCGTCTTCGCGGGCGCCGGGAGCGGGAAGACGCGCGTCATCACGTACAGGATCGCGAACCTGCTCGCCGAGCACGGCGTCGCGCCGTACCGGATCCTCGCCGTCACGTTCACGAACAAGGCCGCCGGGGAGATGAAGGCGCGCCTCTCGTCGATCGCGGGGGAGGATCTCGTCCGGGACCTCTGGGTCGGGACGTTCCACTCCGTCTGCGCGAAGCTCCTCCGCCGCTACCACGCGGAAGTGGGACTCGCGAAGGACTTCGTCATCTACGACGACTCGGACCAGAAGGCCGTCATGGGCCGCGTGCTCCGCGAGATGGGGCTCTCGGATCGCATCTACCCACCGAAGCTCGTGCTCTCCAAGGTGCAGCGTCAGAAGCGGGAGGCCATCGCGCCCGAAGACGTCGACCTGGACCGCGGCTTCGACGAGGAGACGCGCGAGGCGTACGCGAAGTACGACGCCGCGCTCAAGCGCTCGAACGCCGTCGACTTCGAGGACCTGATCCTCCACGTGCTCCGGATCGCCGAGTCCAGGACGAGCGCCGCCGGCGAGGAGCTCCGCTCCCGCTATCACCACGTGCTCGTCGACGAGTTCCAGGACACGAACGCCGTCCAGTACCGGCTCGTCCGCGCCTTCTCCGCGACCACGCGGAACCTCTGCGTGGTCGGAGACGACGACCAATCGATCTACAGCTGGAGAGGCGCGGACATCCGGAACATCCTCGATTTCCGTCGGGATTTTCCGGACGCGAGGGTCGTGAAGCTCGAGCAGAACTACCGCTCGACGAAGAACATCGTCGCCGGCGCCCTCGGGATCATCGAGAGCGCGGCCGGGCGCGAGCCGAAGAACCTGTGGACCGAATCGGCCGCCGGAGATCCCATCAAGGTCCGCCTCGTCCGGGACGAGCGGGAGGAAGCGGCGTACGTCGTCGAGACGATCCGGAGAGAGGTCGCGAGGGGCACGTCGCCGTCGGAAATCGCGGTGTTCTACCGGATTCACGCGCAGTCCCGCGTTCTCGAGGAGGCGCTCCGCTCCGAGCGCATCGCCTACCAGATCGTCGGCGGGATGAAGTTCTTCGAGCGCGCGGAGGTGAAGAACGTCGTCTCGTATCTGCGCCTGGTCGACAATCCGCGGAGCGACGCGGACTTCCTCAGGGTCGTCAACGTGCCGGCACGCGGCATCGGGGACAAGACCATCGAGGCGCTCATCCGCGAGGCGACGGCGCGCGGCACGAGCCTCTTCGACGCCATCGTGCCGCTCGTGGAGGGCGCCGCGCTGAAGCCCGCGGCGAAGAAGAACCTCCATGCGTTCGAGCGCCTGATCAGCGGGCTGCGGAAGGAACAGGGCGAGGTCTCGCCCCACGATCTCGCGAACCGCATCCTGGAGTTCACGGGCTACCGCGAGGAGCTCCGCAAGGAGGACACGGCCGAGGCGGACGCGCGGCTCGAGAACCTCGAGGAGCTCGTCGGCTCCATCGCGGAGTACGAAAGGGACGCCGAGGAAGCAGGCGAGACGCCCACCGTGAGCGGCTACGTGGAGCGGGTCTCACTGGTGAGCGACGTCGACGCGCTGAAGGACCAGGAGACCGTGACGCTCATGACCATCCACGGCGCGAAGGGGCTCGAGTTCCGGACCGTCGTCCTCACGGGCATGGAAGAAGAGACCTTCCCGTACCGAGGCTACGAGGCGGGCCACGAGGACGAGATGGACGAGGAGCGGCGCCTCGCGTACGTCGCCGTCACGCGCGCGCGCGAGCGCCTCTACGTGACGCACGCCCAGGCCCGGACGCTGTTCGGTCGCACGAACTACCTCGCGCCGAGCCGGTTCCTCTCGAACCTGCCGGCGGCCGTCGTGGAGCGCGAAGGGTCGCCAGGGAGCAGCTACTCCGCGCGGCCCTACGGCGCGTTCCCCGTCCGGAAGAGCCCCTGGGACGACGCGGCGCCGCCCAAGGCGAAGGCGCCCGAGCTCGCGCCGGGTGAGCGGCTCGTCGACTACGACGCCTTCGACGACGTGCCCGACGAGGATTCCACGTTCTCCGTCAGACCCGGCGCTCGCGTCTTCCACAAGCGATTCGGCAAGGGTGTCGTGAAGAGCGTGGAGGGCGGCGTTCCACCGACCATCGTCGCGCATTTCCCCGGATTCGGTCCGCGCAAGGTCCGCGCGGACTACCTGAGTTTCGAATGAACGCTCCCCCGAACAAGCGCCTGGAGATGCTGGAAAAGCTCGCGTCGTCGCCGGACGCCGACTCGTTCGCCCGCTACGGCCTCGCGATGGAATACCGGAAGGCGGGCCGCATCGAGGACGCGCTCGCGGCCTTCGAGAGGCTCCGCGCCGCGGACGCCGGCTACGTGCCGATGTACCTCATGGCCGGTCAGATGCTTCTCGACGCCGAGCGAACGGACGCGGCAAGAGAGTGGCTCCGCGCCGGTCTCGAGGTCGCGACGGCGAAGGGCGACTCGAAGGCGAAGAACGAGCTCGCCCAGGCCCTCGCGCTCGCGGACTGAACGGCATCCGCCGTCGCCGCGCACACGCCCGGCTGGCAGGAGCGACGCCTCGAGTCGGGGATCGAGCGCGCCGAAGCGACGGAAGGGGGACACCCCTCCCCGGCGACGATATTCCAAACTGGAATACCCGGACCGACCCGCAGGCACGGAGGCTCCTGCGGCCCGCCGCGTTCACTCTCGGACGTCGCGCGAGTGTCCCCTCGCATCTCGCGCCAACCCGTTCCAGTCCGGAACATCGCCTGCGCGCGTTCACCCTCGGCGCGCCTCGACCCATTCCAGTTTGGAATATCGCGTGTGCATCCCCCTCGCACCGCATCGCCTGCGCGCGTTCACCCTCGGCGCGCCTCGACCCATTCCGGTTTGGAATATCGCGTGTGCACCCCCCTCGCACCGCGAAGACCGGGGCGCCCGGCCGAGCCGACGCGCGACCGGCGAACGCGCTGCCGCTCGATACTCGTCCGCTCGACACGCACCGGCGCCGGGCGCTCAGATCCCGGACGGTAGCGCCGACATCGGCTCGCGCTGCACCAGGAACTGGACGACGGCGCGCTTCGCGAAGGACGCGCGGAATTCCGCGCCGCGGATGGATCCGAGGATCTTCTCCGCGTACCGGGCGGCACGATCTCTGAGCTCGGGAGCCTGGGGGGACCTCGCCGCGGAGAGCGCCTCGCCGCAGAGCGCGCGTGTCTCGAGACCGTACTCGGAGCCCTGGATCGTCTCGATGGCGCCCATGGCGGTCGTGGCGAGGAGGATTCCGGTGTGGTGCTCGCCGATGTCGACGCGTGCGATCGCCTCCACGGCCATCGCGTAGAAGTGGAAGGCGACGTAGGCCTGCGCCTCGGCGACCTGACGCGCGTCGAAGGCGTGCATCACGGCGGCTCCCGAATCACCGGACGCGCGAGCGAGCAGGGCCCGGAGGATCTTCTCGTGGACGGCGTCGTACGCGCTGCCGGTCACGGCGGTGAGCGCGCCGGCGTCGCCGACGAGCTCCGTCGCGGCCTCCATGTCCGAGACCTCGAGGAGCACCTCCGCCGTCGCGAGCAGGGTCTCGGCGCGACCGTCCTGATCGCCGTAGCGCTGATGCGCCTCTCGCGCGCGCCCGAGATAGGCGCGGGCACGGCCGTAGTCCCCGAGCCGCGCGAAGGATCGACCGATGTTGGAGAGCGTCCGCGCGATCTGGAAGCGGCCTCCGATGGCGAGATCGATGCGGATGGCCTCGAGACCGAGCGCGATGGCGTCCTCGAACCTTCCGAGCACGAACATCGCGAACGCGAGCGAATTCTTCGCGCGGGCCTCGAGACGCCTCGCGCCGACCTGCCGGAACACGGCGATGGCGTCCGCCTGCGCCTCGACGGCCTCCTGCACGCGGCCGACGCGGAGGAGCAGCGTGCCCCGCGCGCGGAGCACCTCGGCCCGGAGACGAGCGGGAACCGTCGAACGCCCGGCGGTCTCGAGCGCGCGGTCGCACGCGGCGAGCGCGCCCTGCATGTCGCCGAGATCCCGGAGCATCTCCGCCATGAGGAGCTGGGCTTCGACTTCGAGGCGCGGGGAGCGCGTCGCGCGCGCCACGGCTTCACCCTTCTGCGCCAGCGTGAGACCGCGGGCGAGACGGCCCGCGTCCAGGTCGAACCGCGCCGTGCGGATGAGGGCGACCGCGACCCAGTACGGTCGCTCGATCTCGCGCGCGAGCGAACGGAGCGCCGCGAGGTGCCGCCGCCGCTCGCGCCACTTGCCCTGGATCCGCGCGATGTTCTCCAGCGATTCGAGCGCCGTCAGCCGACGGGGATCCCGCTTCGGGGCGAGCTGGATCGCGCGCCGGTAGTAGCGGGCCGCCAGCACGAGCTGATAGCCGGCTTGAGCCGCGCCGGCCGCCTCGAGGTAGTAGCCGGCGGCCTCGGCGCGGGCCCCGCCGCGTGCCAGGTGCTGGGCGACGATCGCCGCTCCGAGCCCCTCTCCGCCCCGCTTGGCGGCGAGGAGCAAGCCGAGCTTCCGGTGCATGGCTTCCCGATCGGAAGGCTCGATGGCCATGTACGCGACGTCGCGGGTGAGCGGATGCCGGACGTCGACGACGTCACCGCGATCGTCGCAGAGGCCTCGCGCGCAGAGCCGGACGACGGCTTCTTCCGTCTCGGGACCGGCGAGATCCCGGAGGTCCGCGACGGCGAGGGGCCCCCCCGTGAGCGCGAGCCAGAGCACGACGACGTGCTCCTCCGCGGGGAGCTCGTTCAGGCGGTCGGCGATGAGCTGTTCGAGCGTGGACGGGAGCGGGTGCTTCCCCTCCTCTCCCCGCTCCGTGCGGACGAGCGCCGGCTCCTTGCCTTCGCCCTGCTCGCGGAGCTCGAGCGCGCCGCGCTCGAGCAGCGCATCCACCATCTCGAGCAGGAAGAACGGATTTCCCGCGGCGCGCGGGACGAGATCCCCGCACACCTGGGCCACGCCCTCCGACGCTCCGAGGTGCGCCTGCACGAGCCGCACCTGATTTTCGGCGCTGAGCCCGCGGAGCTCGAGTCGAACGACGCCCTCGATGAGCGGCAGCACGCGGTCGTCCGGGCGCGTCACCATCAGCGCCAGCACCGGCAGCGGATCGGCGCGACGGACGAGCGTCGTGATGAGCTCGAGGCTCGCCCGGTCGCACCACTGGAGGCTGTCCAGCATGACGACGAGGGGCGCCTCCACGGCCCCGCGCGCGAACAGGCGCCGCACGCCGGAGGTGAGGAGGCGACGGTTGTGCGCCACGTCCGCCTCGTCGGAGGCGTCGGCGAGCCGACCGGTGGCGAGCTGAGCGAGGCGAGTGACGATGTCGTCACGGTTCCGGCCGCCGGCGAAGTCCCCGAGCGACTCGAGCACGGCGTTCCGCGCTTCCTCGAGCGGCTGATCCATGCGCGTCCCGGTGAACTCGCGCACGAATTGACCGACACCCGAGAACGGCAGCTCGCTCGACGCCGGGGAGCACTCGATGCGGACCACGCGCGCGTCCGGAGGGAGCTCGGCGACGAGCGCGTTCACGAGCGCGGTCTTCCCGATCCCCATCTCGCCGATGATGACGCGCGCGGTGACCTGCCCCAGACCGTGCTCCTTCGTCGGAGTGACGGCCTTGTGATACGCGGCGTGGAGATCCGCGAGCTCGGCGTCGCGCCCGACGAGGTCCCGCGGCGCGTGGGACATCTGCTCGAGCTTCTCGGCGCGCGTCAGCGGTCGCTCGAGCGCGTAGATCCGCATGTTCCGCGGCAGGCTCCGGCGGGAAGAGACGGACTCGAGGGCGATCGTCGGCGCGTCGCCCCAGACGAAGTCGCGCCGGACCAGACGGTAGAGACCGCCCGCGACCCACGTCTGCCCGGGCGGCGCCTCGCTCCCGATGAGTCCGGCGAGGAACTCGGCGGGCTCCTGGAGCGCGTGCCCGACGAGATGCCCGGCGCGATCGCGGCGGCCCGTCGCGATGCCCCGCACGATGCCGATCGTCGCGGCGAGCGGCACGGGGAGGTCCTCGGACGTCCCCTGGACGACCTCGTGAACGTCGACGGCGAGCTGCGCCGCGTCGGCCGCCGATCGCGACGGGTTCGCCAGCAATCCGACCACCGCGGTGGCCAGCACCTGCGGCGGGAACTTGCGGTCCTCCGGGTCCTTGTCCCACGACCACCTCGCGCCGCGCTTCCACGCGATCTCGTCGAGGACGCTCTTCACCTGGTCGAAGTAGCGACCCGCGGACGCCGCGCCGATGCTGGAAGCGAGCCGGTCGAGGCCGAGGAGCCTGAGGCGGACGATCGCGACGTGGCGCACCTCGCGGCCGGCGCGCTCGTGGAGCGGCCGGACCGGACCGCCCGGCCCCGTCTCCGGCTCGTGGGTTCCTCCCGTTCCGGAAGCGGAGGATCCGGCGCGCACCGGCTCGGATTCGTCCTGCCCCGACTCGGCACGTCCCTCGGGCTGACCGCCCTCGGCGCCGGGCGACGTATGTTCACGTCCGACGAGCTCGGCGATGACGCCTTCGAGCACGTGCGCGTCGACCGGCTCCTGCTTCTGGAAGAGGACCCGCGTGATCGCCGTCGCGAAGTCCCGGGCCGTCTGGAACCGCTCCTCGCGATCCCGCGACAGAGCGCGCATGACGATCGCTTCGAGCTCCGGGGGTACACCCGGAGCGTAGAGGCTCGGCGGCTCGACGGCCCCGGCGCGCACCGCTTCGAGGAGCTGCTGTCCCTCGGCCGCGCCGTGGAGCGGCCTCCCCGTGAGGAGCTCGTGGAAGACGACGCCGAGCGAGTAGACGTCCGTCCGCCGGTCCACCTTCTCCGCGCGGGCCTGCTCGGGCGACATGTACCCGGTCTTGCCCTTGAGGACGCCGGGCTCGTCCCGGAAGAGGCTCGCGCTCGCGATCCCGAAGTCGGCGATTTTTACGGCGCCCTCGAAACTGAGCAGCACGTTCTGCGGCGAGACGTCCCGGTGGACGATCTCGAGAGGCTTCCCGCCCTCGTCCCGCCGCTCGTGAGCGTAATGGAGACCCTTCGCGACTTCGGCGATGATGTACGCCGACACGTACGGCGGAATCGTCGTCTTCTTCGACTGCGCGCCGCGTGCGAGACGTCGGAGGTCCGGGCCCTCCACGTACTCCATGCTGAGGAGCTGGCCTTCGTCGCCGTAGTCCTGGAAGTCGTAGACCTGGACGATGTTCGGGTGATTGAGGCGCGTCGCGAGCTGCGCTTCCTCGGCGAACATCGTGCGGAAGCGACGCGACGAGTCGTGCGCCGGCAAGATGCGCTTCAAGACGAGCAGCTTGTACGTGCCCTCCGCGCCGCGCTTCTTGGCGAGGAACACCTCGGCCATGCCGCCCACGCCGAGTCGCCGGATCACCTCGAAGTCGGCGAGCCGCTTCGGCACGGGACGCGGCTCGTCACTCATCGTGCGCTTAGAGTACCCCGGGCGAAAGCGTGCGTGGTAACGTCTCGCGCCGCGTCGGCCGGTTACCGCGCGTTTCGGGCCATTTTTCCGACGTTTTCTCGTGTGTGCGAGGGCAGTGAATGAACTCGAAGGTGCTCCCGGTGCGGCTTCTCTCCGTCGGTCTGTGCGTGCTCCTCTCCTCGAGCGTCGCGTTCGCGAAGGAGAACGCGAAGAAGAAGAAGGACGAAGGGCCCGAACACAAAGCGGGCATGATGGAGGAAGGCGGAAAAGATCCCGCCGAGACGGAAACGCTGGAGGAGGACGGGCAGTTCGTCCCCGGCAAGAAGAAGAAGCCCGCGAAGCGCGCGGAGGGTGAAGGCGAAGGCGAAGAGGCCGGAGCCACCGGAGACGAAGAGGGCGAGTCGGCGGAGGAACGCGCGCTCTCGCACGGCAAGAAGCCCGAGCCGAAGGAAGAGGAGAAGCCGAAGGCGCGAAAGCCTCCGAAGGCGCGGAAGACACTCGGCGTGTTCGCCGAAGGGCTCATCGGTTTCGGCAAAGCCCCGGTCCCGGGCCCCGGGAACCTGACCACCGACAGTGCCACGAGCTTCGGCATCCTCGTCGGCGGTCACTACGATCTCACGCCCGCGTTCCGGCTCATGCTGCGGCTCCCGTGGACCACCGGAACGGTGAAGTCGAACGGGAAGGACGCCTCCACGAACGCCCTCGGCGTTCCGGAAATGGCCGCGCGCTACCGCATCACCGATCCGGGGGACACGGAGCTCGCCGTGAAGCTCGCGGTCGGCATTCCCGCGGCCCAGGGGAATCCCGACGTCACGGACACCAAGGACTCCGCGGGCATCGCGCAGGGCAACCTCCAGCGAGTCGCCGACGCCGCGAGCGGCTGGCACGACCCGGAGCTCTACGCGCCGAAGCGTCTTCCCGTGACTCCGTCCGTCACGGTGTCGCACCGCATGGACGACCTCCGCGTCGGGGGCGAGTTCAAGGCCGTCATCATGCCGAAGGTCGGCGGCAAGCCCATCGTGAACCGGGCGGGCCCCTCCGGCGGCACGTACGAGGAAAAGTCGACGGCGCTTTCGTTCGTCCTCGGCGGGAACGCGAGCTACGAGGTCATGGAGCGGAAGTTCGTCGCACTCGCGGCGTGGGCCGTCTGGCGCGCAGCCGACCAGATCGAGTACTCGTCGAGCGCGACGCCTCCGTCGAAGGTCCAGGTCGTGCTCGAGCCCAGGATCCTCGCCCAGTTCGGCCACTTCGTGCCCATGGTCGGGTTCCTGATCCCGGTGGGTGGCGAGCTCGGCGGGAAGATCAACGGCCTCCGGCTCCGCGTCGACGCCGTGTTCTGACGGATGGCGCGCGGCCCCGAGGGGGTTCCGACGCCGGGGTCGCCGCTGGCCGAAACTGGTGCTATTTCGGGCATCTGGTCCGAACGATGCGGCGTTTTCCCCTTCCGGCCCTCGCGTTCTCCGTCCTCCTCGGCGTCGGAGGGGCGGGATGCGCGCCGAGGACCGCCGTCGCTCCCCGAGTCGCGGTCCCGAAGAACGCGGCGGTGCATCCGCTCGCCGTCACCGGCGAGACCTTCGGGCGCGAGCTCGTGTCGCTCCTCGCGGCGCGCGAGGCGAACGAAGACCGCCAGAACCGACTGATCGGCGTCGTCTCGTACCAGCTCTCCCGCGCCTCCGAGCTGTTCGACGGCGGACACGAAGAGGCGGGTGCCCGCGCGGTGGAGACGGCCCTCTACCTGGTCCGCGAGGGCGAGCTCCACCGGACGATGCTCGAGGGACGCGCGAACCCGCTCCTCCTCGCCGCGGCGTTCATCGCCAAGGGGGGCTCGGACGGGCGGGCGCTCGCGCTCTACTCGATGCTGGACGATTCGCTCGCGAAGGACGCCCCCGAGCGAGGCGAGATCGCGGGGCACCTGGCCGCGATCTCCGCGTGGCAAGAGGGAACCAGGAGCCGCGGTCCGCTCCAGGCCGCCTCCACGGATGCGGAGAGCGCGATCAGCCGAGCCTTGCTGAACCCGACGACCGAGACGGTGAACGTCGCGCGGGACGAGACCATGGAGTGGATCGACCGCGCCATCGGCTACGGCAAGGAGCAGATGCCTCCGAGCACGGAGTTCGAGCAGAACGAGGCGGTCGAGGCGTACCGCGCGATCCGGATCGGCGCGATGGAGCTCGCGGCATTGCATCTCCGGAGCGGCAACGCCGGACTCGCGCTCGAGGCGCTCGAAGCGCCGCGAGTCGCCCGCGTCGTGTCGCCGCACCTCCACGACGCCATCCGGAAAGCGGCCGAGGACGACGACGCCGAGGCGTGGCTCGAGCTCTTCTCCACGTTCGACCGTCTCGCGAGCACGGAGAGCGACGTGAAGCTCGAAAGCGGACTCGCCGAGGCCGCCGCGTGGGGTTCCGCCGTGGAGCTCTACCGGGCCGAACCGAAGACGATGCGGGGGACGATGCCCCTCGCGACGCTCCTCGTCCGGCGCGGTCTCGGGGAAGCCGCGCCGCTCCTCCTCCGCCCGGTGGTCGAATCGGTCGATCGCGTCGAGTTCTCTTCCTGGGCCCTGGGGCAGACGCTCGAGACGCTGATGGGGCATGACGCCGTCTCCGACCTGGCCGCGGCCCGGCGCACGTTCGAGAACGCGACGCCGATCCTCTCCTACGTCGAGAAGCAGCCGTACGCCAAGGACGTGACACCGAGCCTCTCTCGGCTCCGGTTCGCGATGGGCGCCATCGAGGCGCACTCCGGTGACCTCGCCCGCGCGCGGCCGCTCGTGAACGCCGCGCGCGACGGCGACGGTCCACTGCCGGCGCTCGAGCTCCTCGCGGCGATCGATCGGCAGCGCGGGGCGTATCAGGACGCGGTGCAATGGCTCCAGGCAGTCGGGAAGCTCGCGAGCGCCGCCTCCGACCCCACGACGGTCGCGGACGCGAGCCTCGCGACGTTCGAGGTGTACCGGGACGAGGGAAAGCCCGCCGAGGCGGAGAAGGCGCTGTCCTACGCGCTCCATCGAGCTCTCGACGCGCGGAAGATGGCGCGCACGTCCCCCGAACAGGCGAGCGCGGAACGGGTGCTCGCCCGAACGCTCGAACAGTACGGGAGCCTGGACGGCGCGCGACGCGCGACGGCCCGCGCCTTCGACGCGGCGCGGAGCGACCTCCGGCAACTCACGGCGACGGTCCTCGACGCGGGCCGGCGGGGCCTGTCGCGGAGCGACCTCCGGACGCTCCGCGACGCCGCGCACCACGCGCTCGACGCGAACCTCCAGCCGACGGATCTCGTCTACGTCGGGCTCTGGCTCCGGCTCCTCGAGAGACGGCTCGGAAAGCCGAGCGACGGCACGGTCGAGGAAGCGTTCTCGCGCATCGACGACGACGACGGGTGGCCGGCGAAGCTCCGCGCGTGGGGACAGGGCCGGCTCGCGGATGCGCAGCTCCTGGCCGCCGCACGGAACCGCACCGAGCAGGCCGAGGCGACGTTCTACACCGTGATGGGAGGCTTCGTCGCGAACGACGCCCGCGCCGTCGAGAAGCTCGAGGCATTCTCCAGGAGCGAGGCGATCGAGCTCGTGGAGGTCGCGATCGCGAGGGACCTCGCCTCCGAGCGGCGACGCTTCGACATGAAGCTCCCGACCGACGTCGAGATCCCCTGAGCGCGACGACCGGGGCGCGCGAGCGCCCGGGCGCTCGTCAGTGCTTGCCGAGCAGCTTGTGGGCGATGTGCTCGCCGAGCTGCGTCGCGGCGAGCTTCTCCACGGCCTGCTCGAGCCTGCGACGTTCTTCGTCGTCCTCGTACTGGAACTCGATGCCCATTCCGGCCGGGTTCGCCTTGCTCGCCTCGTCCGCCGCCGTCACCCACATCACGCGCCCCCGCAGGCGCAGCGGTTCGGCGAGCGTCGGGAGATCCAGCGCGAAGACGAACTCGGTTCCGATGTCGAGCGGACGCTCCGTGCCGATGAAGGTGCCGCCGCGCGAGATGTTCTTCGCGTAGTCCGCGAAGAACGTGTTGAGTCGCTTGTACTCGACCCGAAGCTCGATCGGTGCACGCGCTTCCCGGCGTCGCTCGGCGTCGTCCGAAGACATGGGTACGGGGAGCGTATCTCCGCGGCGCGGGGGACGGAAAGGGCCTCCGGAGCAGCCGGAAAACCGCGCTCGTGGTATGCCGTCCCGGTGCGGGACCCGTACGAGACCCTCGGCGTCGGCAGGAGCGCCACGGAAACGGAGATCCGGAGCGCGTTCCGGAAGCTCGCGGCCGAGCATCACCCGGACCGGAACCCCGGGGACCCGGCCGCGCAAACCCGTTTCACGGAGCTGAACGCCGCCTATCAGATCCTGTCGGACAGCCAGAAGCGCGCCGCGTTCGATCGCTTCGGCCCATCCATCTTCGACCGAACGGGCGGAGCGCCGGACTTTTCGGATCTCGGGTCCCTCGGCCTCGACGGCATCTTCGGGGACCTGCTCGGCGCGTTCGGCATTCGCACGGGGGACCGGGGGGACCTGCGCCAGCGTCTCTCCATCACGTTCGAGGAGGCCGTGCTCGGCTGCTCGAAGGACGTCACGTACCAGCGCCTCGACGCGTGCAAGCGGTGCAGCGGCTCCGGCGGAGAGCCGGGAACCCGCGTGTCGTCCTGCGGTGCTTGCGGCGGTCGCGGGAAGGTCCGCTTTCAGCAAGGGGTGCTCCCGCTCGCGATCGAGCGCCCGTGCTCCGCCTGTCGCGGCACGGGGCGTGTCCCCCTGGTGCCGTGCTCGGAGTGTACCGGCAAGGGCCTCGTCACCGTCTCCCGGACGCTCGAGGTTGCGATCCCGGCCGGCGTGGAGGACGGCGCGACTCGAGTCATCGAGGGCGGCGGAAGCCGGACGCGCGCGGACAAGCCCGCGGGAGATCTCGAGATCCTCGTTCAGGTCCAGCCACATCCGTTCTTCAAGCGGGACGGCGACGACCTCGTGTGCAGCGTACCGATCTCCTTCGTCACGGCGGCGCTCGGGGGAGAGATCGAAGTGCCCAGCCTGACGGGGAAAGCCAAGGTCCGCGTTCCGCCTGCGACGCAGCCGGGGAGCGTGCTCCGGATGAAGGGCAAGGGCGCGCCGCACCGCTACCGGGGAGGTCGCGGGGACCAGCTCGTGGAGGTCGCGCTCGAGGTCCCGACCGAGCTCACGCCCCGCGCGAGGCAGCTCATCGAGGAACTCGGCGCCGAGCTCGGCGAGGACGTGCAACCTCAGCAGCGCACGTTCGTGGAGAAGCTCCGGGGTCTCTTCGGGTGATCGCCGTCACGTTCGACTACGGGCAGACTCTCGGCCAGCTCGACACGGCCTTCCTCGCGACGCGAGTGGCGGAGCGCGGCGCTCGGACGACGAGCGACGCGCTCGATCGCGCCATGCCGGCCGCCTGGGCCGCCTACGACGCCGCGAAGCACCGCGGCGAGACGGGGCACGACGCCTGGACGACGTTCATGCGGACGTTGCTCGCGGGCGCGGGCGTCACGGGCGCCGGCGAAGCGGCGACGCCGCGAGGGCTGGCGGAGTTCCTCTGGTCGGCACAGCCGACCCGGAACCTGTGGCGCCGACCGATCGCCGGCATGGCCGAGCTGGTGCAGGAGCTCTCCGAGCGCGGCGTCCGACTGGGCATCGTGTCGAACTCGGAGGGGCGCCTCGTCGAGCTCCTCGAGGCGATGGGCCTCCGCCGGTTCTTCCCGGTCGTCGCGGACTCGGGAGCCCTCGGGTTCGAGAAACCCGAGCGCCGCATCTTCGAGTGGACCGCCGAACGCCTCGGGGTCGCCCCGGCCGACATCATCCACGTCGGGGACGCCTGGGTCGCGGACGTCGAGGGCGCGCTCGCCGTGGGAGCGCGAGCCGTCTGGATCACGAGCGCCCGGGGTGCGCGCGAGCTCCCGCCTCGGGTCGTCGCCTGCGCCACGGCCGAGGACGTCCGTCGGGCGCTCACCGCGTGGGGCGTCCCTTGATTCGAGGCGCGGAAGAGGACGCGCACTGGATGCGGATCGCGCTCGACGAGGCGCGCGCGGCGGCGAACGCCGGGGACGTCCCGGTCGGCGCCGTGGTCGTCGAGGCGTCGGGAGAGCTCGCCCGGGGACGGAACCTCCGCGAAGTGAACCAGGACCCGACCGCGCACGCGGAGGTCGTCGCGCTCCGGCGTGCCGCGGAGCGCCGGGGGCACTGGCGGCTCGACGGGTGCACCCTGTACGCGACGCTCGAGCCGTGCCCCATGTGCGCCGGCGCCCTCGTCTCGGCGCGCGTCTCGCGTGTCGTGTTCGGCGCGCGGGATCCGAAGGCCGGCGCCGTGGTGACGCTCTTCGACGTCGGGCTCACCCCGAAGCTGAACCACCGCTTCGAGGTCGCGGGCGACGTCCTCGCGGAGGAATCGGTCGCGCTGCTGCAGGGGTTCTTCGCGGAGCTCCGCGCGCGCGGGGAGAAGTGAGCGTCACGGACCGGGAGGCGCGTCCTCGCGGGGCTCCATGCCGAGGACGTCCGAGCTTTCGCTGCCCTCCACCGCGGGCTCCTCGGGCGGACGTTCCGCAGCGACGCCGAACCGGACGATCTCCTTCTGTCCGTCGGCGAGCTCCGAGTCGGTCACTCGCCGGATCTTGTGCGCGATGTCCATCAGGTGCCGGAGGTACTCCGCCCAGGCATCGGTCAACGTACCGTCGCGCTTGAAGTGGTGCACCTTCGGGTTCGGCAGGAGCGAGATCAGGTAGAGCGACTGCGCGAGCGAGAGCTCCTTCGGGGTGACGCCGAAGTAGTGGCGCGCGGCGGGACCGATGCCGTAGAGCCCGGGCCCGAACTCGACGACGTTGAGGTAGAGCTCGAGGATCCCTTCCTTCCCGAGCGTCTGCTCGAGGAGCAGCGTGAGCACGGCCTCCTGGAGCTTCCTCGATAGCGTCTTCTCGCGCGCGAGGTAGAGGTTCTTGGCGAGCTGCATGCTCACGGTGCTTCCGCCGCGGACGAACCTGCCCGCGCGGAGGTCGTCCTGGATGGAGTCCTCGAGCGATTTCCCGTCGAAGCCGTCGTGGGTGAAGAAATGCGCGTCTTCCAGCACCACGACCGCCGTCGGCACGAACGACGAGACGTCGAAGAGCGGCACCCAGTCCGCCGACCCCGGGCCGCTCTCGACCAGGACGTCCCGGCCGTCCGCTCCCCGCACGGTGCGCTGGAACGGCCGCTTGAATCGATCCGGCGCGAGCGATTCGGGAACCGCGGTGACCCGGCAGCCGTTCGCCCCCGAGAACGTGACGCGGGTGTCCGCGGGCTTCCGCGTGTCGAACGTCACGTCTCCCGAGAGCGTGAACGTCCCCGAGAGCGTCAGGCCGGAGAACAGCGGGACCAGCGCACGCGGCGTCGACGCGAGGAGATCCTCGCACGCCGCGAGCGGCACCTCGAGGTGAGCCCCGACCTTCGCGTCTCCCTCGCTCCGCTCGAGAGTCCCCCGGCCGCGCAGCGTCACCTTGCCGACGTTCACCGAGAGCTCGCGGACGTCGATTCGACTGCCGTCGGTCGCGAACGTCGCGTCCCCTCCGACGCCGAACGAGAGACCGGCGACGGGGTCCCGCGCGAGCTTCGGTTCGTTCACGGACAGGGCGTCGAGGTCCGCGCGCCCGGAGAGGACCACCGTCCGCCCGTCGCTGCCGAGGCTCGCCTTGCCTTGCACGCGAACCTCCGCCCGACCGACGTCGAAGAGACCGAAGTCGCCGTCCCGAACGCCGAGCGTCGAGAGGCGGAGGGGCCCGCCGGAGACCTCCGCGTCCACGGCCGCGTCCCCGTCCGGAAGCGTGACGGCGAGCGCGAGCGGCGTCGCGCCCTCCCGCGAGCTCGACGTGACCGACACCTCCACGAACGCCGGTTCGCGCCGCATCACGATCTTCGCGGGCCCGACGTTCAGGTGCTCCGAGCCACGGCGCACGACGAAGTGCACGCCCTGGAACTCCACGGGCGACGCCTCCGGGAGCACTCCTTCGAGCGTACCGGCGAGCTTCCGGAGCCGCTCCCGGAGCTCGAGCCCTCGCTTCGGATCGAGCGCGACCCCGAACGGAGCCCGACGGGGCTTCGAGGCGGCGGGTTCGCTCGCGGTACCCCCGCGTTCGACGCCGTCCTGCCCGAGGAATCCGTCGAGGTCCACGCGGACGACGGCGTCGGCGGCACGCAGGCTCGCGAGTGCCCGTCGCCCGCCGGAGATCGTCGCCTCCACGGCGCCGTCCGTGACGTCGATCTCGCCGCCCGGGACGCTCGCCCGGAAGAGGTCCGCGCCGACCCGCTCCACCCCGTCGGCGCGAGAAAGGCGCGCACCCCACAGGCGGAGCTCGCCGGCGGGGTCCGTGCGAGCGCCGCGATCGGCCGCAAAAGCGTTCCACACGACGTCGATTCCGTCGACGAGGAGCTCGCGGTCCGTCGAACCTCCCCGCGTCTTCTCGGACGACTCGCGCGGGAGCTCCGAGAACCGCCGGCGCACCTCATCGACGGCGCCGCGGAGACGGACCACCCCGCCGTGAATCGCCACGCGGCGCGCGGAGAAGCGGAGTGACGGCGACACGTCGACGGACGAGAGCTCGGCGGAAAATCCCGGAATCGACGGCGCGCCGACCGTGACGCCGCGGAAGCGAACCACCCCGAGCCCGAGGCTCACCGACTCGATCTCGAGGGTGAGCCCGTGCAGACGGGCGCGCGCCTCGGCGACCGAGCGAGCGACGCGAATGAGGAGAGTCGCCGTGACCGCCATCGCGACGAGGGCAGCGACGACGGCGAGCAGCACCCGGTTTCGCCCGTCGAACGTCCGTCCCCGGGACGGAGGACGGCCCGGAACGGAGTGCTCGCTCGGCGACGGGAGCATCCCCGTGGGGATACCACGCCCCTCGCACGGGCCCATGAACGCCGGCGCCCGGGGGCCGGACGGTCGACGGAATCGCCGCCGCGGCAGCGGCGTTTCCTCTCCGGTTTCAGTAAATCGTCGAGACGAGCTCGGCGCTCTCGTCGTCGTTCAGGTCCGTCGCGATCGCGTAGCCCACGCCGCGCTGCTCGCGCGCGGCGATCGAGTAGCCCCGCCGCTCCCCGACGCTCACGGCCTGGTTGTGCACGACGCGAGGCTCGAGCACGCCGCGGAGCGGGACGCGATGCGCGTCGTAGACGTAGACCGTCACCGGGTGGTTCGAGAGCCGGTATCGGAAGATCGCCGCGCGCTGGTTCTGCATCGGGACGACCGCCCCGCCTTCCCAGGACGCGCCGTACTGCTTCAGCAAGGGCAGCTTCACGGGCACGCCGACCTCGGGCTCGAGCTTCGGAACGAGGTTCGGCTCGGTGATCTGCGGCGCGGGAGGCGCGGTGTGATAGTCGACGAGCTCGTCCAGCACCTGCTCCGGCGTCTCCACCGGCGCGACGTGCACCGGCGGCATCACGGAGGCGAGCGCCGCGACGCTCCGCTCCCGATCCGCGCGCGCGTTCAGCCAGGTGACGACGGCGAACGTCGACGCGGCGGCGAGCAGCATCGGCGCGACCTTCGCCCAGCGCTTGCGCGCCGGCGCCCGGCTCGAAATCCTCGCTGCCGGCGCGAGCACGCGCTCCCGCTCCGCCCGGAGCGCGCTCGCGAGGCGGCTCTCGAACCCGGCGGACGGAACCGCATCGGCGGAGACGACCTTCCGCGTGCTCTCCTTCAGCGCCGCGCCGAACCGGGCGCGCTCCCCGCAGCTCTCACAAGTCGCGAGGTGTTCTTCGACCTCGAGCGTCTGTTCGGCGACGAGCTCCCCGTCGACGTACGCGTCGAGAAGGGCCTGAATCGCGCGACAGCTCATCGTCCTGACCTCTTGGCACGATAAGCGTCCAGCGCGACCGGTTGTTCCGCGGCGGGCGCGGACTTCGGTTCGGTCGTCTCCGGTCCGATGCCGAGCGCCCGGGCCTGCTCGACGAGCCGCGACTTCAGGAGCCGGCGCCCGCGGTGGAGACGCGACATCACCGTCCCGATCGGGCAACCGACGACGTCGGCGATCTCCTTGTACGAGAGCTCCTCCACGTCCGAGAGCACGACGACCGTGCGGAACTCCTCCGGCATCGCGTCGAGCGCGGCACCGATCTCGCGCTCGAGCGCGGGGCGGAGCGCCTGGCTCTCCGGGTCCCGCATCGCGCGGAGGGTTTCCGCGCCGATCCAGCCGTCCGCGAGCGGGTCGGCATCCGGACCGTCCAGCACGGTTCGCTCGAGCCCGCTCCGCCGATAGCGGTTGATGAAGGTGTTCTTCAGGATCTTGAGCAGCCAGGCCTTCAGATTCGTGCCGCTCTGGTACTGATCCCGGGCGCGGAGCGCCTTCACGAGCGCGTCCTGGACGAGGTCTTCGGCGTCCGACCGGCTTCGTGTGAGCCGGCAGGCCACGGCGAGCAGGCTCGGGCCGTGCGACAGGAGCGCTTGCTCGAACTCTTCCACGCTGTCTCTGGCCGGGTCGGACCTACTCAAGGCCACGCTCCTTAGCCCCGGAAACAGCCCGGGCTATCGAGCTATTCCCGCTTCTCGTCCAGGCGCTTTTCGATGGCGGTCAGACGGTCGGAAACCCGCTTGAGCTCGGCCTGGAGCTCCCGGATCGTGGAAAAGTTGGGCAATACCGCGCGGATGCGCTCGTCGATCGTGTGCTGCCACTGCTCGAGCGTCGCCCGGAGGCCCTTCTGGTGAGATTCGCTTCCCGACAAGTCCACTTCCTCCTCCGTTACCGGAGCAGCCTCGGTCGTTTCCTGGGTCTCCTCGCCGGGCTGATCTTTGGAGATCAGCCGACGGATCGGGCTGTCCCGGAGGTGCCCGAGGATCTTCTCGCTGCGCTGGCGGATGAGCGCCTTGAGGGTCGCGAGCGGGATCCCCCGCGGGCGCGCCTTCAGCTCTTCCGAGATGATGAGAGCGAGCGTGACGTCCGTCTTGTCTTCCTTCGTCGCGTTGTCGATGATCTGAACGTCTTCGTTCGCACGGATCATCTCCGCGATCTGAAGGAGGGTGACGTAGCGGCTGTCCTTGGTGTCGTAGAGCTTCCTATTGGAGTAGCGCTTGATGACCCGCCGCTCCGCCGGATTGCCCTCGGGAACATCACCAGGAACCATGCTCGTCACCCGTTCTCCGGCCGATCGATTCGTTTAGCGTTTCGGGGCCCCGCGTGGCCCCGGAGGGCGGCGAGTCCGAAGGGAAATGTTCCCTTCGTCAGAGTAGAGCGCGGGGTAATGCATGGCGTCAAGTATTGGAGTTCCGCGCGCGTTTTTCGCCCGGCTGGTTCAGGCACGTTATCTTTTTTCCCTACATGGTCGCCTTCTCGGCTGCGTCGCGACGAAGAGCCACGCCGTCGCTCGGCCTCGGCCTCGGCCTCACCCTGCTCGGGTGCTCCGTATTCGCGGTCGGATGCGAGGACGCGCGGGGCCCGGAGCTCATCCAGGTGCATCGCCTCTCCCCGGAGCGCGCCGCAGTCTCCGACCGCATCCTGGTGACGGGTGAGGGCTTTCCGGACGGACGCTCGGCGACCGTCACGTTCCGTGGAGACCTGTTTCGCCCCGGCGGCTCGCCCGAACGCGACGTGAGCCTCACGGCCCGCGCGGCCCCCACGGCACAGAACGCCCTTTCGTTCGCGCTCGAACCCGCGCTGGAGCGCCGCTTCGTGGGTCGCGGGGGCGGCGCGCTCCACACGACGTTCCACGGGGACGTGCGCGTCGTGTTCGATGCGGGCGCACGCGGCGGCATCCCGATCTTCGGCACCCTCCGCGACGTCACGTTCGACGTGCTCCCCACCGCCGCGATCGAACCGTCCGACCCCGCCGCGAGCACGGAGCTCGCGACGGCGCTCGGCCTCTCGGGGACGCCCGAGCCGTCCGGGACCGGTTTCCGGCTGACGGCCGTCGTTCCCGACGGGCGCGCCGGGACCGCCGGGCTCCGCGCCGGCGACGTCCTCCTCGCCGAGGACGGCGTCACCGTGCTCGACCTGCCGGACCTCGCGCCGGAGAGCGGCAAGCGGAGCGCACGGCTCACGGTGCTCCGGGACGGCCGTGTGCTCCCGGGGCTCGCGCTCGACGTGGACGGCGTCTCGCCGCTCGGCGTCGCGGCCCTCGCGTGGCCGGCCGTCGTGCTCGCCTTCGCGCTCACGGCATTCGCCCTGGTGCGCGGCGCGTTCGGCCGCACGGTGGCGCTCGTCCTCGCGTCACGCGAAGGCGGTCCGCTCGCCTCCCGCAAGCCCCAAGGGAAGGCGCTCGGAGCTGCGGTCGCCGCTCTCGTCGAACCCATCGCGACCACGCGCGAGCTCGCTGCCGCGGCGGCTCTGGTCCTCGCGCTCGTGCTCGTCGGAATCGTGCGGCTCGCGACGCGACGGGTCCTCGTCTCGCCGGACCTGGACCTGTTCGCGACGTCCCTCTCGGCGATCTTCGCTCTCGTCCTCGCGCGCTTCGCGGCGGGAGGCGTCGACGGCCGATCGTGGTCACTGCGCGCGGCGACCGCCGCGCTCGGTCGAACCCTCGTGTGCGTCGCGCCGGCGCTGCTCTCGCTCCTCGGCGCGGTGCTCGCGAGCGGCCGCTTCGTGCTGTCGGAGCTCGTCGCCGACCAGGGAGCGGCGCCGCTCCGCTGGGCCGTCGCCCGAAATCCGGGGCTATTCGTGCTCGGGCTCGTCCTCCTCGCGACCACCGTCCCATCCGCGAAGGACCTCCCGGCGACGGCCCGCTCGGGCGGTTCGCGGCTCCTCCGCACGCTGGTTCGCCTCTCGGAGTGGAGCTACCTCTGGGTCGTCGCCGCGCTCTTCGTGGTCGTCTTCGCCGGGGGCTACCGGGTCCCCGGGATCACGTCCTCCGTCCAGGAGGCGAGCACGCGGTGGTCGCTCCTCGGCGCGGCATTCGCGATCGCGAAGGTCTCGGTCACCGCGCTCGGGGTCGCCGCGGTCCGGAACGGGCTCGGCCGACCCACCACGACCGACGCATCGGAGATCGCGCTCCGCGTCGGCGCCCCGCTTTCGCTCGCCTCGACGGTCATCGCGGCTGCCTGGTCGGCCGCCATCGATACGGCGCCGTCCGCCGGGCTGCCCGAGCTCGCGGCCCGGACCTCCGCGCTCACCGTCGCCGCGTTCGCCGGCTACTCGGTCCTCGTGGCGACCCGGCCTCCGCGGCCGGCCGCAAGTCCCCTGAATCCCTGGCTCTGAGGCGACTCGGAACGCCCCTCCGACCCCGGCACACGTCGCCCCACATCGCTCCGTCTTCGACGACCCCTCAAGGACCGGCGAGTCCCGCCGTTTGGGATCGAGGGCGACTCGCGTCGATCGGCCGCGAGCGGACCTCGGTCCGGAACGCCAGGAGAGGAACGGAAACGATGAGAGCCGCCCATGCCCGCGCAGTAGAGGAAGAGCCGGCGACGGGTTCCCGCGAAGAGGCGACGTTCAGCGAGGCGCGGAACAGTCAGCCCGACAATCGGCGCATCCACCCGAGGTTCGCCGTCGATCTCGACGTCTCGCTTTCGAGCGACCACAACTTCTACGCCGGCTTCGCGGAGAACATCTCGTCCGGGGGCCTGTTCATCGCGACGCACGTCCAGAAGCCGGTCGGCGAGAAGATGGACGTCTCCGTGACGCTGCCCGACGGAGGCGACCCGATTCGCTGCGTCGGGGAAGTGCGCTGGGTCCGCGTGTATTCCGAGCAAAGCAACGTTCCGCCGGGGCTCGGGCTCAAGTTCCTCGGGCTCTCGGCGGCGGACATCGCGCGGATCGAGACGTTTCTCACGAACCGCGAGCCGCTCTTCTACGACGACGACTGAGCGGCGCGGTAGGCGCGCTCTTCATGTCCGAGCGCGGTGATGACGTCCCGCGCGCGCTCCGCGATGGAGCGGTAGACGCGCGGTGACCCCTTCGCGGCGAGGAGATCCGAGTAGTCGATCGGCGCGCCGAAGACGATGTGCACGTCCCGGCCGGAGCCGTCGAAGTTGCTCGTGATCTGCTTCGGCAGATCGTTCAGGAGCCCGTTCACGAAGACCGGAATGACGGTCACGCCGGAGCGATGGACGAGGCGCCCGACCCCGGGCTGGGCCGGCAGGAGCGTGTACGGGTCGTCGTCCAGCTTCCGCGTACCCTCGGGGTGGATGCCGAGGAACGTCCCACCACGCCGGAGCATCCACGCGAGCTCGTCCAGGCCGACGAGGTTCAGCGCCGCGCGCGACCGGTCGCGGAAGATCGGCGGGTACATCGCGAAGAAGCTCATCACGCCGTTCACGAACAAGCCGAGCGGGCTGTCGTAGAAGAACTCCGCCCGGACGGGGAACACGAGGCGGTGGGGCATCCCGCGCCGGACGAGGTACCCGGTGATCACGTAGAGGTCGAAGAAGCTGCGGTGGTTCGAGACGCAGATGAAGCTCCGACCCGGATCGAGCGGCGGCATGCGCTCGAGCCCGTGGACGTAGAGCAGGTTCTTCGTGACGATCGTGATCCACTGAGAACCGACGTGGCGCTGACAGAAGCGAATCGCACGGTCCAGCGTGCCGGGCTCGAAGGTCCGTCGAATGGCCGAGATGTTGAAGCGCTCGGTCGGCGAGAGGCGCTCGCCGCCTTCGACGAGGATGTCCGGTCGTTCCATGAAGCGGGCGTCGAGGACGTTACCCGATTCGGGGCCCCGGTTCTCCCGGATCGAACGCCGCCGTCACCCGAGCTTCGGGTCGTCGAACAGGATGTCGATGTAGTGAGGCGGCGGGAGGAGGCCGTCGAGCGCCTCCGCGAGCTCCCGGCCGAGCCGGGCCCGGTCCGGGGCCGCTCCGGGATCCTCGAACGTGACGTTCAGCGTCAGGTGCGGCTCGAGGTCGCGCTCGGCGTTGAACGTCCGGTGCAGGGAGTGCCGCGGCTTCCCGGATGCGCCCGCGAGGACGCCCTCGATGGCCTCGACCATTTCCTCCGGGGGCGGCCCGTCCATCTCGGCGATCAGGCGCTCCTCGTCCTCTCCGACGGGGATCTCCGAGACGTACCCGACGAGCGGGAGCGGCCTCCCCTGCGCGATGCTCCCGATCTCGTGACGGAGAAGGACCAGCTCCGATTCGTGGAGGGGGTTCAGCACGACGCCTCCGATGCGCTCGTCGTCCACGACGGAAAGACCGAGATCCATCGCCACCTGGCCCGGGAGCGCGCAGTACTCGAGCGGACCGTCCCCGGTCGTCCAGCCGACGGTGTTGGTCGCGTTCTCGACGAATTCCGGGCGGGTGAAGAGCGGGAGGAACCCGACGCGATCTTCTCCGAAGAGGAGGTGGGGAGAGAGCTGGAGGTCGTCTCCGACGAGCTGCTCGACCCCCACGGGAACCTCCTCGATCCGGCGCGCGAGCGGGACGAAGAGCCGCGCCGTGCGAAGCGCGCGGACGAGCGCGGCGACGTCTCGCTTGAAGCCGCGACGCGCCACGGCGACGGCGGGCGTCGCGTCGGAGACGGTTTCGTCCTCGGGCATTCCGTCGGTCGCGGAAGTCACGGCGCCGTGATATCTCACGAGACCCGGATACCGCAACGATGAGGCTCAGAAGCTCGCTCGAACCCGTCGTGAGCCTGTTCCGGAAGCGCAGCAGACGCTCCTTCCTCGGGGAGGAGCGCGCGCACGTGGAAATCGCGGGCGTGGGCGACGCGGAGGTCGAACGTTTCGACCGCGCCCTCCGGGCCCTCCTCGGGGGGGACGGCCGCATCCGCGCCGTGGAGATCATCGCCCCCCTCCGGCGAGTGGTCTTCTCGTTCGAGCGCGGGACCGTCGCCCTCTCGGAGCTCGTCCAGGCGGTGCAGGAAGCGGAGCGAGCGGCCGGCGTCGCCGTGCCCTCCTTCGAGGGCACGCCGGAGCACCCCGCGGACGAAGAGCCCACGCGGCGCATGCTGGTCGCGCTCACGGCGGACGTCTTCGCGTTCTTCTCCGGGCTCGGGCTCTCGCTGTCGCCGCTTCCGTCGTTTCCGTTCGCGGGAAACGCCGCCGCGCTGGTATCGGTCATCGAGAGCGTGGACCGCCTCCGGGCGGAGCTCGAGACACGGATCGGTCCCGAGCGAACGGAGCTGTTCCTGGATCTCGCGATGGCGACGTTCTCGGGGCTCGCGCAGCGACCGTTCACGTCGTTCGTGGACGGCTTCCACAAGCTGACGGCGTGGCGGGAGCGGAGCGGAAGGGCGAGAACGTGGGAGCGCCTCGAAGCCCTGCTCGCGAGCGAGGCCACGGACGGAATCGTCGGGACCTTCGGAGAGCCCGAGAGACCCGTGCCGATGCCGGCCGGCCCCATCGAGGAGTACACGGACCGCGCGTGGATCGTGTCGCTCGCGGGGTTCGCGGTGAGCTTCGCGACGTCCGGCAGCATCCAGCGCGCCGTCGCCGCGCTCTACGGGAGCCTTCCGCGGCCCGCGCAGCTCGGGCGGGACGTCTTCAGCGCCGAGGTCGGCCGCGTCCTCGCGTACCGGGACACGCTGGTCGTTCGGCCGGAGGCGCTCCGGAAGCTCGATCGCCTGGATTGCCTCGTGCTCTCCGGCGAGCTCGTCTCGGTGAAGGCGTACTCGCTCGGCAACGTCCACCCGCGCGAGGGAGTGGATCCCGCGACCATCCGCCTCGCCCTCTCGGACCTGTTCGACGCGGAGCGGCCCCTCGAGCGCGTCTCTCGCGCAGACTACCACCTCGGCCCGTGGAAGCTCGCGCACAACGTGATGCCCGGAGATCTCGAGGAGACGGCGCGCGCGCTCGCACGACGCGGCGCGCTCGTCCTCGCGCTCGAGCGGGGCACGGAGGTGGTCGCCGTCGTGGAGGTCGACATCACGGCGCGAACGGGGCTCGACGAGCTCGTCGCCGCGGCGCACGACGCCGGCATGCGCGTCGTGATGGCCTCGCACGACGAGACCATTCTCCAGGCCGTCAGCGCCGACGACGTCATCGGGGAAAACGAGGGGCTCGTCGCAGGCATCCGCAGGCTCCAGCGGGAGGGTCGTGGCGTGTGTCTCGTCGCCACGGGGCACTCCGAGGGCTTCCGCGTCGCGGACGTCTCGATCGGGCTCCTCCGTCGCGGCGTCCCGACGCCGTGGGGCGCGGACCTCCTCTGCCAGGACGATCTCGTCGAGCTCCGCCTCCTCCTTCGCATTTCCTCCCGGGCGCGCGAGGTCTCCAGGCAGAGCGTGAACATCGCTCTCGGGGCCGCCGCGTTCGGCGCTCTGGTCTCGGCGGGCGGGCTCCTCCCCCTCACGTCCCGGCGCGTGATGTTCGTCGTGAACACGGCGTCCATGATGTCCATGACGAACGGCGTCCGGGGTTCCATCGCGATCCGCCGGCTCGCGCTCCCGCCGTCGCGCGATCCGACGCCCTGGCACGCTCTCGACCCCGACGGAGTCCTCGGACGCCTCACGAGCGAGAAGCGAGGCCTCACCCGGGTGGACGCGCTCCTCCGACGAACGAAGCGGAACGACGAGGGCTCTCCGCTCCGCGATCTCGCGGACGCGATCACGGACGAGCTCTTCAACCCGCTCGCGCCGCTCCTCGCCGCCGGCGCGGGGCTCTCGGCCGCCGTCGGCTCCATCGCCGACGCGACCATGGTGGGCGGCGTCGTCGGATTGAATGCCTTCATCGGAGGACTGCAGCGGTTCTCCACGGAGCGGAAGCTCCGGAGCCTCTCCCGGAGCGACCACCGTCGCGCCGTCGCGAGGCGGGACGGCGTCGCCGAGACCGTGGACGCGGACACGCTCGTCCCGGGGGACGTCGTCCAGCTCGCCGCGGGGGACGTGGTTCCTGCGGACTGCCGCGTCCTGGAGGCGTCCTCGCTCGAGGTCGACGCCTCGAGCCTCACCGGGGAGTCGCTCCCCGTGAAGAAGTTCGCCGCCCCGTCCTTCGAGGCGCAGGTCGCCGATCGCACGAGCATGATCTACGAGGGAACGACCGTGGTCGCGGGCACGGCGACGGCCATCGTCGTCGCCGTGGGCGAGCACACGGAGGCCCGTCGCGGGGCGGCCGGCGGCAAGGGCGCCCGCAGCACCGCCGGCGTGGAGCGAAAGCTCTCCGCGCTGATGAAGACGACCGGACCGGTCGCGCTCGCGGCAGGCGCGTCCGTCGTGGGCGCCGGGCTCCTGCGCGGCCGCAAGCTCGACGAGCTCGTCACGACCGGCGTGAGCCTCGCGGTCGCCTCCGTCCCCGAAGGGCTCCCTCTTCTCGCGACCGCCGCGCAGCTCGCCGCGGCGGAGAGGCTCTCCGAGCGAGGCGCGCTCGTCCGAAACGCACGCGCGCTCGAGGCGCTCGGCCGCGTGGACGTCGTCTGCCTCGACAAGACGGGGACGATCACGGAAGGCGCGCTCTCCCTCGCCGTCGTTTCGGACGGCTACGAGGCGCGAGCCATCGCGGCGCTCGGTCCTTCCCAGCGCGCCGTCGTCGCGGCCGCCTTGCGCGCCACGATGCGGGCCGCGCCGAGCCAGAATCCCGGAGACTCCACGGATCTCGCGCTCCGCGATGGAGCTTCGGCCGCGCTCGTCGGCCCGGACCACGGCGCGCCGGGATACCGCGCGCTCTCCGAGCTCTCGCTCTCCGTGGGCCGGGCCTATCACGCCGTGCTCGGTCGAACGGACGACGGCACGCGCCTCTCGGTGAAGGGAGCTCCCGAGGTGCTCCTGCTCTCGTGCACGACGCGGGTCCGCGCGGGCGTCGTCGAGGCGCTGGACGACGTCGGTCGGCTCGAGCTCGTGCGAACGACCACCCAGCTGGCCGCTTCGGGGCTCCGCGTCCTCGCCGTCGCGGACCGGGCGGTCGCCACGGACACGACGCTCTCGCCCGAACACGTCGTCGACCTCACCTTCCGGGGCTTCCTCGCCTTCCGCGATCCCGTGCGCGAGACGGCGTCCGTCGCGCTGTCCGGCCTCTCTCGCGCCGGAGTCCGCACCGTCATGATCACGGGCGATCACCCGCGGACCGCGGAGGCGATCGCCGATGAGCTCGGCCTCCTCTCGGGTCGAGGGATCGTGACCGGGGCCGAGCTCGCCGGGCTCCCGGACGATGAGCTCGACAAGAAGATCGGCGACATCGCCGTCTTCGCCCGGGTGACTCCCTCGCAGAAGGTTCGCGTGGTTCGCGCGCTCCAGCGGAAGGGGTCCGTCGTCGCCATGGCCGGAGACGGCGCGAACGACGCGGCGGCGATCCGCCTGGCGGACGTCGGCATCGCCATCGGCGCCGCGAGCACGCAGGCGGCCCGGGCCGCGGCGGACATCGTCGTCACCGACGGCCGCATCGAGACGATCGTCGACGCCATCGTCGAGGGGCGGAGCATGTGGGCGAGCGTCCGCGACGCCGTGTCCATCCTCGTGGGCGGGAACCTCGGTGAGATCGGCTTCACGCTGTTCGCCGGCCTGCTCGACGGCACTCCGCCGCTCCACGCCCGCCAGCTCCTCCTCGTGAACCTCCTCACGGACGTCGCGCCGGCCCTCGCCATCGCGCTTCGTCCGCCGGAGCCGCGGAGCTTCGAGTCGCTCGCGCGGGAGACACCCGACGCCGCGCTCGGCGCGCCGCTCCACCGCGAGATTGCGACGCGCGCGATCGTGACGAGCCTCGGCGCGACGACGGCCTGGGGAATAGGCCGCCTCATCGGCTCCTCGGCGCGCGCGCGGACGATCGGCCTCGTCGCGCTCGTCGGGACCCAGCTCGGCCAGACGCTCGTCGCCGGCGGCTTCAGCCGGCCCGTCGTGGCCACGAGCCTGGCGTCGGCGGCGGCGCTCTCCGCGCTCGTGCAGACGCCGTTCGTGAGCCACTTCTTCGGGTGCCGTCCGCTCGGCCCCATCTCGTGGACGGCCGCCATCGGCGCGTCCGCGGCGGCGACCGCGCTCGGCCCGACCGTCGAGGCCCTGGTGCGGAAGATCGCGGGAGATCCGGAGGCGGCGAACCCACCGGAGGCTCCGCTCCTCGAGTCCCCGGCGTGAGCCGGCGTCCGCAAATTTGGCCCGATTGCGCCGGCCTCGCTATCGGCGGGGCATGGCACGACCCGCGAACGCGCTCGCTTCGATAATCGCCCTGACCCTCGTCACCACGGCGTGCTCGCACGCGATGCGCGAGCCGGCCGCGCCCGCCACCGCGAAGGTCGCGTCCAGGAAGACGCCCGCGAAGGCCGCCGCGCCGGCGAAGCCGGAAGAGGCCGCGCCCGAGGCGCCCGTCGCCGAGTCCGAGAACACGCTCGAGAAGCGGAAGCTCGGGGACTTCCACGTGTACGAGTACCGGAGCGCGAGCGGAAAGCCGCTGTCGCTCACCGAGCAGGTCGTGGCGCGCGAGGGGAGCGACATCCTCGTCGTGGATTTCGTCCTCCAGGAAGGCGACCAGATGAGCGCGCTTCGCGTCCGCATGCGCGGGGCGGACGAGGTCCTCAAGGTGTCCCGCATCACGGCGGAGGGCGAGGCGGACGCGACGAAGGAAGACTACGAGGCGCTCATGCAGCGCACGGCGTTCGTGCCGGACAGCAACGACGAGCTCATCGGCACGGAGCACACGTCCTGCATGGTCGGCACGGAACAGGTGGACTGCGACGTCACGAGTTACCAGGTCACGGTCGGCAAGAAGCAGGCGAAGCTCAGCATCACGCGGAGCGCGAACGTCCCGGGACGCGACATCGGCGGCGACGTCGTGACGGCGGACGGCAAGGTCCTCTACAGCGCGCGCCTCGTCGAGCGCGGCAACGAGCCGCCGGTCGTCGAATCCTTCGCGAAGCTCGACGAGACGCGGTTCGTCCCCGTCGGGCCCTGAGCGGCGACTCAGCCCTCGAGCGGGGTCTTCCCCGCGACGAGGATGTCCCACCATCCGAACGCCATCGCGAGGACGTGATCGAGCTGCCACGTCCCGGAGTCGATCGAGTCCCCCACCTTGCGGGCGACGGGCCGGAGCGTGTCGTCCGGGAGGCAGTAGGCGGCGAACTCCGACGCCTGCAGCAAGTGCAGCACGCCCTCGCTGAAGCCCGCTCCGGCGTAGGCGAGCGCGGAGGGCATCCGGAGCGCGGCGAGGTCCTGGAGCGAGTACGGGATCTTCTCGTCCGCGGTGCCGGAGGTGTCCTGGTACTTGCACTCGAGCGCCAGCGCCTTCCGCTCCGAGGGTAGGAGGACGAACAGGTCCACGCGGCGCTGCTTGCCGATGATCGACGTGCCCACGTTGACCTCCTCGAACACCTGGATGCCGCGATCCCAGTACGCGGAGACGAGGTAGCTCGCGACCTTCTTTCGGTACTCGTTACCGGTCAACGTGCGGGACGATAGCGGTGGGCGAGGTGGGAGTCGAACCCACAAAATGACCCAGTTTTTAAAACCGGCGCGTCTGCCGTTCCGCTACTCGCCCGCTTCGCGCGAGTATTGCACGGTTCCCGAGAGGCGTTCCTCCGCCAGAGCGAGCGCGCTCTCGGCGAGATCGTTGCCGTGGAAGCGGCGACCGAGCGACAGGGCCGCGACTCCCACCGAGGCCGACCCCATGAACGGGTCGATGACGAGCTCCCCCTTCTCCGTGCTCTGACGGACGAGCACCTCCGAGAGCGCGGAAGGCTTCTCCGTCGGGTAGCCGCCGTGAATGCGCGGCGCGGTGAGGACGTCCGGCACGGAGAGGTCGGCGAGCTTCCGCTTCCCCTTCTCGAAGAACAGGATGAACTCGTGGCGAGATCGATAGTGGTAGCCCATCCCGATCTTCTTCTTGTCCCAGACGAGCGGCTTCCAGAGCTTGAAGCCCGCGCGTTCCGCGATGGGCTTCGCCACGAACATCGTCTCCGCGTCGCTGAAGAGGTAGAAGTGCCGGTTCCGGGCGAGCACGCGGTAGATCTCGGAGAAGAGGTCCGGAAAGCGCGAGTTCGGGAAGATCCGGAACCAGTCGTTGCTGCTCGCCTTGCTGTGCTTCAGCCGGGTCGTCGTGCCGACGGCGCGGTGTTTCTCCAGCGACTCGTACGGAGGGTCCGTCACGACGAGGTCCACGCTCTCGTCCGGCAGGGTGCGGAGCCATTCCACGGCGTCCCGGTCGAACAGGCGGTAGCGAGGCTCGGACCCGGAGGACGCGCGCCCGGGGAAGCGGGGCGCGGTGAGGACGAACGAGGGTGGAGACGATGTTTCGAGGGAATCCGACACGGATCCCCCACTATCACTGAGCGGCCGTGCAGTCTTCCCCGGACTGCCCGCGGTGTGACGTTGTTTGTCCCGCCTCGGCGTCACGCCGACTCGAGCGCCGCCTTCAGCCGATCCAGGTTCTGTCGCTCTTCTTCCTCGACCTTGCCGTCCGCGTAGACCATGGCTCGCACCGCATCCAGGAACACGCGGCGGTGCTCCTTCGGGACGTTCCTCGGATCCACCTCGGAGGGGGCAGGCGCGACCGCGAGCCAGCCGTCCACCCGAGCGGCGTCCTCCGGTGAAAGGCCCGCGCGCTCCACGAGTCGCTTCACGAACCGGCGCTCCGCGTCCGTGATCTCGAGATCCGTCCACGCGAACGCACACACGAACTTGAGGAGCAAGAGCCGGTCTTCGCGGGAGAGACGGTCGAGCATGGTGTTCGAGGATATCACGACTTGGCACGCACGCGGTCCGGGGCGGGCGTCGCCGCGGCCGCCGCTTCGGCGAGCGGGACCGCCGCGTCCAGCACGCGTTCGCCCTTGCGCGTGATCCAGACGCGCAGGGCCCGCTGGTCTTCCGAGTTCACGCCGCCGCGGTCGACGAGTCCGAGCTTTTCCAGAGATTGAAGAACGCTCGACGCGGTTCCGCGGTCGAGACCCGCCTCTTCCGCGATCGCCGACAGCGGGACCGCGTCGTCCGCGCGCCGAATGGCCGTGTCCAGCGACGCGAGGACGAGGAGACGCGTGTGCGTCAGGGAGAGCGACCGGAGCGCCCGATCGAGCGAACGCTGCCACCGCATCGCATCCCGCCATTTTCCGTAGTGCGAGAGCGCCGACGAGCCGAGCCGAGAAGCGACGTGGGTATTTCCCTTGGAAGACGACATGGGATGGTTTGTATACAAACTATCCGTGCGGGGAAATACCCCCTTCGTGCTCCCGGGCACGCCAGGCGGGCCGGCGAGCCCGAGCCGGACTCAGACCAGCGTAATCCAGTCCGAAAAACGGAGATCCTTGCCCGTGGCGGCGCGGAGATACGTGTTCCGGAAGAGCGCGCTGAACGTTCCCTGCCCCGTCTTGTACTTCACGCCGTCGATCTCGCAGACCGGCGTGACCTCGGCGGCCGTTCCCGTGAGGAAGACCTCGTCGGCGCGGAGGAGCTCCTCGCGCGTGAACGCGCGGATCTCGACGGGGATCTCGAGGATCTTCGCGAGCTTCAGGATGCAGTCGCGCGTGATGCCGGGGACGATGGAGGACATCTCGTCGTTCGTGAAGAGCTTGCCGCCTCGGACGAAGAAGACGTTCTCGCCGGTGGCGCTCGCGACGGTGCCGTCGTGGTTCAGGAGGATGGCGTCGTCGAAGCCGCGATCGAGCGCCTCGTGCGCGGCGAGCACGCTGTTCGCGTAGTGCCCGCTCGCCTTGGCCATCGTGGGGAGCATCGTATGGTGGAACTTCCGCCACGAGGAGACCGTCACGCGGATGCCGTTCCGGAGGGCGTTCTCGCCGAGGAACGTCCCGAGCTCCCGCACGGCGATGAAGACGTGAACGGGGCACTCCGTCTTCGGCTTGAGATCGATCGGCCCGTAGCCGAAATACGCGAGAGGCCTGAGGTAGCCGTTCTCCACGGCGTTCTTCCGCGTCACCTCGAGCGCGCCGTTCACGAGGTCGTCCGCCGAGAACGGGAGCGTCATTCCGTAGAGGTGCGCCGAGCCGATGAGACGATCGACGTGATCCCGGAGGCGGAACACGCACGGGCCGCTCTCCGTGGGGTACACGCGGATCCCCTCGAAGACGGCCGTGCCGTAGTGGAGCGCGTTCGCGTAGTAGTGGACGCCGAGGGCGCTCGCCTCCTTCACGCCTCCCTCCCACCACACGTACCGCGCGAGTTTCTGTCCCTTGGGACGAGGCGCGGGGAGCACCTCGTCCATCGGGATCCGAGCGAAGCTCGGCCACTCTTGCACGGCCGTGTCGTGGGAGTCGGCCATGCGCGCCTCTCAGCCGTCGGCGCGTTCTTTGACGGCGCGGTTCTCTTTCATCCACGGCATCATGCCGCGAAGCTTGCGCCCGACCTCTTCGATCGGGTGCTCGGCGCCGGCCTTCTCGAGCGCCTTGAACTTGGGCTTTCCGGCCTTGTGCTCGGCGAGCCACTCGTCGGCGAACTTCCCGCTCGTGATCTCCTCGAGGACGGTCTTCATGACCTTCTTCGTCTCGGCAGTCACGATGCGCGGGCCACGGGTGAGATCCCCGTATTCCGCCGTGTTGCTCACGGAGTAGCGCATGTTGCCGATGCCGCCCTCGTAGATGAGGTCGATGATGAGCTTCAGCTCGTGGCAGCACTCGAAATACGCCATTTCCGGCGCGTATCCGGCTTCCACCAGTGTCTCGAAGCCCGCGGTGATGAGCGCCGTGAGGCCGCCGCAGAGCACGCTCTGCTCGCCGAAGAGATCCGTCTCCGTCTCTTCACGGAAGCTCGTCTCCAGGATGCCGGCGCGGCCGCCGCCGATGGCCGAGGCGTACGAAAGCGCGAGGTCCTTCGTCTGCCCCGACGGGTCCTGGTGGAGCGCGATGAGCATCGGCACGCCGCGGCCGTTCGCGTACTCCCGGCGCACGGTGTGGCCCGGCGCCTTCGGCGCGACGAGGAACACGCCCACGTCCTTCGGCGGGACGATCTTCTTGAAATGAATGCCGAACCCGTGCGCGACGGCGAAGTAGTTCCCGGGCTTCAGGCCCGGAGCGATCTCGTTCGCGTAGATGTCCGGCGCGAGCTCGTCGGGGACGAGCGTCATCACGACGTCTCCCCACGCCGCGGCTTCCTTCGGCTCCGTCACGCGGAGACCTTCCGCCTCGGCGCGCTTCCAGGAAGACGAGTCCTTGCGGAGACCGACGGTCACCTCTACGCCGCTGTCCTTCAGGTTCAGCGCGTGCGCGTGGCCCTGGCTCCCGTAGCCGATGATCGCGACCTTCTTCTGCCGAATGAGGTCCTGGTTCGCGTCCTTGTCGTAAAAGGCCTTCATCTTGCCGTTCCGTTCCTTGTCTCTTCTGCTCGCTACCGCGAGCCCAAATTCCCCGCGGGGGCGCACCACTTCGCGCCGGGGCCCGCCTCGATAGCACCGTGGCGCCCAAGGCCCTAGTGGGACCGGGAAAGCCCGGAAAAGGCGTTCAGTCCCACGACCGCAGCCGGCTTCACGGCGAGGGGACGTGCGTCGGACGGAAGTTCCCGGCGACCGCTTCCTGACCGGGCAGGTAGAACGGGGGGAAGCTGGGATCGGCGACCAGGCCGCTCGACTCGACGCGGAGAGCGCTCACCCAGATCTTCTTCGTCACGGTGTCGTCGACGGAGTGAAGGTTCGTCGTCTCGTCCGTGATGAGGTTTCCGTACGTCCGGCGGCTCGTGAAGAAGAGCCAGAAGTACCCGCCGGCGGCCTCGGGACTCACGTTCGGGAAGAACCCGAGGTGCTCGTCGCGGCCCGCACGCGGAAGGTACGTGGGTGCGCCGTCGGTCGAGTACCCGTTGGCCTTGGCGAGCGGACGCGCCGTCTTCGTCGCGATGTCGACGATCCAGAGATCGCTCGCAGCCGTCGACGGGCGGTCCGGGAACGAGCTCACGTAGTCGGCGGCGTTACCGAGCGCGAAGACGATCTCTCGATTGTCGGCCGTGATCGTGGGCCACCCCGGGTAGAGCGTGTCATGCTTGAAGACGACCCGCACGTTGGACGCCGTGTTCGTGGAGCTCGCGAAGTCGGCGACGGCGAGCGAGTGCCCGTTCGAGTCTTCGTGCCAGTTGAACGCGATCTTCGTCCCGTCCGGGGAGAAGGAGGGCATCTTCGCGTACTGCGGGGAGAACCCGGAGAGCGTGATGGCGCTGCCCGTCTTCGCATCGTAGAGCTTCGACTTCTGCGGTCCGACCATGAAGGGCACGTTGCCCGGCGCAGCGGGATAGAACGGGTTCACGGACTGGCCGGCGGAGTCGCCGGGACTGCCACTCGTCAGGAATTTCGAGCCGTCGGGGAAGAACGCCGCGAACGCGAAGTCGGCGGTGCTCCCGGAGACCGTCTTCGTCGGTGGCGGCGACGTGCCCGGGTTCGCGACGAGGTCGAAGGACCCGGTCGTGTACGACCCGAGGGGGTACGACTGATGATCCGCGACCATCGCGTTGCCCGCTGCCGAAACGGAATGGCAGTTCCAGCACGGTCCGACGGGCGAAACTCCGGTGTCCGTGAGGAACACCTCGGGCGTCGTCTGGCCGATGCGGAGACGCATGATGGCTCCGTTGTTCGAGGCCTGAGGCGAAGTGTACGTGTCGTAGAACACCGTCCCCCCGAGCGTCCCTTGCGCCAGCACCACGTGAATCGGGATCGGACCCACGATGGAGGTTCCGTGCTTCACCGTCACGGCGATCTCGAGCGGATCCGACTCGCCGCCTCGGGAGGAGAGCGCGGCCGACCACACGTTCGCGGGCAGATCCAGCCGCTCCTTCGAGTTGGCACCGAAGCAGCCGCGGTACTCGAAGCGGGCGCTCGTGAGGTGCACGAAGACGGCGTCGTCGGCGCTCCCCGTGTCCCACTGGAGCGTGGGAGCCGGGATCCCGTTCGGGAAGACGGTGCCGTCGTAGGGGTAGAGCAGCTGCTCGGTGGTGACGGAACCACCGAGCGCGAGGGCGGAAGCCACGTCGCTCGCGAGCGGGCCCGGGCACTCGTCGATCTGCGTGACGCTCGGCGCGGAAGCGTCGTGACTCGCGTCGGTTTCCGGATGTCCCGCGTCCGCCGCGGCGTCTGGTTCGACGGAGGCGTCGACGTCGGCGCCTCCCGTCCCCGAGATCGCGCCGGTACCACCCGTCGCGCCTCCGCCCGCGCCGGCCGTTCCGCCGTTGCCGTTTCCGCCCGCGGCAGCCGTTCCGCCGTTGCCGTTTCCGCTCCCGCCACCGGACCCGATCGCACCTGCAGTTCCGCCGGAATTCGACCCACCGAAATTCGCTCCGCCCGAGCCCGCTCCGCCCGTCCCCGCGTTCACGCACAGGTGGCTGAGGCAGGCGAGTCCGGTGTTGCAGGTGTCGTTCGGGTAGCACGGGCCGCCCTCGGTTCCGGAAGCCGGCACGTTCCGGCTGCCTGCGTCCGGCACGGCTCGCGAGCCGCCGCCCGCGTCGCTACTCGAACAACCCGGTCCCGCGAGGACGCCGAGAATGGTGCCGAGAACACGAACGGATCTCCACGCCTTCGAGCCGAGCCCGGACCTCACCGCCATGCGCACGACTCTCGCACGGGCGGCCGCACGTGTGGATGACGCCGAGGGAGCCGACCGTTCTCCCTGGAGGGGCGCTCCCCCGGCGCCCGCCCCAATTCGTGTACAGTGAGTACACGGATATTTGGCCCATGTGCTGGAATTTAAGCCAATTTCCGATGAGAGTGAGCCCCGGTGAGTATCGATCCCGCGAATCCGGCCCGGGCGCGGTCACCGGGATCAGCGCCGATCCGGAGGACTACTGTCGCCTCGCGTGCATCTCCTGGCAGAAGGCGGGGGAAGGCGCGCTCGAGCGCCGACTGCCGGAACCCGTCCATGGCGTGCCTGGACGGCGGCTGCACCATCGTGAAGACGTGGTGAGGACGGCGCGGCGGAGGGCATCGCGCCGCTCCGCCGCCGCGAAAGCCGTCAGTACCGCTTCACGATCGCGTCCACCTGCTGGAACACGTTCCCGCTCGGCCCGGAGAAGACGCACCCGGTGACGTCTCGCTGGAGCTCTCCGCTGGAGAGCGTCAGGATGATCGTCTCGCCGACGTCCGTCGGCGGTTGATCGCAGGCGATCCCTTTCTCGAGCGCGTTCCGGAGCTCCGGGCCGTTCACGAGATACGTGATCTCGGCGAGATCTCCCGCGGAGATCTGGGAGCTGATCGGCTCGCCCGACTTCATCGCCGCAAGCCCGCCGTCCGCCGTGATCTTCCACCAGGAGCTGCACGTATTTCCGGGCGGGCACGGGCCGCTCCCGACCTGCACCTCGATGGACACGAAGTCTCCTTTCTTGCCGACGGCGGCGACGGGGTTGCAGAACGCGCCCGCGATGCACTGAGCGGTACCGCCGCAACCGCACTCGCCGCCGCTCTGGTACGTGCAGGCGCTCGTGTTGACGCAGCGAGTGGCGGCGCAGCGTTCCGCATCGCCACACGCACCATCGTCCGTGCAGGGCGCCCGCATGCAGCCGTCCGACTCGAACTCGAGCCCGCCGCACCCGAGCTCCGCGCACGTCTCCTGCATCGTGCAGACGGAGGGCGGCTTTCGCGCGCAGTGGTCGAAATCGTGGGAAGAACCGCCCGCGTCGGGATGACTGGTACCGCCGTCGCCGGTCTCCGCCGTCGCGCGACACTTTCCGGAGACGCAGTGGGAGGCCGACGGGAGGGCCGCGCAGTCGCCGTCTCCGCTGCAAGCGACGTCGCAGGAGCTCCCTCCGCCGCAGGCGTTCGTCTCGCACGTCGCGCCGCCGGGGAACGCGGAACACGCTCCGTCCGAGCCGCACGTCTTCGTGCAGGCGCCGCAGATGCACTCGAGGCCGTCGGGGCAGCTCGTGGTGCAGTTGGCGAGGAAATGGGTCTCCCCGGTGCCCGGCTCGCGGCTCGTCGAGCTGCACGCGCCGAACAGGGCGAGCGCGGCGACCGAGACGGAGAGGGACCCGAGGGCGCGGCCGAGGAAGCCGCGCGGGACGGCCCGCACGCGACGCGAAAATCCGGAGGAGCGGGAAATCCCGTGAGCTTCATTCTGCATCGTCGTTCTCCACTGGGCATTGACCGAAGTAAGCGGTGACGCCGAAGGCTTCGGGCGAAATTCCGTTTTCCTCGTTGTAGCGATCGAGCCGATCGCGAAGCTTGGTCTGGCGTTCGCGGAAGCGGCGAAGCTCGCCGAGGATCTCTTCCTCCATGGGATGCCCGCGCCAGAGGACGAAGTGATACGTGCTTCCCCCGACCTCGTCCTTCGCGGACGCCTCGGGAGTGAGCGCGAGCTTCCGCGCGATGGTGCGGACGACGGCGGAGAAGTGATCGAGCACGGCCGCTTCCCAGCCCGCCGGGTCGTCGAACCCGAGCACGAGCTCCCGCGAGCGGTACTCGCGCTTGCCGCCGCTCTCGACCCGTTCGAGGCGCCCGCTCCCGACGAGCCCGTCGACGACCGGCTCCACGTCCTTCGCCGGCAGCCGGCAGAGCTCGGCGAGGCGGCCGAGCGAAAGCGGTCCCTCGCGGAACACGATGCTCCAGACGAGCGCGTCGAGCGCGGCGCGATCTCCGCGATGCCGGAGCGCGCCGAGCTCCTCCTCGGTCGCCAGGCGATACACGGCGTTCCGGCCCTTCCCCGACGAGAATACGAGCCCGCTCTCCGTCAGATCGCGCAGCACGGCCCTGAGGGCGACCTCGTCGTCGTGGCGGAAGCGCTTGAAGACGTCCTCTCGCGACACGACGGACCCCTGGCGGACGTGCTCGAACACCGCTTCCCAGAGCGAGCGCCCGCGGTCCGTCTCGCTCCGCTCGAGACGCTCCGTCCGTCGCTGATACGTCCGGAGCGCCATCCCGAACATGTCCGCGCTGACGGACTGCGTGACCCCCTGGCGCTCGAGCTCCTGCGCGAGCTCCACGAACACCTGCTCGGCCACGTGCGCGAGCGGGGCGCGGATGCCGCCCGCCGTCGCGAGCTCCGCGATGAGCACCACCGTCTGACGGACGATGCCGTCGATGAGCGTCCTCTGGTTCATCCGTCGTTCCTCGTCACGGATGGAGGTCTACCGGGCGCGCCCCCCAAATGGCAGACGACGGGAATGACGTGAGCGAATCGAGCGGAAATGACGCGACCGACGGCGCCCGTGCGCGAGGAACGCGGAGCGCCGGGACCGCGCAAGCGTTGCGCGAGCCCTTCCGCCGCTCAGAGCGGCGTCGGCTCGATGAAGCCGACGGCGTGGTTCCCGCCTTCGATGAACCAGACGTTCCCGGTCGGGGCCGTCACGAGCGAGAAGGGCTGGACGGGAGATGTTCCGCTCCCCGCGAGGTCGCACGTGGTGACGTGGTTGCGAGCGACGCGCGTGACGAGATTTCCGTAGCCGCCGATCCACGTCGAGTAGTCGAAGCGAAAGGCGAGGCCGGCGGCCAGCATCTCGTTCGCGCGAAGGAACGGCGAGGGGTATGGGTCGAAGGTCTCCCCGTCCTTGCTCATCGCCAGGATGACGTCCGCCGAGTAGTTCTCGATGAAGTAGAGCTTTCCGTCGTGGAGCTGGATGTCCACCGGGTGGCGCGAGTACACGGACGGGAGCAGTGGGAACTCCGTCACGGCGCCGAACGGCGTGAGGCGCCCCACGGCGCTGGTCTCGTTCTCCGTGAACCAGAGGTTTCCGTCCGGGCCCGCCGCGATGCCGTAGGCGCCCACGACCTTCGGATCCTCGGGGACCGTCTGCACCGGGGACGGCAAGGGGAACTCCGTGAGCAGGCCGGTCGTCGTGATCCGACCAATCTGGTTGTCGTCGTACTCCGTGAACCACAGCGCGCCGTCGGGGCCGTTCGTGATGTCGACGAGACCGATGCCGCGGTAACTCGGAGCCGTCAGCGGAACGGGGAACTCGGTGACGGTTCCACCGGGGGTCACGCGGATGATGGACGTGAGACCCGCGATCCAGAAGTTCCCGTCGCCACCCAGGGCGAGATCCCCGGCGCTCGGCGTCGGAAACACGGTCATCTCCCCCCCGGGCAGGACCCGCACGAGCTCGCCGAGGTTCCCGCCGCCGACGTTCACCGCGACGGACACCCAGACGTTTCCGTCCGGGCCGACGACGAGATCCCGCGGCAGAGCCTGCGCGCCATCCGGCTCTCCGAGATCGAAGACCGTGACGCGTCCGACGTCCGGGCAAGGGCCCGCGAGCGAAGTGCTCGCGTCCACGGAGAGACTCCTGCAGACGCCGAGCACGCTCGAACAGAGATAGTCTCCGCACGCGCAGAGGTGACTCCCCTCGCACGTTTCTCCCGCCGCGCAGTCCGAGTCGACGGCGCAGTTTCCCCCGGCGGGGTTCAGCGTGCACACGCCGAACGCGCACGTCGGCGGGCGGCCGTCGACGTACGCGCACCCGGCACCGCCGTCGGCGCCGAACGCGCCGCAGCAGCGCGGATCCGTTCCGCCGTCCGCCGAGCCGCCCGAGTGACCCGCGTCTCGGTTCGAGGGCGCGCCCGACTCCGCGAGCCCGGAGTCCCCTCCGCCGGCCTCCAATCCCGACGCTCCGCCCGTCGCGCCCGCCTCGAACGTCGGGGCTGCGCCGGCGCTACCGGCAGCTCCACCCGTGCTCTGCCCGGACGCGCCACCCGATGCTCGATCGCCTCCGTCTCCGCCGGCCCCGCTCGGCGCGACGCAGCGCCCCGCTTCGCAGGCGAGCCCAGCCTCGCACGGGATCAGGTCGCTGCAGCCGACGAAATGGGACTCGCTGCTGTTCGTGTCGCCGCCGCAGCGAGGAAGAATCGCCAGGATGCCGGCGACGAAGAGAGAGCGAACCAGGAGCATTCGTCGATTCATGTTCCGTCCTCGCGGAGCTCTCCCTCGAGCACCGTCTGGCCGGCGTAGGAGAGCACTCGGTCGTGAATGTTCGGGATGCCGTGATCTCGGTTGTACGCGTCGACGCGCGCGCGGAGCTCCGTCTGGCGTTCACGGTAGCGGCGGAGCTCTCCGCGGACCTCGTCTTCGTACGGGTGCCCGGGCCACACCACGAACGTGTACGTGCTTCCGCCCGTGTCGTTCCGGGGTTCGGGCTCGCGAAGCTTCGCGGCGATGGTCGTGACGACGGCGTGGAAGTGGTCGAGGACCGCCGCGGCCCAGCCGTGCTCGTTCGCGAGCGGGATCACGAACTCGCCGCTCCGGTACTTCGCGGCGCCGCCGTCGCCTTCGACGCGAACGCGACCGACCTCGCCGAGTCGCTGGAGCGACTGATCGAGAACCGAGCCGGAGAGGTGCGTGAGCCGTTCGAGCGACGAGCGATCGAGCGGCCCTTCGCGGAAGACCGTGACCCACACGAGCTCGTCCACGCCGCGCCCGTCGAGGAGATTCGCGCCTTCGCCGAGCTCGGCCTGCGTCGCAATGCGGTGGAGAGCGTCCGGACCCGTGCCCGTCGTGAAGACGAGCCCGCTCTCGACGAGATCGTGCAGCACGCCGCGCACGATCGTCTCGTCGTCGCCGCCGAACCGCGAGAGGACGTCCTGGCGCGTGCGGAGCCGTCCGTCTCCGAGGAACGCGAGCACGGATTCCCAGAGCGTCCGTCCCCGGTCCGTGCGGCTTTCGGTGAGTCGCTGGAGACGCCGCTGGTACCCGCGGAGCGCGAGCCCGAACATGTCCGCGCTCACCTTGCGGCTCACCCCCTGACGGTCGAGCTCTTCGGCGAGCTCGAGGAAGACCTGGTTCGCGACGCCGACGAGCGGCGCCCGGAGCCCGCCCGAGGTGGCGAGCTGCGCCACGAGCACCGTCGTGTGGCGGAGGATGCCGTCGATGAGGATGCGTGCGTTCATCGGACCTCGATCGTCGAAGCTACGGGCGCCGAAACGGAGCGGGGAGTGGCCGCGCGGCCGCCCCC
>DASZXK010000021.1:0-25380 GCA_035545855.1 Polyangiaceae bacterium
CCAGCACAACCCCTGCTACGACGGGGACCCGGGCCCCTCCTCGAAGAAGACCCTGACGGCCGTGAAGCAGCTCGGACAGAGCTTCGTCAGCGCGGGCGGCGGCGTGATGTACGCCATCGGCAAGACGCACGGCGCCGTCCTCAACCTGAACTTCATGATCCCGTTCCCCTCGAGCGGGTTCGTCTTGGAACCGTCACTCGGGTACGCCGTCGGGTTCTGAGCGGGAAGAAAAGCCCGTTCTTTCCGGCGAGAACGGGCTGCCCGGTCCGCGCGCCCGGACGGCCGTTCCGGCGGACATCGTCCCCGTTTTGTTGACGGAAGCCACCCGGGTCGGAGAAGTGTCGGGCGTCGCGAACACCCCGCGACTTCCGTAAGCCCGATGACCCGCCCCGTTCGCACCCTGCTCCTCGTGCCCGAATCCGCGTTCGCCGCGGTCCACCGGCGGAAGCAACGGGTCGTCGTGCGTGCGCCGGGGAAGTCCGTTCCCGTGGACGTCGCGGACTTTCGGCGGGAGCACTTCCCCACCCTCGCGGGCCTCGGCGTGCGGGAAGCGCTCGATACCGAGCCGTCTCTCGACGTGCCGGAGGAAGACGTTCAGCCCGTTTCGCAGGTGCGCGCGCGGGTCGCGCCGCGGATCCCGAAGGCCGCGCGCTCGCTGATCCTCCCGCCGCGGAGCCGTCCGGTGACGCTCCTCGACGAGGTCGACGACGACGCAGCCCGCAAGTACCGCGAGGAAGCGGAGCGGATACTCGCGAGCGGCCTCTTCGACACGGGTCTCGAGCGGGAGTGAGCGTCAGGGCCCGGCGGGCCCGGTCTTCTTCCGCACGCCGATGACGAAGATCTCCGTGCTGTTCGAGCGCGTCCCCTCGGGCTTGAGGACGCGGCACTCCTCGTAGAGCTCCGTCACGGCTTTCTTCGCCTCGGGGAAGTCCCCGCTCATGAAGATCTTGCCGACGAAGGAGCTCTTCTCGGCGCCGAAGCGGGTCGCGACCGAGAGCGCCTTCATGAAGAGCTCGAAGCTCCGCGCCTGGTCGGTCGTCTTCGAGCCGGTCGTGTTGGGCGCCATGTCGGACAGGACGACGGCGTACGGCGCGTGCTCGAGGAAAGCGGGAGGAGGGTCCGGGGCGAGGACGTCCCCCTGGAGCACCGTGACGTTCTCCGCGAACGCGCCGGCGATCTCCTTCAGATCGATCGCGACGACGCGCCCCTTCTTTCCGACCTTCTCCGAGGCGTAGAGCGTCCAGGAACCCGGCGCGGCGCCCAGATCCAGCACGCGCTGGCCCGGCGAGAGCAGGCGGAAGCGCTCGTCGATCTCGCGGAGCTTGAAGACGCTCCGCGCGGGGTAGCCCTCGGCCTTGGCGGCACGAGTACGCGCGTCGGGACGCGCGTACGGGTTACCCCGGCTCCGGGTCAGCCCTTGGCCTTGGGCTTCCCGCCACCCTTGCGCGTCGAGCCGCGCACGATGACGACGGAGTTCCGCGCGCCCGGGACGCCGCCCTCGACTAGGACGAGGTTCTGGTCCGGGACGAGCTTCGCGATCTTCTGGTTCGGCACGCTGACGGCCCAGTTGCCGTGCTGGCCCGGCATCCGCATGCCCGGGAAGGTGCGGCCCGGCGTCTTGCGCTGGCCGATCGAGCCGCCGTGGCGCCGGTACTCGTGGGTACCGTGCGTCTGCACGTTGCCCGCGAAGTGGTGGCGACGGACGACGCCGGAGAACCCGCGGCCGCGCATGATGCCGCGCACGTCCACGAACTGCCCGACCTCGAACACGTCCGCAAGCGGGAGCGGGGCGCCCACCTCGAACTTCGCCGCGTGCTCGGCGGAGCAGCGGAGCTCCCGGACGACGCGCTTCGGCGACACCCCGGACTTCTTCGCAGCGCCGGCGACGGGCTTCGTCGTGTGCTTCTCCTTCTTGTCCTCGATACCGAGGATGAGGGCGTCGTAGCCGTCCTTCTCTTTGGTGCGCTTGCCGACGACGACGGGGCGCGCTTCGATGACCGTGCACGGAACGACGCTGCCGTCTTCCGTGAAAATCTGGGTCATCCCGAGCTTTCGGCCGATCACTCCGGGGTGCAGGTTCATGGCTGGGGCGAGGGGGAATAGCCCCCTCCGGGGTCCCGGTCAAGCGTAGGTTGACGGGCTCGTCGCGGAATGCATAATGCGCGTCCTTCTCGCTCCCTGGCGGTCCGAGGTGCCCCCGCGCCCCCCGACCCCCGGCGAGCCCCCCGGCCCTCGCACTCTAGGGCCCCGTCATCCCGACCGTTCCCGCGCCCGAGACCGCGCGTTTCCCGAAGGAGCCCGAAGATGTCCATGACCCCAGCGAAGATCGAAGCCTTCGAGCGCGCCAGCCTGAAGTCGGACCTGCCCGAGTTCCGCGTCGGGGACACCGTGGCGGTTCACTACAAGATCGTCGAAGGCGACAAGCTCCGTGTTCAGGTGTTCCGCGGCATCGTCATCAAGAAGCATCGCGCGGGCGCTCGCAGCACGTTCACGGTGCGCAAGAGCAGCTTCAACGTGGGCGTCGAGCGCACGTTCCCGCTCCACTCGCCGCGCCTCGAGAAGATCGAGGTGAATGCCCGGGGCGTCGTCCGCAAGGGCCGACTGTTCTTCCTCCGGGAGCTCGAGGGCAAGGCCGCCCGCGTCCGCGACGAGAAGGACAGCTGACCGGCTACTTGGGTGCCGCGCCCCGGGCGGGTTAAGCTCGCTCCGCGCGCCTCGACATTCGCGGGGCCCGCTTCCGGGGACCCCCGATGAGCCAGTGTCAGCGATGCGGCGCGACCAACGACCCGACGAGTCGGTTCTGCGTCGCGTGCGGCGCGCCGCTCGTCGCTTCGCGTTCCAATCCGGCGGCCGCGCCGCCGCAGCCGATCCCCTACGCGATCCCCGGCGCTCCGCAGCCTCCTCCGCCCGCCGTCATTCACGCCCCGTACGAAGCGGCGCCGCCGAGCTCGAGCCTCCAGTATGCCGAGACCGCGGCCCCGCCGACTCGCGAGGAGTTCGAGGCGGCCCAGCGAGCCCTGTCGCCGGTCCAGCCGATGGCGGTGTCTCCGACGAGCGTTCCGCCTCCTTATAGAAGCTCCGCGCCGCCGAGCGCGGCGTTCGCGACGACCGCCGCATCACAGACGGCTGCGATGCCGGGCGTCACGGCCCTCGACCCCGAGGCCGTCCCCGAAGGGGCGCCGCGCATCCTCGCCGGGTTCCTCGTCAGCTACGACACGAGCCCGCTCGGTCGCGCGTGGCCGATCGTGCAGGGTGAAAACCGGATCGGCCGACAGGGCACCGGCCCCCTTCTCCACGTGGAGCTCGACCACCCGACGGCCTCGTCCCGCCACGCCGTCATCTTCGCCTCGGCGAACCCGGGGCGCATGAAGATCGAGGACACGGGCAGCACCAACGGTACGCTGCTGAACGGCGCGCGCCTCACTCCGGGAACACGCCACGAGATCAGGGACGGGGACCGAATCCGCTTCGGCCTCCTCTCGACGATCGTGAAGATCGTCTAAACCCCGAAGGAACGTTCATGGTCCGAAGCATCCTCCGTCGCGCTCGCGCGATTCACGCGCTCGTTCTCCTCGTTCTCCTCGCGCTCCCGAAGGCGGCCTGGTCCGCGCCGGAAGCGCACATCATGCGAATCGATCCGCGCGCGAGCCAGCAGAGCGGCGATCCGCTGATCACGATGGTCGTGGAGATCGTGCAGTCGAAGCGCGTCAGCGAGGCGACGGCGGGCTGCGCGACGCTCACGGGCGGGGCGCAGCTCTCCTGCATGGCGGACGCGCTGGAGAAGCCGCAGGCCCTCTACGATCCGTTCCCGTTCCCGGAGAAGAACGCGATCTTCACCGTGAGCGTGGACGATACCGATCGGCCCGCGAAGTTCGTCAGCACCGCGAAGTGGGGTCAGTCGAACGAGCCCGGCGTCGGCACGGCGTGGCTCATCCTGGTCGACGCCGACAGGCGGATGCAGAACTCGTTCGACGACGCCAAGGCCGTGGCGGAGCAGTTCGTCACGAGCATGGGTCCGAACGACATCGTGAACGTGATGTTCTTCAACGACCGTCAGGTCGTTCAGGACTCCAAGTGGCTCCCGGCGTCGAAGAAGGCGAACGCGCAGACCTTCATCCGCGGCGTGACCGCCACGTACCCGAGCCAGGGCAGGAACCGCGCGCTCCTCACGATCATCAAGACGGCCGCGACGGACGGGTTCAAGGGACTCGGCAACGTCGGCGAGACGGTGAAGGTCCCGCTCCACCAGGCGATGGTCGTCCTCTCGAGCGGCTTCGGCGGCTCGGATCCGAGCACGACCGGTCCCGGCGCGATGCAGCTCTCCCAGTACATGACGGGCGGCCGCTTCCCGGAGGACAACACGGCGCTCCCGAAGGCGCCCGTGCCGGTCATCAGCGTGTACTTCCCGCTGCGCGTCCTCGACGAGTTCCGCCAGAACTCGCTCGAGTTCATGCAGAACATGGCAAACCCGGAGATCGGCGGGTTCTTCAGCGTCGTTCAGCCGGGGGAGAGCGCTCGCGGCGCGAACATCGTGAAGTCGGTCCGGACGCGCTTCTCCAAGATGATGCTGGTGAAGTGGCGGGTGTCCTGCATCGCGCCGACCATCACGCAGAGCTTCAAGCTCGTCTTCAACAACGTGAATCCGCCGATCCTCGGGGACAACTCCTTCAAGGACGTCCCCGTCGGCATCGACCCGAGCACGTGGCCGCTGGACGTCAACGCGGAGTACACGAAGCAGTCGATCGCGACCGCCGGCGGCGTCTATCCGGGCGGCAAGGTCCGCGTCTACGGCGATTTCTGCTGGGGCGGGGACACGGGTCGCGCCGAGGTGTACTTCCTCCCCGCCGGACAGCAGCCGCCCGCGGATCTGAACGGCGCGGACCTCGACAAGGCGAAGAAGGCTCAGCAGAACCTCATCGGGATGGGGATGCGCGGCAAGGCGCTCGAGACGACGGACACGTTCGCGGAGTTCGAGGTCCCGGGGCAGGACAAGCTCGTCCACGGCGAGGGCGCGCAGGCGACGGCGCAGCTCCTCGTCTACGACAACAAGGCTCATCGCACGAGCGGCGTCACGGCCGACACGATCCTCACGGTGAAGGCGACGACCGCGCCGCTCCCGATCATGTGGATCCTCGGCGGCGCGCTCGGGCTCGTGCTCGTCGCGCTGATCGCAGTCGTGGCGATGCGGGGCGGCGGCAAGAAGAAGGCCGCTGCCGCGGCGCCTCCGCCCGCGCCCGTCATCGCCGGTCGGCCTCGGCCCTCGCAGAGCTCGTCGCCGGCCTTCGCGACGCGCGCGACGCTGTCTTCCGCCGCCGGAACGTTCACGGTGCTGCCCGGCACGGAGATGCGCGCGGGCCGCGATCAGTCCCGCTGCACGATCGTCCTCGCGGACTCGCGCGTCTCGAGCTTCCACGCGACGCTCAAGCTCGACGGCGGCCAGCTCCTCGTCCGGGACGAGGGGAGCGGCAACGGGACGTTCGTGGACGGCGGTCAGATCCCGAAGGGCGTGTGGACGCCGCTCCGGAACGGCGGTCAGCTCCGGCTCGGAGCGGTCGAGCTCGCCGTTCGCCTCGAGTGAAGCGGGCGCGCGTTCAGGGTTCGCAGACGAGGAGCTGATAGACGCGGGAGCAGACGCCGCTCCCGCAGTCGTTCCCCGTCTTGCAGAACAGGCCGGCGGCGCAGGGGCCGCAGTCGGTCCCGCCGCAGTCTATGTCCGTCTCATTTCCGTTCGCGACGCCGTCGTTGCACGTCGGGTTGGAGCACGTTCGCCCCTTGCAGATGCCGCTCTGACAGTCGGCCCCGGAAAGACAGCCCTTCCCCTTCGGGCAGGGCGCGCAATAGGCGCCGCCGCAGTCGGTCGAGGTCTCCCCGAACCCGAAGTTCCCGTCCGTGCACGTCGCGGGAACGCACCGATCGAGCACGCAGTGCCCGCTCGTGCAATCGCCGTCGGCTCCGCACGTCTGCCCGACGGGACACGTTCCGCATCCGCTCGCGAGCCCGCAGTCGATCCCCGTCTCGGCACCGTTCGAAACGCCGTCGACGCACGTCGCGTCGAGGCACACGGCGCGCCCCGCGTCGGTCGTCCCGCAGCGGCGGCTCGCGCAGTCGAGGTCGATCGAACAGGCCGCTCCCGCACCGCAGGCGTCGCACGACGGACCGCCGCAGTCCGTCCCCGTTTCGGCGCCGTTCGGGATCTGGTCGGTGCACGTCGGCGGCCCCGCGTCGACCGGGATGCCGCCCGCGCCCGGCCCTCCGCCGTCGCCGACCCCACCGCCCCCGCCGAGGGATCCGCCGGCCCCACTCGCTCCGGACGCTCCACCGGAGCCGAGCACGCCGCCGGCACCCGAAGCGCCGCCGGCACCCGAGACGCCGCCCGCGCCGGTTCCGCCCACGCCGCCTGCGCCCGGAGAACCTCCGCCACCGGTTCCCCCCGGACCCACTCCGCCGGACCCGCCGTCCACGGAAGTTCCGCCGGACGAGGATCCGCCGGCGGCGCCCGCCGCGCCGCCCGAGGAAGACGACGTGCCGGGAACGACGCAGCGATTCGACGCCGGGTCGCACTCGAAGCCCGTGGCACACGCGCCGTGGTCGCACGGAAGCCCGGCGAGGAGCTCCCCCTCGGGAGGAGTCGCGCACGCGACGAACGCGGCCAGGGCGAAGGACCCGACGAGCCCGGCGCGCCGCGCAGCCGGGGGCCCCCTCCGCTCAGAACGCACCGCGCGCCCCCACGGTGCAGCCGCCGCCCGAACACCCGAACGCGGCCCCGACGTGCTCGCTCGAGCGGGAGTGCTTCGACACGTCCAGGTAAAATAGCACTCCGCCGAGGATCGTCACGGCGCCGCCCGCGGCGAGCGCGACGCGGCTAGCGGTCTCGAGCGACGTCGCGCGGTGGTACTCGTCCGCGCCGGCGAGATTCGTCGGCGCGTGCCTCGCGGCGTCTTCCGCCGCGCTTCGCGAGAGCTCGAGCCCGAGCGCGGCGCCGAGTCCCGCGACCCCGACGCCGAGAGTCGCCCAGGTGACGGGACCGACGCGAGATACCCAGGACTCGCTGCCGCGATCGGCGCAAGCGCTCGCCGCCTGGGTCGTGACGGTGACGGTGACCGGATCGGGAAGTCTGTGAAGCGGGACGACCACGTCGATCGCGTGGTCTTTCGGGAGCTCGAACGTCGACGAGCCGTCCGCGTAGCCCTTCAGCTCCAGCCCGAGCTGGTGAGTCCCCGGCGTGAGCTCCGCCGTCCACGGCGCGACGCCGACGCGGCGACCGTCGAGCGACACCGTCGCCCCCTCCGGTGAGGAGAGGACCGTGACCTGTTGCACGCCGCGCTCGGCGAGGTGACGCTCGGCTGCCGCGACACGCGGCTGGACCTCCGCCTGATCGGGCGCCTCCGGAAGCGCCCTGAGATAGGCCCGATACCATCGGAGAGCGTTCGCGGCGTCGCCGAGCTCCTCGTACGCCTGTCCGATGTTGTAGGAGAACGCCGGGTTTTCGGAGAGCCGGTCGGCGTCGCGGAAGAGATCGATGGCGTCCTTGAACCGCCCTTCGGAGTAGGCCTGCGCGCCGAGCCGGAACCGCTCGCGCGACGCCTCTCGGTCGGCCGCCGCGTCCGCCGACGCCTGGGACGCGTGCAGTCCGAGGGCGACGAGCACGGCGGCGCACGCGGCGTAGCGACCAGGCATTCTCCGATTTTTACGACGCCCTCCGATTCATTGGAAAGGGTCTTTCAGGGAACGCTTCGGCTTCCGGAACGTGCGGACCTCCGGCGCCCTCGATTTCGGCTTTTCGGCCGACGCGGCCGCTCCCGCTCCGAGATCCACGGGGATGGCCTCCAGAGGCTCCACCGGAATCGGCGCGGACGGGCCAGGCGGCGTCGCCGGGGCCACGCTGGCCGAAGGGAGCGGCGCTGGCGCCTTGGGTTTCCAGCCGAGCACGACACCGAGCGCGACGCCCAGAACCCCGGCGACCACGGCGATGAGTATCAAGACCGGGGGCGGGCCCGGCCGAGGAGCGGCGACGGCCCGCGGTGCAGCGCGCGACGAGCGGATGACCGTGTCGGTACCGAGGGACTCTTGTTCGACCGGGGCGGCGCCGGGACGGATGGTCCCGAGCGCGTCCTCGCTCCCGCGCTCGAAGAGGGCCTCGACGGAGGCGCCCGAGATGTCCTCGTGGACGTCCCGCGCCATGAGCCAGTCGACCAGCGCCTCACCGAGCTCCCGCATCGTCGGGTATCGATCGGCCGGAGCCTTCGCGAGCCCACGCAGCAAGATCTTCTGGAGCGCCTCGTCCGTCCCCGGGAGCGCCGGGAGCGGCTCGGGAGGGTCGTCCGTGATGGCGACGAGGAGCGCGTCCGTCGTCGACGCCGAGAAGGGCCGCTTGCCGGCGATGGCCTCGTACAGCACGACGGAGAGCGACCACTGGTCCATCCGGGAATCGCCGTCCTCCCCGCGGACCTGCTCCGGGGACATGTACGACGGGCTCCCGAACGCGGCGGTCGCGCCGGAGCGACGGACGTTCCGGTCCACCCGGGCGATGCCGAAATCGACGATCTTCGGCTGAAGCCGGTCGCCCTCGACCTTCGCGAGGAAGACGTTTTCGGGTTTGAGATCCCGGTGGACGATGCCCTTGTGGTGGGCGACGGACAGGGCGTGGACGACGGGGAGCAGCGTCCGGACCGCCTTCACGGGGCTCAGGCGCCCGAGCCGGCCGAGCGCGGTCGCGAGGTCCTCACCGAGGAGGCGCTCCATGACGATGTACGGCGTGCCGTTCTCCGTCTGGCCGAAGTCGAAGACGCGGACGATCGCCGGGTGCCCGAGGCGCGCGGCGGCGCGGGCCTCCGCAAGCAGACGGCCCTCGGCGTCCTTGTCTCCGGCCCGGGGCCGCACGAGCTTGATCGCCACCTCGATGTCGAGCGTCTCGTTGTGGGCGAGCCAGACGTCCCCCATCCCACCGCTGCCGAGGAGGCTCACGAGCCGATACTGGCCGCCAATCCGGTCGCCTGGCTTCGCCGCCGCCGGCCCTCCCGGCTTCGCGGCGTCCGCTCCCGGCTGGTTCGAGCGCGGCGCTGTCGATGACTCGTCGGGCACGGGAGACGCCGGGGTGACGGGGGACGAACCATCCAGGCTAGCAGATTCCGCTTGCTCCGGCGGTGCGGTACCGTGACGACATGGAACGCCGAGGAATCGTGCTCGCGGGGGGGACGGGAACCCGGCTCCATCCGCTGACCCGCGCCGTGAGCAAGCAGCTCATGCCGGTGTACGACAAGCCGATGGTCTACTACCCGCTCACCACGCTCATGCTGGCCGGGATCCGCGAGATCCTGATCATCACGACGCCGGAGGAGCAGGTCCGGTTCCAGACCCTGCTGGGCGACGGCTCACGGTTCGGAATCCGGCTCGAGTACGTCGCTCAGCCCCGGCCGGAGGGGCTCGCCCAGGCGTTCATCCTCGGGCGACGGTTCCTGGACGGGAAACCCGCGGCGCTGGTCCTGGGGGACAACCTCTTCTACGGGCACGGCCTCCAGCCGCTCGTGATGGATGCGGCGGCCCGAACCGACGGGGCGACCGTGTTCGGCTACTGGGTGAAGGATCCCTCCTCTTACGGGGTCGCGGAGTTCGACGCCACCGGCAAGGTCATCGGCCTCGAGGAGAAGCCCGCCCACCCGCGCTCCCACTACGCGGTCACCGGCCTCTACTTCTACGACGAGACGGTGAGCGATCGGGCAGCCAGCCTGAAACCGTCGGCGCGCGGAGAGCTCGAGATCACGGACCTGAACCGGGACTACCTCCGAACGGGCAATCTCCGGGTGGAGCTCCTCGGGCGGGGGTTCGCATGGCTCGACACGGGCACCCACGAGGCGCTCCTTCAGGCGTCCAATTTCATCCACACGATCGAGGCCCGGCAGGGACTCAAGGTCGGCTGCCCGGAGGAAATCGCATTCCACAAGGGCTGGATCGACCGGGATCACCTCGGGAAGCTCGCGGCCGAGCTCGGAAAGACCGAGTACGGAGCGTACCTGCGCCAGCTACTCGACGCCGGCTGAGCGCCGTCGGGCGGCTCAGTTCCGCGGCGCAGACTGCACGTCGCGCGTGCTGTCCGGGGCCTTTTCCCCGACTGCCGCGACGCTCAGTGGCCCGAGACCGGCGCCGCGATCGGAGGGTCCACCGGGACCCCGGAGGTGACGAGGTCCGTCCCCTTGGGCTTCGACGCCTGCTGGCGCTTCCGGCGCGCGACTGCATCACCGACCAGCAGGGGGAGGAGGAACACACCACCCGGGGCGACGATGAAGAGCAACCAGAGAAGCGCGCGCACTACAGCGGCCACGATGCGTTCATTATGAGCACGGCGCATGCCATTCGCAATCCCGGCTGGGAATAAAACTTCGCACCTCGTGAACTAGGATCGGCGTGTCATAGGTGGGCCGTTCGGCAACAGCCTGGTGCGCCGGCGCTCGCGCCGGCGCGGCGGGTTGAGAGTGAAGCGGCAAGACTTGAAGGGCGCCAGACTCGAGGGGCGCCGGCGAGACTTGAAGGGCGCCAGCGAGACTTGAAGGGCGCCAGCGATTTTTTGGAGGTACCCGGCGAGTCTTCCGAGGCACCGCCGAAGCGCCGAGGCGGACGCTCGCGACCAACGACGCGCAGACGGAGCGGCGAAGGCGCACGTTCCGCACGAGTTTCCTGACCTGCGGGTGCCCGTAGTAGCCTGCCGCCTCCCCCATCAGCTTCAAAGGACGGAGGGCGTCATGGTTCCGGGCTTCGGCAAGCAGAGCATCGTCATCGGCAGCGCGCCCAGCGCGGACATCCGGCTGGGTGGGCCTTCGGTGCTTCCCGAACACGCCAAGCTCGTCCACGAGGGCAACGGCCGGCTCACCTTCATGAACGGCTCCGGCCCGACGACCTTCAACGGCGCATCGATGGGGCCGGGGGCGACCGCCCCGTTCGACTTCCGCAATCAGTTCGTCGTCGGGGGCGTTCCAGTGCCGCTGGTACACCGGGCGATCACCCTGATGCTGGTCGATCGCGGAAACCTGCCGGCAACGCCCGGCCAGCTCGTGGTCGGACGGGACCCCGCCCGGGTGAACCTGGTCGTTCATCATCCGAACGTCTCGGGGCACCACGCGACCTTCGGCGCCTCGCCCCCCACGGTGACCGACCACGGCTCCACGAGCGGCACGTGGCTCGGCCAGACCCGTCTCGAACCGGGCCGGCCGTATCCGCTCGACGGGGGCACGGTCGTCGCGATCGGGCCGATCCCGGTGGAGGCGGGGCTCGCCGTCGAGCTCGCCCACGCGCTCGGCGGGAACGCCCCCGCGCCGGCCATGACGGCCGCCGCGCAGATGCCGGCCCCGATCGAAGCCGCTCCCGGGGATGCCCCCGCGCGACCGAAGCACCGGACGGTGATCGGGCAGGTCACGCTCGGAACGGGCGGCCAGGCATCGACGAAATCCATCGGCCGGACGCCGGACAACGACATCCGCATCGACCACCCCCAGGTCTCGAGCCACCACGCCGAGCTGCACAAGGTCGGCGGCGACCTCTTCATCGAGGATCGCGGGAGCGCGAACGGCACGTTCGTCGCGGGCCAGCGCATCCCGCCGCGCGTCCGGATCAAGGTCCAGAACGGCGAGAAGGTCTTCATCGGGCCGATGCCCCTCGTGCTCCAGATGGAGCAGAACGACGTCGCCGTCGTCGTCGAGGACACGGACCAGTGGGCGGGGAAGCCGCTCTTCGAGATCGAGGCGTGGGACCTCGTGCTCCAGGTGCCCGACCGGGACAACCCGAGCGAGATGAAGACGCTCCTCGACCACGTGAGCTTCAAGGCGCTCCCCGGCGACTTCATCGCGCTCATGGGGCCGAGCGGCGCCGGGAAGACGACGCTGCTCCTCACGTTGAACGGGTATCTCCCGCCGTCGGGCGGACAGGTCCGGATCAACGGAGAAAACCTCTACGCCATCTACGACAACCTCCGCGGCTCCATCGGATACGTCCCGCAAGACGACATCGTCCATCCCGAGCTCACGGTCTGGGAGGCGGTCCGCTACAGCGCTCGATTCCGCCTGCCCCCGGACTACTCGGAGGAAGAGATCGAACGCCGCGTCTCGACGACGATCACGCAGCTCGGTCTCGAAGGGGTCGCGCATCTGCAGATCGGCAAGCCCGAGAAGAAGGTGCTCTCCGGCGGTCAGAGGAAGCGCGTCAACATCGCGATGGAGCTCGTGACGGACCCCGTCATCATGTTCCTCGACGAACCGACGAGCGGCCTCGCCGCCGACGACACGACGGCCCTCGTCGATCTGCTGGCGACGCTCGCCAGGTCCACGGGCAAGACGATCATCACGACGATTCACCAGCCCGCGAAGGACGAGTTCGAGAAATTCAACCTCGCGCTCATCATGGGCGCGGGCGGCATCCCGATGTTCTACGGGCCGACGTCGCCGGACGCCTACCGCTTCTTCGGCACGTACCGTCAGAAGCTCGGCCGTTCCAACGACGTCGACAACCCGCGCGACATGTTCGACATGCTGAACCAGCGCGAGAAGCCGATCTTCGAGGCGATGCGCGCGCAGAACCCCGGCGCGTCGCGGTCCGCGGCGCGCCAGGCCGCGGCGCGGGAGTGGAACGCGGAGTACTTCTCCGACGAGAACCCCACGTTCCAGAAGATGTTCTCGGGGCGGCGAGCCGTCGGCGCGGGCACCGAGCACCGGGGCGTCTCGAGCACGCGCCCGAAGACGACGGGGCAGTTCGGGCTGCTCTTCAGCCGCTATCTCCGCGTGAAGTCGCGTGACGTCGCGGGCACGGCGATCATGCTGGCCCAGGCGCCGATCATCGGCGTGCTCCTCGCGCTCGTGTTCGGCGGGCAGAAGGACGCCATCCCGTACTGGTGTCTCGGCGCCCTCCAGGAGCTCATCAATCGCTCCGGGGAGAGCACGGGCGGCACGGATCAGCTGAAGGGCATGGTCTCGACGGGAGATCACACGGGGCCGATCTTCTTCCTCGTCGTGTCGGCCGTGTGGTTCGGCACGAGCAACGCGGCGAGAGAGATCGTGAGCGAGCGAGCGATCTACCTCCGTGAGCGCATGGTGAACCTGAAGCTCCTCAACTACGTGGCCTCCAAGTTCCTCCTCCTCTCCATCTTCTGCGTCATCCAGTGCACGGCGCTCCTCGCGATCGTCTTCTTCGCGCTCGGGTTCCACGGCGGGATCCAGGCGTTCGTCGTGCAGCTCGGCACGCTCATCGCGACGGCCATGAACTCCGTCGCGCTCGGGCTGTTCCTCTCGACGATGGTGACGAGCAGCGAGGCGTCCATGGCGCTCACGCCCATCGCCCTGATCCCCCAGGTCGTCCTCGGCGGGCTCATGGTACCGATGACCACGAACCCGATGCTGAAGTGGCCGATGCTGCTCATCCCCGCCCGCTGGGGGTTCCAGGGCGTCGTCGGTCAGGAGCGTCGCGCGATCGCAGACGACCCGGCGTGGATCATCGACCTGAAGAAACCGGACCTGAACAGCGCGTCCGACTTCATCGTGGGCGGGCACTTCCGCTGCGCGGAGGCGCAGATCGCCGCGGACAATTTCAACGGGGCCTGGGGCTTCACGAGCTGGAACCAGTTCTGGATGCCGCCCGCCGTGATGATGGTGATGATGGCCGTGACGCTCGTCGCCATCCTCTTCATCTTGAAGAGCCGGGACCCCGTCTGAAGCCGTGCGGCGCGCGCGAGTCAGACCTCGCCGCGCTTCGCCTTCTCGACCCAGACGCCGATCTCGCGCTCGACGGCGCCGAGCGCCTTGTCCTTGAACGGACGGAGCAAGAACGGGACGTCCAGGTCCATCTCGACGGTCCGATCCTGGACCTCGAGCGTCCCGGAGAGAGTGATCCCCTTCGCGCTGAAGGAGACCTCGGCGCGATCGGGGGTCACCCAGTTCGCCGTGGGCCGGTACTGCGAAAACCGCTTCGAGTAGGACTCGAACGCGGCGACGACCGCCTGCTTCGCGACGTCCTTCGAGAGACCGTGGGTGACGCTGTGTTTCATCGAGCCTTCTCCAGGGATTCGAACGCGCGGTCCCGCCGGAGCTCGCGCGCCTTTCCCGCCACCTTTGACAGCACGCGGTCCCTCGTCCAGCGTTCTCGCTCGGGCGCGTCCGCGAGCGCGAAGAAGGAGGCGTCGGCCTCGACGAAGAGCGCCGTCGTCTGGGAAAGGAAGCCCGCGAGGGCCACGTGCGTCGTCGGCTCCTTCGGCGAGAGCTCGGCGAGCCCGCGTGCGGCGACCACGAGGGAGACGGCCCGCTCCAGGATCTCGCGAGGGAACTTCGCCCGCACGGAGACCGACGCGAGGTACCCGAGGAGCGCCGCCTGCACGAGGAGATCCTCGATCGTCCGGAACGGCTTCGTGTAGTCGTCGTAGCCGTCCCCGGGGAGGAGCGCCGCGGCGGGAACCCGGGCGCCGTCGAGCCGGAGCGTCGCGTGGAGGACCTCCGGGACGAACGGCCCCGGCGGAGATGGGCTCACGACGACCCCCGGACACGGCACGTCCACCCGGAGCGCCCGGAGGAGCGGCCGCCCGTCCTTCTCGCCGACCCGTCCCACGAGGACGAGCATCGTCGCGGCGGCGACGGCCCAGCGCTTCTCGCCCCGCACCGTGACGACTCCCGCGTCCTCGTGGAACGTCGTGTGGATCGCGCGGGGGTGGTTTCCGTCTTTCTCCGTCACGCAGAACGAGGCGAGACCCTCGGCGGGAAGCGACGGCACGAGCGCACGGAGCGCCGCTTGATATCCCGCGGCGAAGGCGAACCCGACCCGGTTCGCCGCGAATCCTCCCGAGACGGCGCGCTCGACGGGCGACGGAAAACGGGCCCGGAGCGACGCCGTCTCCGCCCAGTAGTCGGCGAGCGTCTCCGCGGACGATCGCACGGGGCCCTCGCGAAGGAGGAGATCCAGGAGAGCCGCGGCGGTCATGAGAAATGCGGGAGGACCTTCTCCCCGAAGGTGCGGATGCTCTCCGTCACGAGATCGACGGGCACGGTGCCCATCTGCATGACGAGGATGAGCTCGTCCACGCCGATGTCGACGAACCGCGACACGAACTCCTTCGCGGCGACCGGATCCCCGACGCACACGTTCTGCGACGATCCGGACTCGCCCCGCATCGCCATCGCAGCGGCGAGCTCGTCGTCCGAGAGGAAGTCTCGATTCACCGGCAGACGTCCGACGGGTCGCTCGCCTCCGAGGTAGTAGCGAGAGAGCGTCTCCGCGAAGAAGCGGGCGCCCCGGAAGCCGTAGCGGCACGCCTGCGTGTCGTCCGGGAGAACGAGCGCGGGCGGCGTGCACGCGAAGTGGTTCGTCACGGCCTTCCCGACCGGCTCCGCCCGTTCCACCGCGGCCCGGTAGGCCTCCACCTTGGCGGCGAGGTAGTCGTCCGAGCCGATCGCGAAGTTCAACGCGCCGAGCCCGAGCTTTCCGACGGAGGCGGCCGAGTCCGGCTTCGTGCAAGCGGCGAACATCGGCGGGTGCGGAGTCTGCACCGGCTTCGGGACGACCTGCGTCGGCGGGATCTTCGAGAACTTCCCCTCGTACGAGAAGACCTCTTCTTCCCACATCTTCGGGATGATCCGCACGGCCTCCAGCCATTGCTCGTGGAGCGTGTCGACGTCGTTCTCGAAGGCGAGCTGCTCCACCTTGGACGAGCTCTTCCCGGACCCCCAGTTCACGCGCCCGCCCGACAGGACGTCCAGCGTGGCGATCCGCTCCGCGATGCGGATCGGATGGTTGTACCGGTGCGGGAGGAGCGTCACGCCGTGACCGATGCGAACGCGCTTCGTCTTCGCGGCGACGAACGAGAGGAAGATCTCGGGCGCGGACGAGTGGGAGTACTCCCGGAGGCCGTGGTGCTCGACGGCCCAGACGGCGTGGTAGCCGAGCTCGTCGGCGAGGACGGCCTGGTCCACCGCGGCGCGGAACAGCGCGGCCTCCGCCGCCCGCGTCGGGTCGGCGATCTGCATCTCGTAGAAGAGCGAGAACTTCACGACGCGGCCCCGCGGGAGAACCAGGCCGAGAGGCCACGCGCGACCCTGCCCTCCGCGCCGCGAGCCTCGGTCGCGCGCCGGAATCCGCTCACGATCCCGCCGATGACGAGCCCCGCGAGCGGTTCTCCGCGGACGCGGATCTTCCCCACCATGCTCGCGGTCGAAGCCTCCGTCTTCCCGGACAGGAGCTCGAGGAACGTCTCCGCGCTCAGGGTGACGGTGGAGTCCGGCGGTCTCGGGATGCCGGGCGTCACGGACAGGACGCCGTCCTCGAGCTTCAGCGTGAAATCCCCGCCCGTGCCGCCCGTCACGTCCAGGTGGACGACCAGATTCACGTTCTGCGCCTCGCGCGGCATCTCCCCGGTCGCCCGCGCGCGCTTCGAGAGCCTCCCGACCATGCCGAGGAACAGGCCGATCCGCCGATCCGTCCCCCGCGGCGCGTTCTTGCCGAACGCGATGGCCACGTCGGCGGCCGTGGGGTAGCGAGGTTTCCACTCGAGCTCGGCGAGGGCCTTCTGGCCGCTGACGACGACGTCGTGCTCGGCGGCCGCGAGCCACCCCGTGTCGAACCGCCTCTCTCCGAGGATCTTCGCCATCGCGGAACCGACCTTCGTCGCGGCGGAGACCGCGCCCCGCGGCAGATGCCAGGCGCGGAAACCGGCGAGACGCGCCAGCTCCTCCCCGGTGAGCGCGCCCTCCGCGACCAGGTTGAACGCTCCGCGCACGTCCTTCCGAAGGCCGAGCATCACGGCGTCCGCCACGTCTTCGTCCCAGACGATGGGCGCGCGGCCCGGACCGGCGATGGGGAGCACCCGTCGCGACAGGAACGCTTCGCTCACGTGCGCGATGCGCCGCCCGAGGAGGATCCCGGGGCGGAGCCGGACGACGCGGATCGACGCGTTCTCCTTCTCGAAGTGATCGAGGAAATCCTCCACCTCCCACTTGTTGTCGGCGTACGTGAGGAGCGGCGACCGACGGCGTTCCGTCGTCTCGAGCACGGGCTCGGGGAGCGGCTGCGCGACGCCGTACGCCGCGACCGAGGACGTGTAGACGATCTTCGAGACGCCGTGCCGGGCCGCGGCCTCGAAGATGCGGCGGCTCCCCTCCACGTTGACGGCGCGCATGGTGCCGGCGCTCGACCGCTTCGCGACGATGAACGCGAGGTGGACGAGCACGTCGGCGCCCTCCAGGTGACGCTCGAGTCCGGGGTCACGAAGGTCCGCGATCCGGAAGTCGATGCGCGGGCTCGGCACGAACGGCGGCTTCAGATCGAGCGAGACGATCTTCTTGACCTTGCGGTCGGCCACGAGCCGCTCGAGCACCGCCGTGCCGAGTTGCCCAGCGCCTCCGGTGACGACGACTTTCATGGGAACACGGGCGGGAGACTAGCCAGTCGAGCGGGTGCCGAGCTCGGGACCGGGCGCCGAAGGCTCGGGCCGAGCGGCGAAAACCACGGTTTTTCGTATATGCGGCCCGAGGGCGCGTAAAGAGACTTTCTACCGGGGAAGGCGACAAACGCGGTACGTTATCTGGCTGATGAAGCACCCGCGCCTCGGCAATCGGATGCGCTTCCTGGTGCAGTCCGAGATCCGGCACATGACCATCGAGTGCACCCGGGTCTCGGGGATCAACATGTCCCAGGGGGTCTGCGACACCCCGGTGCCGGAGGTCGTCCGCCGCGCCGCCCAGGCCGCCATCGACGAGGGCGTGAACACGTACACCCGGTACGACGGTCTCCCCGGGCTCCGCGCCGCCATCGCGAAGCGCCTCCGCGAGCGGAACGGAATCCCGGTGACGGGGGAAGGGGACCTCGTCGTCACGAGCGGTTCCTCTTCCGCGTTCTACGGCGCGTGCCTCGCGATCCTCGACCCCGGCGACGACGTCGTGCTCTTCGAGCCGTACTACGGCTACCACGCTCAGACGCTCACGGCCGTCGGGGTCGAAGCGCGCTTCGTCCCGATGCGCCCGCCGGAGTGGTCCTTCGATCCGGCGGAGCTCGAGCGCGCCGTCGGTCCCCGCACGCGCGCCATCGTCGTCAACACGCCGGTGAACCCGTGCGGCAAGGTCTTCGAAGAGCGAGAGCTCGAGGCCATCGCGGACGTCGCGGAACGTCACGACCTCTTCGTGATCACGGACGAGATCTACGAACACTTCGTCTTCGACGGTCGCACGCACACGAGCCCGGGGTCCCTCCCGCGCCTCCGGGACCGCACGATCACGATCGGCGGTTTCTCGAAGACGTTCTCGATCACGGGCTGGCGGATCGGCTTCTCCGCGGGGCCCCCGGCGTACCTGGAGCGCCTCGGGTACATCAACGACCTCGTGTACATCTGCGCGCCGGCGCCGCTCCAGCAGGGGGTCGCGAGAGCGCTCGAGGTGCTCCCGCCCTCCTTCTACACGGACCTCTCCGCCGAGTATCAGGCCAAGCGAGACACCTTCTGCGCGGCGCTTTCGAAGGCGGGCCTCCCGCCGCACGTCCCCCAGGGCGCCTACTACGTGCTCGCGGATCTCTCGCGTCTGCCGGGCGAGACGAGCAAGGACCGGGTCATGCACCTCCTCGCGGAAGCGCGTGTCGCGGCCGTCCCGGGATCCGCCTTTTACTCCGGCTCGGACGGGGATCACCTCGCCCGGTTCTGCTTCGCGAAGACGAAAGAAGATCTCGCGGAAGCGTGCCGGCGGCTCGGGAGGCTCTCGTGATCGGCGTCGACATCGGCGGAACGAAGATCAAGATCGCGCTCGTCGAGGGCGCGCGCATCGTCGCCGAAGAGAGCGTGGACACGCCCGTCGGACAGCCCCCGAGCGTCCTCCTCGATCTCGTGGCCAGCACGGTGAACGGGCTCTCGCCGAAGCCGCGCACGATCGGCGTCGCGATCCCGGGCGAAGTGAACCGGAGCGGCCGCTGCTACCGGCTCCCGAACATCCCCGGGTTCGAGGGCATCCCCATCGCGACGGAGCTCGAGAAGCGCACCGGCGCGCGGGTCGCCGTCGAGAACGACGCGACGACCGCCGCGCTCGCCGAGGCGCTCTACGGACACGGACGCGACCACGAGAGCTTCCTCACGGTGACGCTCGGCACCGGCGTCGGCGGCGGGGTCGTCCTCCTCCGGCGGCTCATCCGCGGCGTGCACGGCTTCGCCGGCGAGATCGGCCACGTGATCGTGGATTCGTCCGACGGCGCGCGCACCTGCGGATGCGGAAACCGCGGCTGCCTGGAGGCCTATGCCGGCATTCGCGGCATCCTCGAGACGTTCCGCGCCGCCGGCGGCGCGGGCACCGACGTCGTCGCCGTGGCGGAGAGCGCGAGACGCGGCGAAGCCGCGGGCCTCGCCGCATTCGCCGACCTCTCCCGGGTCCTCGGAATCGCGCTCACCTCGATCCAGAACCTCCTGGACCTCGACGCCATCGTCTTCACGGGCGGCGTCTCCGGCGCGTTCGACCTGATCGCTCCCCGCCTCCGCGAAGAGCTCCGCAAGCGTCGCTACGCCGAGCCCCTCTCCGAGGTCCTCCTCCTCAGGAGCGAACTCGGCGAAAAAGCCGGTGTGGTCGGCGCGGCCCACCTCGGGTGAGCCGCGCCCCCGCGCTCGTTCTCACAGGCAATTCCACATGCCGCCAGCCGTCGGATAGTAGAAGCCGAAGATGTTGCACATCTCGTTCTTCGTCGTCTCGCCGAACGTCACGACGTGGTCCTGGTCGTTCTGGTACTCGCACTCGAACGAGACCGTCTCGCCCGGCACGACCTTGACGTAGCCGGACGTCGCGCCCCAGCCGGAGCCCGCGACGGGCAGCGGCGGGTTTTCGATTCCCTTCACGAAGAACGCCTCGCCGGGCTCGTGCCAGCTGTGCGTCTCGTAGATGAGCTGCTCGTTGCCGGAGAGATCCGTGTGCCACACGGAGACGCGCTGCATGCGCTGGTGCGCGTGCCCCGTCGCGAGGCCGAGGTACACGGACTGCGGCGTGCCGGAGGCGTCGTTCGGCACCTGGCAGACGACGCGGTTCGTCGTGAACTTGCCGTTCGCGGGGATGTTGATGACCGGGTTGTACCAGCCGATGAGATCCACCTTCGTCTTCACGTCGGCCGGATCGACGTAGTCCAGCGTGGCCCACGCCTCGCGGAGGATGGGGGCCTCCGTCGGATTCACGTAGTGGAGGTCGATGAGGAGCGTCTGGTTCGGCGGGATGTCGTGCGCGAGCCCGTAGTCCGGATCCGACTCCACGGGGAGCTCGGCGCCGGAGAGGTGCGCCACGTCGATCTGCGGCGTCTGCGCGCCGAAGAGCCAGCGCTCCGTCACCTGCGGAGAGCATTCCCACGGCGTCGTCTCGTTCTCCACGTGCGCGGTCGGCATCGTGACGATGAGATGGTGCGAGTGCGGGCGCATCCGGCCGCGGTAAGCGTCGAAGTACTTGAGCTCCGAGTTCGTCGTGTTGACGCGAATGCAGAACTCCTTCTCGTCCCCGGCATCGAGCGTGTACTTCGCCATCTCGACGGGGTCCGTGTAGTCGCTCGGCCCGAGATGGACGAGCTGGCCCTTCTCCGGATCCGGCTCGCAGAGCGCGAGCTCGTCCCCTTCGTAGCCCGCCGTCGATTTACAGCGGATGGCGCCCTTGTCGTCCACGCACCGGTCGGGCTGCGAAGCCGGGTCCGTGCCGCAGGAGGGAAGCCCGTCCGGATTGTTCGTGGACGCGCCGGAAGACGCGACCTTGTCGTCGCCGCCGCAGGCCGCGAGGAGAAGCCCGAACCCCGCGAGCGCCGACATCTTGATGCAATTCATTGGTTGACCATCCCACCCGGCCGCACAATTTCCACTGTCATTTCCAACACTTGGTCACCAAACCGGAGTGACCGTGACCCGGGCCCGATCTTCCCGAGTCACCCGGTGAGGTGGCGACGGGGTCGGCACGCGGTCGGAAAATAATAACGGCTGGCCAGAATTCCGGGAAGGGCCAATCGAGGCCGAAACGGGGACCCCCGGGACGAATCGCGTGAAGACGCCGTCGTGACGCAGGGCGCCGCGGTCGACCGGGACCGCGGGAGCCGGCTACCGTCGGGGATCGTGCGCCCGATGCACCCCGCCTGCCGATGGATGGTGACGGCGCTCTCCGTCTCGTCGCCGCCGTCGCTCCTCGCTTCGTGCCACGCCGGCGCCGTCACGGCGCCGCTCGTACGGACGCCGGACCTGCCCGACGATCAGGCGCGCTGCCGCATCGCCGCGAATCACGAAAACCCGCTCGTCACCGAGTGGCCGGCCTCCGAGAAGGCGAATCTCGAGGCCCTGATCCGCGAGGGCCCGGTCGTCGTCTCGTACTCGGGGTGCTCGATGAAGGTGCTGTCCACGTGCAGACCGCGGGGAGCGTACGCCTTCCGGCGCACGACGACCTCGACGGACACCGTGGACATCCGGAACTCGGACGACCTGTACGCGAAGCTTCCGCTCGGCGCGCTCTCCCTCGAGGGGGAGCTCGCGCGAAGCGGGAGGCTCGCCGTGCAGACGACGGTGTCCGGGCAGCTCAGCCTCGGCGGTTTCGACGGCAAGGGGATCGGCGCGGGATGCGAGTCGGCGACCCACGTCGTCCGCGCCCTCTCCGTCGGGGCGTTCAAGCTTCGGTCCGGAGGCGCCGCTCACGTGGACGCGCAGGGCTCCGTCACCGGGTTCGTCGACTCCCACGGCTCCTCCACGAGCGAGGAAGCGACCGTGCGCGAAGCCGGCTCGCCCGAGCGTTGCTCGCTCGGCACCGATGCAGCGCCCGACGCCGAGTGCGCGTCGCCGATCCAGGTGTTCCTCTCGCCCCTGCCGTCGACGGTCGTGGACCGCGGCGCGCCCGGGATGCTCAAGGTGAAGTTCCTGCCGGTGCGCGCGAACGAGCAATGGGACGTCCTCGTGGGCGACCGGACGCTGTGCACGACGCCCTGCGAGCGCTGGGTGGACCCGGCGATGCCCTTCACCCTGAAGTACGACCCCGGTTTCCTCTACCGGAATCAGTACTGGGACGTCCCGGATCTCCGGCCGCATGCGGCGGACGAGCACGTCCAGGTTCGAGTCGACCCGACGGCGACGTCGGAGCTCGTCGGCGGGATCCTCGTCACGACGTTCAGCGGAATCGCGGTCGTGACCGGCACGACGCTCACCGCCGTCGGTTGTTCCAAGGGGACGGGAGCGTGCACGGCCGGGCTCATCACGCTGCCGCTGGGTCTCGCGGGCCTCGCGCCGGGGATCTGGATGATGATCGACAGCAAGGGCACGGTGCACGTGGAGCCGCTCGGCGCGACCGGCATGTACCAGGGCCCCGCGCTCAAGGAGTGAGGACGACCTTTCCGACCGTGCCGCGCGCGGAGAGCGCGGAGAGTGCCTCGGCGACGCTCTCGAGAGGCAGGACCCTGGAGACCACGGGATTGATCTTCTTCTGCGCGTAGAGCGACGAGAGTGCGCGGAAGGCGTCCTTCACCGTGTGGAGCTCGCGCTCGTACATCGGGCCGAAGTGCACGCCGACGAGCGACACGTGCTTCAGGAGCACGCGATTCATCGCGACGTCGGGGATCTTGCCGGAAGCGAACCCGACGACGACGAGCCGTCCGCCCCACGCGATGTGCTTCATGCAGCCGGCGAAGACGTCCCCACCGACGTTCTCCACGATGACGTCCGCGCCGCGCCCGGCGGTGGCGGCGCCGAGCGCGTCGATCCAGCCGTCCGCGCGGTAGTCGAGAGCGACGTCCGCCCCCGCTTGCTTCGCGACGTCGAGCTTGTCGGCGCTGGCGAGCGCGATGACGCGCGCGCCCACGGCCTTTCCGATCTGCACGGCGGCGAGGCCGACGCCCCCGGCGGCGGCCGTGACGACGAGCGTCTCCCCGGGGCGGATCGCTCCGCGCTGCACGACCGACGAGTACGCCGTCCCGTACACGATGGGGAACGCCGCGCCCTCCTCGAACGACATGTCGTCCGGCATCGGGTGGACGCGGTCCAGCGGAACGACGACCCGCTCCGCGAAGCCACCGTGCCCGATGTGCCCGATGACGCGGTCGCCTTCCCGCACGCCGGAAACGGCGCGGCCGACGGCCCGCACCACGCCCGACACTTCCCCGCCCGGGATGAACGGAAATGCGGGCTTCTCCTGATACTTCCCCTGCACGATGAGCGTGTCGAAGAAGTTCACGCCGGACGCACGGACGTCCACGAGGACCCCGGAGTCCGTGAGCGTCGGTTCGGGGGCTTCCTTGACGGAGAGGTCCGCCGGATTCTGGAGCTGTTCGACGAGGACGGCGCGCATGGGCGGGACGGTAGTAGGGTGCGGGAATGAAAGCGATCGTCGTCGCGGAGCGCGGAGGACCGGAGAACCTGAAGCTCGCGGAGGTGCCGGACCCGGAGCTTCTTCCGGGGACGGTGGTTCTGGAGGTGAAGGCGACGGCCCTGAATCGCGCCGACCTCCTGCAGCGGCGGGGGCTCTATCCGCCGCCGAAGGGCGAGACGGACATCCTCGGGCTCGAGTGCTCGGGCGTGGTCGCCGCGGTGGGGGACGGAGTCGGGTCGGTGCGCGTCGGCGACCGCGTGATGGCGCTGCTCCCCGGAGGCGGGTACGCGACGCGGGTCCGGATCCCGGAGAAGATGGCAATCCCGATCCCGGCGTCGCTCGACTTCGTGCAGGCCGCGGCCATCCCGGAGGCGTTCCTCACGGCGCGCGAGGCGCTCTTCACGCTGGGCCGGCTTTCGCCGGGGGACACCGTGCTCGTCCACGCCGCGGCAGGCGGCGTCGGGTCGGCCGCGGTCGAGCTCGCGAAGCTCGCGGGCGCCCGCGTGATCGCGACCGCGGGCTCGGCAGAGAAGCTCGCTCGCGTGAAGGAGCTCGGGGCGGACGTCCTCGTGAACTACAAGACGGAGGATTTCGCGGAGGTCGTCCTCGCGGAGACGAAGAAAGCCGGAGCCGCCGTCGCGCTCGACTTCGTGGGCGCCGCCTACTTCCAGAAGCACATGAGCTGTCTCTCCGTCGGCGGACGGCTGGTCGTCATCGGCGTCATGGGCGGCGCGAACGCGGAGCTCAACCTGGCGACGCTCCTCATGCGAAGGACGCAGATCCTCGGCCTGGTGATGCGATCGCGGCCCGTCCTGGACAAGATCGCGATCACCCAGACGTTCATCCGGGAGTCCCTCCCCCACTTCGGGACCGGAGCGCTCCGCGCCGTCGTGGACTCCACCTTCCCCCTCGCGGACGCGGGGAAGGCGCACGAGCGGATGGAAGCGAACGAGAACTTCGGGAAGATCGTCCTGACGATGGACTGAGCTGCGAGCTCAGCCGTCCACGGACTTGAGCTTCACGAGCCCGGGCCCCGCCTTCAGCACGGCCTGGCACGCGAGGCGCGTCCCCCGACCGTTCAAGATCGACAGGAGCTCGGCTTCGGCCTCGTTCGGCGGCTCGAAGCAATCCGCGCCTTCGAGGACGAAGGTCTGGCAGGTGCCGCAGGTGGCCGAACGACAAGAGAACGGGATCGGCGCGTAGCTCGCGTCGCAGATGTCCACGAGCGGGCCGCCGCCCTCGGCGTCCACGGTCTTCGCGCGCCCGAGCGCATTTTCGACGAACTCGATCTTCGGCACGGCGCGACGTTCTAGGCTCGAAACCAAGAGCGCGCAACGGCCCGACGACGGCCCCGTCCGGCCGCGCCTCGACAGAGCGGCGAAGCCCTGGTACCGCGCATTTTCATGACGCCCGTCGTCGACCTCCACGTGGAGCGCCACTATCGCGTCGAGCTCTCGCGACCGATCCTCGAGGACGTCCGGTTCCGCGTCGAACGCGGCGAGCACTGGGCCCTCGTGGGCGCGAACGGCTCCGGGAAGAGCACGCTCCTCGCGATCGTCTCGGGGGAGCTCTGGCCGAGCCGCGGGACGATCCGCGTGCTCGGCGGCGAATACGGACGCATCGACAAGCGGGAGCACAAGAAGAAGATCGGCGTCGTGAGCGCGGCGCTCTACCAGAACCTCCCCCCGGGCGACCTCGCCGTCGAGGTCGCCGCGTCGGGCATCGACGCGATGATCGGGAAATGGGGCGCGCCCCCGCCCGAGAACCTCGCTCGCGGCCGGCGCGCGCTCGGGCGGGTCGGCGCGCAAGGCTGGGCGGAGAAACCCTACGGCGTGCTCTCCCAGGGTGAGAAGCAGCGCGTGATGATCGCTCGCGCGCTCGTGAACGATCCGGCGCTGCTCATCCTGGACGAGGCCGGGAGCGGGCTCGACCCCGTCGCGCGCGAACGGTTCCTGGAAGATCTCGGTCGCCTCGCGGAGGCCCCGGACGGGCCGACGCAGCTCCACGTCACGCACCACCTGGAAGAGATCCCGCCGTTCGTGACGCACGCGATGGTGCTCGCCGAGGGGCGCGTGCTCGCGGCCGG
>DASZXK010000022.1:0-1674 GCA_035545855.1 Polyangiaceae bacterium
ACCACGCCCCGGCGGAGCGCGATGCCGAGCGCCGTCGCGACGGCCTTGAGCGTCACCCCGGCGCACGCGACGAGCGCTTCGAGCAGCATGTCTCCGGAGCAGAGCGAGAGTCCATCCCCTCCCGACGCCGGGTGAAGGCCCGCTTCGACGAGCGCGCGACCCGTCTGCACGGAGCACACGACGCGCTCGTCCCCGACCTCCCCGGACGCCTTCAGCGTCACGACGGCCGCCTCCGGATCTTCCTTGTATCGGGCCTTCAGCGGCGCCTGGAGCGCGCGGAGCTCGTTCGAGTCCATGTCATCTCCCGTGCGCCCGCCCGCTCGGCGCCGCAAGGACGCTCGGAAGAAACGTCAGAACCGGCCGGACACGCGCGCTCCGAAGCCCCCGCCCGGGTTCCAGGCCGACAGGCTCACGGGGGGCCGCGCACGACTTTCGGTTCCCCCCGCGGGCCAGAGCAGGAACGTCCCGAGCGTCGCGGCGCCGACCGCGCCTGCCGCGATGAACGATCCGAGAGCGAGGTTTCGCGCGCGGCTCGCGTCCTCGAGCTTCTCCCGGAGAGCGTCGCACGCCGGAGGCCGTTTCAAGCTGCCGGCCGCGCACTCGCTGTTCGTCGCGGCGCCGGCCGGATCGTCGCTGCGGATCTCGTCCCTGAGGCTCGCCGCGTCGTCCGACGCCGCGTTCGAGCTCAGCGTGAACGCCACCCCGACGCCGACGACCGCGAGCGTCACCGCGGCGCCCCCGAGGAGCACCACCGTGCGCGGCGGCACGACCGATTGCGGAGGAGGAGCACGGTCCGCCGCGGGCGCGGGAGCCTCCGGTACGGCGGCGGGCATCTTCGGCGGCTCGAGCGTGAGCGTCACGTCCCGGCTCTCCCCTTCGCCCGAGTCGAACTCCCGCGACGCCGTCGAGAAGCCCTCGCGCGACGCGACCAGGACGTGGTGCCCCGGAGCGAGCCAGGTCTCGTCGGGGAGCGGCGACGTGCCGATGGCGTTTCCGTCGAGCGAGATGTTCGCGCCCTCCACGCTCACCGTCACCCGCACGACGGTCACGTGCGCTCGGCACTCGGCGAGGCGCGTCTCCGCGTCCCCGCGACGGTCCGCGCGATCGGCAGGCAGGTTCGCCAGGTTGAACTTCCAGTGCTCGGCCGCGTCCACCCAGCGACCGAGGTGCATCTCACTTTCCGCGAGGTTCGCGGCGATGGCGAAATGCTTCTTCAGCTCCCACGCCTTCAGGAACGCCTCGTACGCGGCCTGCCAGTGCTCCTTCTCGTACTCTTCCGTCCCGCGCTTCACCCACTGACGCGCTTCCGCCGTCGCAGGATCCGTCGGCTCCGGCGCGCGAGGAGGGCCGGCGTGAGCCGAACCCGCGAACGCGGCGACGAGGAGCACCGAGCGGAACGAGCGCGCGAACGTCATGGACGACCGGGTGTCGGCCCTGGCGCGGTGCGGGTTGCGTCCGAACCCCGGAGAAGCGCCATCAGAACGCGTGTTCCTGCTCGAGGAGCCCCGCGACGCCCGCGCCCGACCCCGTGGTCGCGCCACTGCCGGAAGCGCCGCCGGGAGCGGCACTTGCGGCAACCTGGATGGTCATATTTCCGGAATGAGTCGGCGCGGTGCCCACGTACGCGATCCCGACGGATGGCCCGCCCGCGCCGCCCCCGCCGTTACCGCCGTT
>DASZXK010000023.1:0-57259 GCA_035545855.1 Polyangiaceae bacterium
GTACTGGAACCCGCCGAAGACCGGCGAGGTGCCCACGGCGGATCCGCTCTCTCCGGACGCAGAGGTCCCGGTCCCCGCCGGTTGCGATGAGACACCGCCGTTCGATCCGGCGCTCACCGTGTCCGTCGCGGGCGGCGCGAGTCACCTCTCCGGCAAGCCCTGTCTCGAAGGGTGCCACCAGGAGGGCGGCGAGGCGAAGACGGTCTTCGTCGCCGGCGGGACCGTCTACCTGTCCCAGACGTCCCGCGAAACGGCGAGCTCGGGGGAGGTCCACAACGTCGGTGGAGCGACGCTCACCGTGGATCGCTGCGGGAACATCTACGCCGCTCTCGGGAGTATCGCTCGGGATCCGAAGCTCACGCAGCCGTACGTCCTCCGTCCGACGTACCACCTGATGGACAAATCTCTGCTTCACCAGAAGAATCCGGGAAGCTGCAATCAGTCGAACTGCCACGACTTCGGCCCCTCGCGCCTCCGCTGGGGCGTCTACTTCTGAAGCCCCGGAGCTCATTCGAGACCGCTCCAGAAGCCGAGCTCCACGCTCCGGGCGAGCCAGCGCTGCGCGTTCGCGGGGAGCGCCGCCCGCTCGGGCTCCGGGCACTCCGCTTCGAGGAGTCCGAGTGCTTCGCTCACCGGGTGCCCGGCGAGGAGCTCGAAGAGCCGCGCTTCGAGCGGGGCGAGCGAGAGCTCGCCCACGCCGCCCGGTCGCCGGACGAGGGCGAACGCGCGGGGCGACGGGTGCTGCTCCGGAAGCGGGTGCGTCGTCTCCGAGGCGTCCGCCACGAGGCGCGCGCGGAGCGCGGCGAGGGCCCAGCGCTCCCGGAGGATCGCGACGGCCGCGGACGGCCGGAGCCGGCCCGTCGTAAGCCGCGCGGCGTCCTCCGCCGTGGGGCGGAACTCGTCGCAGGGCGGCGCGAGGAAGACGCGCCGCCACGCGACATCCAGCGCGGCCGCCTCGAGGAGCGCCTCCCGGTCGGCGCGTGCGGGCCGTTCCTCCGCGAGCGCTTTTTCGAGGAACGTCTCGAATCCGTCCGGCACCTGGTCGATGTTCCAGCTCCGGGGCGGAGCCTCGGAGAGGAACCGGGAGACGTAGCCGTTGAACGGAAAATAGCCGACGAGCCGCGCCGTCAGCGGGAACGCGCTCTGCACGCACTGAAAGAGCCGGATCCAGTACTGCCGGTTGTAGACGGCGAGGCGCTCGGCGGCGCCGAGCTTCCGGCTCGGAAGGGCGAGGTGCCGGAGCTCCGTGTCGTAGCGTGACGGCGCGGGCGAGAACGTGCCGCTCGACGGATCGAGCGGCGTGCGGAGCATGGCCGTGAACCGCGACTGGAACACGTAGAGCCAGGGAGGGACGACGCCGGCGCTCATCCGCGAAACTCCCTTGCCTTCTCGAGCTCGGCGAGCGCGACGGGCATCTCCGGGATCTTGTCGTCCCACTCGAGAAGCGTCGGGAAGGGCCCTCCGAGCCGCCACGCGGCGCGGTAGAGATCCCAGACGGGATCCGAGACGGGGTGATCGTGCGTGTCGATGATGGTGCCGTTCGGCTGGCGCTCGTGGCCCGCGATGTGGACCTGGAGCACGCGGGAGAAATCCACGGCGGCGAGGTACCGCTCCGGATCGAACCCGTGATTTTGGCTCGAGACGTAGATGTTGTTCACGTCCAGCATGAACCAGCATCCCGACTCCCGGACGGCCCTTGCGTAGAACTCCCACTCCGTCAGCGTGGACGAGCGGAACTCCACGTAAGAGGAGAGGTTCTCGAGCCCGAAGGGCCGCCCGAGACGCTTCTGGACGTAGCTCGCCCGCTCGGCGGCGAGCGCGACCAGATCTTCCACGTACGGGACCGGAAGGAGGTCGTGGTGCGTCATCCCTCGCGCGCCCGTCCAGCACAGGTGGTCCGTCACGAACGGCGCGTCCACGTGGTCCGCGAGCGCGGCGAGCTGGTCCAGATATGCCTCGTCGAGCGGCGCGTGCCCGAGGAGGTTCAACCCCACGCCGTGGAGCACGATCGCATACCGCTCGCGGACGCGCTCGAGGTTCCGCCGCGGCGGGAGCGCTTCACCGAGGAAGTTTTCGCTGATGATCTCGAAGTAGTCGACCTTCGGCCAGTGCTCGAAGAGGTGCGCGTAGTGCGGGATGCGGAGACCGAGCCCGAGCGCGTCCCTCGCGAGGGCCCCCTGGACGACGGTCTCCTTCGTGTTCATCAGTCCGCGCCCGCGTCCACGGGCGGCGCGCCCGGCTCCGGCACGGGGACGCCCGCCTCCGGGGAAATGCCGTAGCCCGGCGTCTTCCCGAACTGCTCGGCCGCGTACGGGAACGTCTCCAGCGTCTTCACGTGCTCGACCACGCGCCTGATCTCCGCGAGGGAGTACTTCTGGTAGTAGGCGGGCATGTTCGAGAACGGAATGTAGTCCGTATAGAAGCCCTGCACACCCCAGACGACGCTCGAGAGGAGCCGCTCGTCCGAGCTCTCCTGGAAGCGCTTCGTGACCTCCTCCCCGGTGAGCGTGTAGGGATCGTAGACGAGCGCGTACTTCTTGTAGTTCGGCTCGTCCCCGGACCAGTCGGCGTGGCAGTTGCCGCACGGACCGCTCTCGTAGATCTCTTGGCCCGTGAGCCCGGTGTCCTTCGGCAGATCCAGGCACCCGACGCCCGCGCAGGCGCTGTTCTGCCCCCGGCAGGAGTGATCCCAGAGCGTCCCGCCGTGCCAGGAGAGCCCCTTGCACATGGAGCCGCCGGCACAGGCCGCGTTCCGGTAGACGTACCCGCCGCGCCCTTCGCAGAGCTTCTGGAAGGCGTCCATCGTCATGCTGCCGGCGTCTTCCGTGATGACGTTGTTGTAGGTCTCCGGCGCGCCCGCGTCGCTGTCCGGTGTGCTGCCGCCGCTTCCGTCCCCGCCCGTTCCGGGAGCGCCGGCGCCCGGGTCACCACCGCTACCCGTGCCGCCGGTGCCGCTCGTCGAGTCGGCGGTCGGTTTCGTGTCGCTCCCACACGCGGGGATCGCGAGGCCGAGCAGGCCGGAGAGGGCGGCTGCGACCAGGCGAGCCGAGGCGGAGGGAGCGTCGAGCGGGGAAGAGTCCTTCGGATTCGAGTGCATGAGGGTCCTCGTGTCGGGTGGTGGCTCGCGAGAGGCGAGCGAAGCGGTGCCGAGACGACGCGCGGACGTGAAGCGACGCGTCGTGAGCTCGGGTGCGCGCGTAGTGCGTGCGCGGCCCGTTCCCCTGAGTAGCAACGGGGGCTGATTTCGGTGGTGTGGCACGTTGTCGCGCGACGGCGCGTCACTCGCCTTCCGTGACGGGCAAGGGCGCTGGATTCCACGCCGCGCCGTTCCAGTGGAGCACGGTCCCGCCGCCGCCGACGGCCCAGGCGTCGTCCGCGGCAGTCGCCCACACGGACGCGAGCGTGTTCGTCGTCCCGCTCGCGGAGGTCGACCAGGCCGCGCCGTCGTAGTGCGCGATCGTTCCGTCGATGCCCGCTGCCCACACGTCGGTCGGGCCGCTGCCAGAGAGCGAGAGGGCGGAGAACGCGGCATCGGTCGCGCTCCACCGGACGCCGTCCCAGTGCTGGAAGGGCTCGTGCCAGGGCGCGATCCAGACGTCGTCCGTGGCCGAGCCCCAGAGGCCGCGCGGCGAGCCTCCGGCGTAGTCCGCGGCATCGAAGGCGGAGCCGTCCCCGTGGGCGAGGAATCCGTCACCCGTCGGCGACGTTCCTCCGGTCCACACGTCGCCCGCGTCGTTCGCCCACACTTCCCAGAGCGTCTTCGCGGAGCTCGTGAGCGCCGCCGTCCACTCGGTGCCGTCCCAGTGTCTGAGGAGCCCCGTGTCGACGTCCGTCGCGAGGCCCGCCATCCAGACGTCGTCGGGTCCCGTCGCCCAGACGCCGATGAGCTCCTCGGACATGTCGGTGAGCGGCGCGCTCCACTCACTGCCGTCCCAGTGCAGGATCACGTCGTCGCCGACGGCCCAGACGTCGTCCGCCGAACGGCCGTGGATGGCGATGAGACGTGCGGTCGTCGGCGTCGCGACTCGCCGGAAGCCCGAGCCATCCTGATGGAACACCGCGCCGTCGCCGCCCACGACCCAGACGTCGTCCGGGCCGCTCGCCCACACGCCGGAGAGCCCGAACTGGACGGTCTGCTCCGGAGCCCCTGGACTTCCGGAGGTGCTGGCGAGATCGCCGCCGGCGTCGCCTCCGCAGGCGACGAGCCAGCACGTGGAGAGGAGAACCAGGGCACGGAACGGTCGCGTCGAGGGTCGTTGCACGACGGGTGAAGTAGCGAGGAACGTGATTTTCGGTCGTGCGGCACGTCGTCGCGGGCGCTCGCCGGCACGCGCAATCGCTGCGTGTCCGGGCGTCGCACGTCGATTCTTGCGTCTCGCCTGCGACCTTTCGCCACGGGGGCGCGACGCTTCACCGCACCACCATTTCGTCGCGCGCGACGCACTCTGTCGCTCATGAAGATCTTCGCCTCCCGGCCCGCTCTCCTCGCGCTCACGGCTTCCATCGCCGCCGCGTTCACCGTCGCCTGCAGCAGCGACTCGAACGACGGCACTCCTGCCGCCGGGACCGGTGGCTCGTCCTCGGGCGGGGGTGACGGCTCCGGCGGTCAGGGCACGGGCGGCACGTCCGGAAGCGGCGGCAAGGGCAGCGGAGGCGCGTCGACGGGCGGCACGGGCACCGGCGGAGCGGCGGGCGGCGCGTCGACCCTGAGCCTCCACTTCGCCGCGAAGGTCGGGACGAAAGCGTTCGATTGCGAGTCCACGTACACGGGCCTCGGCGTGAACGACTGCACGCTCGCGCCGAACGACTTCCGATTCTACGTCCACGACGTGCGGCTCCTCGCGGGCAGCACGGAGACGCCGGTCGCGCTCGACGACGACGCGAAGTGGCAGAACGGCAAGGTCGCCCTCCTCGACTTCGAGAATGGCAAGGGCACCTGCGACAACGGCACGACGGACACGAACGCCGTCGTGAAGGGGAGCGCTCCTGCCGGTTCGTACACGGGCATCGCGTTCCGCATCGGCGTCCCGGAAGATCAGAACCACCTGAACCCGGCGACGGAGGCGAGCCCGCTGAATCTCTCCGCGCTCCAGTGGGATTGGACCTACGGTCACAAGTTCATGAAGATCGATTTCACCCGCCTCGGGATGGAAGACGGCGGGATGATGGGGAGGGACGCCGGCATGGGCGGCATGGGCATGGACGGCGGGATGATGGCGATGGACGGCGGCGGGATGGACATGCCGATGGACCCGAACGCCGTCTTCTTCCACCTCGGGAGCACCGTCTGCACGAGCGCCGACGGCGGCGTCCACTGCTCGAACGTGAACCGCCCGGAGCTCCGGTTCGAGACGTTCGACCCGGCGACGCAGGCGGTCGTCGTCGACTACGCCGCGATCGTCGCCGGCATCTCGCCCGGCCACGACCAGGGCGGCATGCCGGGCTGCATGTCGGGCACGGACGATCCGGAGTGCGAGAGCATGCTCGCGGCGGTCGGTCTGGATCTCTCGACCGGCGCGCCCAAGACGGGACAGACGGCGTTCAGCGTCGCGAGCCAGTGAGAGGGAGTGCGCCCATGGCGCGAGGACAGGGTGAAGTCGCCGGGCGCCGGCCGGTGCGCTCGTGGCTCCTCTGGCCACTGTGTGGGAGCGTGGCCGTCGTTCTGTCGGCTTGCAACGACGGAAGCGACGGCCACGCCGGCACGGTGCTCCCCGACGCCGGACGCATCGCGCGCGACGCGGGCGATTCCCGGGATTCGGGGAGCGCGTCCCGGGACTCCGGAGCTCCGCGAGCCGACGCGTCGTCCGGCTCCGACGCGGGCGCCTTTCCCTGGCCGATCCCGCCGTCGCTGCCGGTCCCCGTCGTCCCGCCGGACAACCCCCTCACGGTCGCGAAGGTCGAGCTCGGCCGTCACCTCTTCTACGACACGCGCCTGAGCCTGAACCAGACCCAGGCGTGTGCGACCTGCCATCGCCAGGAGCTCGCCTTCACGGACGGACGGGCGCAGGGGCTCGGCTCCACGGGGCAGCTCCACCCGCGGGGTCCGATGAGCCTCGCCAACGTCGCGTACGCCGCGACGCTCACCTGGGCGAACCCGGTCGTGCGGGAGCTCGAGAGACAGGCCACGGTCCCGATGTTCGGCGAGGCGCCGGTCGAGCTCGGCCTCTCCGGACACGAGGACGAGCTCCTCGCGCGGCTTCGCGCCGAACCGGCGTACGGGCCGCTGTTCTCGGACGCATTTCCGGAGGATGCCGACCCCGTCTCCATCCTGAACGTGACGCGGGGCCTCGCGAGCTTCGAGCGCGTGCTCCTCTCCGGCAATTCCCGCTACGATCGCTTCGAGGCGGGCGACGAATCCGCCTTGACCGCGTCCGAGCAGCGCGGGCTCGTCCTCTTCAACTCCGAGAAGACGGAGTGCAACCATTGCCACGGCGGCTTCGACTTCACGGACTCCGTCACGTACGAGGGGAAGGCGTTCGACGAGACGCCGTTCCACAACAACGGCCTCTACAATCTGGGCGGCACGGGCGCGTATCCGGCCGACAACACGGGGCTCGCCGTGTTCACCGGCAAGAAGACGGACACCGGCCGCTTCAAGGCGCCGACGCTCCGCAACATCGCGGTGACCGCCCCCTACATGCACGACGGCAGCATCGCGACCCTAGACGGCGTGCTGGATCACTACGCCGCGGGTGGTCGCACGATCGATTCCGGTCCGAACGCAGGCGACGGCGCGAAGAGCCCGTACAAGGATCCCCTGATCACGGGCTTCACCCTCTCCGCCGAGGAGCGCGTGGACTTCCTCGCCTTCCTCGGCGCGCTCACGGACGAGGAGTTCCTCACGGATCCGAGGTTCTCGAATCCCTGGAAGTGAGCCCCACGGGCGCGGGCCGACGGGGCCCGGGGGCGACCGCTGCTCAGAACGAGGCGGTCGCCGTCAGAAAGAACGACCGCGGAGAGCCGAAGAGCACGGAGTTCACGTCGTTCCCGCTCTGCACGTAGCGCGCTCCCGCGAGGTTCTGGATCAGGAGCCGGAGCCGCGCCCACTTCCGCGCGATCCCGAGCGTCCCGTCGATACGGCCGTAGCCCGGGACGGGAGTTCCGTCGTTCAGGTGCCGCGTGCCGACCGCGCGAAAGCCCCCTCCGGCGTCGACCATGGCGCCTGCGAGCGGCGCTTCCACCATCGCCCACGCGCCCCCCGCGTGTCGCGAGACGAAAGGAAGGGTCGTGTCGACGAGGGCTTCGTTCGAGTCCTCCGTGACGCGGGCGTCCGTCAGCGTGTAGCTCGCGACGAGCCGGATCGGCGCGATCGGGTGCGCCGTCGCCCACAGCTCGACGCCGCGATTCCGGGCGAGATCCCGCTGTACCTGGAAGTCGGGGGCGGCCGGATCCGGCAAGGTGACGTGTCGGTTCCACGTGGAGAAGACGGACGCGTCCAGCGTGAACCGGTCCTCGTCGATCGCGAGCCGCGCGCCGAGCTCGGCTCCCGTGCTGCGCTCCGGCGAGAGGAGCTTCGTGTCCGCGCTGACCCCGAGGACGGGCCAGAAGCCGCGGCTCGCGCTCGCGTACGCGGAGACGAAATCCGTGGCGTCCCAGACGAACCCGAGCCGTCCGCTCGGCGCGAACTCGCCCTTCTTCTCGTTCACCGTCGCGATCGGCGCGACGCTCTTCTGCCGGTACTGGTCGACGCGCCCGCCGACCACGACGCGGACGGCGCGGGTGACGTGGACGACGTCGTTCGCGTAGAGGCCCGCGTCGTCGTAGGTCCACACGTTGTCGGCGCCCGCCTGCTCGTCCACCGGCGGCGCGACGCCCCCGTACACGGGCTCGAACGCGTCGATCGGGAACGGCGCCGCGGCGGCGCCCACGCGCCAGTTCACGGCTTCGTGGCGGAGATCCAGGCCCGCGACGACGTCGTGATCCATCGGCCCCGTCGCCGTCCGCCACTCGACGCCGACCTGCGCGGCGAGGTCCGCGCTCCGCGCGCGGTAGTGGGTCGGGAGACGGTCCAGCGTGCGACCGTCCGGTTCGAAGCCGAGGAACGCGAGCGCCCGCTCGTCCTGGATGGCCTCCTGGCGCTGAAGGCCCACGCGAACGGAAAGGGAAGAGTCCACGACGTGCTCGAGCTCGACGCGGCCGAGCCCGCCGTCGAACTCCGTGATCGGCGTGGTGGGCTCGACGAGCGATCGCGAATTCGGGAGCGCGAACGGATCTCCGCCGACGATCGGTACGCCGCGGGAGTCCGGGCGGTATCGGACACGGAACACCTGCGTCTCCAGGAGCAGCCGCGTCTTCGACGAGAGTGCGACCGAGAACGACGGATTGACGACCACGCGGCTCGACTCGTCGAAGTCCCGGTACCCCTCCGTGCGATCGAAGGCGCCCGTGACGCGGTAAGCGACCCGGCTCGAGAGCGGACCGGTCGCGTCGACCGCCGCGCGGTACGAGCCGAAGCTGCCGCCGCCCACGGTGACCGCCGCGCCGGCCGTCCGGAGCGGACGCTTGGTGACGACGTTGATGGCGCCGCCCGGCAGGACCGGACCGTAGAGCGCCGCTGCGGGCCCGCGGAGAACCTCCACGCGTTCGACACCGATCGCGTCCGTGGAGGAGATGCCCGAGTACCCCGTCAGGTAGCCGTTCCGGTACATCGTCCCGGACCAGATCCGGGACCCGCGGACGTAGTAGTCCTCCCACAGGAGACCGAACCCGGAGCCGAGCTGCACGCTCGGAGTGAGCGCGAGGGCGTCCTCGATGCGCCGGCTTCCCATGTCCTCGAGGAGCACCCCTGGAACGACGGTCATGGCTTGCGGCACGTCGGCGACGGGGCGCGTGGCCCGGGAGCCCGTCGTCTGGGCCTTGGCGGCGTAGGTCGGCTCTCGAGCGCCCCGAACGACCACCGTCGCGTCCCCGCCCGAGTCGGATTCCTCGGGCTTCGAGAGGGATTCCGCGGCGGCGGCGCCCGAAATCAGGGTCAACGCCGCCCCCCAGGCGCTCCCGGTGCGCCGGATGCGCTGGGTGTAGCGCCGGCGGTGACCGCGGCCGCGGCGAAGGCGAACGGGCGGCATGAGACGCCCGCGTCTACCTGCTCGGCCCGTTCACGTCACCCGGAAACGCACGGCGGCCGAGGACCGGGTACACTTTGCGGTGGCCCCGATGACGGAACGGTCCTGGAGAGTCTTGTTCGTGGAGGACGACGAGGATTTCCTCGAGGCCCTGCGGCTCGTCCTCGACTGCCGGGTGACGGTCACCTTCGCGCGAACGGTCGCGGAGGCGATGGCGCAGCGGGGGCCGTTCGACGCCGCCTGCGTGGATCTCGAGCTCCCCGACGGGGACGGGACCGACGTCGTCCGCAGGCTCACCGAAGGGAACCCGGAGCTGCCGGTCATCGTCCTCACCGTGCACCGCTCGGATTCACGGATCCTCGCCGCGTTTCGCGCCGGGGCCCGGGGCTACCTGCTGAAGGAGCAGACCGGACAACGACTCGTTCCCGCGCTCCAGGAAGCGCTCGAAGGCGGCGCCCCCATGTCGCCCGCGGTGGCGCGCAAGATCCTCGCGCTCGTGTCGTCTCTTCCGACCCCGCTCGCGGAGCGCTCGGACGAGCCCCGGCTCACGGCCCGCGAGACGGACGTGCTCCGCGCCTTCGCCGCCGGCCAGACGTACGCGCAGACTGCCGCCGAGCTCGGGATCTCGATCAATACGCTGCGATCGCACGTGCGAAGCTGCTACGAGAAGCTCTGCGTGGGCACGAGAACGGAGGCCGTCATGAGCGCCCTCCAGCTCGGCCTCCTCGCCAGGAGCTGATCACGCCGCGGGAGACAGCGCTCTTCCGCCCGAAAGGAAGCGCGCCTCGACTCGAAACGAGCCGTCCGCCAGGGACTTCACGTCGAGCACTCCTCCGAGGCGCTCGAAGCGGCGACGGGCGGCGCGAAGGCCGAACCCCGTCCCGGCCGGGACTCCGTCGGCGGGCTCTCCGCGCGCGCTGACGATCCGGAACCGCACCTCGCCCGCCTCTGCCGCGAGCTCGGCGTCGAGCGCCGCCGACCCGTGGCGAACCGCGTTCGTGACCGCCTCGGCCGCGAGCCGGCGGAGCGCGTGGTGTTCCGCCGCGGACAGGGAGTGGACGGAGTCGTCCGAGCGTTCTCGCGTCGCGATCGCCCTCCCGAACCCGGCCGCCGTCTCTCGTAGCGCCGCCTCGAGCTCGAGCGCAGCGGCGCTCCACGGCACGTGCCGCTCCTTCTGCGCGAGGACGATCGTCCGGGCCTCCTCGAGCGCCTCCCGGACCGCGCTTCCGGCGCGGCGAACGATCTCGCTCTGTCGCGAGTCCGTCGCCCCGTCCCGCTCCGCAGCGGAGAGGAGCAACGCCGCCCGCGCGAGCGCGGCGTTCACTCCGTCGTGAAGTTCGCTCAGGAAGTCTTCCCGCTGTTCGTCGAGCGCGCGCCTCCGCTCGGCGCTTCGCGCGCATGCCGCCTCCACCCGGGCGAGGAGCTCGTCGGGCCCGAACGGCTTCACGACGTAGTCGGCGGCCCCGGCGGCCAGCGCCGCGACGCGCTCCGCCTCGTCCGCCACGGCGGAGAGCAACACCACGGGAACCTCGGCGAGCTCGGGCCGTCGCCTCACGAACGAAAGGACGTCCCGTCCCGTCCCGTCGGGGAGCATGAGGTCCGAAAGAACGCCGTCGGGAGCGCCGGTCTCGAGGATGCGCTTCGCCTCCGCGACGGTCGCCGCGCCGACGACCGAGAAGCGCGGAGCGAGAAGCCGGATGACGAGCTCGCGGAGCTCGGCGTGATCCTCGACGACGAGCACCGTTCGATGCCCGGACGTGCGTTCGCCGGAGCTCGCGGGCGCTTCCGGAGAAGGATCCATCGGTTCGGGTCCGAAGTCGGCCGGGGGGTCGGAGCTCCCCGGCAGCCGTAGCCGGAACACGGTCCGCTCGCCGGGGAGGAGGGTGAGGCTGCCCCCGTTCAACTCCGCGAGCTCCCTCGCGATGGGCAGGCCGATGCCCGACCGCACGCCCCCGGCCCGATCGAACGAGGCGAAGCGCTCGAAGATGCGCTCGCGCCGGTCTTCGGGGATCGAGGGGCCGTCGTTCGCGACGTCGAGGACCACGAACGCGCCGTCGCGGGACGTCCGGAGCTCCACGTGCGTCGCTCCGAGTCCGAGCTGGCGAGTCGCGTTGCCCATCAGGTTCCAGACGATCCGCCGGAGGTGTCCCGGGTCCACCTTGGCCGTCACGACCTCGTTCGGAGCGTCGCCCGCGCGGATCACCTTTCCCGCGAAGGACCCGCCGGAGAACTGCGCCGTCACGCGCGATGCGAGGGCGGTCAGGTCGACCGGAAGCGGCTCCGGGAGCAGACGCCCGGCGTCGAGCTTCGCGGCGTCGAGGAGCTCGTCCGCGAGCTCGCACACGTCGCGGGAATGACGCTCTATCCGCGCCAGGGCGACCCGCGCCTCGTCCGTCGCGGTGCGCGACAGGGCGCGGGCTTCCCCCGTGATCAGCGCGAGGGGCGTGCGAAGGTCGTGGCTCAGGTTCGTGAACAGCCGGCTCCGGGCCTCGTCGGCGCTCCGCAGCGCGCCGTTCGCGGCCTGCAGATCGCGCCTCGCCTCGAATTCCCTCACCCGCAGGCGGTCGTGGTTGCGGATGGAGGCCGCGACGACCGCGTAGATGAGCGCGAGGATGGCGTGGTCCGTGAGGTCGGCGTCGAAACCGGGGCGAAGGAGCGTCACGGCCACTCCGACCACCCAGGTGGTCGAGAACAGTGCGCAGGCGGGCCGGAAGGAAAAGAGCATCGCGAGCGCGACGACCGGCTGGCTCCACTCCATCGTCAGCAAGAAGGGGACGACGCACTCCTTGTGGACCACGAGCATCGCGAGCCCGTGGATCGGGATGAGCGCCGTGATGAGGACCGCCCCGCCGATCTCGAGATCTCGCATCGTACGGCGCCGGCTGACGAGAAAGACGAGGCCGATGCAGTCGGCGAGCTCGGCGAGCCGGTACGGGACCGCATACGCCCGATCCGGGAAGATCATGTCTTCGTAGAGGAGCGCCTGACTTCCCCAGATGAGGATCGTGAGGATGGTCATCGCAGCGAGGCGGATCCGCATGCCACGCAGGCGATCCGCCTCGAATGCTTCCCGTTCGCCGAGAGTGAGAGACGACATGAGCTCGATCGAGAATCGTAGCCGCGCTTTCCGACGCCGCGCCGCACAAACATGCGATGCCGTGGAAATCCGGCCCCGGGTAGCGTTCCCGACGTTTCTCCGAGCCGGCTTTCGCACCCCGCGGCTCGGCGGAACATAGGGAGTCTCACATGCTTCGTCGCAAGAACCACGTCGTGCCGTCTCGGATCGCGCTCGCTTCCGCGCTCGCGCTCGCTCTCACCGCCGCCGGTTGCGGCTCCGATGGTTCCGGGGGTACCTCCGCCGGCGCGTCCGGGGGAGGGAGCGGAGGGGCGAGTGGCCCGGGAGCCGGCGGCTCCGCGGGGTCCTCCGAGTCGTCGGGCGGGTCCACCGCGACTGGCGGAGCCGGCGAGACGGGCGGTGCGACGGGGAGCGGCGGCGCGACGGGAACGGGTGGGACGAACGCCGGGACCGGTGGAACGGGCTCGGGCGGCGTGGCGGCGGGCGGCGCGTCCGGATCATCCGGGACCGGCGGCGGCGGGACGGCCGGCGGAACCGGCGTGACCACGAGCTGCGACACCCAGGCGTGCGAGGACTGCTTCCGCGCCGCGGCGAGCGGCGATTGCGCCGCGGTCGACAACCCCTGCAACGACGACTCCTCCTGCGATCCGAAGGAACAGACCTGGATCGGCTGCATCTGCCGCGCGAACGGGGACGGTACCGCGACGGCCGCCTGCGACGCGACCTTCCAGTCCGCGCACTCCACGGCGCCGGACATCATCTCCTGCGCGCGGGCGAGCTGCACCGCCTGCTACGCCGCGAGCAGCGGCACGGAGTGCAAGATCGTCCAGTTCTCTTGCCAGGACTGCATCCTGGCAGAGTGCGGAGCGGAACGGACCGCGTGCGGTCAGGCCGCGGCCTGCGGCTCGAACGCTCCGACGCTGGGCGGCTGCGCCTGCGCCGCTCAGCTCGGCCAGAGCGGCACGGTCGCGGCTTGCCTCGACGCCATGCGCGCGAACGGCCCGGAAGCGACCGCGTTCGTGAACTGCGGCGTCTCGCACTGCGCCGACGTCTGCGGGCTCTGAGGGCGCCCGGGATCTTCGGGCGTCCCGGCCCCCCGCGGGCATCCGTCGAACTCCGGGGTCATGCGAACGACACCGAACGGTCGCCGTTCCGTGGCAAAAGAGACGACGGAGCGGGCGTAGCCTCCGGCGCGTGCCGAGGCCGTCGTCGCTGTTTCTCTGCGTCCTTGCGATCGTCTCGTCCGGCTGTCGCGAGGAGGCGCCCCCGCCTCCACCCGTGAAGATCACGATCGCCGGGTCCACGGCGGCCTATCCGCTCTTGAAGGACGCCGCGGCTCGGTTCTCGGCTCAGAACAAGAGGATCAGCGTCGAGGTCGCCGCCGGCGGCTCGCACGTGGGCATCGATCGCGTGTCTCGCGGCGACGTGACTCTCGGGGCGAGCGACGTCCGAGTGGAACCTCCGCTCGCGCACCTCCTGGAAGATCACACGTTCGCGGTCGTCGGGTACGCCGTGATGGCGAACAAGGGGATGTTCGACGAGTCGATTCGGTCCCTCACGAAGGAAGAGGTCGAGGGCATCTTCACTGGCCGGTACAGGAACTGGGCGGAGGTCGGCGGAGACGATCAGCCCATCGTCGTCATCAACCGGGCGAAGAACTCGGGCACCCGGAGCGCGTTTCAGGCGCTGGCCCTCGGCGGGAAGGAATTCGTCGCCGCGGCAGATCAGGACTCCTCGAGCGACGTGCTCAAGGTGTTGCTCGCGACGCCGGGGGCGATCTCGTATCTCGCGCTCTCCTACGGGGACCCGTTGCTGCTCACGTTCGCTTACGAGGGCGTCGCTCCGACGCGGGAAAACGTCGAGAACGGGACGTACCCGCTCTGGTCACACGAGCACCTCTACTCCCGCGGGAAGGCCTCGGAGGAGGTCGTGGAGTTCCTCAGCTTCCTCACGTCCGGGCGCTACTCGCGCGAGGTCTTCCCGAAGCTCGGCTTCATCCCCCTGAAGGACATGCGAGTCGTGCGGGACTCGATCTGAAGCTCACGCCGCGAACGGCTGCTTGCGCACGGAGAGCTCGAAGTCGAGCGCGGCGGCGACCCCCGGACGACTCCGGTGCCGGTCCACGTAGCGCTGGAGGACGGGATGCCGCTCGAGCGAGACGCCGGCGACCGGGCACACCACGAGCGCCCAGAAGAGGTAGGCGTCCGGTGCGCCGAACGTGTCACCGAGGAGAGCGCTCCGCGATTCGAGGCGCGCCGAGAGCACCGACAGCGGACGGTCGGCGCGGAGTCGCGCGAGATCTTTCACGGGATCGGGAGAGGTGGGCGAAAAGATCTGCCACAGCACCGCCTTGTGGAGCTCGGCGCCGACGAACCCGATCCACCGCACCCGTTCGTAGCGTTCGCTCTCGGCGCCTTCGTCGTCCTTCCCCGCGACCTTGTCTCCCAGGTACGAGAGTACCGCGACGTTCTCCGTGAGGATCCGACCCTCGTCCGTGACGAGGGCCGGGACCTGTCCCATCGGGTTCACGGAGAGGACCGTTCCACGCCCCTCGGCGCGTTTCGTCGAGAGATCCACCCGCACGAGGTCCACGGGGAGCTCGCCCTCCCGGCACGCGATGTGGGCGGCGAGCGAGCAGGCCATGGGGGAGTAGTAGAGTTGCATTCGGTCCTCCGGGATGAATTATATGCGAACCGGTACATAATTACCGGCCGGGCCAGGGCTCCGTCAATCGATTTTATTCGGGTCGGTACAGAAATATGGATTCCACGCCGAAGAAGCGCGGCCGGCCGCGGGAGTTCGACACGACCCGGGCGCTCCTCCGCGCGCGGGACACGTTCCTCCGGTTCGGGTACGCCGGCGCCTCCATCGAGGAGCTCGCGCGAGCGATGGAGCTCAGCAAGCCGAGTCTCTATGCCGCGTTCGGGGACAAGCGTTCGCTCTACCTCCGCGTCCTCGACGAACGCGGGCGCGAGCTCGGCGCTCGGTTCCGTGCCGCGTTCGAGAAGGAGAAGACCCTCGAGGCGGCGGTGCGGGCGATGCTCCTCGCCGCCGTCGATGCATACCTGGACGATGCGGAGTGGCCCGGCTGCCTCCTCGCGAGCGCCGCGACGACGGAAGCGCCGTCCGACGAGACCATCGCGGAGTACGCGCGACGTTTCTTCGCGGTGTCGGACGTACGAATTGCGTCGTGGATCCTGGAAAAAATTCCAGTCTGCGACAGGGATGCGGCGCCGGCCCTGGCGCGTCTCCTGAACGGCGTGATCCACGACCTCGCCCTCCGCGCGCGGATCGGCGAGCCGCGCACGAAACTCCGCGAGATCGCGCGTGATACGGCCCGTACGGTCGCGCGTTTCGACTCGAGGTGAGACGCGATCCGGCCCACGGCGCAACGGCGCTCCGGATCTTTACCAGACACTTTCGGGCTGCCCGGACGGGTTCTTCGCACTAGGCTCGACCCGTGTCCGCCTGGTCCTTCAAGAAGGGGAGCGCCCTCGAGAGCACGTCTCGGCTGATCGCGGCCGAGTCGCTGGATGGCGAGCGCGTGCGCGGGAAGCTCGTGGTGCACTTCGATCGCCCGCTTCCTGCCGAGGTGGCGGCGGAGATCCTCGTCACGCTGAACCGCGCGATCGAGACGATCATCGGGGAAGAACTCTGCGAAGGGCGCCTCCCGTTCACGGGAGAGGAGCTGGTGGATCGCGTGCGGAAGCGCGCTCGCTCGCTCCCGTCCCGCATCTCGGAGATGCGCGTGGAAGGGCTCGAGCTCCTCGAGCACAAGGCGACGCTCCCGTCGCGAGTCTCGTCGCATCCTCACGCCCACCGGAGCGACATGGCCGCTCCCGTGCCGACGTCCACGTCCACGTCCGGCGTCATGCCGAAGGTGAGCGTGGAGTCCAACGTGCGAACGCTCTGGCCCCGGGCGACCCAGGCCGTCGTCGCCGGGACGTCTACCGAGCGGCTCGTCCGCCTGTTCGCGCCCGCCCTCCGGGACAGCGTGGCCGTCGTGATGATGGGCCTCTTCCAGTCGCTCGACCCGAGCGTGATGGATCGACTCGAGCTCTTCGAGCGCCGCGCGGGCTCCGCCGTGGCGGATCGCGTGCGGGAGCAGGTCTGCACCTGTCTGGCGGCGGCGTTCCACCGCGTGCTCGTCCGCGCCACGGTGGACGGAGCCGCTGCGCGGGCTCTCGTGGAAAGCATGCTCGAGGACGCCCTCGCGCCGGAACCGCCGCACCCGGAACACCTCGAGCGGTACCTCGAGAGCCCCGCCCCGCTCCGGGAGCTCACCCGGGTCGTCGCCGCGGCGCTCGGTGTCCCCGGCGACGCCGATCGGATGCTCGCCGCGGTCTCGGCGTACGGCATGGCGCTTCGTCCGGAGCTCGAGGGCGCGGCCGGCGCCGTGAAGCGCCTCGGCGCCGCCTGAGTCCGGTCAGTCCGGTTCGCGAGGAGCTGCGGGGCGCGGCGGGGTTCGCCGCCGTTTCCGCGTCCGCGTCGCCGCGGGGACGAGCTTCGCGTCGCGCACGCGCTGAACCAGCGTCCGGAACGTCCGGAGGAGCGAGGCCTCCACGGTGGGATCCTCGCCCATGCGCGTGAGCGCGGCCGCCGCGGATTCCAGCGTCGACACGAATTCCCGCCGAGGTTCCGCGCGGAGCTTCCCGTAGATCGACGGCTGCTTCGGCGTGAGGGACATGCGGTTCAGCTTCGTGAGCCACGGGTTCCGCCACCAGAGCGTCTTCGCCTTGGACCACGTGCCGTCGAGGACGACGATGCCCTCGAGCGAGCTCGGGTCCACGGGGGCGCCGTCTCGCGAGCGCACGCCGTCTCCCGTAGCTGCTCGATCCGGGAAGAGCACGGCCCACTTCCGCGGATCGACGCCTTCCTCGCCGAGGGCGTGTCCGAGGTTCTTCCACGAGAGGCCGACGACGAGCTTCGCCTTCGGCAGGCTCGCGACCAGGATCTGCGCGGACCCGAGCACGGCATCCTTCTCTTGCGGATGCTGAAGGACGAGCACGCGGCGCTTCGTCTCGAGCAAGACGACGCGATCGCAGACGCAGGCGGCGAGCGGACGCTCACAGGTGTCGCAGACGGATCCGGTCACGAGGGTCTCGGACTATACCGCCGGCGCAGGCGGGCGCGCCCCTTTCGCCCCGGGACGCAGCGCGTGACCGCCGGAACGAGCGGAGTCCGGACCTCGCCGCACTCGCACGGGAGATACACGCTCCCGACGAATGCACGTAGATTCCGGGCGCTCGAAAGCCGTTCGCCGTTCGGGAGCGTCACGACGAGGGAGCGCGGCCGGAACGCGACGCGGAGAGCCGGCGCGACATGCGTGCCGTCGAGCGCGCGATCGTCGAACGCCGCGAGGAGCGCGAGGAGCCCCTCGGTTCGAAGGCGGCGTCGCGACGGCGAGCGGAGCCCCCGCTCGACCGAGAGCAGCGGCGGGAGCCTCGGGACGTCTCCGCGCGACGGCAGTGCATCGGAACGACGGAGCGACGGGGCCGTGTAGTAGCGAATCCCGGGGCGACCGTACGTCCGGAAGAAGTAAGGAACGTCCCCCCGCATCAGCTGCTCCGTTTCGGCGTCGAGGAGGGGAGGGAACACCGGCTCCGAGCGCGCGCGGACGTACTCCTCGGTGCCGCGGAGCGAGACCCGGATGGGCGCGCGCCGGAACCCGGGGGCCCGTCGCACGGCTTCCGCGAGCGCCGTCGCGTGCCGATCGAGGAACGCGAGCATCTCGAGATACGCGGTCGCGAGGGCGAGGACCGTCTCCGCGCGGACCGGCTTTCCGAGCCACGGAAGCACGCGACGGATGCCGGCCGCGTGTCGGTACACCTCGCCGAGCTCCGGGTCCGCCGCAGGAAGCAGGTTCGTCTCCGTCGGGAGCGCGAAATCCCCGAGCACGAGCTCGACGTCGAGCGGCGCGAACACGACGCCTCCGTCCGGAGCTTGCCCGAGGGCGAGGTTCTCCCAGTGGAGGTCTGCGACTCCGAACCAGGAGAAGAATGCGATCGCCCGTCCTGCGGCGACCGCGACCCCGCCCGTGACTCGCCCCGACGGAGCCGGGAGAGGAGCCAGCTCGATTCGACGGACCCTGCCGCCGATGCCCGACGGCAGAGTGGTGACGGCGAGGTCCGGCAGGAATCCGAGAGCGTCCTTCCCGATCGGATCGCGGGCGGCGGCCTCCGCGAGCGCGCGCCGGAGAGGGCTCTTCGCCGAGAGCAGGAGCTCTTCCCAGAAGACGGTGCGCGGCTTCTCGACGAAGTCTCCCTTCCGGGTCACTCGGCGCCCGAAGTTGTGGGAGTCGCCGAGTGCGTCGCGGGAGACGGGGGCATCGGTCATCGGTGCGACGGTCCTCGGATTTAGCGTCTCGCCGTCAGAACTGGAAGTAGATGAACTGAGTGCCCGCCCCCGACGCGAGGACGGCGAGCGCGACCGTCGCACCCAGGAGCGCGCCGTCGACGGCCGCTCCCCACGAAGCGGACGCGAGCCGGACGTGGAACGCGGGGAGCCTGGGGCGGAGCGCGCGCTCGGCGAAGTGTGTCGCGACCGCCAGCGCGACGACGAGCGCGGGGAACGGCGGCCAGGCCGAAGCATAGGAAGAGACCTTCGAGAGCCCCCGGAAGAAGTCCACCGCGGCCGACCAGGTCGGCGCCCGGAACGGGATCCAGGCGAGGCAGACGAGGTGGAACGTCAAGACGACGCGGGGCAGATCCGACCAGGCGAGCGGTCGCTTCTCGTCGTTTCGTGCAGCGCCCGACGCCCGGTGCGCGACGAGGAACACCCCGTGGAGAGCGCCCCAGACGAGGAAGTTCAAGCCGGCGCCGTGCCAGAGTCCGCCGATGGCCATCGTGAGGAACAGGTTCAGGTAGGTGCGCGCGGGGCCGTGGCGGTTTCCCCCGAGCGGGACGTACAGGTAGTCCCGGAGCCACCGGGAGAGCGTCATGTGCCACCTGCGCCAGAACTCCGCCGGATCACGGGACAGGTACGGCTCCTCGAAGTTCATCGGGAGCTCGTACCCGAGGAGGCACGAGAGTCCGCGGGCGAGGTCGCTGTATCCCGAGAAGTCCGCGTAGATCTGGAACGCGAACGAGTACATCGCGACGAGATGCACCGGACCGGAGGCAGCGCCCGGGGCGGCGAACGTCTCCTTCACGATCGGCTGAAGCAGGTAGTCGGAGAGCACGACCTTCTTCAGGAGGCCGCTCATCACGAGCCAGAGCCCGCGCCTGTTCCGGAGCGGGGTGCGCGCGCCCCCCGTCTCGAACTGTGGAACGAGCTCCCCGCCGCGGAGGATGGGACCCGCGACCAGGTGCGGAAAGAACGTGACGAACAGCGCGTAGCGAGAGAACGGCGGGCACGGGAGCCGCCGCGCGTGCACGTCCACCGCGACGCTCACCATCTCGAAGGCGTAGAAGGAGATGCCGATCGGAACCGCGAGCCACTCGACGTCCGTCGCGAGCGGCCGGAGCGCGGGGACGAACCGCGCCGCGAACGGCACTGCCACCTGCGCGTACTTGAACGTCGCGAGCGTCCCGAGCGTGAGGACGACGCTCGCGACGAGCCATCCCCGTGGACGAGGACTCCGTTCCATGTTCCGTGCGAGCGCGTAGTTCGAGGCGAGCAAGAACCCGAGGACGAGGAGCGCGCTCGGCGCCCAGAGCGCGTAGAAGAGGAGGCTCGCGAAGAGGAGGAGCGACGTGTTCTCGCGGTCCCCGCGAAGCCGCACGGCCACCCACACCGCGGCGAAGAACACCGCGAACGGCACGCTCGCGAAGGACACTACCGCGCCTCCGTGTCCAGGATCCCCTGCGCGAGGTGCGCCCCGAGGGCCGCCGTTCCGGCGCCGGGGCCGTGCGCGGTCGCGTGATCGGAGGCGTCTCCGAGCTGCGCGTCGCGGAGCGTCGTGTGGAGATCCAGGAGACGGCCGCCGTTCTCCTCCACGACGGCTCGCATCGACTCCACCGATCGCGCGAAGCCGGAGACGTCCACGCCGATCGACCGGTAGTGATCCACGTTCACGGGCGCGGCCCAGACCAGCGGGTGCTTGCCCGCGTCGGCGAAGCGGCGCACGAGGGCGCCCAGGATCCGAAACGGCGGGTAACTCGGCGCGACGCCGAGTCGGACGTTCCAGAGGGTCTCCGCGACGTGCTCGCGGCGTTCACGCAGCTTCCCCGGGACGTGAAAGCGCGCGAGGCCGTCCTGGAAAGCCGCGCCGCGACGCTCGTCGACGGAGTGAACCGCGAGGAGCGCGTCGAGCGCTCGGTCGGCGCGATCACGCAGGTTGTAGACCCTCGCCTCCGCATCGACCACGCGCGTCCACGCGTCCTCCAGGCCCGTCACCACGAGCGCGCGGTCGAACAGCATCTGACCCGCGGTGATCCCCGACACCGAGAGCGGGAGCGAGAGCCCTTCGACGAACCGATCCGCGCGGACCCGTCCGGCGAGCTCCGGGAAGCCGAAGGCGAGGGCCGTCCCCGCGCCGAGGGAGCGCAGGTTCACCTCGAGCACGACGCGATCGGCGTCGAATTCCAGGAAGTCATCGGCAAGGCACCACTCCGACGTGACGAGCAGTCCGGGCCACCAGAAGACGGACGTCGAGACGTCCCGCCCCCGGGGATCGGCGGAAATGCGCCGCCGCGTTTCGTCGGCGACGGACGGGCCGTCGGCCACGCCGAGCACGGAGTCGCCGATGAGGAGCACCTGCTCTCGCACGTTTGCTGGACGACGGGTCGTCCGCTTCAGCTCGTCGAGCCGACGAGCCACGTCCGCGGAGATGGTCGCCCGATCGACCCGCGCCGCCAGAACGACCGCGACGACGGGGACGACGACCGCGGCGCTGGCCACTGCTGCCGACACGGCGAAGACGAGCGCGCGAGGGCTCGCGCGGGGCGTAGTCGGAGCATCCACTGCCGGAGCTCGTCTGTATACCTCCACCCGGTGCGGCTCGGACGCCACTTCCTGCGCGCGGTCTTCTTCCGCGATGATCCACGGCGCGGGCCGCGACGCGTCGCGCATCGCTTCCGTGATCGCCGAGCGGAGTCGCGAGCCGCCGAGTCGGCGCAGGTCCCGCGTCGGGTCGGCCTCCGCTCGCGCACGCCGCGTGACCCCTCGTCGGTTTCCCGTTCGAGCACCCACGGAGGCGTCGTCGCCGATGTGGGTATTGGTGCGTGCGGGTAAGTGCAAAACCCCGTATTTCACGCGGAATTCGCGCGTGTCGCTTCTCCACGCCCCCTCGCGAATGCCACGGCGATCGCGAGTTCCGAACCTCGGCGACGGGGCCGCGCACCGAGTTGCGCAGGGGCACGCGGCTTGCAGATCGGCGAGGCAGAGGTGCGGTCATGGACTCTCAACCCGAATTCGTCGTCGACGTGATGACCCGGAATCCCGTCGTCGTTGGACCCGACATGACGGCGTGGTCCGCCGATTGTCTCGCGCGCAAGAGGAACGTGCATTACCTGCTGGTCGTCGATGGCTACAGACTGGTCGGCGTCGTCTGCGGGTGCGACCTCACCCGGGCCAAGGCGGATAGTCACCTGGATTCGTGCATGCGCACGGAGCCCGTCACGGTCGACGATCAGGAGACGGCCGCTGGCGCGGCGACGAAGATGCTCGAACGTCATGTCGGCTGTCTGCCGGTTCTGGACTGGTCGGGATCGCTTCGCGGAGTCGTGACCCGGCACGATCTGCGCGCAGCGGGCGTCCTTTCGCGTCTCTCGTTCCGCACGTGCTCTTCGTGCGGATCGACTCACGGTCTCCCGCCAGAAACCAACGCGGAGGGTCCCCCGGAGGAGGGGGCCATCTTCTGCGTACGCTGCCAGGATCGGGGAAACTCGCCGAAATCCGACATCGACGAGAGCTACATCACGCTCGGCGGGGGGGATTGAGCCGATGGCCCTTCACGCGGCGCACTTCGGGGACGGGTCCGTCAGCTTCGAGCGCGGACCGTATCAGGTAGAACGGGTGCTCGGCCGGGGCCGCACCGCGGTCGTGCACCTCGCGCGTCGCGGCACGGGCCGGGACACCGGCGAGCGATTCGCGGTGAAGCGACTCCTCCCCGAACTGCGGCGCAGTCCCGACTTCGTGCAGATGTTGACGCACGAGGCGTGGCTCGGACACCGGACGACGCATCCGAACCTGGTTCCCGTCGTCGACGCCGGCGAAGACGGCGGCTCGCCGGCGATCGTGATGCCCCACGTCGACGGAACCACTCTCGGTCGGCTGCTCGGCGCCGCGTCGCGCCGTGCGCTCTCGTTTCCCATCGACGTCTCGCTGTTCATCGCTCGGGAAGTCCTGAAGGGCATCGGGCATTTGCACGACCTCCGAGGACCGGACGAGCGGCCTCTCGGCGTGGTTCACGCGGACGTCTCGCCCGGGAACGTTCTCCTCGGCGCGATGGGTGAAGTGATGCTCACCGACCTCGGTTCAGCGCGCTCGGCGAGGTCCGGCCCCTTTCGAACCGGGGTCGACGGAAAGCTCGGGTACATGCCGCCCGAACAGCTCACGGGCCTCCCCCTGGATCGGCGCAGTGATCTGTTCAGTGTGGGTCTCCTTCTTTACGAAATGCTCACCGGAGTCCCGTTCTTCCACGGTGTCGACGATCTGGATCTGACGACACAGATGCGACGAGCGTCGCTCGCCCCGTTGTCGAATCCGATCGGACGCCGGCTTCCCCTGGACGTCCGTCTGCTCCTCGCGACGGCCCTGGCGCGCGAGCCCGAAGATCGGTTCATGGACGCCGCAGAATTTTCGTGGGCTCTGGATCTGTGCGCGCTGCATTCCGGAATACGGCTGGCGCGTCCGGGTTTGATTCAGTGGCTCCGTGACAATGACGTCTGGCCGCTCCAGAGCGGGTTCCACGCCGCCGTTTCACCTGGCAGTGGGACTTCGCGACGCACCCCCTGAGAGCGTGGCCGCTGGCACGAGATCTGCTGGAGGACCGCGCGTGACCATGGCCCACTCGACCCCCGAGACGAACCAAGCACGAGGCACGCTGCGACAGAGCGCCGCAGGTCCCGTGCGCCGCGCGGCAGAGTTCGGTCTCACCCTCCTCGGCGCGGGACGTGACGGCGCCTGCGTGATCGAGCTCGTCGTGGCGCGCCCGCGGGAGGTCCTTTCCACGGTTTACGGGACGCTCCGGCGGCTCGGGCTCCGTCTCGTCCACACGGAAGTGAAGGTCTCGGACGGTCAGATCGTGCAGCGCCTTCACCTCCTCGAGCCCGATGACACCCCGCCGAAACCGCACCGGATCCAGCGCGCGCTGGGAGCCCTCTACGCGACTTTCTCCGGGGAGGCGGCGTTCGGTGGCGGAGGCGCTCTCTCGCCGAACTACGGCCTCGCCTGACCCCGTAGACCGGTCTCCCGGGCACCAGGAACGCGGTCTCCGAGCACTCGCTCGCGGGGCGGATCTCCACGGCGTGACAACGTGTCCGTGGCAACCCCGTCGGTCGGATCGCCCTGGCGCGTCGTCTTCCGACCTCTCGGATGGTCGACTACGTTTCCCCGCGCGGGGCGATCTTGAGCGTGTCGGGTATCGCCGGATCGACGAGCCGCTCGGCACGACGCTCGTTCGACGCCGAATATGCCGGGATTTCCGGCTCGTCGGCGTCCGTGTCTCGGTCTCCGGCCTGGCATGGTCGCTGCTCTCTCCCCGGATGCGAGCACGACGGACGTGCTCGGGAGGTTACACGACATGTTGTACTGGGCAGCCGTCTTCTTCGTCATCGCGCTCTTCGCTGCCGTGTTCGGCTTCGCCGGGCTCGCGACGAGCGCCGCCGGGATCGCGAAGGTCCTGTTCTTCGTATTCCTCGTCCTCGCCGTGATCTCGCTCCTCTTCGGACGACGAGCGCCGGTGTGAATCGAGGGCGTCCTCCGCCGAGGAGCCGCCGGGAAGCTCTGGGTGCTTCCCGGCGGAGCTTTGGCGTGAGCACGCGAGCCGATTCGCGGCCAGAGCCGGCGGCGCCCGGGTGATACGCCCGAGCGAGCGACGCGTGCCTCTCAGCAGCCGAGCGTCGCGACGTGCGTCACCAGCGACGAGTAGAGCATCTTCACGTCGAAGTGCCGCGACCAGCCCACCTGGGCCAGGTGATCGGCGTCCACCTTGCCCAGCACCTTGCCCCATCGCTGCGAGCTCGCCGGGACGATCCCGTCATTCGCACCGGACAGACGGTTGAGGTAGCTGTGGCCCGGTTCGAGGAACCGCTGAACACGGCGACTCGCACCGACGAAGCTTCCGTAGAAGACGTCGGGCGCGTCCAGGACGTTCTCGTTGAACGCGGAGGTGCTCTCGGGAGTGAGGTCGCGGAGGCCGTCTCCGGCGCCGAGCCCGATGTGCCCGAGGAGGTCCGCGATCGGCGTGCCACGGTGGGGCGTTCCGACCGTGACGAGCGAAGACACCCGCGAGTGCAAGCCGAGGTTCGAGATGGCCCACCGTGCGTCGAGTCCTCCCATGCTGTGCGCGACGACGTTGACACGCGAGAGGCCGAGCGCACGGACCTGCCGCGCCAGCTCCTCGCCGCGAATCTTCACTCCGGCGGTCGGCGACACGCTGAGCAGGAAGACTCTGCACCCGAGGCTCTCGAGGAACTCGCGCACACCGCGGAAATACCTGCCGGTGAACGCGCGTCTGGTGAGACCGCCGAAGCCCAGGTAACCGTGTGCGAGCACGATGGGATGGCGCGGCAGGAGGCGCGTTCCGCCCGTCACCGTCGCGGTCGACGGCACCGGAAGCAGGCGTGTCTCGCCACGAAGCCGCACACGTGGCACGAAGCGCGCGAACACCTCTCCGATCGCGGCGAGCAGCCGTCGCGAGAAACGGCTCGATCCACGCGCATTTCGCGTCGGCACGAGGGACGTGTTCGCTTTCATCGGAATTGCTCCGTCGAGGATTTTGGCAATCGGCGTGCCATCCGAACTGGCCCGGACGATGCAACGAGGACGAAGCAGTTCTCGTGATCCGAGAACGCGGAGACGTCGTCATGAAGACGGATGGAAGAGAGTTCCGTGGTTTTCGTTCCGAATCGTCGTCGCGTCGCGCTCTTCAGGCGCCGCCGCGGCTTCCAACGCGCGTCGATCCGCCCGAAGAACTGGTGGAGCTCGGCGGTGTTTGCATCGCCGAGCTCGGCACTCCGTCTCACCCGCTCGCAGGCGAGAAGCGTCGTCGCTTCTGGTCACGGGAGGGAGTCCGCTACGTCGCGATGTTCGCGGTGGGCGCGATGCTCGGCGGTCCGGTCGTTTCTCGCGCGGTGTCTCTCTCCGCGCCGGGCCCGGTCCGGAGCGCAGCGTTCGTGTCGGGTCGCTCGAGCGACCTGCATGGCTCTGCGCCCGTGAAGCCCGGAAATGCCGGGACGCCCGCCGTCGCGGCTCCGCCTGGCCCGTCGTGTTCGGCCACCGATCCTCCGCCGCTCGAGCAGCTCATCGAGCTGCCGCAGGAATGGATCCACGCGACTCCGACCCTCACGCAGCCACGAAGCGCGGCCGTCGTCGCGCCGCGAGCCCGGCGATCCAGGGAGATTCCGAAGAAGACGTTCTTCGACCCCGACGCCGCGAGCTCGACGGTCAGGCGCGCGGACGTCGGGGCTCTCTACTGCGGTGAGGAGGCGAGCGGTCCGACCGACGTCTCCGTGACCTTCGCGCCGTCGGGACAGGCGACGCACGCCACCGTGGACTCCGGACGCGCGCTCGGTACGCTCGCGGGAAGCTGCATCGCCGCGCGGCTCCGGAACGTCCACGTCGCGAGCTTCGACGGAACGCCCGAGACGGTGCGCACGCGTCTCGAACTTCAGTGAGGCTCCCTTCACTCCGAGGATCCAGCTTCCGCCCCTCGCGTATCGTCGGCGACTTCGACCTCCGTGGACAGCGTCTCGGAGGCGGGCGAAAACAGCGTCCCGGACGTCGGAGTCGCGTCCTGGTAAGTGCGGCCGCGAGCGACTCGAACGTGGTCCGTGGCCGGCAGGATCCCGTTCGTCGGATCGAAGCCCTTCCAGCCGACGTTCGGCAAGTAGAGCTCCACCCAGGCATGGGTCGCGTCGGAGGTCGGCCTGTCCGTCGCGACGTTTCCCGTGAAGACGTAGCCGCACACGTACCTCGCCGGGATCCCGAGCAGGCGAGCGAGGCAGATGAAGAGGCCCGCGAAATCCTGGCAAACCCCCTGCCGCGTCGTGAGCACGTCGAATGCCGTCGTAGAGAGCGTCGTGCTCCCGGGCGCGTAGCGGTACTCGCGGAAGAGCGTCAGGTTGAGGTCGAAGAGCGTCTCGAGGAGATTCCGGTCGTTTCGCTGCGCGAAGGAGAGGGCGTATTCGTAGAGCGTGCCGATCTGCGCCTCCGGCAGCTCGGGGGGCGTGAGGTACGCCGCGAGCATCACTCGTTCCGCCGGAAGCCATGCGAGCGGGAACTCGGCGGGCGCTGCGGGTGAGCGCGCGAACTCGAACGGGTCCACGTCCGAGAGATCGACGGTGGACTCGGCGGTGACCACGAGCTCGACGTACGGCGTCTCGAGCGAGAACGTCGTCGTCGAGTTGCCGAAGGGGTCCTCGAGCTGGTGAGCTCGAACGGCGGGTTCGACTCGGAGGGCGTGCGTGACGATTCGCTGGAACCGGTCCTCGATCGGCGTCAGGCGGAGCTGGTGCAGGCTCCGCTCGACGGGGCGGTCGTAGGCGTAGCGGGTGGCGTGCTTCACGCGGAGACGGCGGACTTGCTCCGTGGTCCGGTCGATTCGTCGAAGAGTCATCAGCGACGCGGTCGCAAGCCGCGCGCCAAGGTTCGTCGCGACGTGGCACGGACCCGGCCGAGCGGCTCGCGAACGCTCGCGGCGTCCTGGACCGCACGTGGCAGAATGGGGTGGGGAAGCTCCCGTTCTTGGCCGGATTTTGCCCGGGGCGTCGCGGCACGTCACCTGCAGCACCGGCCCCCATGCCCCGCTCCGCCTCCCTTCGCCGCTGGGCGAGACGAGCGATTCCGATCCTCGTGCTCTCGGGAGCGCTCTTCTTCGCCCTGTACGTCGCGATCGGGAACGCCTTTCTCCGATTCGGCGGGTTCGGGAAGCTCTTCGAGTCCACTCGAAGCGTCGACGCCGACTACGCCGAAGCCTGGACGCTGTGGCCCGGGGTGGTGCATGTCCGGGGGCTTCGCGTCTTCATCGAAGACCACAACGTGCAGTCGCTCATCGCAATCGAACGAGCGACGGTGCACGTCTCGCTCCATGAGCTTCCCTTCAAGGTCTTCCACGCGACGAGCGTTCGCGGGTCGGGCCTTTCCGTCCGCTTCCGGCACAAGGTCATGCCGGAAAGCCGGGACGCGCCCGCCGTCAGCGCGCTGCCCGAGATTCCCCGGTTCGAGGACCCGCCGGTGTTCGAGGCGACGGCGCCGGAAGCGCCGGTATCGGACGCGGACTACGCACTCTGGACGATCCACCTGGAGGACGTGGACGTCCGCGCGAAGGAAGTCTTCGTCGAGCAGTTCCAGTACGTCGGTCCGGCGCGCGCCGTCGGAGCATTTCGACTGATGCCGGCCCGGCACCTCTGGGTGGGCCCGGCGCGCCTCCTCCTCGGTCCGGGGCGTGTGCTCGCCGCGGGGCGTGACGCGCTCCGGTCGTTTTCGGGAACGATCGATTGCACGGTGCACCCGTTCGACGTCCGGATCCCGCAGGGGCTCGAGGTCTTCCGGAACATCTCGGCTCGTCTCTCGCTCCATGGGAACGTCGTGGATGGTCGCGCCGCGGACCTCTTCCTCGAGCCGGGCACTTCGGTGCTCGTGAGCGGCGGAGGGCTCGGCGTGGACGTCGGGCTCGACCACGGCGTCCTCACGCCGACGTCGCGCGTCTCGTTCGCGGCGCTCTCCGCGAGCGTCGCGGCGCCGCCTCGGGTCGTGAAGTTCCGAGGTCCGGTCGCCGTGGTCGGCACCGCCGAGGAGGGGGGCCGGGCGCGCGTGTCCCTGCGCTCCACGTCGGCGACGCTGAACGGCCCCGAGTGCGGCGGAATTTCCGGTGCTGCCTCGGGGCTCTCCGCCTCGGCCGATTCCACGTCGCGCGACGCGGCGTCCGAGTGGGCGCTCGCCGGAGGAGCCTTCGCCGTTCGCGACGCGACGGTCTCGACGCGCTGGGACGACGTCACCGTGGTCGCGGCCGGGAGGATGCGTTTCTCCGTCGGGCTCCCCGTCGAAGGAGAGCGCCCCTCCCTGTTCCTGGACGCTCACGCCCGAAGCGTGCGTCTCGTCGCGGGGAAGGGGCCGCCCGAGCGCTACCGAATCGATCTCCCGGACGCTCACGTCCATTCGGAGCTCCACGGCGCGCCTCTCCGGGGGCCGATCACCGTCGACGTCGCGCGCGGGGAGATGACGTCCGGCTCCGTGAAGATGATCGGCGATCTCGGTGCCCGTCTCCAGGCGACCGCGAACGACCGGCACGGCCTCGGAGCGACCCTCGGCGGCGCCGTCGACGTCCACGACGTCGACTTCCGCGCCGGCGCCGATCGCGTGGCGGGCTGGTGGGGCCGGGTGGAGCTGCCGGACCTTCGCGTGTCCGCGGGGCGCACCGTGGAGCTCGACGGCACCGTCCGCGTCGCATTCCGGGACGGCCTCCCGGGGCTCCTCGCGCTCTCGGCGGGGGAGAAGGTCCCCGGTTTCGTGCCCGACCTGTTCCCGCTGCGGAAGCTTCACGGCACGCTGAAGCTCCACCGGCGCTGTTCGCTTCTCGACGTCCAGGTTCCGGAAATCGAAGGCGGCCCGCTCACGCTCTCGGGCCGGATCCAGAACGTCCCCGGCGATACCCGTGGGGCCTTGCTCGTCCGTTTCCGCGACGTCGGCTTCCTCTCGGCGGGCATCGAGCTCGGAAAGGAAGCCTCGGGGCCGAGCCTCTTCGCGTCCGACGCCTGGCTCGGGCGCGAGGAGGCCGAGCTCGCGGCCGTCGAGGAGTGGGAGGATGCTCGCTCGTGCGGGCAGCCGGCGCGTTCGACGTGCGTGAACTAGCGGTTCGTCGGGACGCGCGGAAGACGGGGACGAATCACCGTCCGAGCGCGAAGAACCGGTGGTGACACCCGACGCAGCGGAAAGGGTACACCTCGAACCACTGAACGAGCCGCTCGATCACGCTGCGCGTGCGCGAGCGATGAACGTCCTTGCCGCTGCATCTGGGACAAGAGTGACGATGGCTCATCTTGCGCTCACTCCGCCTTCGGCCGGACCCATGGCCACGAACGTCGGCCTCCATCCGTACTGCCGGAGACATTGCAGGACGGCTTCCAGGACGTCGCCGGAGCGATCCGCAGCGGCCGCCTCGGGCTGGATCCGCACCCTGAGCTCCACGACGCGAGCGTCGGTCGGCTCCGCCGTGGGGCTCGCCAGCGTCGGCGGACGCATGGAGGGCATGGTGTCTCGCTCGCGCCGGGGCGGCGCTGCATCTCCCGGTCGCTCCTCTTCCAGGTTGATCTCCGGGTCGGTATCGCGAAAGGGCAGGGCTGGATCTCGTCGCGCTGCCCGCACGTTCGGAAGAGGCACGGGATGGTTCGACATGGTCGTGCGAAACGCGCTGCAGGATCCGCGCCTGGTGGCGTCGCGCTGGATCGGGCCGCGCCCGCCGGCGGTTCCAGACCATTTCGCCCCGGGAGGGGCGGCCTGACACGCGCACTCAGCGCGCGACCGGACCTCGGTCGCCGTCTTCCGTCGCGAAGGAAGACCGGGATTTTCCTCCCGCCTGGGGGCGGCTCTCGGGAGCTTCCGGCCGTCGCCGCGTGAACGAGAGCGTCACGTCGTGCTCGCGGCCGTCGTCCACGAGCCGGAATCGATTGCCGGGCATCCGCGCGCCGTCGACGGAGAGACCCGGCTGCGGGTCGTCGGGCCCGGGATGGCGGAACGCGATCCGGAAGGTGGTGCGGCCGTAGCGGTACGTCACCTCGAACGAGTCGAAGTGAACCGGAACGCACGGAGAGAGAGTCAGATACTCTCCCGAGCGCTGGATCCCGAGGACGTGCTCGAGGCCGATGCGGTACCACCAGCCCGCGGCGCCGGTGTACCAGGTCCAGCCGCCCCTTCCGGCGTGCGCGCCCGCGCAGACGTCGCCCGCGACGACGTAGGGCTCGACCGCGTACCGCGACCCCCGCGGAGGCAGACCGTGCTGCACCGGATTCAGACACGACAGCAGCTCGTACGCCCGGTCTCCCTCGCCGAGGAGCGTCCACGCGAGGACCGTCCACAGTACGCCGTGCGTGTACTGCCCGCCGTTCTCGCGGATCCCGGGCGGGTAGGCGCGAATGTAGCCCGGATCGTGCGCCGTTCCGTCGAACGGCGGCGCGAGGAGCGCCATCGTCCGTTCTCCGGCGTCCTCCAGGAGTCGCATCGACGCTTCGAGTCCGCGCCGCGCGCGTTCGGCGCTCCCGATGCCGGCGATCACGGCCCACGATTGCGCGATGGCGTCGATGCGACACTCCGAGTCCGTGTGCGTCCCGAGCGGCGCTCCGTCGTCGAAGTACCCGCGACGGTACCAATCGCCGTCCCATCCGGACTCGTCCACGGCGGCGGAGAGCCGGCGAAGCTCGGCGTGCCAGCAGTCGACCCGGGACGAATCTCCCCGGGCGCTCGCGATGGGTACGAAGTCGCGAAGGACCGTCGCCACGAACCAGGCGAGCCACACGCTCTCGCCACCGTCCGCGGCCGGGCCGCCGACTCGATTCATTCCGTCGTTCCAGTCTCCGCCGCGCATCTTCGGGAGGCCGTGTCTTCCGCGGGTGGTCCCGACGGAGATCGCCCGAACGCAATGCTCGTACAGCGTGGCCGCGTGAGTCGAGATGGACGGGCGGCCGAACGCCTCCGTCTCGCCTTCGGGGATCGCTCGCTCCTCCAGGAAGGGTACCACCTCGTCCAGCACCCCCGCATCGCCCGTGATGCGAACGTACGTCGCGACGGCGAACGGCAGCCAGAGCATGTCGTCCGAGCAGCGGGTACGGATGCCCTCGCCGGTGTCCGGATGCCACCAGTGCTGGACGTCGCCCTCGCGGAACTGACGGCCGGCGGCGCGGAGGATGTGTCCTCGCGCGAGCTCGGGGGCGGCGTGAAGCAACGCGAGCACGTCCTGGAGCTGATCGCGGAACCCGTAGGCGCCGCTCGACTGGTAGAACGCCGTGCGACCGAGGAGCCTGCAAGACAGCGCCTGGGCGAGGAGCCACCCGTTCATCAGGACGTCGAACGCCGCGTCCGGCGTGCGGACGCGCACGGCGCCGAGCACCGATTGCCAGTGGGCCCGCGTCTCGCCGTAGGCCGCAGCGACGCGACTCGCGTCGGAGAACTCGGCGGCGAGCGCGAGCGCTTCACGCCTCGAGCCCGCTTCTCCGAGGACGAACGAGAGCTCCGCTCGCCCGCCGGCGGGAACGACGATCTCGACCTCCAGCGCCGCGATCGGGTCGAGCCCGGCGCCCGCCATCCCGGAGAGTCGTTGACGGCCGAGCGCGCGGGGCTTCCTCCGGTTGCCGCCGTGCCCGAAGAACTCCGCGCGGTTGCCGGTGAACGACCGGACCTCGGACGTGGCGCGGAAGAAGGCGGTGTAGGTCGGGTGGTTGCTCATCGGGTTGTTCGCCAGGATGCCGTTCACCGAGCGCTCGAACTCCGTCGCGACCGCGAGCGAGTGACGTTCCCGGGAACCGCCGAGCACCCACTCCACGACGCCGTAGACGGCGAGCCTTCGCACCGTGTGCCCCGGGTTGTCGAGGACGAGCCGCGAGATCTTCACGGGGCGCTCGCGATCCACGAACAGGGTGAGCTCGTGGCGGAGGCCGCCTCGCTCGTGCGAGAAGACGGAGCGACCGAACCCGTGCCGCACCACGTACGACGCCGCGCCTCCCGCCGGTGCGGGCGTCGCCGACCAGATTTCCCCCGATTCGTCGTCGCGGAGGTAGATCGCCTCGCCCGACGGATCGCACACCGGGTCGTTCGACCATGGCGTCAGCCGGTGCGACTGGCTGTTCCGCGTCCAGGTGCAGGAGGCGCCGCTCTCCGTCACGAGGAAGCCGACGTTCTCGTTCGCCAGGACGTTGCTCCATGGGGCGTTCGGTCGCGTCGCGCCTCCGATCGTCATCACGTACTCGTTGGTGGCGGGGTCGAAGCCGCCGATGCCGTTCACGAGCTCGCGCCGCGCCGTTTCGATGGGGGCGGCTACCGCGGGCTTCGGACGTCCGCCCTTGAACTTCCGTTGCGGCGGGAGTGTCCACGCGTTCGGATTCGGACGGAGCTGCGCCGCGAGCGGACCTCGCGACGCGGAGAGCACGACGTGCGCGCACCGGAGAAGGACGGTTCTGTCCGGCTCCGCGATCTCGGTGGAGCGGCGGATCCGCACTCCTCCGGGCCGGTCGAGGCTTCCGCGGGCGACGCTCGCGCGGATGAGGTCCAGCGCCTCGTCTTCGAGCGGGTGGAAATAGCCGGCGGCCTGCTCGTTCAGGAAGACGAGATCGATCGGAAAGCCGTTCAGGCGGAACAGCTCGTGCGCTCGGAGGAGCTGCTCGGCGAGCTCCGCGAAGCTCGGGTCGTCGATCCTGAGGATCAGGATCGGAAGATCGCCCGAGAGCCCGAGACCGTAGAGGGCTCCCCGACCGCGCGCCCCCTCGAGCTCGAACGCGCCGCCCACCCGGAGCTCCGGGTTCGGAAGCACGAGAGCGGAGAAGAGCCGCTGGTACGTCAGGGCTTCCTCGGTGGGGATCCCGAGGTGACGGAGCTCCACGCGCGCGTCGACGCGTCCGAGCTCGAAGGCGCGCCGGATCACCTGAGCGTCCGAGAACTGCTCGATCAGGCGGTCCGCGACGGCTCGCTCGACTCCGACCGCGGTCACCAGCGAGACCGTCGCGCGGTGCCCGCTCTTCAGCGTGACGGTTCGCCGGAGTACGAACGCCGGATCCAGCACGTGACCCACCTGTTTTCCGAGCGGATCGCGCCGTTCGAGCGCGATCGGCGTTGCGGGGGAACGTCCGCGTCCGACGAAGGCGGCTCGCGAGGTCTCGTAGTCGAAGTGCGACCACTTGCCTTCCTCGGGAGTGAGCATCTGGACGACGCAAGCCGCCGTGTCCCCGTCCGAGCGCCGCCGCCGATGGGAAAGGAGTGCGCCCTTCGAGGGAGTCGCGGCGGTCTCCACGAAGAGGTTGGAGAACGCGGGGTGGGCGCGGTCCGCGTCGCGGTTCGCGAGCACGATCTCGCTGTACGTCGTGACCTCGAGCTCCGCGTCGTCGTCGCCGTGGTTCACGAGGGTGAGGCGCCTCACCTCCGCCGGCGACTCGGGCGAGACGGCGACCTCTAGTACCGTCTCGAAATCCCCGTCCCGACGCCGGATCTCGACGCGGTCCGCCGAGAACGCCGACTCGTACCGATCCGGGCGGACGCACGTCGGCTCGAATCCGGCGGACCACGTCGCGCGCGTCTTCAGGTTCCTCACGTACACGTAGACGCCGCCTCCCGGGAGTGTCGCGTCCTCCCGGAATCGGGTGACGTCGAGGCCGCGCCACGTGACGACGCCTCCGCCGAGACTCGTGACGATGGACGAGACGTCGCCCTGGCCGAGGAGCTGGGCGTGCGGGCGCGCGTCGAGGTCGAGCGGGATGCGTTCCGTCGCGTCGCCGCCCAGATGCACGTCGTCCGCGCCCGGAGCGGCCGCCGGGCGCAGCGCGAACGCGGGTGGAGCCGAAGGAACGCGCTCCGAGAGCAGGAGCTCCACCGTCTTCACGCGAGGGTCGGCGTGGAAGCGGCGTTGCATCGCGTCGCCCGTGAGCACGTTCCCGAGCGCGACCAGCGTCATGCCCTCGTGGTGCGCCATGAACGCCTCGACGACGACTCCGCGTCGTCCGGCCGGGCGTCGCGCCGGGGTGAAGTCGATCGCCTCGAAGAACCCGTAGGCGCCGAGGCATCCCTCTCGCGCCAGGGCGCGCAGGTTCTGGATGGCGAGGTCCGGGCGCACGAGCGCCGCGAGCGCCGTCGCGTACGGCGCGATCACGAGGTCCTCGTCGAGTCCCTGTTTCAGACCCAGCCCCGGAACCCCGAAGGCCCGATACTGGTACGTCATGGAGAGATCCATCAGGTTGAACAGGGACTCGGAGATGCCCCACGGAACTTCCGAGCGCTCTCCGTAGCGTCGCTGCGCATCGACCGCGGCGAGCGCAGTCTGGGAGAGGAGGCTCTCGTCCTCGTTCCTGACCACGAGGAGCGGCATCAGGTACTCGAACATCGAGCCGCTCCACGAGTAGAGGGCAGGTCCCGTCGGGGTCGAAACGAGCGGGCGCCCGAGGCGAAACCAGTGCTTCTGTGGGACCTCTCCTCGGGCGATCGCGACGAGGCTCGCGAGACGGGCCTCGGACGCGAGGAGGTCGTAGTGCGAGCCGTCGAGCCTGCCGGAGCGAGCGTCGTATCCGATGGAGAAGAGCAGGTGGTCTCGGTCGTAGAGGAACCGGAAGTTCATGGCGTCGGCGATGGCGAGCGAGCGGCGCCCGAGCGCGGCGATGGTCTCGGCGACCCGCTCCGCGGCCACGCTCGACGCCTGGAGCTCGCTCCGGACCCGGAGCAGCTGCGCGGCGATCTCGCGGCGCCGCTCCTCCGGAAGCGTCGCGGCCACGAGAGCGCACTCCACCTCGTCCAGAATCGGCGCGGCTCGCTGCATCACCGCGGAGAGCGCCGTGATCGACGTCGCACTCGTGGCGGACCGGACGAACCGGTCCCAGGATTCGGCGAGCTCCGTGTCCGGCGCCACGTCGAGCGGGCCGAGCGACGACGCGAAGGGCGCGAGCTCGCACAGCTCGACGGCAGCCTGGGACAGCGTCACGCCGGCCCGCGCGAACCAGAAGCCCTCTTCCGTCGGCGCGGCGGCGTTCGCGGACGCCTTCACACCGTGCTCCGATTCCAGGGCATCCGTCGTCTCGTAGAGAGCCTGGAGCTGGGCAGCGAGGCCCCGCGGGGCGTCGTCCCCGAGCCTCCGGAGACGCTCCTCGAGGGGCTCCCTGCAAGCGGTCCCGGTCGCCTCTCGTGCCGCGGCGCCGAGCAGCACCGCATCGAGCGTCGCGCGGAACGTCCGGCCGTCCGCGATCGGCGTCGCGAGGAGCTCGGCGCACGCCTGGTTCAACGTCCAGAGATAGCCCGCGAGATTTCCGCTGTCGACGGTCGAGACGTATTGCGGCTCGAGCGGACGGAGCGTCGTCGTGTCGTACCAGTTCAGCACGTGACCTTCGCGCTTCTCCAGCCCTTCGATGGTCCCGAGCGTCGCGTCGAGGCGTTCCACGGTCTCGCGGAGCGTGATGAACCCGAGGTCCCTCGCCGTGATCACGGAGAGCAGGTACGTCCCGATGTTCGTCGGTGACGTCCGGTGAGCGACGACGCCGGCCGGAGCCTGCTGGAAGTTGTCCGGGGGAAGGAAATGGTCCTCTTCCGTCACGAACGTTTCGAAGAAGCGCCAGGTGCGAAGAGCGAGGCCCCGCAGGAGATCCCGGTCGTCTTCCGAGAGGGCCCGCTTCCCTCGCGGCGCCGGCGGCTTCGACGAGGCCAGGGCGACGAGCGGAGACGCCGCCCAGAGGAGCAGCCATGGGCCGCCCACGACGGCGGCTCTCGGATCGACCGCGACGAGGAGCGCGAGCGTCGCGAGGGCCGCGACGGTCTCCAGCCACAGGCGCGCGGGAAGCCGACCGAGGAACGCCTTCTCCGCCTCGGAAGCGGTCTGCCATTCCAGGAGATGCCGATGCGAGATCGACATCCGGAAGGCCGTTCGCGCGATCGCGTCGACCGAGAGAACCGCCTGATCCAGGAGGAACGACGCTCCGAGGAACGCCCGCTCGAGCTCGGTTCCGAGCTCGGAACCGAGCGGTGTGAGACGCGGGCGCCCCTCGCCGCTGCTCCGGAGCGCGGTCACCGAGACGCGAGCGAGGAGCGGCGCCGTCAGCGTCGCGAGGAGGCCGAGAGCCGCGAGGAACGCCGCGTGCTCGCCCGAAAAGAAACCGAAGGCGGCGAGCGCGACCGTCGATGGCGCCACCATCGCGCGGCGGACGTTGTCCGCGAGCTTGTACCGACCGAGCCAGGGGACGTCGGAGGGGCGCTTTCCCGACCGCGTCGGAACGGTGGGCAGGAGCCAGGGAACGAGCTGGAGGTCCCCCCGGATCCACCGATGCTGACGTGCCGCGACGGCCGCGTAGGTCGACGGCTGATCGTCCAGTACCTCGACGTCGGTCGCGAGGGCCGCCCGGGCGAAGACCCCCTCGAAGAGGTCGTGGCTGAGGAGGCGATTTTCGGGGACCCGGCCGGAGAGCGCCTGGGCGAACACGCGGACTTCGTAGATGCCTTTGCCGACGTAGGAACCGCTTCCGAAGAGGTCCTGGTAGACGTCCGAGATCGCCGTCGTATACGGATCGATCCCGGGAGGCCCGGCCATGACGCGTGCGTAGCGCGAGAGCCGCGTGCTATCCGGCGTGATCCCGACGCGCGGCTGGACGACCCCGTGGCCCCGGATCACGCGGCCGTGGTCGTCGAGCAGCGCCCGGTTCAGCGGGTGAGCGATCGTCGCGATGAGCTTCCTCGCCGCGTCTCTCGGCAGTTCGGTGTCCGCGTCCAGCGTGATCACGTACCGGATCGTATGAAGCAGGTCCGCGTCCATGCTCACGAAGGAGTGCGTCGTCTCCGTCGTGCCGAGGACGAGTCGATTGAGCTCCTCGAGCTTTCCGCGCTTCCTCTCCCACCCCATGTACACGCCTTCGGACGGGTTCCAGACCCGGCGCCGGTGGAAGAGGTGGAACCGCGGGTGCCCGGCGCACGAGTGCCGCCGATTGAGCGCGTCGATGCCGCGACGAGCGTGCTGCACGAGCCGCTCGTCCTCCGGGAGCTCCGCCGTCTTCGCGTCGCAGAGATCCGTCGCGAGCGCGAAGAAGACGTTGTCCTCGAGGTTTCCGAGAGCGCGGATCTCGAGGTGTTCGAGCAGCTCGTCGATGCCTTCCTTGCTCTGCACGAAGCAGGGGATGACGACCAGCGTGCGGAGAGCCTCGGGTACCCCCTGTTCGAGCGAGAGCTTCGAGAGGACGCGGGGTTCGACCGAAGCAATGATCGCCGTGTTGACGAGCGCCATCACGAGCTCCCCGAGTGGTAGCGCCGCGAGTGCCGTCAGGAGCGCCGAGGTCGTCGGCGAGACGAACACGCGTGCCGCCCAGGAGAACCCGGCGAGCGTCGCGACGAAGGCCGCACCGAGCCCGCCGAAGTAGCAGAGCCCAGGGTGGAGGGCGAGGAATCGCCCCGGCCGTTCCGCGGCGGCCGGCCGAAACCCGAGCGCAGCCTCGAGCGTTCGCCGTCCGTCGTCGACGAGGTAGTAGCCCACGTGCTGCCGGTGGAGCTCTTCCCCGTGAACCCCCGCCTCGCGGGAGAGTCGAACCGCGGCAGTCGCGACGTCGCTCTCCTCCGTCCGGCTTCCGGCCGCGAGCTCCTCCACTGCGTGCCGGTACCTGTCGCGCGAGGCGTCGTCCGTCGCGGCGTAGAGGCCGTGCGGATCCTCCCGGAGGATCGAGTCGACGAAGCTCACCCGCTCGAAGAACTTCCGCCAGTCGAGCGCCGCGATCGTCCGCATGCTCGTGATCGCGTTGCCGATGGTGACCTGATCGGCCGCCTGCTGGACGTGAGCGCGGCGTCTGGCCGATTCGTCCCGGCGATCGTCGTCCACCTTCGGTTCGCGACCTCGCTCCGGTCGAGCCTCCAGGGCCTCCACGGTGGAGGTCGATATCGCTCCGGTGGTGAACACGAGGCCCAGGCGGAGCAGAATGGGGATCGCCCACAGCTCGCCGATCGCGAGGCGCTTCTCGGTCTGGTAGGAGCGGACGTAGTCGGCGAGCGTCTCCGGATCCAGGCGAGCGTCCGTGTGCCTCAGGTAGTCGAGGCAGAGGCGATAGACGCGCGGGTAGCCGCGCATCCGGCCCTCGTCCAGTCGAGGGAGCTTCTGTCGGTACCCCGCCGGCAGGTCCTCCTCGATCTCGCGAAGCTGATCCCCGACGATGTGAGAGTTGTCGAGCAGCCACTCGAGCGCGGGTGACGGGCGCCGCCGTGCCCTCGGGTCCTTCGCCAGAGCGTCGTACGTGCGGGTGATGCGCTCGCGCGCCGCGACGATTCGCCTGCGGAAGCGCTCCGGATCGCCGGAGAGCGAGACGGGTCCTTCCGTCCGGGCGAGCTCGATCGCGTGCAGCGCGAGGCGTTCGGGCGAGAGCAACTCCCCGCGAAGCGTCGCGGGGTCGTCCCATTCGGCGTCGCTCTCGAGTCCGACGCAGCGTTCGCCGGACGGAGATCCGACGGGCGGCTCGACCGCCGTACTCATCGGGCGGCGCCGCTCTCGGGGAGCCCGACGGCGTCCGCTCCTTTCGTTCTGTGGAGCCACGCGCCGTTCGTGAGCGGCCACGTCGACTCGCAGTTCTCGCAGCACGCGTACGCGGCATCGTCCACGCGGAAGCGACATCCTCGGCGAGCGCCACACACCGCACAGGGGCGTTCCGCGCTCACGATCTGCCACTCGTCGTTTCGGCGTCGCTCGAATCGTTGCATGGACGGATGCCTTTCCGACTCCGCACCGTGTGTGCGATCTCACGCGCTCGAGAGGGCCGTGAGCCACGCGAATCGGCGGAATCTTTCGTGCGAATTGCAGTTACCGTGCCGCTCGACGAGCGCCTGGAACTCCGCGGCCGGCGCGCGATCTCCGCGGAGCCGTGGTCGTCGAGGACGGCCTCGGAGTTCCGCGTCGTCGCCACGCGAGGCGGATTCGCGAGGCGCCCCTGCGGCCGGCGCCGAGCTCAGCTCCGGGACATCTTCTCCATCAGATTCTTCAGATCGTCGGCGTGCTCCTCCTCGACGGCGAGGATCTCCTCCATCATCCGGCGCGTCGTCGGGTCGTCGTCCTCGAGCCACCGTACGATCTCCGAATAGGTCTGGATGGCGATCCGCTCGGCCACCAGGTCTTCCCGGAGCATGTCCTCGAGCGTGGCGCCCTCGGCGTACTCGGCGTGGCTCCGCGTCGCGAGCATCCTCGGATCGAGGTTCGGTACGCCGCCGAGCTGAACGATCCGTTCGGCTACTCGGTCTGCGTGACCCTGCTCCTGCTGCGCATGCTCGAGGAACTCTTCCGCGATGGGGCGAGAGAAGATGCCTGCGGCCATGAAGTAGTGGTTCTTGTACCGGAGCGTGCACACCGTCTCCGTGGCGAGGACGTCGTTCAGCACGTCGACGACACGCTGCCGGTCCGCCAGGTACCCGGCCGTGACCGCCCCCTCCCGCATCTTTTCTCTCGCGTTCCGCCGAATGGCTTCGAGGTCGGTCTGGAAAGGCTTCTTCATTGGGTCTTCTCCTGTGTCGATCGCGTCTCGCGTCCCCGGCCCCGAACACGAAGCAGCGCGCGTGCCACGGACGACGCTTCGGATCCCCCGGATCGGGCTCGCCGGTCGTGCCGTGTCGTCCCGTAGCGAGCCTGTGCCGCGTGACGATTTCGACTCGCGTCGCCGTTCGCGACGACGGGCATCCCTCGAACGTTTCCGGGACGATGCGCCGTGTGGCCTGCGTCTTGCTCGATTGGGTCTCGTCCCGGTGGAACGGCCCAGCTCCGTTCGCCGAAGAGAGGAGACCGACGATGACTCGACAGAAGCTGTTCACGATCGCCTCGCTCGCCCTTCCACTGACGTTCCTCGCCGCCTGCGAGCGCACCAACGCCGATGAGCAGCGGCGCGCGGCCGAGGCTCAGCGCGAAGCGGACGAGAAGATCGCCCAGGCCCAGCGCGAGGCCGACGAAAAGACGCAGAAGGCCCAGGAGGAGGCGAACCGCGAGCAGGCGAAGGCCCAGACGTCTGCGAACGACACCATCCGTACCGCGACGGAGAACATCGAAAAGGCGCGGAACGACCTGAAGGAGTGGGCAGAGAAGAAGCTCGACTCCATCGACAACGACGTCGACAGCGCGAAGACGAAGGCGCAGACGGCTTCCGCGAAGGCGAAGGCCGACTTCGAGAACGCCCTGAAGGACGTCGAGGCCAAGCGCGCCGCCGTCCAGGACCAGATCGCGCTGGTCGACTCGCGTTCCGGCACACAGCTCGACACGCTCCGCACGCAAATCGAGAAGCAGATCGACACGTTCCGCACGAGCGTTTCGCACCTGCGTGCGACGCTCTGAGGCGTTCAGCCTCGAGAAAAGGAGTGAGCGATGGCGCAATTCAAGCGAGTCTGGTTGCTCTGGCCCGTTCTCGGGGTGGGGGCGTGTGCGTCCGCGCCGCCCCCGGTCGAGCGGATGGCCTCCGCGGAGGCCGCCGTCCGCGCCGCCCGCGAGGTCGGTTCGGATCGAGTCCCGTCCGCGGAGCTTCAGGTGAAGCTCGCGGAGGAGGAGATCCAGAAGGCCCGTGCTCTGTCCAACGACGGAGACAATCGCGAGGCCGAGACGATGCTTCTTCGCGCCAGCGCGGACGCCGAACTGGCCGTCGCCCTGGCCCGGGAAGATCAGCAGAAGGTAGCCGCGCAACGTGCGCTGGATCAGGCGAACGAGCTTCGTTCGAGCCCGGACCGCGCTCCGCAGGAGGACGTCAAATGACCATTCGAATTCCACTGCTCGGTTCGACCGCCGTCCTGGTAGTCGCAGGATGTGCCGCTTCTCAGGCTCCGAAGGAGCTCGTGGATGCGCGCGCCGCATACGCCCGCGCTTCGGCAGGCGAATCGGCTCAGCTCTCGCCCGCAGCTCTCCACGACGCGCGCGTCGCGCTCGATGCGGCGGAGACGTCGTTCTCGAACGACGGTGATTCCACGACCACCCGGGACGAGGCTTACGTCGCTGCCCGCAAGGCGCAGCTGGCGGAGGTGCTCGCCGCGACGGAGATCGCGAAACGCGATCAGGAAGTCGCGAAGAACCAGGCCGATGCGGCCCGCAAGCAGAACGCGGAAGCGACGCGCGGACAGCTCGCGCAGGCGAAGGAGCAGCTCGCGACGGCCGAGCAGAACCTGCAGCAAGCCGACCGTGACCTCGTGAAGGAACGAGAGGCCCGTGCGGCCGCCGAGAAGAAGGCGCGCGAAGCTCTGGACCGCCTCTCCGTCGCGAACGCCCTCGCGGTGAAGGACGAGCCGCGAGGGACGGTCATCACCGTCCCTTCCGGCGTGCTCTTCGCCTCCGGGAAGGCGGACCTCCTGCCGGGCGCCCGGGCCCGTCTCGAACCCGTCGCCGAGGCACTGTCCCACGAGCAAGATCACAAGATTCTGATCGAGGGGCACACGGATTCGCAGGGGTCCGATGCTTCCAACCTCGAGCTCTCTCAGCTGCGCGCCCAGACGGTCCGTGATTTCTTCGCGGCGCACGGCGTTCCCGCCGACCACATGACGGCGAATGGTCTGGGAGAGGCACGGCCGGTCGCGGACAACGCGACGGCCGAGGGTCGGGCGAACAACCGCCGCGTCGAGATCGTGATTCAGCCGATCGAGAAGCGCTGAGGGCGTGTCTCGGTCTCGAGGGGCACGTCGGCGGCCCCGGTGGTCGAGCGAAGCCGCGAGGTGCTCACCGCTCCCCCGGGGCCGCCCCGGGCCACTGGAAGCGAGATCGTCAGTCTCCGGGCGCGCCTTCGAGGCGAAGATCGTCAGTCGACGGGCGTGCCTTCGAGGCGAAGATCGTCAGTCGACGAACAAGCATGCCAGTCGGACGCTCCTTGGACCAGGAACGGACGGGCGCGCGAAAGAGAGGGGCCGCGACGCGTGGCCTCCCGTCGCTCCGCGCCGGTCCCCCCGCGGAAACTCCGTGGATTCGGCGGACGAAGGGGCGCGGGCCTTCTCCCGGCGCCCCCGTCCTTCACGACCTCAGCGGCGCGAGCCGCCGGCTTCGAGCTCTTCCCCGACAGGACGTCCGCTCCGGTCGGGCAGCGGGGCTTCCCGCGCCGGAACGCCCCGATCAGGCAAGTTCGCCACGGTCATCCTGTCGCCCGACTCCGGCGGCGGCGTCGACCGCGAGCGCGGCATGGCGCCGTACCGTTCGAGGCGCCGGTAGAGAGTTCGACGGTCCAGGCCGAGCACCTGCGCGGCGAGCGTCTTGTTGCCGTGCAGCGCCCGGAGGGTTCTGAGGATGTGGCGTCGCGCGAGCTCGTCGAGCTCCACGAGCTCCTCGGATTTCGCGTCCTCGGGTGGCATGGTCGGACCGTCATCCTTCGGACGGAAATCGCGGACGGCGTGCGGCAGGTCGTCGACCGCAATCTCCTGGTCGCGCGTCAGGGCCACGGCTCGCTCGATGCAGTTCTGCAGCTCGCGGACGTTGCCCGGCCAGTCGTACGCGAGGAGCTTCGAGGCGGCCCGGCTCCCGATGGCCCGGACCGGGCGCCCGGACTCGCGGGCGAATCGGTTCAGATACGCTTGTGCGATGACGAGGACGTCGTTGTCGCGAGCGCGGAGCGGCGGCACCTTCACTCGCACGACGTTCAATCGATAGTAGAGGTCTTCCCGGAAGCGCCTCTCGGCGACCTCGTTCTCCACGTCGCGGTTCGTCGCCGCGACGATGCGGGCATCGAACGGGACTTCCTGGTCGCTCCCGACCGGGCGCACCGTTCGCTCCTGGAGGGCGCGGAGGAGCTTCACCTGCGTGGAGAGCGGCATCTCTCCGATCTCGTCCAGGAACAGCGTGCCCCCGTTGGCTGCGACGAAGAGGCCCGTTTTCTGGCCTTTTGCGTCGGTGAACGCGCCCTTCACGTGCCCGAACAGCTCGCTCTCGAGGAGCGCCTCGGGGAGGGCGGCGCAGTGCACGGCGATGAACGGGCCGTCCTTGCGGCGGCTGCTGTCGTGGAGCGCGCGCGCGACGAGCTCCTTGCCCGTCCCGCTCTCGCCCGTGACGAGGACCGTGGAGTCCGAATCCGCGACTCGTTCGAGGAGGTCGAACATCCGCCTCATCGCGGTGCTCTCGCCGAGGGTCGTTCCGAAGCTGCTCGGCGACACGACGCGGTCCCGGAGCCGCTTCGCCTCCTGCCGCAGGGCGAGGAGCTGCGTCGCTCGGTTCACCGTGAGTGCGAGCTGCTCCATGTCGATGGGCTTCGTGATGAAGTCGTACGCGCCGGCGCGAATCGCGGAGACGGCGCTTTCCATGCTTCCGAAACCGGTGAGGACGATCACGGGCACGTCGGGGCTGCACTCCGCCACCCGCTTGCACACGTCGAGGCCGCTCGTCCCGTCGAGGTTCAGGTCGGTGACGACGACGTCCACGCTTCCTTCGCGAATGCGTCCGAGGCCTTCGCTGACCGAGGCCGTCGAGTGGACCTCGAACCCTTTGCTCGAGAGGGCCTCGCGCACGAGATCCCGCATGTCCGCTTCGTCGTCGATGAACAGCAACCTGGTCGTCGGCATTGGCTCTCCCTTCGGCTGCGCTGGGGTGGAGGTGCGCCGCCGCTGGGCGCATGAGCATGGACCGGGCCAACTGTCCGGGCGCTACCGCGCCCGCGCGCCCGATGAGCCGGCCAGGGGGCCGAATCTGACGCCGGCGCGATCCGTCACCAGGAGGCCCGGCCGGTCACCAGGAGCACCAGGAGCACCAGGGCGACGAGTCCGAAACCCGTGCTCGGTGCGTAGCCCCAGGAGCGGCTGTAGGGCCAGGCGGGCGCCGAGCCGATGAGAAGAGCGATCATCAGTACCAGCAACAACATCATCATGACGGTCAGTCTCCGACTCTTGGGTTCATTCGAGTGTGGAAGTCGAGGGTGTCAGTTTCCGCCCGGCCGGTCTGGCACGGGCGGGGCATCCGATCGGGTCGCCGCTCCGGCAATACCGGGCGCCCAGTCGCCACAGGCGAGCGCCTCCGCACGACCACATTGGTCGAAGCTGCCTTCGCACACCCCGGGGCAGCGCACGTGAACGCGGTGGGGTTGGATTCGTTCGCCGATGGCGACGACCACGCTGGACGCGACCGCTGCGAGGAGGAGCGTCCAGAGTCCGAAGCGAACGAGCTGGGGCGATGACGAATGGATCATCGAGTGCCGACGGGTCGCAACGCTCGTGCCACCGGCTCCGCACGGTCCTGGACGCCTCGCTCGTGGTGGCGGGCCTCGAATCCGACCGAGGAATCGCGCTGATCCAGCGCGGCACGCTCCATGCTCCTCCCCCGCGCATGACTGACGTCGTCGAAGCCAAGCCAGCGGAGCCCATCGTCGAGCGCATCGTCCGCACCGTCGATGAGGCGCGGGGAGAAGTGGAGCTGGCCGACCGCGCTCTGCAGCGCTTCGTGCGGCAGCGTCCGCTCGTCGCCGCGGTCGCCGCCCTCGCGGTCGGCTTCGCCGTCGGCCGAATCGTGTCCCGGATCTAGGAGCGTACCCATGGAATCCAGCGAACACCCCTCGCCCTTCACCAGCCCTCGCGCGCGCGCGTCTTCCGACGAAGAAGAGCGACGAGTGTCCCCGGCGGTGGACGTCGTGGCCGGGGAAGAGCTTCGAGAGGCGGTCCAGGATGTCGCCGGCTCGCTCGAACAGCTCTACCGGCTCGTCGGGACCTACGTCTCTCGCAAGGCGAACGACCGCCCGTACGCCGTGCTCGGCGTGGCTGCCGGCGCGGGATTCGTTCTCGGGGGAGGACTCGCCTCGCACCTCACGCGCGTCCTTCTGTCCCAGGCCGGGCGCCTCGCGTTGATCTCCGGCGCCCGGTCGATGGCCGATTCCACCGACCGGCGACGGGATTTCACCAGAACCTCGAACAACGAAAGGTCCTCGTCATGATCAAAGACACCATCCGAGATGGAATCGATTCGGCTCGCGGCATCTCGTCCGACACGATGCTCGCGGCCCTCGGACTCGAACGCCGCCGCGACTTCCTCGAGCGGATGGCACCGGCCGTGGGACTCTTCGTGGCCGGCGCCGCCGTCGGCGCGGGAGTGGCGCTGCTCCTCGCTCCCAAGTCGGGGCGCGAAATGCGTCGCGACATCCAGGGGGGCGTCAAGAAGTTCGGCCGCGCGATGGCGGACGAAGCCACCGACGTCGCCGATCAGGTCCGCGCCACGATCTCGGACGCCGGGAATCGAGCGTCCGGTTCGTCCGGGTCGAGAGCGCTGGAGAACGGCGCTCGCAGCAACAAGGCCGCGCAAGCATCCAAGGAGTGAGGCCCTGCCGGGGCTCCGGGAGATCATCATGACTGCTCGAATTCTGTACCTCGCGACTGCTCCGTACGTCGGAGTCGTCTCGACCGCTCCGGAGCGTCCTGCTCCCGCCTCGACGTCCGCCAGAGCTCCCAGGTCTCGCTTCCTCGGACGCGGGCTGGACTCGATCGCCCGAGTCGGGTCACTCGTGGTGGACGGCGTCGCCGCGCTCTATCTCCTCGGTCACACCGCCGTCGAGAGCGAGACGGTCGCGCGAGTGCGGCGGCTCCTGGTCCGTCGAGGGCACTCCCCCGAGCCTCCGCCGGAGCCGGCCCCTTCTCCCTCGTTCGACGTCGTCGACGAGGCGTCCTGGGAGTCGTTCCCGGCGAGCGACCCACCCGGGTACTACGGCTCGCACTCGTAGCCCGAAACGGCCGAAATCAGCGGGCGGCCCGTTCCAGGGCCGCCCGTTCTGTGCTCGGTCGCGGCGATCGCGCGGTCAGCCCGTCGGTTTGGCGCGCTTCGCCGTGAGCACGAGCTGCGACCTGAGCCACCCGCCGAGCGTCGGAGTGCGGCGCGCTCGTCCCTCCGACGACTGCCGCGCTTCGAGGTCGAGCTTTTCGCCGTCGAGCCAGGGCGCCGTCGTCGCGGCATTGCCGGTGAGAGCGCGCCGGACCGCACCGAACAGGAAGAGCAAGCCCCGGAGCCCCCTCCTATCCCAGAGCTCGGCCTCGCTCGCATGGACGTGCACGAGGACGAGCTCCGGATCGGTCGGGCCGCCGGGGAAGAAGGGACGCCAGGATTCCCGCCAGAGCTCGCGAGCGCGGGCGACGTCCACGACGACGCGCGCGCGCCCGCTCACGGAGACGAACCGACGGCCGTCCTGCAGCACGACGGCGACGTGATCGTCGACCACGAGCTCACCGGTCTTTCCGGAGTGCATTCCCGTCGAAAACCAGAGATCCCCGCCGGCGTCGACCGCAGCGACGGCCATGGGGCGCGCCCGCAGCCCGCCGTCGGGGGTGTGAGTGACCAGCATCGCGGTGTCGAAGTCCCGGACGAGATGGTCGAAGCGTTCGGAGCGAGTGGGGGGAGTCAGGGTCATGCGCCGCGGAATGCAAGGGGGGTGCCCGAGGTTTCGCGAGTCCAGCACGCCCCGGGCGCGATGGTGCTCCGGTGTCTCCCGTGCGCGGGACGTGCGTCCGTCGCCGACGGCTCGGTCTTCTCGTCGACCAAGGCGTCCTGCCTTCGGAGCGACGAGCTCCGCCGCATCTCGCCTCGATTCGGAGTTCGTTCGGGGCGGCGGCGCGAGTCATCTCGATTGGTCGGGCCTTTGCAACCGTTCGCGGAGCCGCCGCCGATCATCGGCGCCGGCAGAGGGAGTCGACTCGAGATGAAGATCAGGAAGAGCTTGTGCGTTGGACTTTCACTTTCCGTCGCCGCAGCGGTGGCGTCGCTCGCCTGCAACGACGACGACAACCCCTCGACGGGTAACCCGGGCGAGGGCGGGGCGGCCGGCTCCGGCGGAGCCGCCGACGCGAGCACCGGAGGGACGTCGGGCTCCGGCGGCGGCGGAGTCGGAGGTCACGGCGGCGTCGCCGGCTCCGCCGACGCCGGCGATGCCGGAGGGGAGACGACGGACGGCGGCGAGGGGCCGGACGGTTCCGCGGCGACCGCGATGATCCGGATCGTCCACGCGGCGACGGGTGCGCCCGCGGTGGATCTCTACGTGAAGGGGGACGTCACGCCGCTCGCCACGGGTCTCGCATACGGCAAGGCGAGCAGCTACGTGACCGTGCCCGCGGGCAACCCCGAGATCGAGGTTCGCGCGATGGGGGCGTCTCCGACGTCCACTCCGCTCTACACGACGTCGGCCGTCCAGATGGAGGCGGGGAAGAAGTACACGGCGGTCGCGTCCGGAAACGTCGCGTCGACGGCGACGACCGACGCGTTCCGCGTGCTTCCGCTGGAGGAAGCGTTCGCCGCCGCGGGCGCGGGGAAGACGCGCGTCAGGGTGGTGCACGCGGGGTGGGACGCCCCGACCGTCGGGCTCGACGTCAACGCCGATGCCCCGGCCGCGCCCGAAGTCCCGTCGCTCGCTCGCTTCGCGGACACCGGGACGGATGGCCTCGAGCTCGATACCACGACCGGCTATTTGCAGCTCGGCGTCGACGTGAACGCGGAGAAGGTCACCTCCTTCACGCTTCCCACGCTCCCGGATGGCGGGGACGTGTTCGTCGTCGCCACGGGCCTGCTCTCGAAGCTCGCACGCGATCCCGCCGGGTTCGCGCTCCTCGTCGTCATGCCGAATGGCGACACGACCTTCGTCCTCCAGAATCCTCGCGTGTACGGGCTCATGGCCGTGCAGGACGAGCCGACGCTCGACGTCTACACGGGGCCCCTGGAAATCATCGATTCCGCGGCCTTCGGATCGATGCCGGCGTTCCAGGTTCGTCCGGAGTCCTACACGCTCGATTTCTATCCGGGTCAGGCCGGCGCGGGCACTCCTCGGCCGTCCGATCCCCCGCTCGCCACGGCGAACCTCCCGGGGCTCGCTGCGGGGCAGCAGTACCTGGCCGTCGGGGCAGGGAAGATCGACGCCGCGACGAGCACGTTCCAGCTCTTCGTCGTTCCCGAGGCGTTCGACCTCGCCGACGCGACGAAGGCGCGCCTCCGCGTCCTCCATGCATCCGACGACGCGCCGACCCTGGATTTCGGGACGGTGACGGTGCCAGGAACCCTCGTCTCTCCGCCGCTCTTCCCGAACCTCGCCTACGGTCAGGTCTCGGCTGCGGCCGGCGCGTCCTTGCCCACGGGCTCGCCGACGCTCGGCGCGGCGGCGACGGGTACGACGGCAACGACGGCGGAGTTCGGGCTGACGACCGCCGCCGGGGAGCGCGCCTTCGCCGTCGCCGTCGGTGAGCCGGGGGACGCGACGCATCCTCTCCAGATCGTCGTGATCCGGACGGAGTCGACCCCGTGGACGAAGAGCATCGTTCCGGCGGACTGATCCGGAACTCCGTTCGGAGGATCTCCGCCGCGTTCGTGCGCCATCGCACGTTGGGGCTCGCGGCGGAGACCGCATTCTGGCTGTTCCTGTCCCTCGTCCCGCTCGCCGCGGTCGCGGGGCTGGTCGCCGCCCGGGTCACCCTTCGCGACTGGAACCGATTCTCGCCCGTGCTCTCGGCCCTTCCGCGCGCCGCCCGTCCGTTCGTCGCCTCCGAGCTGAAGAGTGTCTCGCGCTGGAACGGCGGAACCGTCGGCGTATCGTCGGCGCTGGTGTTCGTGTGGCTCGCGTCGAGCGGCGTGGACGCGCTCTTCGGATCCATCGAAGCCGTCTCCGGTGCGGCCCGTTCCTGGTGGCGACGACGAGGCCTCGCCCTCGGCGCCTGCGCGCTGCTCTCGATCGCCGTCGCCTTGCTCGCGTTCCTCGGCCCGGGACTCGGGAGCGTCCTCGTCGCGCTCGAGCGCGTTCTTCCGGACAGCACGTTGCTCGAGCGCGTGCATCGGGTCATGGGTCCGATCGTTCGCTTCGTTCTCGCCCTCGCCGTGGGGCTCGGCTACGTCGCGACGCTGTACTTCATCGGCGTCCCCCGGGCGGCCCGGATCCGCATGCCGATATTCCCCGGCGCCGCCTTCGCCGTCGCCATGCAGTTCGTGACGAGCTTCGGCTACTCGGCGTACCTGTCGAAGGTCGGCACGACCAGCGCCTACACTGCAGGGCTCGGGATCATCGGTCTCGTCCTCATGGGTCTCTACCTGTTCTCGCTCTCCTTGCTCACGGGGGTGCTCGTGAATCGCTTCGTCGCCGAGCGCGCTCTCCGCGCCCGTCCGGCCGAGGCCCGTTCTCCGGGGGGAGGTTCGGCGCGGTCCGCGTTCGACGTCCCTCGGGATCGATGACCTGGTCGCTTCGCGCGCGGCCCACCGCGAGCGCCGGCGGCTCCGGGACCTCGTCTCCCCGGGCGTCACGAAAAGACGAAGGGGCGAACAGGATCGCGCCGTCCGCGCGGAACCGGGACTCCCATTCGGCGTATCGCGCGTGCGGCGGCGGGATCACCCAGCGCCCGAGCTCCCAGGCGTAACGGGCGCCGGTCCAGCGCCACCCTCCGTCGAGCCACACGGCGTCTCCCGAGGGCTGCGCGGGCACGTTCTCCACTCGTCCGGGGGGCGGTGGAGACGTCACCACCTCGAACGCATCCTGCGGTTGCGGAGCTCGCTCCGGACGCGGCAGGGCGCTCGCGCACGCGACGCACAGGATCGCCACGGGGACGGCCGCCACGGCGGTCTCTCTCCCGCGCGCGAGGTCGCGAGAACGGAGCGTGGTGGAGTGAGCCACGAGGTTGGTCCCGGGGTTGCACTGGAAAGCAGCGCCCGTGCCATCCCGGTTGCATCGCCTTCGTCTTCCGTTCTGTCTGTGCGTCTTCGGTGGTGCGAGCGCTGCGTGCGCGACGGTTCCCGAGCGCCGCGAGGCGATCGACGCGGTGTCCATGGAAGGAGCTCATCGACTCGACGAGGACGAGACGCTGTCGCATCTCGCGACCGCGCCGAGTCCGAAGTTCCTCGGGCTGTTCCGGGGACTCGTCTACGACTACGAGCTCCTCGACCGCTCCACGCTGGAGCGAGATCTCGCGCGCCTCGAGCGCTTCTACCGGGCTCGCGGATACTACGAGGCGCACGCACGGGTCGCGCGGGTCGAGCGCACTTCGCCCGATCACGTCCGCGTCACGCTCGTCGTCGAGGAGGGGGCGCCGGTGCTCGTGCGGGCCGTGCGGATCGACGGCGTCTCGCGCCTCCCCGCGGCGCTGCGGGAGACGCTCGCGGCTCGGGCTCGTGCCGAGTGTCCGCCCGGAAGGCCGTTCGACGAGGACGAGCTCGGGCTCGCCGTCGAGGCCGTGACCCGGACGCTCGCGGACGCCGGCTACGGACGCGCGACCGTCGTGCGTGACGTCACCGTCGACGTCGTCACCCGGCGTGCGGACGTCGTCCTCGGCGTCACCGCGGGGGAGCCGCAGGTGTTCGGCCCGATCGTCGTCGAGGGCCTCGGCTCCGTCCCGGAGGCTCCGGTACGGCGCGCGCTCGATCTCGCGCCCGGGGAGCCGTACTCGCAGACCGCGCTCGAGTCGGCCGAACGAGCCGTCCAGGACCTGGGCGTCTTCGCCTCGGTGAAGGTTCGCGCAGCGCCGGACGGCCCGGGCTCGAAACCCGGCGTCGTGCCCGTCGTCGTGACGGTCGAGCCCGCGAAGCTCCGCTCCGTGAGGCTCGGCGTGGGCACCGAGCTCGACGCCGTGAAGACCGACGTCCACGGGATCGTCGGCTGGGAGGACCACGACTTCTTCGGGGGCCTCCGCACCTACTCGGTCACGCTCCGTCCCGGGGTGGTGCTCTATCCGCTTCGCGTGGACGACTGGCGGGCTCCGAAGCGTTTCCTCCCGGAGCTCCGCGTTCAGAACGAGTTCCGGCAGCCGGGGTTCGTGGAGGCCCGAACGAATCTGGTCATCCGGCCGGCGCTCGCGATCTTCCCCGTCCTTCTCCCGAGCGTCCCGCGGTCGCTCGACTCGATCCCGGGATATCTGGAGCTCGCCGCGAGCGCGTCGGTCGAACGCTCCTTCGGCCGTCTCTACGCGAGCCTCGGCGAGAACGTCCAGGTCGAGCGGCCCTTCGCGTACCGGGGCGCTTCCGATCCCGGGCTCCGCACCGTGGTCCTGTCCTTTCCCGAGCTCATCACGAACCTCGACCTCACGGACGATCGCGTGCGACCTCGGCGCGGAATCTTCGTCGGCAACTCGCTCCAGGTCGCGGGGGGCCCGTTCGGCGGCGACGCGACGGACGTTCGCCTCCGCCCGGACGTTCGCGGCTACGTGCCGCTCGGACGCCGCGTCACGTTCGCGGTGCGTGGCGCGTTCGGGTTCCTGTTCCCGCGGAACTACGGGAGCTCCCTCGACGACGACGCCCGCGCGCAACGGTCGGACGACGCGAGCCGCATCCGCGATCTCCAGGTCGTGTTCTTCCGTGGGTTCTTCGCCGGTGGCCCCAACTCGAACCGCGGCTATCCGCTTCGCTCGATCGGGCCGTATCAGGTCGTTGCGTCCCCCGCGTTCGGCGGATCGGCGTCGATCGCCGCCTGTACCGCGAGCGCCGCGGACGAGGAAAGCTGCCGCATTCCGGTCGGAGGACGCACCCTAGTCGAGGCGTCCGCGGAGTTCCGGTTCGCGGTGACGGGGCCGCTCTCGGTCGCGACGTTCTGCGACGCCGCCGACGTGTCTTCCGGGCGCGTCGACATCCGGCCGTCGCACCCGCATCTCTCCTGCGGCGCCGGCGGCCGCTACGACACACCCGTCGGCCCCGTGCGACTCGACATCGGGTATCGGATCCCCGGGTTGCAGGTGATCGGCGGACCGGATCCGACCGAGCGCGAGCCCGATCCACTCTTCGGCCTCTTGCCGGTCGGGATCGCCTTCGGCATCGGTGAGGCGTTCTGATGCCGGCCCGGGCCCTCCGCTCCGTCCCTCGAGTGATCCTTCGAGTCCTCCTCTGGGGATTCGTCGGACTCCTCTCGCTGCTCGTCTCCGGGCTCGTCGTCGCGCTCGTCGCCGTCAACCTGTCCGGCCCGAAGGCGTTCGTGCTCGGCCGGGTGAACGCCCTCCTCGCGAACGTCGTGTCCGGCAGCATCGTCGTCGAAGCCGCCGGGCGGATCACGCCGTTCGGCATCGACGGAGCGCGCGTGGTCATCCGCGACCCGCGCGGCGTCAGGGTGATCCTCGCGGACGGTGTCTCGGCTCGCGTCGACACCGGGGCGCTCGTTCGGTCTCTGCTGTCGCGGCGGGGGCCCTACGTCCGCATCCACGACGCGCGGATCGCCTACGCCGACGCGAGCCTCGACGTGGACGACGACGGGACGCTCCGGCTCGAAAGCGCATTTCGGCCTCGACACGCGCCGTCGCCCCTCGCCGGAAAGGCGAGCGCACCGGCGAGCGGGTTTCGTCTTTCCGTCGGTGGCGCGACGCTCGACCGCGGCTGGGTGCACGGGACGGTCGCCCCGGGAGCGCTCCTCGACGTGGACGTCGAGGACGCCGTCGCGGACGTCGCGCTCGACGGCGCGGCGGTCGTGGTGACCGTGGAGCGCGCGCGGTCGACGCTTCGCGCGCTCCTCGGTCCCATCGTGGCACGCGGACGGACGGCGGGTGGAGTCACGATCGACCTCGCGACGGACCGTCCGCCGAAGATCCAGGGCCGTTTCGATGGCGACGTCGGCGGCGTCGATGCCGCGGTGCGGGCGGAGCTCGTCGGTACCGAGCTGTCGGCGACGCTCCATGGCCGCGCGGCGGCGGGAAAGACGTCGCCCGCCGTTCCGCTGTCCCTCGGGAGCCCGCTCACGGTCGATGCCGACGCGCGGGGCGAGCTCCGCACCCTGTCGCTTCGCGCACGCGGGATGCTCGGCGACGGGCGCGTCGACGTGCAGGGGACTCTCTCGACGGATCCTGCCGTTCGATTCGACGGCACCGTCACCGCAGAGCATCTGTCGCTCGCCGAGGTCTCGGCGGACGCGCCCGTGACCGACCTCTTCGCCGCCGGTCGAGGAACCATCACGTTGCAAGGGTCGCCCCGGGCCGATTTCGCGCTCGCCGTCGCTCCGACCCGGATCGGCGGGAGCGACGTTCCCGCGCTCACGACCGTCGGGACGTTCCAGGCGGGCCGATTTCGAGCGCGGGTGCTCGCATCGAGCCCCTCCGCCCGCGGCACCGCCGACGTCGCGTGGACCCCGGCGCGCTCCGACGAAGTCGTGGTCCACGCGCTCGGCCGAGTGAAGGACGTCCGCGGGCTTTCGGGCGGCGCGGTCTCAGGACGGCTCGTCGCGTCCGCGGATGGCCTCGTGGATCTCCGGACCCTCGGCGTGGATTTCCGTGTCGTCGCGAGCGCCGAGTCGCTTCGTGTCCCGTCCGGCTTCGTCGGTCGCGTCGACGCGGACGCGCGGGTATCGGGGAAGGCTACCGCGCTCCGCTTGAACGGTGCGGCGAGCCTCGAGGGCATCGAGGAGGCCGGATTCCCGTACCGCTCCGGAGCGCTTCGCGTCCGCGGCGCGGCGGCTCGCCCGAAGGTCGACGTGCTCCTTCAGGGCGGCGGGCGAGCTCCCGACGTGGCGGCCAGCGCCGCGCTGTCCCTCGGCGACCGCGTGGATGTCCGAGGCCTCGCGGCGTCCGTCACGCACCGGAACGAGACGGCGTTCGTCGGCGTCGAGGAGGCGCGGATCGGCCCTCGCGTGCTCGCCGTGGAGCGCGCGGTCGTCCTCGGGCTCGGTGGCGTCAGCACGATGACGCTCGAGCGCGCCCCCTCGGGGACGCGCGTGCGGCTCGACGCTCCCCGCATCGAGATCCGGCGCGTCGCGCGCTTGCTCGGACTCCGGGAAGAGCGGTACTTCGGCATCGTCGCCGCGCAGGGCGATCTTCGGGACGGGCCCGGCGGTCCTCGTGGTACGGCGCGACTCGCGCTCGAGGACGGCTCCTTCGACGGCGAACCCGGTCGCGGCACGGCGCGCATCGTTCTTTCGGGCCAGCGCGTCGACGCGGAAGCGCGGGGCGAGTGGGACGATTCGACGGTCGACCTCTCCGCCGAGGACCTGCGCCTGCCGCGCTCGCCGTTCGAGCTCGAGTCCTGGAAGTCCATCGCGGGGACGGCCGAGCTCCGCGCCGACGTGTCTCTCGCGCGCCTCGCGCGTCTGTTTCCCCGCCATTCGCTCCCGGCCTCGAACATCCGCGGTCGGGCGACGGTGCGGGGCACGTTCGAGCGGCACGCGGGCGGGCTCCCGGACCTCGCCCTGGAAGGCCACACGGCGGGCTTCGCGCTCGCGGGGGCGACCCGTCCACTCCCTCCGTCCGACGGCACGGCCGTCGACGCGCCGCCGCCGTTTCGCATCGCCGGCGTCGATCTCGACGTCCGGGCTCGCTGCTCGGTCGCCCGTCGCCGAGTGGACGTGGAGGCGACGCTTCGGGACCGTCGAGGGACGCTCGCACGGGCGTCCCTCGCTTCCACGCTGGGGGATGCGGTCACCGCCGGCGGCGTCTCCGATCCGGACGTCCTCGAGGCCGTTCCGTTCTCCGTGCACGCCGTCGTGCCGGAGCGCGCCGTCGAGGACTTCCCGGCCCCGTTCGCGCGGCCCGGTCACGCAGGCACGTTCTCCGCGGACGTTCGAGCGGAGGGCACCGCTCGCGAACCCGTGGTCGATGGGTTCGTCAGGCTCGCCGGGTATCGGGAGGCCGAGTTGGGCGCCGGGCGGAGCGTGACGATCGACGCGCGTCTGCGATACGAGCGGAGTGAAGGTCACCTGCTCGCCGACGTCACGACCGGAGCCGGCCCCGCCGCCTCCCTCTCCGGGCACGTGAACGCCGACCTCCCCGCCGTCGCGCGAGGCGATGCTCGCGACTACGAGGCGGAGCTGCATGCGGTGCTCGACCGGTTGCCGCTCCGGACGTTGCCTTGGCTCGACGAGAGACACGTGCGCGGAGCCGCGACGGGAAGCGGGGACGTTGCTTTCGGTAGCCGCATGGCTCCGAGTGCGCGCGTGAACCTCCGAATCCCGGACCTCGCCGTGGGCCGCCTCGGGGGAGGCGCGCTGTCGTTCGAAGCGGCCGCGGACGCGAAGCGACTTCAGACGGCGCTCCGGATCGTCGGCGAAGACGGATCCGTCCGCGCGACCGCCGACGCGACGCCTCCCTGGCCGCGTGCGCTCGTGCCAGCCGAGCCCGCCACCGGGCGCTTCGCCAAGATCGACCTGGAGGCGCAGCGTTTCCGGCTCGCCTTGCTCCGACCGGTGGCGAGCGCCGTCGTGTCGGGTCTCGACGGCAGGCTCGACGGCGGCTTCCACGTGGATGCCGCCGACGGCAGGGACACGGTCATGTCCGGGAAGCTCGTCGTGTCCGGCGGCTCCTTCGAGGTCCCGATGCTCGGCGAAGGTCTCACTGGGGTCCGGGCGAGCGTCCTGTTCGATCCGAACGGGACGATCCGGGTGCCCGACCTCGCCGCGTTCGGAGCATCGGCGGGCACCGTGCACGGCTCCGCGTCGGCGCGCCTCGAGGGGACGTCCTTTCTCGACGCCCGCGCCCGTGTCGAGATCCCCCGCTCGGATCCCATGCCCGTCGCGTTCGAAGGGCAGGCGCTCGGCGAGCTCTGGGGGAAGATCTCCGCCACTGCGCGTCGCGACGACCGCGCGGTCCGCGCCGCCGTCGACCTCGACGGGGTGACCGTCTCGGTTCCGGAGCGGTCGACGCGCTCGCTCCAACCCCTGGCGCCGGCGCCCCGCGTCGTGATCGGCCACTACCGGGGGCCGAACGAGTTCGAGGCGCTCGATCTCGGCGGCGTGCCGACGAACGTCGCGTCGCCCGACGGGCTCGGTTTCGTCCTGTCCGTGCACGCGCGAGACGTCGAGGTCCGTCGCGGCGCGGGCCTCCGGGTCCGCGTCGGGGGCGACGCCGACGTCGCCTCGCACCCGGGAAAACCCGTCACCGTCACGGGCGAACTCTCGCTCCGCGGGGGCTTCCTCGACGTCGAGGGAAAGCGGTTCGAGATCGAGCGGGGCACCGTGACGTTCGTCGGTGAGCCGGACAATCCGCAGGTGTTCGTCACGGCCGCCTGGCCCGCGCCGGACGGTTCACGAGTGTACGCGGATTTCGCGGGGCCGCTCCGGACCGGCAAGGTGACGCTCCGCTCGGACCCACCTCACACGCGAAGCGAGATCCTGTCGCTCATCCTGTTCGGCACGACGGACGGAAACGTGGCTCCCGGCGGGGGACAGGGAAACTCGGCGACGGCCGCGGGGACCGCGAGCGCGGCGTCGCTCGGCGGTGGGGTCGCCGCGCAGGGCCTCGATCGCGCCCTCGACGACCTCACCGGTCTGGACGTCACGGCCCGCGTGGACACCAGCCAGGCGGGAAGCCCCCGCCCCGAGCTCGAGATTCGCATCGCTCGCGACGTGTCCGTCGCGATCGCCCACGCGCTCGGGGTCCCCGCGCCCGGCACGAATCCGGACCGCAATTTCGCGACCCTCGACTGGCGATTCCGTCGTCACTGGTCCGTGGAGACGACGTTCGGCGATGCTGGAAGCAGCATGCTCGATCTGGTCTGGCAGTATCGCTACTGACCCTGGTTGCGGGTCGGCTGAGCGGCACGCCTGCTGCATGGATCCGTCTTCGTGGACTCGTCCGCGGAAACGTCGACACCCGAATCATCCTCCGATCTGGGCACCGGCGCGCTCGTCGCCCGCGCGCTCGGCAGCGCCACGGAGCTCGTTCGCGTGGAGCTCACCCTGGCCAGACGCGAGCTCGGCGATCAGCTCGATCGCTCGGTGCTCGCGCTCGGAATCGTGACCGCGGCGATCGGGCTCGTCTTGCTCGCCGTTGCGGCCCTCGTCGCGTCAGCGCTGTTGCTCCTGGGTGTCCCCGGTGTGGCGACCCTGTTCGTGACCGGGCTCGTGCTCCTCGGCCTCGCCGCCTCGCTCTGGCTCGGGGCCCGGAAGATCCTCCCGCGCGGCCTTCTTTCGCGCACCCGAGCCCGGGTGGCCTCGGAAATCCAGAGCATCGAGGAGCACGCACCATGAACGGCGAAACGGCCCACTCTTCCGTCCGGGAGGACGAGTCGACCGAGGCGCTCGCGCGGCGTGCGGCGCTGGAGAAGTCCCGGCTCATCCGCACCCTGGATCACCTCCACGTCCGTCGCCAGCGCTTCGAGGAAGCGGTCTCCGCCGCCGCGTGGGGCGCTCGGTTCGCCGTCCTCGTGCTCGCCACGGTCGCGACTGCGGTCCTCTCCGGGCGCCGTCTCGGGCGAGGTCCGTCGCGGAGTCACGCTTCGACGGACGATCGCCGCGGGACGAGCCTCCTCGGAATGACGGTGCTCGTCGCGGCGTCGATCCTCGGCGGCTTCCTCGCCGCGAAGCGCGTCCAGTCTCGTCGCGATCTCCGCGTGTTCTAGTCGCCGGCCGCGAATCGGGATCACGGAGAATGAGGGAAGCGGAGGGGAAGGCAGGGGCTGCCTCCCATCGCGCGCTGAGGACTCGTCACATCTCAGCCGTCAATTCGCGCGGTTTCGAAGGAGTGGGTAGATTCGGGGCTGCCC
>DASZXK010000024.1:0-49241 GCA_035545855.1 Polyangiaceae bacterium
TGATCGTCGTGGGCTCGCACGGCTACGGCACGCTCGATCGCGTGCTCGGGACGACGGCCGCGAAGGTCGTGAACCACGCAGCCCGCTCGGTGCTCGTCGTGCGAGACGCGGCGCGCCTCGCGTGACCGCCTAAATGACCGATCGCGATCCGGAGACAGCCGGATCGAAACGCGGGAGAAGTCTTCGTCGCATCTTTCCGGTCGAATCCGCCGGACCAGGTCGTTCCGGCGTCGCGCCCGAAAGACGTGGCGACGAGCGTCAGCTCGGATCGGGCGCGATGCTTCCGGCAGAGTGATACCGGCGCGTTCGATATTCGTGGAAGGAACGACGGAGCGCCGCGCGCCGGCATCACTCTTCCAGAAGCCTGGGTTCAGTCCGTCACGCGCCGACGACAGGGAGGGCCCGCACTGCGAGCCGCGGTGGGCCGTCCCTTCTCGTCCCTGAGCATTCATGCAAGAGTCGAAATCGGCCGCCGAAACGGCCGTGAACGTGAGCCGTCGCTTCGCGAGCTCCATGGCTTTCTGGGAAAACGGGCTTCCGAGAGAGCGTCGACGGCGAAGACTCGCTCCCCGATCTCGAACGTGCCGAGAAGAGGGCGCCGTCGACGCTTTCTCGGAAGCACACACCCCGAGACGACGCTTCACGTCGCACGGCGCTACCGAGGGTGTGCACCGGAATTTCCTGCCCGGTCGCCAACCGCCCCATGGCGGCGCGCAGCCCGGCTGCGGGCGAGCACCGACATCGGGGGCGGTCGGCAGCCCGCGAAGCGGGACGCCGGGTGGGGCAACCAATCCAGAATCCGTCACTGCGCGAGCAGTGAGTACCGCTGCTCGTCGTAGCCGGTTTCGGTGGGCGTGAGCTCGACGACGGTGTGGAGCGGCACCTGGATGTACGGGCACTCGTCCTGGGGGCGGCCCATGAGGTACCCGTAGAGCGCGCGGATGACCGCCTGGTGCGCGATGACGAGCACGGGTGAGCGCTGTCTCTCGAGCTCCACGATCACGGGCTCGAGGCGTTGAATGACGTCCGCGTAGGACTCGCCTCTCGGGTAGCGGTACCGGAACTTGTCCCGGGCGCGCGCCGAGAACTCGTCCTCCATCTGCTCGCGGATCTCCTGATACGTGAGGCCGTCGCAGACGCCGGCGTCGATCTCGTCGAGCGCGCGGAGCTGCCGGGAGCTCGCTCCGAGCGGGGCGGCCGTCGCGATGGTGCGCTGGAGCGTGCTCGTCCACACGACGGGGGACCCGGCCGGTCGCGCCGCGATGAAGCTCGCGAGCGCGTGCGCGTAGCTCGACCCCCGTTCGGTGAGCGGCGCGTCCCCGCCGATGCGGCCGAGGACGTTGAAGCGGCTCTCTCCGTGGCGCGTGAGCCAGATGGGGCGATCCGTCGGGCGGATCTGCATGAGGAAGAACGCGAGCCGGGAAGACAGGTACCCCTCGATGCGGTTCACGATGACCTTCTGACCGGCGTCGACGACCTTGACGTAGCTTCCCTCGGAGTCCTGCACGGGCTCGTACGTTCGCTGGTACTGCGCGATGCGCGCGAGGAAGTCCTGGAACGCCGCGTCGGCGTCCGTTCCCGCGTAGTCGGGGAGCTGGAGCTTGTTCCGCCGCACGTTCGCCTCGACGATCGCCGGGTCGTCGCAGATCGTCTCCACGAACACGACGCGAACGCCCGCCGCGGCGCAGCGCGCCTGGATGAGGTCTCGCCGCGATCGCTCCGTGTTCGTCGCGTCGTAGATGCCGACCTCGCCGCCGCCCGCGAACCAGTCGAGGAGATCGTCCAGCGCGGCCATCGCGAACCCCGCGCGCTCCTCCCGCGTGGCGGCGTTGTCCGGCGCGAAGTAGGCGGCGGGCTGCTTCGCGCCGGCCCGCGCGCGGCGGTAGTCTCCCACGTTCACCCACAGGGTTCGGTAGCCGAGCCACGAGAGGTAGCGCTGGAGTTTCCGCGCGACGAACGTCTTCCCGCGAGCCGGGAGCCCGACCATGACGAGGGCGAGTTTCTGTCCCGAATCGGGCACCATGCGGAACGGATACCACGGCCTCGCGCGTCGACGCGCCTCCCTCCCGCCGGACTTTCGGTCGTGTCCCGCGAAGCGGCCGTGTAGCATCACGTTCAGGCGGGTTCGTCCGTTCGTCAGGGAGGAGTCATGAGGAGCATCGGGCCGGCAGCGTGGGTGGCTCTGTTCGTGCTGGCGTCGTGCTCGTCGGAGCTCGAGCGCGGCAGCGACCACGGAGAGCAAGGCCCCGGTGACGCCGCCGGAAGAACGGGCGCCGGCGGAGGCGCTACCGGCGGCGCGACATCCGATCGAGGCGGTGCCGCCGGAACGGCCACGGGCGGGCGTCCTCGGCCGAGCGATTCCGGCGCGCCGTCCGAGTTCGATGCCGGCAAGGAAAGCGGTGGTGCGGGCGCTCGTGACGACGCGGGCGCTCGCAACGACGCGGGCTCTCGCAACGACGCGGGCTCTCGTGACGGCGCGGCAGTCGTATCTTCGGCGGATTCTGGAAATCCGTCCGTCCCACCGGGTGAGGGCGGTGTCCCCGTCGATCCTCGTCGGGACGGAGGCGCGGATGCGGCGGTCGCGGAAGCGCCGATCGGCGCGCCGTTCCGCGTGCCCCTGGACGCGTCGCTGCCGGACATCGGCGCCGCGGTGTGGAGCGAATCCCGCGGCGAGTACCTGCTCCTCGCCGCGTCGGAAAATCGTGTGTATCGCGTGGATCCGTCCGCGGACCCGGCGAAAGTCACGGGCTACTTCACGCTGCCGGTCGGTGTCGTCTCGCCGACGGCCCTCGCGGTGAACGACTCTCGCCTCTTCGTGGCCGTCGACGGGCTCGTTCGGCGGATTCCGTTCGACGGGGGCGCGCCGGAGACCTCCGCGCCCCTGCCGGGCCTGCGGCCGTCGCCCGACTGGACGTTCTCGCACGCAGGCGGCGTCCTCCTGACGCTCGCGCGATCCGGGATCCCCCAGGTGCTCGCCGACGGCGGCGCGACGTTCGTGCCGCTCGGCGCCCGAGGAACGTCGTTCGAAACGGACGCAGGGACGGCGAGCCCGACGGATACCGGAATCACCTCCGTGGCGGAGCTCGGTTTCTCCTCGGACGGTCGGCGGGTCGTCTTCAGTCCCTACCCCGCGATCGTGAAGGGCCTCGAGATCTATGCGCCCGAGGACTTCTCGACCCCGCTCGGCACATGCGACGGCTTGGGGAGCGGGCTCGGCGTCCGCCCGGTGGTTCGCGGGAACGTCGTCGCGTGGGTCGTGCCGGCGGCAGTGAGCTACACGCTGAAGATGGCCGAGCTTCGAGAGGGCGTTTGCCTCTCCATCGGGGGACGGGTTTTCGCTCAGACCTCGACGGCGGACGCGGCCGTGGGGATCGTCGATCGCCGGCATGCGTTCGTCGTCACCCGGTGGTTCGGCACGCAAGTCGAAGTGGCCATCGAGGAAGTGGGGGCCGGGGCGGAGTCGCTCGCCCCGCTTCAGAACCTGGATGCCACGGTTCCAGGAATCGGCACCTTCGTCGTCGGCGGGCCGCGTCGCGTCGTCTTCATCGCCGGCCGGCGAGCGCACCTCGTCGGCTACTGAGCGACGGAAGTAGAAGACGGGCTATGCTCGCCCGGTGCGCGCTCGAGACCCCGCCTTCGCCGATCCGCCGAATCGGACCGATCCGGGCGGAGCCGTTCGCGTCTGGTACACGGACCCGCCAGGATGCGTGATGCAGTTCACGCGCCCGACGAAGGGCGCCGTGAAGCACGCGGAGTGGCTCGTAGGCCCAGAAATCACGGACGTGGAGAGCGCGCTCCTCGGAATGCGCGTCGCGAAGTGAACACCGGATCCTGCGGCCGACGAGGCTCCGCGCCGATGTCCGCGATTCGGCTGATGCTCCTCGTCCTGTCTTGCCTGGTCCTCCATGCATCCAGGGCCGCGGCCGAGCCCTCGTCCGCGGCTCCCACGACGGCCTGTCCCGATGGCGACCTCCTCGCCGGTGCGAGAGCACTCGACGCCGCGTTTCCGCCCGGTCGGCTCGCTCTGCTCGGCGATGGAGTCGTTGCCCGCGACGGCGCGCCCTGGCCGGATCCGTCCGTTCTCCTCACGCTCGATCGACCGCTCACGCTCGAGCTGGCGCAACCGGCGGAGGTCGGTCAGGCGCTTCTTCAAGTCGATGCCGATCAAGCGCTCGACATCGATCTGTCGGCGGACGGAAACCGTTGGTCCCGTATTCCCGCTCCGGCGCTCGACGTCGCGTCCGGCATGCAGCTCCGGGGCTTCGACTTCGACCGCACGCCGACGCGCTACGTCCGACTCACCGCCCGTACTCCGGGCGCGCTCGCCGTCAGCGAGTTCCGCCTGTATTGCAGGCACCAGGCCGGCAGCCGGCGAGCGCTGGTGGTTCGAGGAGACCAGGCCGTCGCCTGGGCCCCCGGTCCGGTGGAGCGAGCGCTGCGCGTCGTCACGGGAGACGTGGCCCTCTCGCCGCGGTCGATCGACCTCGTCAAAGCCAGCCTGGTCGCGCTGACGCTCGCGTGGATGGCCGCCGCGTGGATTGTCCGGCGCGCCGGGCACGGGACGTCCGCTGCGCTCGCCCGCGCGGGACGGCTGGTGCTGGGCGGGCTCGCGACCGTCTCCGTCGTCGCGTACTTCAACTTCGGCGCCTACCGGTATCCCGCCTTCATTCATGACCACGACGTGTTCCACTACTTCGTCGGAGCCAAGTATTTCCCCGAGATCGGCTACAACGAGCTCTACCGGTGCGCCGCCGTCGCGGAAGCGGAAGCCGGGTTTCGAGAGCGCGTCCTCCTTCGCTCGCAACGCGACCTCAGGGACAACCGGCTCGTCACCGGAGCGGAAGTCCTGCTCCATCCGGAGGTCTGCAAGAGGCACTTCTCGCCGGAGCGCTGGTCGAGCTTCACGCGGGACGTCGCGTACTTCGCGGACCACCGCACCGTCCCCGACTGGAACCGGATCCTCCGGGATCACGGCTTCAACGCGACCCCGACGTGGATCGTGCTCGGCGCGGCCGTCGCGCGGGCTTTCCCGGCCAATGACGAGACGATCGGGCACGTTCCGGCCATCTTCCACGGCGTCGTCGGCCCGCTCGATCCCATCCTGCTCGCCGGCGCGCTCGGCGCGGTGCTCTGGGCCTTCGGCTTTCGCACGGCGTGCATCGTCGCGATCGTCTTCGGAGCCAATCCGCTGTCCGAGTTCTCCTGGGTCGGCGGTGCGTTCCTGCGCCAGGCGTGGCTCGCCGCGCTCGTCATCGGAATCTGTCTCCTCCGGCGGCGGTACTTTCGAACGGGCGGTGCGGCGATCGCCGTCGCCGGCCTGCTCCAGCTCTTCCCGATCGTCTGCCTCGGCTCCGTGGCGCTCGCGGGCGCGCTCGGGTGGCTGAAGACTCGCCGAATCGATCGCGACGCGCTCTGCGTCCTCGGCGCGGCCGCCGTCACCCTCGCGCTCGCCGTCCCCGCGTCGGCGTGGGGCTCGGGACGCGCCGGCGCCTGGTCCGAGTTCACCGCCAACACGCGAAAACACGCCGAGACGCCGTCCGGAAATTACATCGGGCTCAGGACGGCGCTGTCCTTTCGTCCCAGCACTCGCATCGAGGTCCTCTTCGACCGGGACGCCGTCGACCCGTTCGCTCGCGCGCAGGCCGCGCGACTCCGAAATTTCGGAGAGATGCGTCCGGCCTACGTCCTGGGCATCGCGCTCGGTCTCTGGCTCCTGGTCCGCGCCTGCCGCTCGGAACGACCCTGGTGGTGGATCTCCGTCCTCGGTCTTCCGTTCACCGCCATCGTGCTCGAAACGTCCTGCTACTACGCTGCCTGGCTCGCCGCCCTTGCGCTCGCTGGAGCCGAATCCAGGAGGACGGAGATCGTGAACCTGACGATGCTCCTCGGCCTTCTCGCCGTGGAGCTCCTGGAGCTCCAGATTGACGTGCACTACGCGCTCGCGAGCGTGGTGCTCGTGCTCGGCATGGCGGGCGTTCTTCTCTTCGCCGCCCGAACCCGTTCAGCGGGTCCTACTTCCGAAGCGAGTCGCGAGGGACCGGCGGGCCCCCTGACTCCCATTGCCTGACGTGCTGTACTCGGCGGATGGGGCGCCTCCTCGCAGCGTCGCTCGTCGTCGTCTCGGTGCTCGTCCATCGGGGCGCGTCCGCGGCGTGTCCGGACGGCGGAAGCCCCGCCCCCGAGACGTGCAACGGCAAGGACGACGACTGCGACGGTCTCGTGGACGAAGCCCCCGACGCGGGCGGTGATCTCTGCGGGTCGGGCGCGCTCTGTGCCGAGAGCCCCTTCGGCTGGGAGTGTCTCCGCAAGTGCCACGCCGGAGATTTCCCCTGCCCGGCGATGCAGGTCTGCGTCCCGCTCCCGATCGCGAGCTCTCCGACGGCGCCGCTGCGTCTGTGCATGCCGACCGCGTGCAAGCGCTCCAACGTCCAATGCGAGGGAGGGCTCCGCTGCGAGAGTGAGGCGCCGTACACGAGCGCGAGCTGCGTCCCGCCCGACGTTCCGCCCGTCCAGGATGCCGGGCACGGTCCCGTGGACGCGGAGGGTGGCTCGCCTGCGCCGAAGGACGCCGGGTTCCTCGCCGAGCCGCCGGATGCGTCGATCGGCGACGCCGGTTCGTCGGAGGACGTGAACGGCCGGGCCGTCGCGAATGACGACCCGGCGTGCGGGTGCCGGCTTGCGACGTCGGGAGGGGCGTCGAGAGGCGTCGCGGCCGCGCTGCTGGCGTTCGGAGTCGTGCTTCGACGGCTGAAACGCCGCGAGGGCGACCCGCCGTAGCGAGCAGAGAGGTGCCGACATCCGCTTGCGTTGAGAGAGGGAACTCGAGGATCTATCGTGACGTATGGGGCATTTCCTGCGAGGGCGACGGAGCGCCGCGGTGCCTAGTCTGCTCGCCCTGCGCCCTTCCCGAAAAGGCGGCGAGCGTCGAAAAGACAACAAACATGACGATGTTGACCACACGCTGCCGCCTTGCGGCCATACCCTCGGCTTCCTCGCGTATCTCCACACGTAGACCGGATGTCTTGCCCAGAAACTCAAGATAACGTCTCTTCATTCCGACTTGTGGCTGCGGCCAAATCGCCAGCAACAGCGCAATCAACGCCAGAATGGAGAACACTGCACGGCTTGGGTCCATTGGAATGCTGCCATCAATGTGAACACGTCGAGTCTTTTCCGTCGACGATCTGTTCGACCGTGCGATCCGCAGTGTAAATGCCCGTCCAACTTACACGGGTGTCCTGGAAAAATGTCGTTCGGAGAGTAGGTCAAGGAACCCCCGGGCCTTCTCGGCGGCGACTCGTCCACCCGGGCGGGTGGGATCACGAGCGGATTCCACAAACGCCGCGAGGGCGACCGCCGTAGCGAGCCGCCCTCGTCGTCGTCACACGCCGCCGGCGCTCAGTCGCAGGCGTGCGTGGTCGCGCCGCTCAGCGGGTCCTTGCACGGCGCGCAGATCTCGCCGGACTTGCAGTTCGACTGCCCGAGGAGGCCGGCGTTCGTGTTCGTCTGCTTCTGGAAGTCGATGATGTACTTCGGGAGACACGCCGCGGGCTGGTTCGGATCCGGCGGGAACGGCGGGATCTGCGGCGCACAGGACGGGAACTTGTAGTTGATGTCCTTCACCTTCTCCGTCGGCGCGCAGAGGTACGTCGAACCCGCGCAGGTCGGGAGCGACGACTTCAACGAATCCGGGACCAGCGACGGTGGCACGCAGAGGCCGCGACCGCTGCCGCAGGACGCGAACTGCTTCTTCGTTTCCGCGGGCGCGTCCCCGTTCTGCGAGCACGCTCCCGAGTCGAGGCCCGTGATCGGGTCGAAGCAGGGGGCGCAGAGGGTCCCCGTGCCACACACTGCCGGCGTGCCGGTGTCGAGGTTGTTCTTCTGCGCCTGGACGGCGGGGACGCAGTCGGGGATGCAGCGGCCTTCCGCGTCGAAGTCCTTCAGGGCGCGGCACTTCGGCGCGCTGTCCCCGGCGATGGCGAAGACGTTCGGCGCGCAGAGGTCCGTGCCGCTGCAGGAGTCCTTCCCGAGCTGCGTCTGCTGGGTCGAGGTGAGGAGGCCCGTGGGGACGCACTTCCCGAGGTTCGAGCAGCAGGCGCCGAACACTTTCGGGGCATCCGTGGGCTTGTCCCCGTTGATGGTGCAGGCCTTCGTGTCCGTTCCATCGAGCGGGTTGTAGCAATCCGCGCAGAGCTCCCCGGACGCGCAGGTCTGCTGCCGGAGGTTCTGCTTCTGCGCGTCGATCGGCGGGAGGCAGCCCGGCAGGCAGCGTCCCTCGATGTCGCCGGGAGCCCGGCATACCGGCGGATGAGCGCCCGGATCCGTCAGGGTCTTCGGCGCGCAGAGGTCGCCCTGCGCGGAGCACGTGTCGTGGCCGAGCTGCGACGCTTCGTCGGCGGGGACGAGCGCGGGCCCGACGCACACCCCGAGGCCGCCACAGCAGCCGGGGAACGTCTTCTTCCCCTCCGTCGGCTTGTCCCCGTTCTGCGAACAGGCGCCCGTGTCCGCGCCGGAGACCGGGTCGTAGCAGGGGGCGCAGAGGTAGCCGTCTCCGCACGTCTTCGGCGTGCCCTGGTCGAGACGGTCCGCCTGCGACGAGACCGACGGGACGCACGAGGGAATGCAGCGGCCTTCCGCGTTCAGCGAGCCGAGGGCGCGGCACGTGTCCGCCTTCTCGCCGGAGACGGCGAAGATGTCGGGGGCGCACTTGTCCGTCCCCGTGCACGTGTCCTTCCCGAGGAGGGTTTGCTGATCGGTCGTGAGGGTGCTGTTCGGGACGCAGTGTCCGAGGTCCCCGCAGCACTTCGGGAACGTGACCGGCGTGGGGTTCCCCGGCTGGTCGCCGTTCTGCGTGCAGGCGCCGGTGGCCAGGCTCGTCAGCGGATCGAAGCACGGCGCGCAGAGCTCGCCCGTGTCGCAGACGTCCTTCGGCAGACGGGTGGCTTGCGCTGCGACTGCCGGGATGCAGGAAGCCAGGCAGCGGCCTTCCGCGCCCGCGAGGGACGTGCACTGCTTCGGCTTCACCGTCGTGTCGCTCAGCTTGTCGGGAGCGCACACCTCGCCGGCCGTCGTGCAGGAGTCCTTCCCGAGGAGTCCCTGCGCCGACGCCGGGACGACGTTCTCCGGCACGCAGGAGCCAATGCCCCCGCAGCATTTGTCGAAGACGATGGGGTCCTTCGTCGGACCGACGTCGCATCCCTGGGAGCACGCGCCCGTGTTCACGCCCGTGCGCGGGTCGTAGCAGGGGGCACAGAGATCTCCGTCGCCGCACGTGTCTTTCGGGAGGAACGTCTCCTGCGCCGCGACCTGGGGGATGCACTGCGAGAGACAGCGACCCTCCGCGCCCTTCAAGGACGTGCAGGACGGCGGGATGAACTTCGCGTTCCGCTCGACGAAGTACGTCGGCACGCACTTGTTCGTCGGATCCGCGCAATCCGCGAGGAGCGCCTGGGAGTCCTTCGGGACCAGCGCGGCGGGCACGCATTTCCCGTTCGTGCAGTGCGGGAGCAGCGTCGGGACGTCGCAGTCCTTGAAGCCGCTCGTGGGGAGGAACTTGGAAGGATCGGGCACGACGCACGCAGGGCCGTCCGTGTCCGCTCCGGCCGCGCCGCCGCTGCTCGCGCCGCCGCTGCTCGTCCCGCCCGCGCTCGGTCCGTTGCCGCTCGCGCCGCCGGCCCCGGGGCTTCCTCCGCTGGCGGCCCCGCCGTTTCCGAACGTCCCGGCGTCGAAGTGCGGGAATCCACCGGTTCCGGACGCTCCGTCCCCGGTGACCGTGTTGTCGGAGCCGCAGGCCGAAGCCGCGTATCCGGCAGCCACGAGCGAAGCGACGAAAGCGCTCCGGAGGAGCGAACGGGTCTGGAAGTTCCTGTTCATCGGGGGAAAAGCCTCTCCACGTCTCGGACTGCGCCACATACGCGCCCGGCCCGAGAACCAAGTAACAAAGACCGCGGCGCGTAGGCTAGCAGAGTCGCCGAGTTCCGGCTCTCACACGGCGCGTCATCCGGCCGCCGCCCTCGGGCGATATCCTGGACCTGTCACGCTTTTTTTGAACCGCACGGGACCGGGGGCGGGCTAAATCGAGAGTCCCGGAGGAATGAAGAGACCATGGATCAGGACGTCGCCCGCAAGGTGTGTCGGCTCATCGCCGGCATCGTCGTCTCCGACGAGGACCTCTCCCCCCAGGAAGACGCGTTCGTGGATCGCATGCTGGACCGCTTCGGCATCCCCCGCGCCGAACGCGAGGTGATCTTCCCGATCATCGACGCGACCGAGGCCGCCGCGGCGGTGCGCGAGCTCGACCCCGCCCTTCGCCTGGAGGCGTTCGGCCTCCTCATCGAGGCCGCCGCCGCCGACGGATCCATCGCTCCCGAGGAGCTCGGCTACCTCGAGACGGTGGCGGATGCCGTGAACGTCTCCCGCGACGATCTCCAAGATCGCCTCGGCGAAGCCCTCAAAAAAGCGAAGCGCTGACTCTCTGATACCCGCCCGGCGAGCACGGCGAGCGCGTGCCCGGTGGGGCGAGGCCGGGGGGACAGGTCCTGGACCGGAGGGCGGAGCCCGAGGACCACGGAAACCGCCCGGCGAGCGGCGCAGCGGGGGGTATCTCCTCACCCGACAGTTTGTATACAAACTATTCGCCCCTCGATTGGTCCAGCCGATTCACGGCTACCCGCGAGCACAGCGAGCGCGCGCCGCTAGGCGCGGCCGGGGGAGAGGTCCGAGGCCCGCAGGGCGAAGCCCGAGGACCGCAGGAGCCTCGGGGGACCAGGTCCCCCCACAAACAAACCCCACGACGCGACACGTCGTCCCGTCGAGCTCGCCCGAAGGGCGGCGAGTCGCCCCCCGATTGGTCCAGCCGATACACGGCTACCCGCGAGCACGGCAAGCGCGCGCCCCATCGGGCGCGGCCGGGGGAGAGGTCCGAGGCCCGCAGGGCGAAGCCCGAGGACCGCAGGAGCCTCGGGGGACCAGGTCCCCCACAAACAAACCCCACGACGCCAATCGTCGTTCGTCCAGAAGCCCGAGGACCGCAGGAACCTCGGGGGACCAGGTCCCCCATAGACAAACCCCACGACGCCAACCGCCGTCACTCCCCGCTCGCGAGCCGAAGCTCGCTCGCTCGGACGGCTACATACCGTTCGTTCTGAATTCGTTGGGGTTTCTGGTTTTTCGCGGCTAGTTGACAGCGAGTCAACTAGCTTTAGGTTCTCGGGGTGACCGGCGCACTGCGTCGTTCGGGCCCGCGGAAACCGGGTTCGGAGGCGGAGGCGGAAGGTCCAAGGAGGAAGCTCCCGTGAACGAGTACGTCTTTGCCATGGAGTTCTGGTCCACCGTCGTCCTCGGCTTCGTCGCGGCCCCGTTCGTGGTCGCTCTCGCCAAGGAGACGGCCTCCACCTTCAACCATTTCCTGAATCACGACTCGCCCGAGCTCACGTCCATCCCGTCCGCGCCCCGCCCGAGCCGTCCCTGAACCGGGCGCGAACGTCCGGCGCCGCGTGATGTAGTGTCCGCGGCGCCGTGGTGGCTCCGCACGCCGAGTTCCTGGGGAAGCGGCGATACCCGTCGCTCGACGGGATCCGGTGCCTCGCGATCGTGCCCGTCGTGTTCCACCACTCGACGCCGGTGCCGTACTCCGGGTTCCTCGGCCAGGGCCCGCTCGGCGTTCACCTCTTCTTCGCGCTGTCCGGCTTCCTGATCCCGTCGCTGCTCCTCGCGGAGGAACGGCGCTCGGGGCGCATCTTGCTCGGTGCGTTCTGGGCGCGGCGAGCGCTCCGTATCTTTCCGCTCTACTACGCGGTCCTCGCGCTCTACGTCGCGCGCGCGCTCCTCTTCCTGCCGGATTCCCCGATGCGCTCGGACTTCCTCCGGGACGTGCCGTACTTCGCGACGTACACGGGGAACGTCCTCGCGAACGTCGACGTCCCGCACCCCGTGATCTTCGCGTTCTCGTGGTCGCTCGCGACGGAAGCGCAGTTCTATCTGCTGTTTCCGCCGCTCCTCGTCCTTTGCCGGAGCTTCGCGGCCCGCGCCGCGCTCGTCCTCGCGCTTCTCGTCCTGGATCGGCTCGCGGAGTGCGGCTCTCTCGCCCCGCTCGTCGGCGACGGCGTATTCCACCGCGTCGTCACGAGCATCTCCACGCCGATGTGTCTCGGCGCGCTCGCGGCGCTCGCGCTCGGGGAGGGGCGTGCGTTTCGCGCTCTGGTCTCTCTGCTCGGTGGGCGGCACGTCGCGACGGCGCTCCTCGTGGCGATGCTCGGCGAAGTCTGGCTCGCCGCGCCGCTCTTCGCCGTTCACGTCACCATGGCGGCCTTCGTCGTCGCGCTCGCCCTCCGTGACGACTCCTCGCTCGCCCCTGCCCTCGAGCATCCTCTCGTGCGACACGTGGGGAAGGTGAGCTACGGGATCTACCTGCTTCACGTGGCCGCCATCACGGCGGTGAAGTGGGCGCTTCCGGGCGCGCTCCGCGGCGTGCCGGCCGTCGTCTTCCCGCTCGCGCTGCTCCTGTCGGTCGCCGTGGCGACGCTCTCGTACCGGTACTTCGAGACGTGGTTCCTCTCGCGCCGGGGGACTCGTCCCACTTCCGGGCGCGCGGTGCCCGGGCTCGCGGGCTGAGGAGCCGACCCCTTCCCGGGAGGGAACTGCTCCGTCTTCGCGAGCCGGGACTCACCCCCCGTCGGGGACGTCGGGGAGGAGCGCGGCGGCGTCGGCGACGAAGTGGCCGTTTTCCCACACCGGCGTGCCCTGGAAGTTCGGCGTGCACTCGCCGACGCCGAGCGGGTCTCGCGTGAAGTGCACGCAGACGCCCTCGGATTCGCCGCACGTCGCCTCGGCGCAGACGCCCCACGGGCAGAGCCGCCGGCACGTGAACGGCGGCGGCGTGTCGCTGCCGTCGTCCGACGTCGCGCAGATCTGGCCTGCGCTGCACGGATCCGCTTCGGTGCACGGGTCTCCGAGCGCCTTCGTCTTCGGCGTGAGGCACGCGGTGTGGCCGAGCGGATCGGCGATCCGGCAGGCTTTCGTCGAGTCGGCGCACGAGTCCGGGCTCAGCGCCTTGCAGTCGTCCACGGGGTAGCAGAGGAAGAGACCCGTGTCCGTGATGGTGCCGTTCACGTCCATGGCGGTCTTCAGGATGCAGCTCTCGCCGTCGTCGCACGCGGACCAGTCGCCGCCGCAGCACATGGTGCGGCACTTTCCCTCCGCGCACTCGAGCCCGAGCCCGCACTGCTGGTTCGGATCGGCGACGGAGTCGTCGCAGGGTTCGCCCTTGTCGCGCTTCCCGTAGGCGCGGCACGCGGGAACGATCTGGTTCTTCGTCGGATCCAGGTGGGGCGAGCAGTGTTCTCCGGTCGCGCACCCCGTCTGCGTCTGGTAGTTACAGGGCCCGGCCGGGCAGAGCGAGGCGCCGTCCGGCGGCGTGGCTCGCTCGTCGAGCTTCGCGTAGAGGGGCGCGCAGCCTTCCCCGTGCGGCGGAACGTAGGAGTCCGCGCCGCCACAGGCCACGAACGCGGCGAGACCGGCGAGAGAGACGACCGATGCCCGGACCCAGGTCACCATTGGGCATTGGATGCTACGCGAGAGCGGCCATTCAGGAAACGCGGGCCCGCCCGCAGGAACCGGAGGTCGTTCACTCCGGGCCGGCGGCGAGGGGCGGCACCCCCTCGAGCGGCGGGAGGGTCGCGACGCTCTCGAGCCAGGACGTCTCGAAGCGGATCCGGTGGAGGATGCTTCGCGCCGGGGTCCGTCGGATCTCCGTCTCCCAGGAGCGGAGGCTCGGACGTCCGGCGTTCCCGACGACCACGAGAGGCATGCCCGTCACCGGGTCGCTCTCGTAGATGAAGAAGGAGTGGAAGTGGACGTGGTTCGCGTCCCACGGCGTCTTCCCCTTGATGAGCACCGCGTCGCCGGGCTGGAAGTCGCTCGCGTGCCTTTCCAGGTAGGAGAGGAACGCGTCGCGATCCCCCATGGGGATGCGCTCGGGGTCGTCCAGCACCTCGAACCAATCCGGGCGAGCCTTGGCGAACGCGACGAAGCCGGGGACGCGCCGGAGCTCGAGACGATCGACGCCGGGCAGGGCGTCGAAGTCGAGCTTCCCCGTGACGCGGCCGGGCGTGTCGCCGCGCGGTCGGAACCACGTCCCGCACGTGCGCTCGAGGGTGTCCGTCAGGAAATCCACGCACACCTGGGGCGCGAGGGGACGACCCCTGGGATCGAACACCTGGTACGGGTCCCCGTTGAACGCGAACCTGTCGCGACCGTGCTTGTAGGCGGTGACCCACTTGCGGCGGAGCGTGCCGTCGAGCTGGAAGCCGTACTCGTGGAGCGGCTCGTCGAACGGGAGCGCTTCTTCCAGTTCGAGCAGCATCGAGCGGCGGAGGGACTGCACGGCCCGCTCCCGGCGGTTCGCCACGGCACGGAAGTTCGCCACCTCCGACACGAGGCCCGGGTCGAGCGTCTCGCACTCGAGCTCCACGTGCGCGCCCTTCGTCGCGAGCACCGTCGGGACCCACGTCTTTCCGTACTTCAGCGTCGCGACGATGTGATTGTCGGTGACGCGGCCGATCTTCATCGCCTCGAAGTGGAGCGCGTACCGGAGCGTCCGGAGATCCCGGTGAAGGGGCGGAGGCGGCTCCTCTCCGGCGCCGGCCCGATCGAAGAGCACGAATCGCGCGCGCTCGCCTTCCATGGGGCCGTCGGAATAGTAGAAGCGTCCGTTCTTGCGCTCCGCGTGGAGCACGTGCTCGCCGCGCTCGATCCAGATCCTGTCTTGCCCGAAGAGCTGGTGCGGCGAGACGAGGCTCACGAGCGCGTACGCGAGCTCGGGCTGGTCCGCGTAGAGGTAACCGTCGCGGAGGATCGAGTCGCGCGCTTGCTTGGGAAACGGCGCGGATTCGTCGAGGATCTTCTCCACGACGCCCCAGGCGTTCTTGCCCTCGAGCATCTGCCGGTAACCGCGTACCGTGAGCGAGGCCGGCTCGCTCGAGTAGCGGGGTTCGGAGACGAAGAGGACGGGCTCGGCCTTGGCGCGTGCGAGGAACGCGGCCCGGTGCGCTTCGAGGGCGGGGACGCCCGGGACCTCCGGCTCGGAGAGCACCTCTCGCATCCTCGCTTCGCAGGCGCGACGGCTCTTCTCCGCTGCCGACGGCTCGGCGACGGCGTGCGTCTCCGGCCCGATGTACGCCCGGCGGATCTCGTCCGACCCGGGCTCGGACTCTCGCCTGCAGCCCGAGAGCAGCAGAAACAGGAGCGCCGGGGGGAGAGCGAGGTGTTTCACGGCTCGTCCTGAGCTTCGGTGGAGGTGAGACGAAGCGTGTGGACGGACTGATACAAGCAATACGAATTCTGACGCCCGGCGGAGACTCCGGCAACGTTCCGGGCGCGCGCGTCGTGACGCGCCGAGGCGAACGAAGGGGTGATATAAGCGCGGGTTCCACGCGTGAACGATCGAGCTTCGGAAGTCATCGGCGTCGCGGATCTGCTGCGAACGCTTCGACGCGCCGCGGAGAGCGCCACTGGAAAGGACTGGGTCGAGGGCGAGGTCACGTCCTTGCGCGTCGCGGCGAGCGGTCACCTCTATTTCTGTCTGAAGGACGAGCGCGAGGACGCGATCCTCGACTGCGTCATGTACCGGAGCCAGGCGCTTCGCGCGCGGCGTCACATGATCGACGGTGCGCGAGTCCAGGTCTTCGGCCGGGCGACCGTCTGGGCTCCTCGCGGACGCCTCCAGCTCGTCGTCGATCAGGCGCGTCCCGCAGGAAAAGGCGCGCTCCTCGCGGCGCTCGAGGCGCTCAAGGAGAAGCTCAGGGCCGAAGGGCTCTTCGCGCCGGAGCGAAAACGGCCGCTGCCTCCCGAGCCCCGCGTCGTCGGAGTCGTGACGAGCGCGCACGGCGCAGCGATCCACGACGTCGTCACCGTCGCGTTCCGGCGCGGCGGGGTCCGCATCGTGCTTTCCCCCGCGCTCGTGCAGGGGGACTACGCGGTGGAGAGCATCCTGAACGCGCTGGACCGGCTGGATCGGCTGCGCGAGCTCGACGTCGTCATCGTCGGGCGCGGGGGCGGGTCGTCCGAGGACCTGATGGCGTTCAACGACGAGCGCGTCGTCCGTCGTGTCGCGGCGATGCACGTCCCCGTCGTCAGCGCCGTGGGCCACGAGGTGGACACGACGCTGACGGACGCCGTCGCCGACGTCCGCGCGGCGACCCCCTCGGAGGCCGCGGAACGCGTCGTGCCGGACCACGCGAGCGTGCAGGAGCGCCTGCGGCGGCTCGAGGGGGCCCTCGGTCGCGCGATGCGGGCGCGCCTCGGGGAGGACGCGCACGTCGTCACGCGCCTTCGCACGAAGCTCGGCGATCCTCGCATCGTCATCGCGGAGAAACAGCAGAGCCTCGACGACCTCGGGCTCCGGCTGGAACGGCGAGCGACCCGGAGCATCCGCCGTCGCCGCTCGGCGCTGGACTCGCTCCGGGCCCGTCTCGCGACGCGTCATCCGCGAGCCGTCGTGGCCCAGGCGAAGGCGGAGCTCGGTCCGCTCGCGCTCCGGCTCTCGGGCGCGGCGGAGCGCCGGCTCCGGGCCGCTCGGGGTAGTCTCTCGGGGATGGTGTCGGAGCTCGACGCGCTCTCGCCGCTGGCCGTCCTCTCCCGGGGGTACGCCATCGCCACCCGGGAAGACGGCCGCGCCGTTCGTCGCGCCGCGGAGGTCTCGCCCGGGGACCCGATCCGCGTCCGTCTCGGCTCGGGTCGCCTCCGCGCTACCGTGACGGACACGGAGGACGGCGAGTGACCGAGAAGCGCTTCGTGCTCGTGGGCCACCCCGTTTCGCATTCGCTCTCGCCCGCGATCCACGGCGCGGCCTACGCGGCGCTCGGTCTCTCCGGTCACCGGTACGACGCCGCGGATTGTCCGGACGAGGCCGCCGTGCGCGCCGTCTTCGACGATCTTCGGAAGGGTCGCGTCGCGGGCGCGAACGTCACGGTGCCCTGGAAACGGCTCGCGCTCGAGCTCGCCGACGACGTCGATCCGTTCGCCCGCGACACGGGCGCCGTGAACGTGCTCCGTCCGGTCGCCTCGAGCACGGGGATCCGCGTCGCCGCCCACAACACGGACGTGCCGGCGCTCGCGCGGGAGCTCTCCGCGGGGCGTCCCGGCGCTCGCTCCGCGCTCGTCCTCGGGAGCGGCGGGGCGTCCCTCGCCGCGGTCATGGCGTGCCGGAGCCTCGGCATCGAACGGCCGCTCGTCACGGCAAGGAAATGGCGCGGCGCTCCGGGTCCGTCGTGGGAGCACGCCGAGGCGCTCCGCTCGCGGGGCGCGCTCCCCGTCGCCTGGCCCGCGGACGACGCCTCGCGCGCGAGGCTCTCGGAGCTCGCTTCCGGCATCGAGCTCGTCGTGCAGTCGACGAGCGACGGCATGCGCGGCGCGAGCGACGGCACGAGCGTCCGGGACGCCGTGCCCTGGAACGCGCTCGCGAGGGACGCGTTCCTGTACGACGCCGTGTACAATCCAGCCGTCACGCCGTTCGTGCAGGCCGCTCGCGAGCGCGGGTTTTCGGCCGAGTCGGGCCTCGGGATGCTCGTCGGACAGGCGGCCCTCGCCATCGAGCTCTGGCTCGGGACGCTTCCGCCGGTGGCCGTGCTCCGCCTCGCCGCCGAGCGAGCCCTCGCCGAGAAGACGCGTTCATGAAGGGCGTCTGGCCGCGCGTCCACGTGAACGGCCGTCTCGAGGGAGCCGAGATGGAGTGGCTTCACACGAACGGCGCGGGCGCGTACGCGATGAGCACCGTCGCGATGCGCCACACGCGGCGCTACCACGGCGTCTTCATCGCGGCGCTCGCGCCGCCCGTGGATCGCTTCGTCGTCGTGAGCCACGCGGAGACGTCCGTCGTCACGGCCGAGCGCAGCTACCGGCTCGCGGTGCAGCAATCTCCGGATGCGGCGCCCACGCCCGGGTATCGGTTCCTCGAGAGCTTCGATCAAGACCCGATCCCCCGGTGGACGTATCGCCTGGGCAAGAGCCGCTTCGAGCGGAGCCTCGCCCTGGTCCGCGGCAAGAACGCGGTCGTCGCGAGCTACACCTGGTTCGGGAAGGAGCCCGCATCCATCCGGCTCCGGCCGCTCATGCCGATGCGGCCGATCCACGCGCTCTCTCGCGAGCACGGAGCGATGACGCAGCTCGTCCGCATGCTTCCCGGGCAGGTCGAGATCCGTCCGGTCGCGGCGCTCCCGCCGATCCTGTTCGGGCACGCGGGGACGTTCCTCGGTTCGCCCGACTGGTACCGCCGCCTCGAGTACCCCGAGGACAAGCTCCGCATGGCCGACGGGGAGGAGGACCTCTGGACGCCCGGGTCCTTCGAGATGGAGCTCCTCCCCGGCGTGCCGTCGTATCTGGTCGTCGCCGTCGGGTCGATGCCCCGGGGAAGCCCCGAGTCGCTCATGGCGGAGACGGCGCAGTTCCTTCGCGGGGAGGACCCGGGCCCCGATCATCCGCCGTCCGTCCGCGAGCTCTTCATCGCGGCCGAGCAGTTCGCGGTCGATCAGTGTGAACGTCCGACGATCCTCGCCGGGTATCCGTGGCTCACCGCGCTCACCAAGGACGCGCTCGTCGCGCTCCCGGGGATCCACCTCGTCCGCGGACGAGTGGACGCCGCGAAGCGGACGCTCCGGACGATCGCCGGATCGCTCGTCGACGATCTCGCGACGCGGAGGCTCCGGGGAAGCGGCGTGGAGACGCCGTCCGTCGAGGCGAGTCTCTGGCTCGCGGAGGGTACGCGGCAGCTCCTCGCCTTCGTGACCCCCGACGACGAGACGGTCCGGACGGTGCTCTACCCCGCGCTCGAACGGATCTTCCGGCGCATCCTGCGCGGGCAGGACGGGCTCGTTCGCCTCTCCTCGGACGGCCTCGTCACGAGCGCCGACGAGCACGTCGCGCTCCCCTGGCTCGACGTGGACACCGGCGAGACGGTGCCGTTTTCGGGCCCGTCCCACGCCATCGATCTCCAGGCGCTCTGGACACGCGGTCTCACGACGCTCGCACGGCTCGCCCGCGCTCACGGAAGCCGTGCGCTCGCGGACGAGGCCGAGGAGCTCGGGGGACGGGCCCGGGCCGCGTTCGGCGCCCGCTTCTGGTGCGAGAAGACGCGCTATCCGTTCGACCACCTCCGGAGCGTGGACGAAGCCGAGGGGCCGAGAGCGGACGCGAGCATCCGCCCGAACGCGCTCGTCGCGCTCGACGTCGATCCTTCTCTCTTCGAGAGGTGGCAGGCCGTCGCGATCCTCGAACGCGTGAAGACCCGGCTCCTCACCGTCCGCGGGATCCGCTCCCTGGATCCGGATCAGCCCGGCTACCGCGGCGAGTACGAGGGCACGTTCGAGGCGCGGCAGATCGCCTATCACCAGGGGCTCGCGTGGACGCACCTCCTCGGGGCCTACGCGCGCGCGTCCCTCCGCCTCACGCCGGACGACTTCGACCTCCAGGAGGCCCTCCGTCTCCGCGTCGAGGAAGCGCGCCTCGGGAGCAACGTGCTCGGGCAGGTGGCGCAGTTCGGTGACGGAGAGCCGCCGCATCGCGCCGGCGGGTGCCCGGCGCAGGCAACGAGCGTCGCGGAGCTCCTGCGCACGCTCGTCTGGGACCTCGGGCTATGACGCTCGTCGGTCGCGTCGCCGTCGTGGCCGGCGGCCTCGGGCTCGTCCTCGGGTGCGAGGACGGCCACGTGCCGTCGCGCGGCGCGAAGGACGCCGGGCCGGACGCGCGCGTCCACCTGCCGAGCTACGCCCCCGACCTCGACGCGATCACCTGCGAACCCACGATCGATTCGCTCCGGCGCGACGTGTTCTCGGTGGGGTGCGCGTTCGACAGCTGCCACGGGGACAACAACGCGGCGTGGGGGCTCTATCTCGGACTCCCCGACGTGAAGAGCGAGCTCGTCGGCGAGAGCGCGCGGACGTGTCCCGGCTGGACGCGGGTCGTCCCCGGCGACCCGGAGCACTCCTTCCTCGTCCGGAAGATCTCTGACGACCATCCTCCGTGCGGCGAGCGCATGCCGTTCGGGCTCGGTGAGCTGCCCCCGCGCGTCGTCGCGTGCGTCACGGACTGGATCCGCGGAATTCCGGAGCCCGCCGAAGGCGGCGGCCCGGACGGAGCTCGGCGCGAGGGAGGCGCTCCCGACGCCGCCGAGGTACCATGACCCCGTGACGTCACGAGCGGCCACCAGCGAGCCGGAGGCGAGCCCGGCGCGAACGAGCCGGCCCGCGGCCGGTCGCACCGCGGCCTACGCGCTGAAGAGCCGGGGGCTCACCGAGCGCGCGTTCCGGCGGATCGTCGTCCTCCTCGTCGCGCTCGTCGTCATCCCGACGTTCCTCCTGCTCGGGCTCGGCGTCGTGCTCCTCTTCCTCGGGGAGCTGAACGCGAACCTCCTGATGGGCATCCTCGTCCTCGCGCTCTCCGGCGCGGCCGCGACGGGGGTCATCCTGGTCTGGGTGTTCGTGACCCGGGAGGCGAACCTCTCCCAGCTCCAGACGGACTTCGTCTCCAAGGTGAGCCACGAGCTCCGGACGCCGCTCACGTCCATCCGCCTCTTCTCGGAGACGCTCGCTCTCCGGCGCGGGGATCCGGAAGCCGAGGACCAGTGCATCCAGGCGCTGACGCGCGAGAGCGCCCGCCTGCAGACGCTGATCGACCGCCTCCTCGACTGGGGCCGAATGGAAAGCGGCCGTCGCGAGTACACGATGACCGAGACGGACGTCCACAGCATCGTCGGGGATGCCGTGTCGGCGATAGAACCCCTGATCAAGCGGCGAGGCGGCGCGCTCTCCTCCTCCGTGCCGGAGGGACTCCCGCCCATCCTCGCGGATCGGGGCGCCGTGAGCGACGCGCTCTTCAATCTGCTCACCAACGCGCTGAAGTACGGCGGGGACCCGCCGCACATCGAGCTCGCCGTATCCGCGACGGACCGCGCCGTGGAGATCGCCGTCAAGGACGACGGCCGGGGCATCGAGAAGCAGGAGCACAAGCGCATCTTCCAGAAGTTCTATCGCGTGGACGATCGCCTCTCGCGTGAGCGGGAAGGGTCGGGCCTGGGTCTCGCCATCGTGAAGCACGTCATGAAGGCGCACCGCGGGAGGGTCCGCGTGGACAGCGAGACGGGGAAGGGTTCCACCTTCACGCTCGTCCTTCCCCGCGCGGGAGGATAGAGTCGCCGGGAAATGGCGTCCGCTTCGGACCGGAAGCGCATCCTCATCGTCGAGGACGACGAGAGCATCTCGCTCGGGCTTCGGATGAACCTGGAGGCGGAAGGGTACGAGGTCTCCGTCGCGGAGGACGGCGAGGACGGCTTCGAGCGAATCCGGAAGGCGGACGGGCTCGATCTCGTCATCCTGGACGTCATGCTCCCCCGACGGAACGGGCTCGAGGTGCTCCGCCAGCTCCGCGCGGACGGAAACCGCGTCCCCATCATCATGCTCTCCGCCCGCGGCGCGGAGATGGACAAGGTGCTCGGGCTCGAGCTCGGCGCCGAGGACTACGTCACGAAGCCGTTCGGCCTCGCCGAGCTCCTCGCGCGCGTTCGCGCCGTGCTCCGGCGGGACGCGATCGCGAGGCCGAAGACCGAGGGAGTCATCCGCGCGGGGGACGTGGAGATCAACCCCGCGACGCGCCAGGTGACCCGCTCCGGCGTCGAGGTCACGCTCACTCCCACCGAGTTCGACATCCTCTGGTGTCTGGTCGAGGCCGGCGGACACGTCCGCTCGCGCGATCAGATCAAGGCTCGCGTCTGGGGCCCCGGCCACCACGGCACGCAGCGCACGATCGACAACTTCCTCGCTCAGCTCCGCGCGAAGCTCGAGGAGGACCCGTCCGAGCCGCGGCACCTCCTCACGGTTCGGGGCGTCGGCTACCGCTTCCAGCTCTGAGCGTCCGGGGGCACGAGGGGCGTCGAAGACGGCCGTGGTTGCGGGCCCGGGCCGCGCTTTGCTACACCTCGCCCGGACGTTCCGAACGAGGCCCCGTGGACCAGAATCTCCTCCGCTCCTATTTCGCGACCATCTACGAGCTCTCGACGGACACGGGCATCCAGCGCGTCTCGATCGACGGCGAGCTCGTCCGGGACGAGAGCGCATTGCCGCCGCTCCTCCGCCAGCCGTTCGCCATCCTGACGGCGTATAACCCCCGGTCGATGCTCCTTCCGCGGCGCGTGAACGAGTCCCGGCACGTCGTCATGCGAGACCTCTTGATCCTCGGGTGCTACCGGGTCGAGCAGTGCGTGGGATACGAGGAAGAGCCGGAGGGCGTCTGGCGGGAGCCGGCGTGGGTCGTGCACGGCATCGATCGCGACGAGGCCATCAACTTCGGTCGGACGTTCCGCCAGAACACGATCCTCTACTGCCGGAACGCTCGCCCCGAGCTCGTCGTGACGGACCCGACCTGCGATCCCCTGGGGAAGACGTACCAGGGAAACTGGCGTGTCCGGAGCTGAGCGGCCGGGAAATCGAGCCCGCGACCGGCGTGGTAGAATGAGGTGTGCTCCGGTCACGCGCCCTCTCCGTGCTCGCGCTCGTCGCGCCGACGATCGCCTGGGGATCGTCGGCGTCGCTCGAAGCGTCCGCGCGGCAGTTCGGGGAGCGGCTCGGTCGCGCCGTCGCGGTGACCCGCCCGGTGGAAGATCCGGGTCCGCCCGAGCCCGACGTCGTGTCCGCCGCGGACTTCCCCGTTCCGGGTGAAGACGCGTTCGCGGCGGCTCCCGCGTCGAAGCATCGCGCTCGGAGCGCTCACGCCAGACCGAAACCCGGCCATGCGCTCCGCATCTCGGCGGCGACGGTGCTCCGGCTGTCCAGGAGCTCCGTGATCCCCGTCGGTCGGTCCGTTCCCGCCGGGCGTGGGCGTCCCGCCGGCATCGAGGTGACGAACGTGGGCGCGCTCGGCATCGGCGTCAGGGACGGAGACGTGCTCACGGAGGTCGCCGGAGTGCAGGTCGCCGACGCGGGCGAAGTCGTCGGCATGGTGCTCGGCGCGCGCGCCCGCCGCGCCCCGGCGATCTCGGCCGTGTTCTATCGGGGGACCGAGCCGTGGTCCCTCACCGTGGAAATGCCGTATCCCTGAGCGGCCGTCAGACGGGGCCGAACACCGAGCGCCCGATGCGCCGCGCCTCGTCGAGATCCGGCGCCGACTCGGCGTACTCGCCGCGGTACGACTCGGGGAGCAGATCCGCGATCGCGACGCCGATGGCGTCCATCACGCCGCGACGATTTCCACGGCCGGCGGCGTCGAGGAGGGCCTTCGCAGGCGCGGGCTTTCCGAGACGAACCTGCACGAGGGCGCGGTGGAGGCGCTCGTCGTCCACCGGGACCAGGTGTTCCGTTCCCGCGATGCCGACGGGGACGAGGTGGAGGCTCTCCACGTCGAAGTAGCGGGTCACGGCGGCGAGCGCCTTCTGCATGCCGTGCGTCCGGCTACGCGTGCCTTCCACGAACACGAGGAGCGCGTCGCCGGCGCGTTCTCGCTGGCAGGCGAGAGCGATGGTCTCTCGCGCGACCTTCGCGACGTCCCGGACGTTCATCACGGCTTCTTCCGACGCGAGGTCGGTGGACTGTGGAGTCTTGATCGTTCCGAAGCAGAGGCTCGAGAAACGTCGCATCGGGTCCGAGTAGACCTTCGGTCCCGCGACGACGGTGAGTCGATCCGCGAAACTCGAGAGGCCCGCGCCGTCGAGAGCGACGGACAGTACGTTCGCGTCCGAGTAGGAGAGGTGGTTCGCGAGGAAGAGAAGCGGCGTCTGCTCCAGCCCGACGAGGTTCTGCACGCCGTCGAGCGTCACCGCGCCTGCCTCGACGACCTCCGCGACCGTCCGGTTCATCAGCCGGGCCAGAGGATCCGCCTCGTAGTAGGTGAACTCGTTTCCGATCGTGAGGATCCGGCCGAGCAAGCGGCCGACGGCGTCTCCTCCCGCCGACGACAGGATCCGTTCCAGCCGTCTCCGGAGCTCGGCGAGCTCCTCGGGCGGGCGCCCGACGGGAAACGAGAGGACCGCCTCCACGAGGGCCTGCTCCTTGGCTCCGAGGGTCGCGGTCACTGGCGGACGTCTTTTAATATCAGCGGCTCGCCTCGTCGAGACGGCGCATGCCCTCGAGGAGCAGCATTTCCGGGCTCGCCTGGATCGCCTTCGGGGGCGGGGCGACCGTCGGATCGATCGTGAAGGTGCCGCGGGAGACGCCCACCACGGCGTAAAAGGCGTCCTCCCCGCGGAGGCCGTGCCACACCGCGTCGACGATCGTCCCGTCCTTGAAGTAGATGGTCCCCTGCTCGCCGTCCGAGGAGAGCTCGAGGGCGCCCGTCTTCCGGCCCTGGTGGAGGATCTGGACGATGTCCGGGATCCCCATTTCCTCCAGGGAGCCGCTCACACCGCGGGTCTTCTGGGTGCTCTGCGTCTGTTCCAGCAGGCGCTTCACCTTGGCGACGATGACGGCCGTCGCGAGCGGCTTGAACAGGTAGTCGGAAGCGCCGGCATCCAGCGTCTCCGCGACGCGGTCGGCGTCACTCTCGTTCGAGAGGAACACGAAGGGGATCGACTCCCCGTGCGGGAGGCCGCGGACCTTCTTCAGGAGCTCGAAGCCCGTGCCGGCGTCGAGCGCCATCTCGCTCACGACGAGGTCCGCGTCTCCGGTCTCCGCGAAGCGGAGCGCCTCCTCGAGCGACCGCGTCACGTGGACGCCGTAGCCCTTCTCGATGAGCGCGAGCTCGAGGACGGTCGTCTCTTCGACGTCGGGATCCACGAGGAGCACCGTGCCGCGGTCGCCTCGCAGTTTCTGCGCGATGTCGTCGCCGAGGACGGCGCGCGAGAACCGGTCGAACACCTTCGGGTCGAACACGGAGCCGATCGACTCGCGGAGCGCCTCGCACGCTTCCTGCGCCGAGAGCACCTTGCGGAAGGAGTTCCGCGGGTTCTGCGTGAGGTCCGCGTAGCTGTCGCAGATCGCGAGGATGCGGCTCTCGAGCGGGATGTCGTTCCCCTTGAGGGAGCCGGGGAACCCCGTGCCGTCGTAGCGCTCGTACATGTGCGTGACGGTCGCGATGACGGCCTTCGCGAGGCTCGCGGACTCCAGGATGCGTGCGGGCGTGCTGTGGAGCTTCTGAGCCGCCGCGAGGTGCCCGGCAAAGCGCGCCACGTTGTACGGCGTCAGGTGATAGCTCGACGCCTTGCCGAGGTCGTGGATGAGCGCCGCCATCTCCGCGGCGCGGGCTCGCGATGGCGGGACGTTGAAGCGCTCGCAGACCGTGCGGACGAGGCGCGCAGTCTGGATCGAATGCCCGCGGAGGTCCCGCCGGTTCCCCTCGAACAGCGACACGAGGAGGATCGCGAGCTGAAAGGGATTCCCGATGATCTCCCCCTTGCCGGACGACGGGATGGACCTGCCGGCGTCCGACGGACGATCTTCGGGGTCGGGAGCCGGTTCCGGGGGCGGCGCCGGCGGCTCGGAGCGCGCGAGCGCGGGCGACAGCGCGAGCGGAAGTTCGTCTTCCGTGTCGCCGGCGGGCCGGGACGGAGGCGGGCCGCTCGGGGGCTTCGGAGTCCCGGCAGAGCGCTGCGTCGTCTTGTGACCCGAGGGAGCCGGTGACGACACCGGCTCCGTCCGCTTGCCGACGGTCGGCGGTTCGATGCTCCTCGACTGCGGCGGCCGCGACGGAACCGGGGGCGGCTCCATCGGCGCGGGCAGCGCCGACGCGTATCCCATCGCGCTCGCGGCCGGTGCGCGCGGCGCGGTGGACGTGGCGCGGGGTGGGGCCGGCGGCTCGATCTTCGGCGCTTCGCGGATGTCCGCGGTGCGGATGCTCGGATGCGACATCCGACCCGGGATGTACGCGGGAGGCATCGACGGCGGGAGCGCCTGCACGTGGTCCGCGCCGCTCTGCTCGAGCTCGAAGCCCGTCTGCGGCGCCGGCGCGGGCGTCGCGTCCGAGCGTTCGGTCAGCATGGGTTCCCCTCGCTGAGCGGCCAGCGTCGCGAGCGGATCGCGCTCGAGGGCGCGCGCGACGTCGTAGTTCTCGTTGCGGAGGAGAGAGAACGCGAAATCGTCTCCGAGGTAGAACTTGCGGATGGCCGCCTCGACCGCGGCCGGTCGCGCGACGAGCGCGCGGATCGTCCGCACCTGGGTCGCGATTTCGAGCTCTTTCGTCGTCTCGATGTCGTCCGGATCCGACGTGACGACCGAGAGGATCGAGCGCTGACGGTCGAGGAGCACCGGGAGGACCTGCCGCTGCTCGGCGATCTGCGCCGGGACGAGCGCGAGCGTTCGCTTGTCTATGGCCGCCGCGGAGAGTTTCATCGAGGAGATGTACTGAACCCGGTACATCTCCGCGAGGAGCGGGAGGAGCTGTTGCTCCGTGATCCCCGCCTCGATCAGCGCCTCTTCGAAGCGTAACCCTTTCGCGTTGCGATGACGCATGGCGGCGTCGTACAGATCGCGAGAGATGCGCCGTTCACCGAGGAGCCGTCGAGCGACCCGTTCCGAGGGATCGCGGAGCCGCTTTTGACCCGTGGCCACCTTCAGGCCATGCTACTACATTCTCCCCGGGCGGGCGTGGCAGAGGCCGCTTCCGCGGCCTTTCGCGAGCGCCTCCGTCAGCTAGAATTCGAGATTTGGTCGTGACCGAGTGGCGCCTCGAGTTCCGTGGAACCCTGTTCCCCATGCGCGGCGGAGAGCTGACGCTCGGCCGTTCCAGCTACGCTTCCATCGTCGTGAACAACCCGCTCACCTCGCGTGAGCACGCGGTGGTCCGCGCCGTCGGCGGCCGGGTCGAGATCGAGGATCTCGGCAGCAAGAACGGCACCTTCGTGAACGACAAGCGCATCACCGGCCCGTACCGGCTGGAGGTCGGGGACCGCATCAAGATCGGCACGGACGTCATCGACGTCGTCCGCGTGTCGCCCGGAGATCCCGGGAGGCTGCGCGCGATCACGCTCCCCGGAAAGCCGACCACGCGGCCAGAGGGCGCACCGGAAGAAGAGACCACCGAGGTCTCGAAGCGTCCGGACTGAGGAGCCGTTGTCCCCGCGCACCATCCTCGTCGACGACCGTCTGCACGCGTATCTCGTGAGCTCGCTTCGCGAGCCGGAGGTGCTGTCGAAGCTCCGCGAGGAGACGTCCCATCACGCCCGTTCGGGGATGCAGATCTCGCCGGAACAGGGGCAGTTCATGGGCTTCCTGGTCGAAGCGCTCGGGGCGAAGAAGGCGATCGAGATCGGCGTCTTCACCGGGTACAGCAGCATCGTCGTCGCGCTCGCCATGCCGCCGGGTGGCCGCCTCGTCGCGTGCGACGTGAGCGAGGAGTACACGAACGTCGCGCGGCGCTACTGGAAGGCGGCCGGGGTCGAGTCGCGCATCGAGCTCCGGCTCGCCCCCGCGGTGGAGACGCTCGCGGCGCTCTCCGCCGCCGGGGAAGACGGCACGTTCGATTTCGCCTTCATCGACGCCGACAAGGAGAACACGCTCGAGTACTACGAGCGTTGCCTCCGCCTCGTGCGTCAGGGCGGAATCCTCTGTTTCGACAACGCGCTCTGGGACGGCCGCGTCGCGGACCCGGCGGATCAGAGCGAGTCCACGAAGGCCATCCGCGTCGTGAACGAGAAGCTCCGGACGGACCCTCGCGTCTCCGTCTCCCTCGTGCCCATCGGGGACGGCGTCTACCTCGCGCGGAAGCGCTGAGGCCGCTCCAGCGCGCGCGGGGAAGACATCGAAAGAGCGTGCCCCAACTCGCAGGTGCTCGCTACGCTGCGCGCCTGCGGTCTTCCCCCGAGCCTCGCGAAGCCTCGGCTGGGGAAGACCGGCGAAGTGCGTCTCGAGCCCGCGGTGAGTGACGTCGTCGCGGTGAGCGCTCGCGAGAGAGGTCGCGCGCTCGGTCGACTCGTGGCGCTCGCGCCGAACCACCGACGCCGAGCTCCGAGGGTCCCGGACGTGTGCGCCGAGTCGAGACCGGAAATTCGCACCCAGAGCAGGCGAATTGAATCGCAAGCTGCGAACGAATCCTCGGCCTGCGACTCGAAGCATCGCCTCGAATCGGGCGAAGTCACGTCCCCGCGGGCGGACCCGCGGGAGAGTCCTTTCCCGCGCCGAGGAGCGCCGCGAACGCGACGAGATACACGCCGGCGGCCGTCATCAGGACCGCGGAGAAGCCGAAGTTCATCGATACGATCACGGTGAGGATCGAGCCGACGACGCTCGCGCAGCCGTTGATCGCCCACGCCCAGGGGACCAGGGCGGGATGATGCTCGTTCACCGCACGGAGCCCGTGAGAGAACGGAATGCCCAGGAGCAAACCCATCGGCGCGAGCAGCACGGAAGCGAGCAGGATCCTCGCGAACACGGGGAGCCCTATCAGGTTCTGGACGAGCAGCCGAGAGAGCAAGAGGAACACGACGAGGTACCCCGCGAGGAGCAGCGGAACCGCGAAGAGTCGCCGCTCGAACGGACGGTAGCGGCCCCCGAGCACGAGGCTTCCGACGCCCGTGAACACGAGGAGCGAGAACAGCGTCACGGTCAGCGAATGGACGGGCTGCCCGAGGAACAGCGTGAGCTTCTGGATGACGGAGACCTCGATGAAGACGAAGCCGAGGCCGAGCCCCGCGAAGTAGACGAGGAACCGCCCCGTGCCGGACTTCGGCAGATCCGTCCGCCTCGCGACGGGAAGGAGCACGAGGAGCGCGGAGAGCAGGATGCTCACCGCGAGCTGCCCGAGGATGAAGAGCGGGTTCCCCTGCGAGACGGACGGGATGTCCCCGAGGTGCTCGTAGGAGTCGAGCGGGTGCCGCCATTTCATGTAGCTGAAGAAGTAGGGCCGGTCGTCCGTCGTCGGAGAGATGTCCGTCGCGTAAGAGGCGACGAGCGACCGCGGGTCCTTCGCGCGGATGAACGTCTCGAGCGCGTCCCCCAGGTGGAGGCCCGGGAGATAGGACACGTCCACGCCAGCTTCCCCCGCCCAGCGGACGATCGACTGCTGCTCCTCCGTCGTGAAGACGCCCTTCTTCACCTCGATCGCCATCATCTGGTCCGGCGTCTTGAGGGCGACGACGGAGTTCTCGACGTCCGGCACGCCGAGGGAGGCGAGCGCCGCGCGGATGTTCGAGAGCAGGCGGACGGCCTCCATCGTCGCGGCGAACCGGCCGATCTGGAGGATGCCGTCCGGCGCGAGGTGGGAGTACATCGAGACGATGGCCTCCGTCGTGTAGAGGTAGTTCTCGGCGAGGACGTACGCGCCGGAGGCGAGCGCCGTCCACGTGTCGATGCCGGACATCTGGATCACGTCGTACGTGTCCGTCTCGCGCATGAGGGCGCTCCGGCCCTCTCCGACGACGAGCTCCACCGTGGGGTCGTCCACGAGCTTCCGGGAGAAATTGCGGAGGACCTTCCGGTGGATGTCCACGATGGGCCAGTTCAGCTCGATGGCCTTCACGGAGCGCGCGCCGTTCAGCTTGGCGGACCAGACGTCGTTCCCGCCTCCGAGGCCGATGACGAGGACCTTCGGCGCCGTCTTCTGCCTGTACGCGGCCGAGTACATGGTTCGGGAGAGGATCGCGAGCGCGTCGGGCATGTCCGAGAAGTTGCCGATCGTCGTCCCTGCGGTCGCGTCCTGGGCGATGCCCGCGCAGACCGGCGGCAGGGGGAGCCCCTCCCGGTTCGCGCCCTCCATGAAGAAGGAGCCCTCCGTTCGCACGTCGCCCGTCCGGATGAGATCGATGCGGCTGTTCGCGGTCCAGACGCTGAACGGCTCTCCGAAGTGTTTCACCTTCTCGATCGCGTGAGCGAGCGTGACGAGCCCCTTGCTGGGCACGGGGTACCACGTGTCGAGCTTCGGCATCACCACGAGCCCGGCGACTCCGAGGACCGAGCCCAGGGCGACGCCGCGTCGTCCCCAGCGCTCGTACCCGACGACGACCGTCGCGGCGAGCGCGAGGAGCACCGTCGCGACGAAGACGCCGCCGGCGCCGACGAGCGGCAGGAGCGCCGGACACGCGACGCACCCGAGACCCGCCCCGACGAGATCGGCGCCATAGAGACGGTTCACGTCCTCCACGTCGAACGTGAGGAGCATCCCCACCACGGTGCCCCCGAACACGAACGGGACGGCGGACGCGACGTTGTACGCCGTGAGGGCGAGGACGTGGCCCGGATTCCCGAAGGAGAGGTCCTCCGGTATCGGGAACGTGAGGAGGACCGCGTAGGTGACGACCAGCGAGGCGAGGTAGAACGCCGTGAACCGGAGGAGGGACCCGCGCGGGTCCTTCTTCCACCGGTCCTGGTAGACGGACAGCAGCGCGCCGCTCGCGCCGAGCCCGAGCAGGCAGTTGCTGATCACCAGGAACGCGAAGTGGAAATACAGGCGGAGCGCGCAGATGCGCGTCACGAGGATCTCGTGAATGAGCATCGAGCACGCGACCAGCGCGATCGCGGCGAACTTGTAGGACTTCGTCCTCATGCGGGCGGCACGTCTAACACGCATCCGTGCTGGACCCACGCGTGGACCGCTCCACGACGCGAGGCGGCCGGACTGCGCGCTGCGTCGTCTGGCTCGGCGGAGCGGAGGGGAACGGCCGGGCTACGCCTTTTCTCGCTTCGTGCCGGGGCTTGCTTCGGCGCTGCCGAGGTAGCGACCGATGTCCTCGCGCTTCGTGGAGATGGCGTCCAGGAGGGCGAGCGCGTTCGCGACGCGGCGGGCGCCCGTCGGGTTCGGGTAGGCGAGCCGGACCTTGTCCCACTTGAGCTTCACCGAGTTCTGGAGGGACCGGAGATCGTGGACGGCGCGGCGGTGCGGGTTCCGCGGGTTCGTCCCCGGCCACGCGGCGTCCACAGCGACGAAGACCGACGCGATGCCGGCGAGCACGCCCGCGGCCCGGCCGTAGCCGAGGAAGCCCTCGATCGCCGCGAGGGCGGCGCCCGCGAACGCCCCTCCGCGGAGGACCCAGAAGCGGACGTTCTCGGTGCGTTCACGGCGCTCGTTCGCGAGCGCCCAGCGCTCGAGATCGGCGATCTGCTCGTCGATGGCGTCGTCCGGGGAGAATGCTCCGGGCGGGAACGCGACGTCGGCGTCCGGTACCTCGCCTCCGGGGACGGTCGCGGGTGCGGGCGGCGGCTTCAGATCGGGCAGCGCCGAACCCGTCTGCGACGTTCGCGGTGCGAAATCGGACCGGGGCGCCGGGGGCGGGGTCGAGTCCCTCGGGATCGGCGGAAGCGGAACGTCGGACAAGGAGCGCATCCTCTCGCGAGCCATGCACGGCTGTTAGACCAGCCCGAATCGCTCGACAACCCCGGCCGGCGCGACGGAGCGGGCCATCCCGGAAGATTTCCGCCGTGCCTGGAGCCTTGCGGGACAATCCATGCACCCATGGTCAGCGATTGAATGGATCACGCGGCGCGCGCGTACTGCTCGCGAACGAACGCGCCGATTCGCAGGATGGCCGCCTCGCACTCGGGAACGAACGACGCGAACGCCTGGAAGACGTGGATCATCCCGGGTTCCACCTCGTGCGTGATCGGCACTCCGGCTTCCTTCGCTCGCTCCGCGAGGAGCTGGTTCTCCGCGAGGAAGAGCTCCGCGCTGCCCGTCTGCATGAGAAGAGGCGGCAGGCCGCGAAGATCCGCGTGAACGGGCGAGGCGTGCGGATGTTTCCAGTCCTGTCCCTGGAGGTACTGATCGCGACCCCACTCGAGGCCCGTCGCCGGCAGGTAGTCGTAGCGCGCGTTCGTCGGGATCGACTCCGCCTGGCACTCGAGGTCCACCCACGGAGACAGCAGGATCCCGGCGCGCGGCAGCGGCAGCCCCGCGTCCCGCAGGCGAAGAAGAACGGCGAGGGTGAGCCCGCCTCCCGCGGAGTCCCCGCCGACGAAGATCCGCTCCGCGGGGACGCCGGAGTCCAGAAGCGCGCGGTAGGCCGTCTCGCAGTCGTCGATGGGAAGGGGGAAGGGGTGTTCCGGGGCCTTCCGGTAGTCGATCGCGATGGCACGCGCGCCGCTCGCGACGGCGATCCGGCTCACGAGGTCCCGGTGCGTCGCCGGCGAGCACACGATGTAGCCGCCGCCGTGGAAGTAGAGGAGCGTCGGGTCCGACTCCTTCCAGCCCTTGGGCGTGAAGATCTCCGACCGGGAGTCGCCGAGCGTCCCGCGTTCGTAGTCGATGAGCGCCCTGACCTTCGGGTGGATTCGCGAGGGCACGATCTGCTTTCGCATCACGTGCACCGGGATCTCGCGCCGCGGGACGAGCGCCTTTCTGAGGATCTCGACGATGGCCTCGTAGCGGTAGCTCCAGCCGGGGTGGAGAGGTCCCTTGAAGAGGCGGCGCACCGCCACGACGACGAACGTGAAGATCGCCATCAGCACGAAGACGAAGGCGTTCATGAGCCTTCCCGGAACGTAGCAGATGGCACGGCCGGAGGCCCTGCGGGCCCGCCGGCGTCAGAATCCGAAGGACACCTCGGCGGCGACGTCCATCGAGAACGCGGTGCTGTTCCGGACGACCCAGACCGTCGGTGCGAGGAGATCCAGGCCGAGCCGCGCCGTCCCCCCGAGCGGAAACGAGACGCCCGCGGCCAGGCGGAGGAAGGGACCGTTCCTCGGCAGGTAGCCGCTCCCGAGCCGGAACGGGATGAGGATGCCGGAGCTCTCCGCCACGTGGAGCCGGTACTCGACCTGGGCGTAGGGGAGGACGTTCGACGCGCGGCCGTCCTTGCCCTTCAGGTTCGCGTAGCCGAGATAGCCGCCGATGGCGAAGTCGCCGGGGAAGCCGTAGTCCACGCGGGCGCCCGCGAGGTGGTTGTAGAAGAAGCGGCGCCCGAGGCCGAAGGCGCCTTCCGTCTGGAGCGCGAGCCTCGGCCCGAGCTCCTCGCTTCGCGGAGCGGGCGCCTCCTCGGTGGAGCTCTCGGGCGGGGGCGCGGCGGGGATCAGCGAGCGCACGAGACGGTCCGCGGTGCTCTCGAGCGTCTTCGCGTCCGCGCCGTCCGTCGCGGAGAACGGACCCGTCAGGTCCGTGTTCGCGAGGGACACGACGAGGACGTAGCGACCGTTCTCCGCCGAGAGCTGCGCGAAGAGGGCGCTCTCGGCATGCGTTTCCCGCGCGACCTGGAGCAGCGCGGCAGGCGACGACGTTCCGTTCGCGAACGCGCCCGCGTGCTCGGCGGTCGCCGTGTCCGGCACCGCGCGATGACCGAGCCGCGCGACGGTCGCGTAGAGCTGGCGGGTGACCGCCGTCGCGGATTCCGGGGCGACCCCGACGGGGCGCGTCTCCACGATCGCGATCGTCCGCGGCGGCGCCGCGAGCGCGCCCCGCCCGAGGAGGACCTGCGCGAGGACCACGAGCGCCGCGACCGCCCGGCTCACCTCGGCGCCCCCGTCTTTTCCAGCACGCGCCCGGCGGCGTCGAGCAGCTCGCGCGCGTAGGCGGCGTGGTGGCGGTCCGCGGCCGGGTCTTCGAGGACGAGCGCGACGTCCCAGAGCGCCCGGCCGCGCGGGGTCGTTCTGTCGAGCGACGTCCAGGCGGCGTGGGCGGGTCGCTTCTCGTCCGCCGGGACGCCCGCTCGGGCGAGGAGCGCGAGAGCGCGCGCGCGAAGCGCCGGATCGGCGGGCGTCTTTTCGTCCGGCACCGCGCGGAACCCGTGCGGCCCCCCGCGGGCGAGTCCGTCGGGGCCGTGCGAATGACACGCGAGGCAGCCTCCCCGGGCGCTCGGATTCGGCGCCGGGGCGTCGAGCGCCGCGCCGGTGCTCGGATCGAGCCCGCCCCGACCGTAGAGGATCGCGGCAGCCGTGCCCGCCGGGGTCGATTCGCCTTCCGCGGGCGCGTGACACGAAAGACAGACGCGCCCTCGCGTCTCGGCCTCGGGCACGGCGCCTTCGAGGAGCTTCGGCACGGCCACGTCGCGAGCGAGCGCCGCGGCGCACGCCGCTCCCACGACGGACACGTCTCGCGCGGGCGGGTGCACGGCGTGACACGCCGCGCACCCGAGGCCGAGCGGCGCGGCGCCTTCCGGCGGCTTCCACGCCGGCTTCCCGAGCGCGCCCCACGTCGTGTGGCAGCGCACGCACGCGGCGTCCGTCCGCGCTCGGGGGTCGGCGTCCGCGCGCGCCATGCGCGACGAGCGAAACGCCGCGACGTGGCCGTAGCGCGGCGGAGCGTCGTGGCACGTCGCGCACACGTCCGAGGAGAGGATCGCGAAGCGGCTCTCCGCGACGGGGATCGCGCCCGTGCCGTGGCAGCCCTGGCATCCGACGCCCGAGAGCCGCCGGAGCACGGGCGGGAGCGCGTGGAACCCTCCCGTCGCGAGCGCGGGGAGCGTGTAGCCGAGCGCGCGCGCGACGGAGACGAAGCCGCCGTCGTCGATGCCCGGCTCCCCCACGGAGTGACAGGCGATGCCACAGGCCGGGTAGTCCCCGGGAAACGGCTGATCCAGCCCGCGCTGGAGGATCGTGGCCATCGGGCTCGACGGCGCGACCGCGGCGATGCCGGCGTGGCAGTCGCTCCGCCCGCAATCGAGCGGCGTCTCGTCGTACTTGCCCGCGACGAGGCGGACGGCGTGGCCTGTGCCGTCCTCGAGCGTGTAGGCGCCGCGCGCGTCCGGATCGAACGTCCCGAAGCCGTCGTGCGGGACGACGGGATTTCTCGAGCCCGGGGGCGCACTCGCGACGTGCCAGCCGGTTCCGCCGAAGTGGAGCCGCGTTCCGATCGCGACGTTCGCCAGCCCGCGCGAGCGCGCGGACGCCGCGACGACGACCGTCCGGTGGATCGTCGCGACGCCGGGGTACGTCCACGTCGCTTCGAGCTCGGTCTCTCCGCGCGTGCGGGGCGAGAGGGGCACGAGCCCCACGGGCGGCGCTCCGCCGAGGGCCTCCGCGAGCGTCTCCGTCCGCGCGGAGAACGTGAACCCCGAGTCGCTCGCGTGCTCCTCCCCGAGGGGCGCGCCGCTCACGCGCTTCCAGGTGATCGTGCCCGCGCGGGACTCCGGGCACCCGGGGCGCACCGTGAGCGAAAAAGGCGTGTCGTAGCCGATCTGCGCCCGGGGAAGGCCGAAGTCCATGTACGGCGAGAGGTCGTGCTGCGCGGTCTCGCCTGCGCGGAGCTCGTTCGCGGAGACGGTGAGCACGCACGCGCCCTCCGCCGTCACGGTGACGCGACCGCCGCGGACCGAGTCCACCTCCACGAGGAGCGTCGACCCCAGGATCCTGGACGAGATCACCCGCGCGCCCTCCGCGCGCGCCGTCCGGAGATCGAGCCCGCTCCCCGGAGCGACCCGGACGGCGAGGAACGCATGAGGTACCGCTTCTCTCCGACCGCAACCGGCGAGCGCGGCTCCGACGAGCAGCATCGACGCGAGACGGCTTCCGGTCACGGCGTCCTCCCCGTGCACGCGCCGAACCGACACGGACCGTCCCCACAGTCGGCGTCCAGGAGGCAGGACGGCTCGGGTCTCGGGGGGAGGCAGCGGCCTCCGCCGCACCGGAGACCTTCGATGCACGGATGCGAGACGTCGCAGCGCTCGGCGGTCACGTGGGCGTTCGCGTCTCGCTCGCAGACGCGGACGAGCTCCGGCACGTGATCGAACTTGCAGCGCCATCCCGTGGGCGAGCCGTCGGGGTAATCCGGGGACCAGTCGGCGCAGAGGCGTTCGGGCTGCTTCTTTCCGCGGACGACCCGCGCGTTGCAGACGAACCCGGTGTCGCTGCTCCCCGGGGCGATCCCCGCCGCTCGGCCGCCCCCGTTGCAGAACACCGCGCCCGCGACGTCCGCGCACTCCCACTCGCCGTCGTCCGGAAGGCGCGGGTGTCGCTGCGAGCATCGCGGTCCGTCGCACGCGAACTCCTCCGCGGAGAGCGCGCGGTCCGAGCATGTCCGCTCGGCGCCGTTGCCCGAGCAGCGGAAGCCCATCTTGGAGAGCACGGGCGTCGGGACGGGCCGATCGATCACCGTGACGCCCCCGGGCGCTCCGGGCACGACCCAGCACGCCCGGACGAGCCCCACGTCCGCACAGTGCGGGCTCGCGTCCTTCGTCGGTGTGGCAAGCGAAGTTGCCGGAACGGGTTTCGGCGCGTTCGGGATCCGCTCCGCGCAGGCCGTCGCGAGGGCGATCACGGCGAGCGTCGACGGCAGGAACCGGAGTGGCGAGAGGCACGGGCGACTCACGGGGCGGGACGATGCCGGCGCATCGCCCAGAGGGAAAGCGCGATCATGAGGGCGCACGGCGGTCCGCCGCGGCTCTTCCCGCCGGCGGGACGCCCCACGGTGCACCCGTAGAAGAACGGCGGCGGCGTGGCGTGGGTGCAGACTTCGCGGTCGGCGCCACCGGAGACCCTGGGTGTCCGATCGTCCACCAGGGAAAGGTCTCGCACCAGCGCGGCAAAACAGACGTGGCCTTCCGACGCGTCGATGCTCTGGATGACCGTGACCTTGCCGAACGGTCCCGGGTAGGGCGCGAGAGCGACCGGAACCGGCTCGCCTCGCTTGTCGGCGTCACCGCCGTGCGACTGGTAGACGACGGTGGTGAGCAGACGGGTGTCCGAATCGTCCGTCGCCGTACCGACGGTGAGGTCGAAGCGGAACCGCTCCTCGACGCTGTCCGTGCAGTCGTCGTGTTCGCGTTGCACGTCCCACTCGACGTGCGTCAGGCCCTCGAACTGCGGGGCCGCCGTGTCCTCTTGCGCCGCGACGGTGAAGGACACGGTCGCGCCGCGGCCCCTGGAAGCCGTGCCGATCCCGCGGAGTCCCGGCCACTTCACCGTGTAGCGATCGCCGGGAACGAGGTCACCGGGATGGAGCGTCGCGATTCCCTCCGAGTCGAGACCGTCGACGCGGGTGACGGCGCCCGTCGTGTCGTCCACCGTCAGGTAGTACGGGACGATGCCCGTCGGGTCGTCGTTCTCGTGCTGGATCGTGACGGTGTCGCTCTCGTCGTCCGCGATGTATTCGGCCGTGGCGTCGTACTTCGCGACGAGGGTCGCGTTCCTGGGGACGGTCCTCGCCCCGTCGGCGGGTACGGTGAACACGAGATCCGGGCGCACGCACGACGTCGCCCGGGCAGGAACCGAGGCGCAGGTCACGGCGGCGAACAGCGCCGCCCGGCTCACTCGGTGCACGACACCTCGTCACAGTTCCCGAGCATCTCTTCCCGGTTCCCGTCGTTGTCCAGATCGTGCTCGTCGTGGCAGCAGTAGCCGTTGTCGATGCAGCACTGCTCGAGCTCCGGGGAGTCCTTGTGGGCGCTCGCGACGGCCTTGCACTCGGCGGGGACGCGGTGTTCGCGACAGACGCCGAACGACTTTCCGTCCGCCGCGCAGGTCTGCACCGCCCAGAAATCGCAGTAGGAGAGGAAGCAGACCCGCTCGCTCCCCGGGACGCAGGCGTCGCAGCGGGTGGGGCATGCGCTCATGCGACCGGCGACGCAGTAGCGGTCACCGCCCCCCGCGCACGGAATCGACGGGAGGTCCTCGTCCACCTGGCCGTCGCAGTCGTCGTCCTTGCCGTTGCAGATCTCCTCCGACGGCGTGCAATTCGGGACCCGGGTCGGCGGCGGCTTCGACGTCGTGACGGGCGGGGTGCCCGAATCGAGGAGCACCTGGGCGTCGGGGCCGGCGTCGGTCACGACGGGCGGGTCCGTGCCCGCGTCGACGCCCGGGGTCGTCGTCTCGTCCGGGGTCCGGCCGCGCCCGAGGTCGACGAGGCCCGTGCGCGAGCACCCCGCGAGCACGGCGAGGCCTGCCGCACACGACGCGAGACGCTCCCACGCGCGCTTCCGATCCACGCGCCGAAGGTAACAGCTCGCGCGCGCGTCGGGACCCGGTTCGAGGTTCGGTCTTGGCATGCCCTTCGCCACTGTGACCCAATAGCAATAGATGTGCGCAGCCCCCCGCGCCGCCGCGAAGCTCCTCGGAGCGAGCTTGCTCCTGCTTTCCGTGGCGGCGCGAGCCCAAGGAATTCCGGAGCCTGCCGCGCCCGCTCCCGAACCCGCGCCGCCGCCATCGGGGTCGGCCGCGCCTGCGCCGGTGCCGCCCGGAGCCGCAGGACCCGCCGCGCCGTTCACACCCGCGCCGGAACCGCCGTTCACGCCGCCGGCTTATGTCGCCCCCGCGTACCCCGCGCCCGCAGCGGCACCCGCACCCGCGCCCTCACTTGCGCCGGCACCGGCGCCGACCCCGGCCGTCGTGTACGGGCAGTCCGTCGCGGCGCCGCCGCTCTCCGAGCGCGAGGCGTCCGACGCGGCCCGTGCCGGCGACGCGCACATCGATCGCTATCTCCTGCTCCCCACCGCGGAGACGCAGCCGGCCGGCACCGTCTATTTCTCGAGCTGGGAGATCGTCGGGCTCCAGGCGGGCTACGCGCTCTCGGATCGGACCCAGATGACGCTCTCCTTCGTGCCGCCGCTCTCGAAGGATCCGCTGGTCCCGCTGGACCTCACGCTGAAGGGCGTGCTCCATCGCGAGCGTCGCGTGCGACTCGCGGCGATGGCGTCTCTGACCGGACTCTTCGGATTCGAGCAGGGGAACGCCGCGGTCGGCCGCATCGGCGGCGTCGCGCAGTTCTGTTTCGACGACGGCTGTCGCGGGAGCGTCGGCCTCGGTACCAACGTGGCGCTCGTCGGGCCCGTCTCGATCGTGATGACCGGCCTCGGCGCGGCGTTTCGCGTCGGACGCATCGTCTCCCTCGTCGCGGAGGTGCAATCGGTCCTGCCGCTCGGTCGCGAAGGCGCGGAAATCCACGCTCTCGCTGGCGGCGCCGGCGTGCGCCTCTCCGGCAAACACTGGGGCGTGGACCTCGCCGTGGAAGGCGCGCTCGACCGGAAGACGACGCCGCAGGGGATCCCGCTGGTGATCGTCACGTACCGATTCGGGACTTGATGCCGTCGCTTTCCGCGGCGTGACCGCCGCGCACGGCGCGGCGGCTCAGGCACGGCGCGGCGGCTCAGGCACGGCGCGGCGGCTCAGGCACGGCGCGGCGGCTCAGGCACGGTGCGGCGGCCCGGCGGCCCCATCCGGCGCGGCGGCTCGGCAGGGACTCTTCACCGAGTTCTGCAATCTACAGTTTGTATACAAACTATCGATCCAGGTGAGGCCCAGCGATTCGTGTCGCCCAGGCGTGGCCAATGGTTTGTATACAAACTATCGGTCCAGGTGAGGCCCAGCGATTCAGCTCACCAAGGCGCGGCCAATGGTTTGTATACAAACTATCGATCCGCGCGAGATCCCCACCACTCACCTTGCGAACCCTCCGGCCGACCAGCGGTCGATCTCAAGCCGCGCGGCCGTGAGCCGTCCGCCCCGGCAGCAGCGCCGCCGTGATGGCCGAGAGCACGCCGCCCACGAGGAACACCCGCACCGCCGCCAGATGGTTTTCGATGGTCGCGTGCCCGCCTTCGCCGAGGACGACACCGAGGAGCAGGATGCTGACGACGCCGCCCGCGTAACGCATCGTGCTCGTGCCGCCGGCGGCCATGCCGGAACGCGCGGCGCTGACGGACGTCATCGCCGTGGCCTGGAAGGGCGCGCCCGAGAGTCCGAGGCCGACCCCGAGGAGAAGAAGCGCGGGCGCCGCGTCCTTCGGTGTCTGGAATTCCGGGATGCGCGTCAGGAGCCCGAAGCCGGCGAGGAACGGGATCTGCGCGGCGAGCGCGATCCGCCGGGCGCCCCAGCGATCCGAGAGCCGGCCGCCGAGCATCGACGTGAGGAACATGCCGAGCATCATCACGAAGAGGATCCGTCCGACGTCCCGCGCCGTCGCGCCGCGGAGGCCGGTGAAGAACTGGGGGAGCTGGAAGATCAGCCCGTACATCGCGAAATTCTGGAAGGTGACGCCGAGGCTCCCCGTCGCGAAGCCGCGAATGGCGAAGAGGCGGACGTCCAGCACCGGGTCCTTCGCGCGGAGCTCCCAGAGAACGAACCCGACGAGAACGGCGAGGCTCGCCGCCAGCATGGAAAGCCGTCGAGAAGGCGCGACCTTGCTCGCGACGACGAGGGCGCCGAGCGCGACGGCGAAGAGCGCGCTCCCCACGTAGTCGAAGCGACGAAGGCCCTCTTTCGCCTTCCCCTCGTCGCCACCCTCGCGCCGGGGGAGACGAAAGATGCGCGAGAGCACCGCCGCGACGGCGAGGAACGGGAGGCTCGCCGCGAAGATCCCGCGCCATCCGAACCGCGTGACGATCTCGCCGCCGAGGGGCGGGCCGATCGCGGCGGAAAGCCCCATCGTTGCGCCGACGAGGCCGAAGACGCGACCGCGCCGTTCGGCCGGGACGTGCACGCGGAGGAGCGCCATCGTCGCGGGAACGACGAGCGCGCCGCCGAGCGCCATCGTCGCGCGGGAGACCACGAGGATGGACAGGCGGTTCGCGACGAGCCCGGCGAGCGACCCGAGCGCGTACATCACCATGCCGAAGCGTACCGTCCGCGAGTGGCCGAGGACGTCCCCGAGCTTGCCACCCGGACTCTGCCCGACGATGTTGACGACCAGGTAGCTCGTGACGAGGAGGCTCGTCGCCGTCGCGACGTCCTCGGACAGCGTCTTCGCGATCGACGGGATCGCGACGGCGATCATCGTCGAGCCGAGCGGGGCCTGGGCGCACGCGAGGAGCAATGCCGCGACGGCTCCGCCCGCGAGCGCGCTTCGTTCGGAGGGAGCGCCGTTCACCTGCGTCCGGTCGAGATGGGACGGGCCTGGAGCAGATGCAAGTCGTTTCCCGCCTTCGCCCACTCGAGGTCGAGGCCCCCGCCGAAGTGCGCTTCGGCGCGGGTGGCGAGGTCGTTCAGGCGCCGGAGGAGCGCGTCGTCCAGGCAGCGCGCGTTCACGAGGTCCCGAGCCACGTCCTCCTCCACGGTTCGCCCGCCTGGAGCCCGACGGATGGCGAGATCCTTCTCGCCGGGGCGCGACTCGAGCACTCGACCGTCGCGGGCGACGCGGTAATGGTCCGGCGTCACCAGCCCCTGCACGACGACCTCCCCCAGGCCCCAGGCGGCCTCGACGACGCGCTCGTCGGCGCCGGTCACGGGGTGCCGCGTGAAGAGGACGCCAGCCGATTCCGGATCGACCAGCGTCTGGACGACCGCGGCGATCCGGACCTCGGGCGTCATGCCGAGCTTCTTTCGGTAAGCGAGCGCGGCCTCCGTGTGCGCGCTCGCGTGGACCTCGCCCAGCGCCGCGAGCACGGACGGAACGTCCGTGACGTTCAGGATCGTCGCGTGCTGGCCCGCGAAGCTCGCGGCCTCGCCGTCCTCGTCTACCGCCGACGAACGGCACGCGACGGGGAACTTCACCGACGCGAGCGCCCGCCGGAGTGCGTCCGTTTCCCCCGGGTCGCCCTTCACGAGGCGCGCGAGCGAGACGACGGAGACGGCGACCCCGCCCGGAACCGGTAGTCCGGCCCGGAGCGCCGCTCCGAGATGCACGGCCTTGCCGCCGTGCTCGGCGAGCGACGTCGCGGCTTCCAGAGGAACGATGCTCAAGCGACGAGCCGCACTTCTCCGGCCCCGCCGTCGACGCGGACGCGGCTCCCCGTCGGGAGCGACGTCGTGGCCGTCTTGGTGCCGACCACGGCCGGGATCCCGTATTCCCGCGCGACGATGGCGGCGTGCGAGAGCGACCCGCCGCGGTCCGTCACGATGCCGCCGAGGAGCGGGAGGAGCACGTTGAAGTACGGCGACGTGGACCGCGCGACGAGGACGTCCCCCTGCTTCACGGCCGAGAAGTCGTCCGGGCCGAGCACGACGCGAGCCGGGCCTTCGTAGACACCCGCGCTCACCGGGATGCCCCGGACGATTTCCCCCGTGCTCTCCTTCTCGCTCGGAGCGAAGAGACCGAAGAGGAAGAGGTCCATGGCGCGAGCCACCCGCGCGGCGTGCGGCGGAAGCCACTCGGGCGGGGGCGGCCCGGACGGCGGGAGGCCGAGCCGCTGCGGAACGTGAGCCGGATCCGTCTTCCGCCATTCGGCGCGCTCGCGGAGGACGTCGCTCGACGGCGGGTTCTTCCCGCCGAGGAGCGCGAGCGCTTCGGCGTAGCTCGCGTCGATGACGAGCTCGGGCGAGCTCAGCCGGCCCGCGTCGGCGGCGCGCTTTCCGATCTCCTGGAGGGCGCGTCGCGTGAGACCGGTCGCCCAGCCGTCGTTGTAGTGGTCGCGTTCCTCGCGGAGGCGATAGACGGACCGGGCGTCGGCGAGCAGCGTGTCGAACGCGGCGCGATGCGCGTCCGGGACGGCGTCCCGGATCTTCGCGACGTCCTGCTCGATCGCTTCCCGGGCCTCTCGCGAGGGCTTCACGCGGACGTCGGCGCGGAGGCCGTTCACGAGCGTGTGCGGCATCTCGAGCGCATAGTGATCGGACAGGTCGTACCCGGTGACGATCCGGTAGGAGACCTGGTCGAGCCACGCGCGGGATAGCTCTCCGATGCGTCCCGGCTCGCCGCGGAGCCGGACCAGGACCTCGGCAGGGGGGCCGTCCAGCATCGACTCTCCGCGCGGATCGTTCCGGATCGCGTCCGCCAGCGCGGCGGTCTCATTGGCGCAGACGCCGTTCGAGACCGCGCTGTACCCCTTCACGGGGCGGAGCAAGGAGTGGATCTCCATCCCCGTCCACTCCTTGGCGTGCGCCAGGTAGTCACCGACGGGGAGACACGCCGTCATCGTGAACCGGCCGTGACGGTACGTCCCGTTCTCGGAGTTCTTTCGGGCGCGGCCGAGGTGCGCGGCGAGGGTCGCGTCGTCGAGCTTCGCCGGATCTTCGTTCTGAATCGCCAGATGCTCGCGGATCGCCTGCGGTTTGATCGATTCGTCCCAGTGCGCGAGGTCGGCGAGCCACGCTCGCTTCTGCAGGGCCTCCTTCGAGGTCCTGATCCGCCCCCGGATCTCCGGGTGGAGCCACGTGAGCAGCTTGAAGATCGGCTTCGGCGGCGGACCCTTCGCGTCGAGCGGCGCGCCGACCGGCCGCGGCGCGTTGTACATGAACCCGTTCACGATCGCGAAGTCGAGGTGCGACAGCAGGATCCCGTACATCCTGGTGCCCTCGGCGAAGCCTCGGACGAAATGGTCGCCGAAGAACTCCGACACGAAGGTCGTCAGGGGTTTCGGGAAGTGGGTGAGTTCGATCTCCCAGGCCCCGGGGCGCGGAGGCTCCCAGGTCTTGCCAGCCATCGTGACGGTCATGGATCCCTCGGGTGAAATGGGCAGCGTATCCGGCTCGGGGGTACGAAAGGAAGCTCGCTCCGGATTTCTCGACGGAACGGCGGCGTCCTGGCCACTCCGGAGCGCAGGCTTCGTTCGGACGGGCGCTCGCGAGCTTCGGCTCGGGAACGCCTTTCCGGGACCCGCATCGGTTACTGCTTTCCGCTGGTTCTCCGCACCGTCCGGCCCGCAGTCGTCCTCGGCTCCGCGGCCCTGAAAGGATCGTTCAGATGGCACTCCGCTCTTCGCTGCTTCCGTTTCGCGCCGCTCTCTTCGCTTCGCTCGGGCTGAGCCCGGCGTTCTTCGCCTGCAGCTCGAACGATTCGAGCTCGGCCGGTCCATCGGCGATCGGCGGTTCCGGCGGCTCTCGGGCCGACTCGGGGACCGGGGGCGCGTCCGGGAACGGCGGGAGCGCGAGCGGCGGCGCGGCGGGCAAAGGCTCCGGGGGTTCGGGCGGCGCCGCGACGGGCGGCCAGGGCGGCGCTGCGCCGGACGGCGGGAGCTCGATCTGCAAGAACCCGACGCCCGAGGTCGGCTTCGACGGGAAGCCGAACGGCTTCGTGGACTGCGCGGGCGGGTTCACTCACCGCGTCGAGAAGAAGACCTGTCCGTCCGAGGTCCCGCGCTCCACCATCTGCGGCGACGGGACGCCCGTCGACGACGCCGGCATCCACGACGGCCTCTGCGCGAAGGATGCGGACTGCACGGCGAGCCCGAACGGCCACTGCGAGCCCGGAGCCCTGAACGGCTGCAGCTGCGTCTACGGATGCACGACCGACGCCGACTGCGGCCCCGGTGAAATCTGCGGCTGCGGGACGCCCGTCGGCACGTGCGTGGCCGCTGCGTGCACGGTGGATTCGGAATGTGGAGACGGCATGCTCTGCATGTCCTCCTCGAACGGCGCCTGCGGCGTCACGTTCGGGTGCCAGACGAAGAGCGACACGTGCATCACGTCGGACGACTGCCACAGCGACGCAGGGCCCCTGCAGTGCGCGTTCCTGACGGACCACCACGAATGCACGTTCCTCCACCCCTGCGGCACGGGCCGGCCCTTCCTCGTCGACGGAGAGGCGCGCGTCGCGACGCTTCGCGTGTCCGCCGCGTGGTGCTCCGACGAATCGCCGGATCTCGCGGGGCTGAGCGCGGCCGATCGCGAGGCGCTCGCCGGCCACTGGACGGAAGTGGCGCTCCTCGAGCACGCCTCCATCGCCGCGTTCGCGCGCTTTTCGCTCGATCTCCTCTCGATCGGCGCGCCGCCGTCGCTGGTCGTCGAAGCGCAGAGCGCGATGGCGGACGAGACCATTCACGCTCGCGACGCGTTCGCCCTGGCGTCGGCGTACGCCGGGCGTCCCGTCGGACCCGGAGCGCTAGCCGTGGGCGGCTCGGGCGGAACGCTTCGCGACGTCATCCGGACCGCGATCATCGAGGGGTGCGTGGGCGAGACGATCGCCGCGGTGGAGGCGCGAGAGGCGCTCGCTACGGCCGAGGATGCGGCCGTCCGGCGCGTGCTCGCGCGCGTCGCCGAAGACGAGGCGCGTCACGGCGAGCTCGCGTGGCGCTTCGTCCAGTTCGTCCTCTCCGGGGAGGATCGGGCGCTCGCGGCCGAGACGGCCCGGACGCTCCTCGAGGTCGTCTCCTCGCGCGCGCCCGACGCGCCCGCCGGCCGCTCGGCTCCGGGAGCTGGGCGGCTCGCTCACGGCCTGATCGCGGCGGAGACGCGCGCGGAGATCCGCCGCCGGGTACTCGCCGACATCGTCCGGCCCTGCGCGATCGCCCTCGTTTCTGCGACGCTCGGCGCGGTGGACGACGGCGTCGCGCTCTCTGCTTGAAGACCGAGAGCCCGCGCCGTCGACGGCGCGGGCTCACCTGCCCGTCACCACGACGCGGTTTCGTCCACCGTGCTTCGCGGCGTAGAGCGCCTGATCGGCCGCCTCGACGAGCCGGTGCGGTTCGCCGATCGCCGGGAACGTCGCGACGCCCATGCTGAGCGTGACCTTGAAGTCGCCCTTCTCGGACTGGTGCGTCTTCGCCCCGAACCCGACGCGGATGTGGTCGACGACGCGCACCGCGTTCTCCGCGTCCACGTCCGAAAGCACGACGGCGAACTCCTCGCCGCCGTAGCGGCCGATGACGTCCGTCCGGCGGAGGCGGTTCTGGAGGTGGCGCGAGAGCGCGCGGAGCACGCGGTCACCCGCCGGGTGGCCGTGCGTGTCGTTCACCTTCTTGAAGAAGTCGACGTCGATCATCGAAAACGCCATGGGGCGGTTCGCGCGCGCCGAGCGCGCCACCTCGACTTCGAGGAGCTGCATCAAGGTCGCGTGGTTGTAGAGCCCGGTGAGCGCGTCCTTCAGCATGAAGGAGCTCACCGTTCGCGCGCGTTCGGCGCGGATCGCGACCTCGGCCACGAGCTGCTCGAGGGGGATCGGCTTCACGAGGAAATCGTCTCCGCCGCCCTTCAGCGCCGTGCGTCGGTTGTCGCGGAGGTCCTCGGTGGACAGGAACACGATGGGGATGCTGAAGCGCGAGGGTTCGAGCCGGATGACGGCGGAGAGCTCCGGGCCGCTCACGCCCGGCATCCGGTAGTCCATCAGGATCAGGTCCGGCTGGAAGTCGTCGATCTGCGCGAGCACCTTCAGCGGGTCCCTCGCCGTCGCGGCGATCATCCCCGCGTGCTCGAGAGCGCGTGCGTACAGGCGGGCGAGGAGCGGATCGTCGTCGACGACCAGGACGCGGTAGGGTTGCGGCGAGCGCTCCGCGGCGAGGTGCTCGAGCTTCTCGACCAGGCTCGCGACGTTCACCGGCTTGCCGAAGTACGCCGTCGCTCCCACCCGCACCGCGATGAGCCGCGGCGAGACGTCGTGCGCCGTCCCTCCGACGAACACGAGCGGCACCGAGTCCGGACGCGCGCCGGCGATCGCCTCGAGGTGCGCGGGCTCGAAGCCGTCCACGTCCACGACCACGACGGCCGGGGCGTCCGGGCCCCCGCAGAGGTCTCCGACCTCGGCCGCCTCCACCTCCACGACGGCGCGTCCCGTCCTCGCGAGCTCGGTCGCGAGCTCCGCCGCGAGCGAGGGTCCCGCTCCCTTGACCGCCACGCAGCAGACGGGCTTCGGGGCCGGGCCGTCTTTCTGGCTGCGCGGAACGAGGGAGCGTTCCTCCGGGGACAGACTGATGGCGCTGTTCACGGTCCTCGTTCCCCGGAACGGTTCCGGAAGACGAACCTTGAGCGCCTCGCGCGATCCTTTCCTACGCGCCGCGCCAGGGAGCCTCCGGGGGCGAGGTCCCCGGCGCCTGGATCAACGCGCCACGCACGCTCCCGGGGCACACGCAGTGAGGAGGGGGGTCGGCCACGGGAGCGGAGCCCGCGACTGTGGGCTCGGCCTGGGGGGTGGGGGCGGCCTGCGTTGGGATAAGTGTATCCCCGCTGGGGCAGTAGAAGTCAATCCGACGGATTGCGAGAAGGTTTCCGGGTCACCGGTCAGCGTGAGGATGGACCGGAGTGTTTCGTAAGTCCGTCAATTCTCTGCCGTTCGGAGGCGGGGCCGATTCCGCGGGTACCGTCCGGGCTTGCGCTCGCGTCGCTTCGCCCCATTTTCGGTCGGGCGCGAGGGTTGTACTCTCGAAATTCCCCGAGGTTTCCGCCGCCCGTCGTGGCGCGCCGCCCGGGTGGAAAGAACGTTCAATGACACAGCCAGTGGATCGCGTCCTCGATTCGGACAACATCGCCTTCCTCGAAGAGATGTACGCGGAGTACCTGCGCGACGCCTCGTCGGTGCCGCCGGACTTCCGGGACTACTTCGCCTCGCTCGGCAACGTCCGGACGCGCGTCGGTCCGTCGTTCGCCGCGCGGAGTCTCTTCAACCCCGGCGCCCCCATCGCGAACGGCAACGGCTCGGCACACGCCGGCAACGGCGCGGCGCTCGCGCCGAGCGTGATGAACGGCGGCGTGAACGGGGCTCCCGTCGGGGCGACCATTCACCAGATGGAGTCCGCGCCTCCGCCGGCGGGCGTCCTCGCATCCGCGGATCTGCGCCTCGCGCCGGTGGGGTCCCTCCGGCCGGTGGCGGCCGCGGACAACTTCGACATCGCCATCCGCCAGGACCGCGTGGACCAGCTCGTGCGCGCCTATCGCGTGCGCGGGCACATGATCGCGAAGATCGATCCGCTCGGCATGCCTCGGCCCGCGATGCCGGAGCTCGATCCGAAATTCTATCACCTCACCGACGCCGACATGGACCGTCGGTTTTCGAGCCGCACCATCTACGGAACCGAGACGCTCACGCTCCGCGAGATCCTCGATCGCCTCCGGAACACGTACTGCCGCTCCATCGGCGTCGAGTTCTTCCACATCCACGACCTCGAGCCGAAGAACTGGCTCCAGGAGCGCATGGAGGGCACGGAGAACCGCCTGGAGATCTCCGTCGCCGAACAGAGGCGCATCCTCACGCTCCTCACGGACGCCGTGATCCAGGAGGAGTTCATCCAGAAGAAGTACCTCGGCGCGAAGAGCTTCTCGCTCGAGGGTTCGGAGAGCCTCATCCCGCTGCTCGCGCTCATGATCGAGCGCGTCTCCGAGCACGGGGTGGACGAGATCACCCTCGGGATGGCGCACCGCGGACGCCTCAACGTGCTCGCGAACATCATGGGGAAGAGCCCGCGGGACATCTTCCGCGAGTTCGAAGATCTGGATCCGCAGCTCTACCGCGGCCGCGGGGACGTGAAGTACCACATGGGCTACAGCTCGGACTTCACGACGGCCGCCGGGAAGAAGGTCCACCTCTCCCTCTGCTTCAACCCGAGCCATCTCGAGTTCGTGAACCCGGTCGTCGCCGGCCGCGTGCGAGCGAAGCAGGATCGCGTCGGGGACACCGACCACCACTCGAAGATCGCGCTGATGATCCACGGCGACGCCGCCATGGCCGGCGAGGGGATCGTCCAGGAGACGTTCAACCTGAGCCAGCTCCGCGCGTACAACACGGGCGGCAGCATCCACGTCGTCGTGAACAACCAGATCGGCTTCACGACGCCGCCCGGGCAGTCCCGCTCCTCCACCTACGCGACGGACGTCGCGAAGATGCTCCAGATCCCCATCTTCCACGTGAACGGGGAAGATCCGGAGGCCGTCGCGCAGGTCGTACGGCTCGCGGTCGACTTCCGGATGACGTTCAAGCGAGACGTCGTCATCGACATGTACGGCTATCGCAGGCACGGTCACAACGAGGGGGACGAGCCCTCGTTCACGCAGCCGGTGCTCTACCGCGCGATCCAGAAGCGGATCAGCGTGCGGGACGGCTATCTCGAGCATCTCCTCGCGCTCGGCGGCATCAGTCGCGAGGAGGCCGACCAGATCGCCGTCGAGCAGCGCTCCGAGCTCGAGCAGGAGCTCAGCGTCGCGCGCCGGAAGGACTTCAAGAAGGAAGACAACTGGCTCGGCGGGTACTGGCAGGGCTACATGGGCGGCCCCGAGTCCGACGCCGACGAGGCCGACACGACCGTCGAGCAAGCGACGCTCGCTTCGTACATCGAAAAGATGAGCGAGGTCCCCGCCGGCTTCACGCCACACCCGAAGATCGTGAAGCTCCTCGAGACCCGGCGGGAGATGGGGAGGGGCGAGCGCCCGCTCGACTGGGGCACCGCGGAGCTCCTCGCGTTCGCGTCCCTCGTGGCGACGGGAACGCGCGTGCGTTTCACGGGGCAGGACGTCCCGCGCGGCACGTTCAGCCAGCGCCACGCCGTGCTCTACGACTACGAGACGGGAAAGACGCACACGCCGCTCGCTCATCTTTCGCCCACGCAGGCGCCCATCGACATCTACAACAGCGCCCTCAGCGAGGCCGGCGTCCTCGGGTTCGAATGGGGTTACTCGCTCGACTGTCCGGAAGGGCTCATCCTCTGGGAGGCGCAGTTCGGGGATTTCGTGAACGTCGCTCAGGTGATCATCGATCAGTTCATCATGAGCGCCGAGGACAAGTGGAAGCGCCTCTCCGGCCTCGTGCTCCTCCTGCCGCACGGTTTCGAGGGCATGGGTCCCGAGCACTCGAGCGCGCGCCTCGAGCGCTTCCTCACGCTCGCCGCGGAGGACAACGCGCAG
>DASZXK010000025.1:0-43313 GCA_035545855.1 Polyangiaceae bacterium
GACCTGCAACGACGGCAACGCCTGCACCCAGTCCGACACGTGCCAGGCCGGGACCTGCACCGGCGCGAACCCCGTCGTCTGCCCCACCCCGGACCAGTGCCACGACCCGGGCACCTGCGCGCCCGGAACCGGCGTCTGCTCGAACCCGCAGAAGACGAACGGCACGACCTGCAACGACGGCGACGCGTGCACCCAGACGGACACCTGTCAGACGGGATCGTGCACCGGCTCGAACCCCGTTCTCTGCAGCGCGCAGGACCAGTGTCACGTCGCGGGCACGTGCGCGCCTGCGACGGGCGCGTGCTCGAACCCGCAGAAGGCGAACGGCACGGGCTGCAACGACGGCAACGCCTGCACCCAGTCCGACACGTGCCAGGCCGGGACCTGCACCGGCGCGAACCCCGTCGTCTGCCCCACCCCGGACCAGTGCCACGTCGCGGGTACGTGCGCGCCTGCGACGGGCGTCTGTTCCAACCCCACGAAGACCGACGGCACGACGTGCAACGATTCCAATTCGTGCACGCAGTCGGATGCCTGCCAGGGCGGCGTTTGCACGGGGGCGAACCCCGTCGTCTGTCCCACCCCGGACCAGTGCCACAACGCGGGCACCTGCTCGATCACGAGCGGCACGTGCTCGAATCCCTCGAAACCGGACGGCACGGGCTGCAACGACGGCAACGGCTGCACGCTGACGGACACGTGCCAGACGGGCTCCTGCACGGGGACGACTCCCGTCACCTGCACGGCGCTCTCGCAGTGTTACAACGCAGGCGTCTGCCAGCCGGCGAGCGGCACGTGCACGAACCCGCCGAAGGCGGCGGGCACGTCGTGCAACGACGGCAATGCCTGCACGACGGGCGACGCCTGCAACGGGAGCGGCTCGTGCTCCCAGAGCTCGCCGCTCCTGTGTCTCTCGACGACGAATCCGTGCAAGGTGACGACGTGCGACGTCGCGCTCGGGTGCGTGACGAACAACCGCCCGAACGGCACGACGTGCAACGACGGCACCCAGTGCACGCGCGTGGACACGTGCCAGAGCGGGACCTGCGTGGGCGGGAGCACGCGGAACGACGCGAACGGCGACTGGAACGACGCGCCCGGCGGCCAGGGCTCGGGCCCGACGTCGATCGACGTCATGACGATGCAAGACGGCACGCTCGCGACCGTCGGCGTCTACACGGGCGCGGCGAAGTTCGGCGCGAACACGCTGGGGTACGCCGCGGGGTTCTCGGAGGCCCTCTACCTCGTCACCTACAAGGAGAGCGGCTCGGGCGGCGCGGGCACGTCCGTGACGCTGCTCTCCATCGGCCGCGTGGGGTCCGCGGTCGCTCCGGGAACGTTCACCGTGGGCGGCGCCGCGATCTCCCCCGACGACTCGTTCACCGTCGTCGGCACGTTCGTCGGGAGCGCGCACTTCGGCCTCGTCGGGAACACGATCGATCGAGACGCGGGAGCGCAGTCGCTGTTCGTCGCAAGGTACGCTCCCGACGGCAGCATCAAGTGGGTGGCGACGGGCGACGCGAAGGGCACCGTGACGGGCGAGGTCGTCGGCGCGTTCCAGAACGGCTCGGTCGTCGTGTCGGGCGTGGTCGGCGCGAACGCGCTCACGATCACCGACTCGGGCGGCGTGACCGCGACGGTCCCGGCCGTCGGCGTCTACGCGGTGCGGTTCGCCGCGGACGGCTCGGGCGTCTGGGCACATCGAGTGGCGACGCGGGGGACTTCGCGTGCGGCAATCGGCGTCCGCGCCGTGACGACGCACTCGGACGGGAGCTTCACGCTCCTCGGCGCGTTCACGGTGTCGGCCTCGCTCGGCATCAACGCGGAACGGACGGTCGCGACGGCGGGCGGCTCGGACGCCTGGCTCCTCCGGCTCGAGCCGAACGCCGCGTACCGGTGGGGCGGTCGACTCGGCGGCACCACCAACGAGAACCCGGGCGACGTGGAGGGGCTCGACGCCGACGACGTGCTCGTCGCCGTCGGCACCACGGGCGCGACACCGACGCTAGACACGGGGACCTCCGTGTCGCTCCACACGCTCGGAGGCGGCAGCGAGGAAGGGCAGATCGTCCGGCTCGACAAGAGCGGCGGGGCACTCGGCGCGGCGCTCATCGCCGAGCCGAAGGGCGACGAGCACGCGTGGGTCCTCGGCTACGGAAGCGACAAGAGCCTCACCGTCTCCGGCTCGTACACGGGCCCGATGTCCTTCTACGAGAAGGTGGGCTTCGGGACGGGCGCGCCGTCCGGAACCCCGTTCGTGCTCGCGAACCCGCAGAACCCGACGCTCTTCGTCTCGCGCTTCGAGTCGAGCCTCCTCCGGCGCTGGACCATTCCGATCGGCGGCACCGGGAGCCAGTTCGCGAGCCAGACGAACTGGGACATCGTCGCGGTCGTGCACCCGTCGCTCTCCGTGACGGTCGCCGGCATGTTCCAGGGCCAGTCGACGTTCGGAAACGTCGTGACGAAGACGCTCCTGCCCGCCGACAAGACCGGGAGCCCGTTCATCGTGCACATCGATTCCGAGCAGGCCCTCGACTACTGCCCGTGACCGTCGCGTGACGGCGGTCGCCGATCCACTTACATACGTGCGTCGCGTTCTTTTCGTGGTCTTCCGCGCACATGGGCTGCCGCCGTCCTTCCGCCGCGGTGAGGTGCGGCGCGCGCGCGAGGGACGCGCGCTCGGGACGGACGGAGAGCGTTGGTGAGCTCTCGAGAAGGGCGTAGCATGTGAAGTCATGCTTCCGGTCGAGCGCTCGCTTTCGATGTATCTCGGGGCGCTGCTCGCGCTCGGCGCCGCTTCCTGCGGCGCCGAGTTCAAGGCGGACACGAGCGGCGCGCTCGGCGACGGTAGCGGCGGAAGCGCGAGCGGCGGAACGTCCGGCAACGGCGGCGGCACGGGCAACGGCGGCACGAGCAACGGCGGAGCGTCCGGAAACGGCGGAACGAGCAACGGCGGTGCGTCCGGCAAGGGCGGAGCGTCGGGGGACGGCGGAGCGTCCGGCGGCGGCGGAACGAGCGACGGCGGAGCGTCGGGGGACGGCGGAACGTCCGGCAGCGGCGGCGTCGTCACGAGCGACGGCGGAACGACGTCCTCGGGCGGCGCGAGCGGCGCGGGCGGCAGTGTCGTCGGCACCGGCGGCGCGAGCGGCACGGGCGGCAGCGTCGTCGGCGTCGGCGGCGCGACGGCCGCGGGCGGCGCGGTCGGCAGCACGGGCGGCTCGCAGGGCGCAGGCGGCTTCGTGGGTACCGGCGGCGCAATCGGCGCCGGCGGCAGCCCGATGCAGTGCGCCCCCGGAACGGTCCTCTGCGACAAGCTCCCGCCGCTCCGCTGCACCGACGGCGGCGTCTGGCAGACGACCACGTGCGGCCCGCTCGCCATTGCAGACGTCACGGCCATGAGCGCGTCCGGGATGCCGGGCTTCAACGCGCCGGGCTTTCGCTGCAAGGCGATCAGCGTGTGTGGGCTGTCGCAGAATTGCGTCTACACGGGCAGCACCCTCGGTTCGCTCCAGTCGGCGGAGGATACGTTCTACGACGGCCACTCGCTCGCCTTCGCCGAGGCCGTGAAGGTCTCGCTCGCCGGGGGAGCTGCGAGCCAGTGCGGCGATCCGAGCATCGACATGGACGGCGGAGAGACGCTCGTCGTGAAGACGGCGGCGGGCCGCTCGGTAACCATCTACTTCCCCAAGTTCTCCGGAACGAGCTTCACCCTGTACGTCCGCGAGGACGGAGCGACGTTCTACGACGCCGCGCTGACCGTGCTCGCAGAGCCCGCCGGATGAAAACCTCCCGCGACCGAGCGTACGGGGGAGCGCTACGGGGGCGGGGAGCTGCGCCGCGCGGGTCGAGGGCGCGCGCGGGGGGCGGAAGCGCAAAGGTCGAGCGAGCGCGGAAGCGCGCGAGGACCTGGGGACCGGGTCGCGCGGGGCGGGGCGATCTCCTATACTTCCCCGTTCCCCACCACACCCCGTGAAGCGCTTCTTCACCTCCAGCGATCCGGTCGTCCCGGTGAACCACCCGCGAGTCCTGGTGGAGACCGCGGTCGCGCTCGGAGCCGACCGAGCGGAGCTCTTCGAGGGCACGGGCATGGGTCCGCAGACGCTGGAGAACGCGGAAGCGAAGATCTCCTACGATCAGTTCGCCGCGCTCGAGCGCAACGCGATGCGCCTCACGGGGGACCCGGAGCTCGGCCTGAAGTGGGGTCTCGCGACGCGGATGACCCACTCGGGCCTCGCCGGCATCGCAGCCATCACCAGCGAGAACCTCGAGGTGGCGTTTCGCGTCGCGAAGCAGTACTACCTCCAGCTCATCCCCGGCTGGGACATCGACCTCCGCGTGGAAGGCAAGCGGGGGTATCTCACTCTCCGGGAAACGGTCCCCCGCGGGGATCTCCTCGCCTTCGCGACGGAAGCCGTCCTGTCCGGCTTCTACGTGATGGTCAAGGAGGCCCTCGGACGCTCGTTCTCGGTGACGCGCGTGACGCTGCCGTACTCGCGTCCGCCCCACGCCGCCTCCTACCGGACGCTCCTCGCCGACGTCCCGTTCGAGTTCGATCAGCCCGTGACCGAGGTCGAGTTCGACGCCTCGCTCCTCGGGGAGCGCATCGTGACGGCCGACGTCGTCACCGCGACGATGGCCGCGAAGGCCTGCGAAGACGAGGCGTCGCGCGGCGTGCAAGACGGAGGGCTCGCCGCGCAGGTACGGAGAGTGCTCCTCGATCAGGGTGGCCGGCGCCGGACGCTCGAGGAGGTCGCGCGCGCCCTGCAGACGAGCGCGCGCTCGCTCCGGAGGGCGCTGTCGCAGATGGGCACGTCGTACCAGGCGATCGCGGACGACGTCCTCCGGGAGCGTGCCGAGCAGCGAATCCGGGGCGGACAGGTGAAGATAGAGAGCCTCGCCGTGGAACTCGGCTTCACGGATGCCCGGAGCTTCCGCCGCGCCTTCAAGCGCTGGACGGGACAAAACCCGAACGAGTTCCGCAGGGGACCGGACCAGCGCTGAGCGAGCCGGGCGCCGGGTGTACGCTCGCGGCGCATGGTTCGACGAGCGGCCGTCGTGCTCTCGCTCCTCGCGATCGCCTCGTGCGCCGAGCGCGGGACGCGCGACGTCTACCGCTCGAAGGTATCCGGCGCCGAGCCCCCGGCGCGCTCGGGAGAACCCGTCGTGGGAGCGACCCAGGACGTCGCCCGGGCGCCCGCGGCGCGCGCGTACCGCGTCGTCGGTCGCTCTTCGCCCGACGCCGGCGGCGGAGTGCGCTTCGCGTGGTCCGGGAGCCGCGTCGAGGCGCGCTTCTACGGGACGGCGCTCGACGTCGTCCTCGAGGACCCGGGCTCGAACGCCTTCGAGGTCGTGCTCGACGGCGCGGGCATCGCTCGCATCCTGGCGGAGCCCGGCGTGCGCACGTACCACGCCGTCACCGGCGCGCCTCCCGGCGAGCACACCGTCGCGATCGTGAAGCGAACGGAGGCGATGGTCGGTGAGGCCGTGTTCCGCGGGTTCGTGACGCCGGAAGGCTCTCGCTTCCTCGGCGCGACGACGCCGAGGAAGCGTTCCATCGAGCTCGTCGGCGACTCCATCACGGCGGCGCTCGGCGCGGAGGGCGACGACCCCTGCACGCCGCCCCGGCTCTCGCAGGACAGCTTCCGGAGCTACGGCGAGATCGCCGCCCGCGCGCTCGACGCGGACGTCGTGAACCTCTCGTGGTCGGGTGTTCGCGCCGCAGGACCCGCTCCGACGATGGCGGATCTCTATCCGCTCGCGCTCCCGCGGGACCCGACGACGGTCGTGAACGTCCCCGATCCGGCGCCGGATGCGGTCGTCGTGAACCTCGGCGACAACGACGACTTCTGGTCGCCCGGCGCGGCCGATCGGTTCCACGAAGACTACGTGCGCTTCGTGCGGTCGCTCCGCGCGCGATACCCGGAGGCCCTCGTCCTCTGCACGACGGGACCGATGGGTACGGGGAGCTCCGAGGCGGCGCGCCGCACCATCGCCCGGGCCGTGCGGACGCTCTCCGATCCGCGGATCTTCTATCTGGAGTTTTCGCCGATCGACGCGGCGAAGGAAGGACTCGGGTGCGGGTCGCATCCGACGCTGAAGACGCACGCGCGGATGGCCGAGACCCTTCGCGCCGAGCTCGCGAAGCACCTCGGCTGGTGAGGGCTCAGGCGGCGGCCCGTCGCGCGAGCGCGCGCCAGGTCCCGAGAGTGCCGAGGACCCCCGCGCGATCCAGATACTCCGCGGAGAGCTGCCCGGGGGGGACGTCGGCGCCGCCCGTGTGGAGCGGCGCGTCGGGATGGTCGGCGAGGATGCTCGCGACGTGGACGGCGCCGGCGATGCCGAGTCTCGTCGGATCGAGACGCCACGGCGCCTGGTACTCCGTCACCGCCTCCACGACTCGCTGGGGGAGTCCCCAGAGGCCGAGCAGGTACCCTCCCACGTCCGCGTGGGACGCGCCGAGGACCTCGCGTTCGACGTCCGAGAGGCGCGCGCGCTCCGCGGCAGTCCGATCCAGCACCTCCGTGTACCGGGCCGGCACGCGTTCGGCGAGCACGAGCTTGCCGACGCTGTGGAGCATGCCGGCGACGTAGGCGTCGTCCGCCGCGTAGGCGTCGGCGAATCCCCGCGCGAGCTTCGCCGTGACGAACGAATGGCGCTGGAGCGCCTCGAGAGAGAAGCCGCGCACCGAACCGCCCTCCCGGAACATGCGCACGATCTCGAGCGCGAGGACGAGCGTCCTCAGCGTGTCGATCCCGAGGTAGCTCACGGCGTCCGAGAGCGTCTTCACGCGACGCGGGAGCCCGAAGAAGGCCGAGCTCACGAGCTGGAGCACTCGCGCGGCGATCCCGACGTCCCGCTCGACGACCTGCGCGACCTCGTTGATGGAAACGTCGGGGTCCCGCAGGATCTGCTTCAGCCGGAGGTAGGTGGAGGGCGCGGCAGGGAGCTCGTTGCTCGAGCCGACGGCGGCTCGGATGGCGGAGTTGGTGAGGAGGCTCCGGAGCCCGCACGCGCGGCGGATGGTCCATTTGAGCACGTCCACGTCGATGGGCTTCGCGAGGAACTGGTGAGCGAACGGCACGGCGCGGAACGCGTGCTTCGGATCGCCGTTCCCGGACAGGATGATGCGGACGATGTCGGGCCGGCGCTGCTGCACGGCGCCGAGGAGCGTCGCGCCGGACATGGACTCCATGTTCATGTCGGAAATCACGACGTCGACCGAGCGCTCCTCGATCGCCCGGAGCGCCGCCTGAGCGTCGGTCGCCGTCACGAGCGTCCAGCGTCTCTCGGCGAGCGCTCGCCCGAGGGAGGAGAGGACGAGCGGGTCGTCGTCGACGAGGAGCAGACACGCCTGATCCGGCTGCGGATAGACGGACACGACGTCGAACGAGAACGTTCCACTCGCGTACTTCGTCGGGAAGGGGAGCCGCTGAGACACGCCAGGAGTGGAAACGGCCGTTTACGGGAAAGCTTGTGGACCGAGATCCAGGAAGATTGCAAGTATTTGAACTTGCTATATATTTTTGCATGCGCCCGAGGCGACCAGGCGGACGGCACGGGTCGTGTAGGATCGCGCGCCATGAAGAAGTGGGGAGTCTCGCTGGTGTCGAGTGCAGTCCTCGGGTTCGCGCTCACGGCTCGCGCACAGACGGGCGCCGCTCCGACTCCGGCCGCCGCTCCGCCGCCGCCCGCGGCTCCGTACTCACAGCCGGCCTCCCCTGCCGCGGCGCCCGGCGCCGAGCCGCCGCCGCCCGCGGGCGCACCGCCGCCGGTCAGCGCACCCGCCACGGACCAGGAAGGACGACCTGGCGCGCCCCCCCCGCCACCCGGCCCGCCGCCGCCCATGCAGGAGGCCACCTACGCCGCTCCACCGCCGGCGTACGCCGCGGCGGCCCCCATGCCTGCTCCCGCGGAGGACCGGCACGCGTATCGACACGACGGCTTCTACCTCCGCTTCGGCATCGGCGCAGGCTACGGACGCGTCGTCGGAGAGGGCACCCTGGATTTCGGATCTCCCGCCTCCGGCATCTCCGGCAGCTCCGACTTCACGGCGACGTACACGGGGGGCGGCCCCGCGTACGAGCTCCTCATCGGCGGCACCGTCGCGCGCGGGCTCGTGATCGGCGGCGGCCTCGTGGGTCAGGACATCTCCAGGCCGAAGGTGCAGCTGGACTCGGCGGGTCTCACGACGACCGGCCAGATCCGCGGAGACAGCGCGCTCGGCGTCGGAGCGCTCGGACCGTTCATCGAGTGGTATCCGGACGAGACGGGCGGGTTTCACCTCGGCGGAATGGTGGGATTCGCCATCATCGGCCTGAACGAGAGCAGCGGCGGCGGCGGCTCGATCTGGGCCGGCTACGATTTCTGGATCGGAAAGCAGTGGTCGATGGGCCCCGAGCTCCGCGGCGCCTGGGCGAGCGGCAAGTGGACCCCGGTCGGTCAGACCCGGGAAGCGGACGAGTCCGGATCGACGTACGAACTCGTCCTCAGCTTCGTCTATCACTGAGTCGCCATGCGAACGGCCGCGGCGGCGAGCGCGAAGAGACCCAGCGCAATCGACGCGCGGCGAGGCCCGGCCGGACTCCGTTTCCGGAGCGCGTGCGCGAGGAGCACGAGCGGCGGCAGCACCAGGAGCTGGCCGAGCTCCACGCCGGCGTTGAACCCGAGGAGCGTCGGAAGGAGCCGGCTCCGCTCGAGACCGAGCTCGCGGAGCCCTTCTGCGAACCCGAACCCATGGATCGTGCCGAACGCGAAGGTGAGGCGCTCGCGATGTGACGCCCCGGGTCGATACACGTTCTCCAGGGCGACCGCCGCCACGGAGAGCAGGATCGCCGGCTCGACCCAACGCGACGACGGCGAGAAGACCGAGAACGCCGCGAGCGCCAGCGTGAGCGAGTGCGCGACGGTGAACGCCGTCACCGGAAGAACGAGCGCGCGCGCCGTCATCGGTGCGATCCCGAGGACGAGCGCGAGGAGGAACAGCACGTGGTCCCAGCCCGAGAGGATGTGCAGCACCCCGACGCCGAGTGCCCGGGACGCGCGACCGAGCGCGCTCTCCGCGAGAGACGCTCCAGGAGCCCCGGTCGGAGCTCGCGCGGCGGACAGCTCGAACGCCGCCGCCGAGAGCGTCTTCTCCACGCCGAACGCGCCCACCGAAACCCGCGCGAGGTGACGGTGCGTCGCCGGGAATCGACCGAGGAGCGGCAGCGCGACGCTCAACGTCTCGGGCTCCCGCGGGCACGAGAACGTCGCCACGAACGCGAAGCCGTCGCCCTCGACGGGACGGGCCGACTCGAGCGACGGGATGCAAGCGGCGCCGTCGGCGGTGACCCGGACGCCCTCCTTCAGCAGGCGAGCGAACGCGTCCGAGCCCGCGTCCCCGCGCGATGGGCCCTCGTCGGACGCGAGCCGGACCGCGTCCTGCCAGTGGAAGACGAGGACCCCGTTCACGATCCGAGCGCCCGGCTCGGCCGAGAACTCGCTCTGCGACAGGTCCGGAGTGTGCGCGGAAGCTCCTCCGGCGAGGAGCAGAGCGAGGGCCGCGAGCGCCAGGGCGACGAGCGCTCGGGCCGATCGCGCTAGCGAGGCGTCCACGTGGGCGTCCCGACGAACAGCCCGTCCACGAAGCCGATGCGATACGCGAGGAACAACCCGAACGAAAGGCTCACCACGCCGGTCACGCGCACGAGCAGGAGGCCTCCGCCCGGCGACCAGGAAGCGGCTTTCGTGAGCGGCTTCGCCATCGCCGCGGTGAGGAACACCATCCCGAGCACGGTGCCGAGGCCGAACACCGCGAGGTAGACGACCGCGAGCCCGGCGTTGCGAATGGTCGCGAGGACGAGCAGCGCGACGGCCGCCGACCCGGCGAGCCCGTGCACGACCCCGACGACGAGCGGACGGGCGAACGCCGGGACGCCGATCGCGCCGAACGGCGCCGCCCGGTGCACGTGATGGTCCTCCCCGTGCTCGTGCGAGTGCGCGCGGGCGTCCCGGAACGCGCCGGTGAGGTTCAGCACGCCGAGCAGAACGAGCATGATCGCGACCGAGAGCTCCATCGAGAGCCCGAGCCGCGGCGGAATGACGAGCCCGAAGAGGACGATCGCCGTCCCGACGGCGAGGATCGTCGCCGTGTGCCCGAGCCCCCACAGCGCGCCGACGAGGATCGCGGAGCGGAGCGTGCGCTCGCGGCTGACGATGGCCGTCACCGCGACGACGTGATCCGGATCCGTTGCGTGGCGAATTCCGAGGAGAATTCCGATGCCGAGGAGGGACAGCAGGTCCGTCACACGCGCACCGTAGCACGCAAGCCCGAAAGCGTGTCACGGCTCCCGGAACCGAGCTCGAAGCCCCGGTGCACGCACCCCGGTCCGGGGCGGCGGGCAGCCGGGCGCGCGGGCAATCAGGCGGCGCTGCCCACGTAGCGGAGCACGACGACGGTGACGTCGTCCTCGGCGTTCCCGAAGTTCCCGACCTCGGTGACGAGATGCTCCAGGATCTCGGCCGTCGGGCGCTCCGCGACTCGCTCGACCTCGTGCGCGAGGCGCTCCACGCCGAAGTCTTGCCCCGACGAATCGCGGATCTCGGTGACGCCGTCCGTGTAGAGCACGACGACGTCCCCGGGATTCAGGCGAAGCTCCGAGTCCGTGGTCCCCGGCCGGATGTCCCGCCTTCCACCGACCCAGGTCCCCGGAGTCTCGACGAACTCGACCTTCTTCGTCAGAGCGCGCCACACGATGAGATCCTCGTGTGCTCCGGCGAAGGTCACCTTCCCGTCCTCCGCGTAGTGCATGACGGAGAGGGTCGCGTGGTCGTCTCGGCCGAGTCTCACCTTGATGTTCTCGTAGAGCACCTCGTTCAGCGCCACGATGACGTCCCTCGGCGGCGCGGCCGGCGCCCACTTCACGAGGGAAGACACGATGGACTGCATCATGAGCATCATGAGACCCGCGTCGAGACCGTGCCCCGCGACGTCGCCGATGCCGATCCACGCGCCGCCCGGCACGGGCAGGACGTCGTAGTAGTCTCCTCCGACCTCCGAGGCCGGGACCATTCGCGCGGCGATCTCGAGCCCGGGAACGTCCGTGTTCCGTGGAAGGATGGACGTCTGGATCCGCTGGGCGAGCTCGATCTCCTTCTGGAGCCGCTCTTCACGGAAGCGGACGGCCTCGCCCATGACGTTGAAGGCGCGGGCGAGATCGCCCATCTCGTCGTCGGAGCGAATGTCCACGCGCGCGGACGTGTCTCCGTCGGCGAGCGACGTCGCGGCGCGCGCGAGGCGCCCGAGCGGCCCCACGACGTAGCGGCGCGCGAGGAGGGCGAGGAGCGCCGCGGTGAACGCCGTGAGAACGGCGGTCACGAGGAACAGCGTCCGCCGGTCCCGGCGGAACGCCTCGTTCTCGGGGCGAAGCGTGAACACCAGCGCGACCCGACCGAGCTTGCCGCCGGAGGGCCCGAGCATCGTGCTCGTGACGACGAGGAAGTCGGTGGAAACGCGCGTCCCGTCGGGCGCACCGTCCTGGGGCGGCGCGAGCGGCGGCGCCTCCGCAGTGCGCCACTCGGAGAGCGGCGGCTTCGCGACGTCGGACCACACGCCCGCCGCGACGATGTCGGGGTTCGCGCGGACGTCGGCGAGACGCGCCGCGACGTCGTTCGTGTCGCCGAAGTCGACGGCCGGCGCGAGCTCGATCGACAGGAGCTGGATGAGCATCGTCGCCGCACCGGTCTTCGCGGAGATGAGCTTCCCGCGCTCTCTCGAGGAGAGCTCGACGAAGAGTCCCGCCGACACGAGCACGAGGACGAGGCTCGTGACGCTCGCCAGGCGCACCTCGAGCGAGAGCAACCGCCTACCGGAGTCCTTCCTCTTCAAGGACTACCCCGCCGAAGAGAGCTTCCCGCTCGCCTGGATGCGAACGCGGTCCGCCTCCACGGCGAGGTCGATGGCCATTTCGCTCTCGGACCAGATCCTCGCGAGGCCGAGCCCGCCCGACCCGGACTTCCGTGCGGCGGTCCTGCGGATCATCTCCGCGTAGATGGTGTCGGCGTCCCCGGCGGCCTCGAACTCGCTGAACCACTCCCGGAGCGCGTCGATCTGCGTCGTCGTCGCCCGGTTCTCGGTCCGGACGACGACCGAACCATCGGCTCGATCGACGCGGACGTAGAGCTTCGTCTCTCCGTCCGCGGAGTACTTCGCTGCGTTCTCGAGGAGCTCGTGCGTCGCGAGGGCGAGCCGGCTGGCGATCTCGAGATCGTCCAGCGTGCGCTCGTAGAACTCCGCGACGAACCGCCGCACGACGGAAATCAGCTCCACGGACGGCCGGAACACCAGCTCGAACGCGGGAGATGCAGATCCGCCACCGTCCGCGGCGCGCTTCGGAGTCGACGCACTCATCCTTCTCAATCATCGTCCGGAAGGACGTCCCCGTTAAGCCGAAAAGCGGCCGATCCAGGGGGCCCGGGCCGGCCGCGTTGGCACGACATGTAGGTCTCGACCCGGCGGTCGACTCCCAGCTGATGGCGCTCGCGGCGGCCGCGAGAGCGCGAGGCGCAAGCACCTCCCGTTTTCGGGCCGGCGAACGCGCGAGCAGGCCGCGAGCGCGAGCACGCGAGCACACCGGCCACAGGAAGCGAACGAACGGAACGACAGAAACGAGAACGAACGAGTAGCCCCGAAGACTGCCCACCAGACTAATGAAACGCGAGGCTGGGTCGTTCCTTGACGGAGTGAGGCCTCGGGTGAAGACTCGTAGGATCGGCGGACACCGTTCGCAGTCAGGCCACGGAGAGCATCGTCATGGCTGAGCGCCGCGAAAGCGTGAAGAGCATCCAGCTCGAGGGATTTTCGGCGGAAAGCGCCCGAAAGGGCGACTCCGTACACGTCCTGCTGAAGGGAAACGCCGACATGGCAGCGCAGGACAAGCTCCGGATCTTCCTGGACGCGCTGTCGTCGTCGGCGAGAAAGAACCGGCCGAAAGAGGCCGTCTTCGACCTGGCCGAGCTCTATTTCATGAACTCGTCGTGTCTCTCGCTGCTGCTCCGGTTCATCAACGGCGTGGTCGAGTCGAGCGCGGGAGACCGGTACACCCTCCGGTTCCGGTCGAACCCGAACCTGAAGTGGCAGCAGAAGAGCCTTCGAGCGCTCCACGCGTACGCGAAGGACCTCGTCGTCGTGGAGTGACGGCGGCGCCGGCACCGGCGTCGCGAATCGAGTTCCGTTTTCTCCCCTGGTTTCCGGGGGATGACCGGGCCGGCGCGCGCGGGCCCTTAAGGGCGGCGCCCCCGCGCCGTTCCTAGACGTTCAGGGCGGGACGGACGGCCATGGGTGCCCCCGCCGGGAGCGCTCGGATGCCGAACGAGATCGGAAACGACCAGCCCACCTTCGCGATCCGCATCGCGCCGTCGTGGGACCAGCTCGAACCGCTCCGCCGGTACCTGGCGTTCTGGCTCGGCACCCGCGTGCCCGACGACGGAGTCCAGCGCGTCGGGCTCGTGCTGCAGGAGCTGCTCGAGAACGCCGTCAAGTACGGCGACCCCACCTCGGACGTCGAGCTCTCGCTCACGGTGTCTCGCAGCGGAAACGTCGTCGACCTCCGGGTCTCGAATCACGCCCACCCGTCGCGGATCGCGGTCCTCGAGCGCGAGCTTCAACGAATGCGCGATCTGGATCCGGAGGAGGCCTTCCTTCGCGCGATGGAGCGCATCCCGAAATTGCCGAAAGGGACCTCCATGCTCGGCCTCGCGCGCATCGCGGTCGAGGCGACGCTGGAGTGCGAGATCGGGGGCGGGGCCGTGACGATCCGCGCCCGCGTTTCGGCGCATCACGCGAGCCGCACGCTGTCGAAACCTTCGAGCGCCAAGATCCGCGTTCAGTCCCTGGGCGCGAGGAGCGACGCGAGCGGCACGCACCCGCTTCCGTTCAGTGCCGCCCCTCCGAGCGGGATGCGACGCACGGTGACGTCCTCCGGGACGGAGCCTGAGACGAAGGTGTCCTCGAAGAAGTGAGCGACGGCGCCCGCCGCGCCGCCTTTTCGCGCTGACGCAAACGGTGCACCGGCCCGTCGGGTTCGGCGTGTTTTCTCGGCCGGCCGCGCCCCTACCGAACGTCCGGTTTCGACCTGGATTTCGCGCCGCTTCTCGTCGCGGTGGACCCTCGGCACGACGGTTGCTGTATCGCGTGCGCCGCGACCTTCGTCCGTGCGGCCCCGGCGAGCGGGCGCGGCGAAAGACGAAAATCCAGATGAAGACCACTCGCACGATCTCGGCGTTGTTGACGGTGCTCGCGGCATGGGGGTGTTCGGACGACTCGGCCCCGGCCTCGAGCGGCTCGAATGCACGCGACGCGTGTCCCGACGTCGCTCCCGTGTCCGGCGCGTCTTGCACGGCGGACGCGGTCGTGTGCGAATACGGCGACGACCCTCGCATCACGTGCCGCGCACGCGCGACGTGCGAATCCGGATCGTGGCACGTGACGGAGGCGGGCTGCGATCACATGGCCCAGGCGGGCGAGAACGGCTGCCCCGTCGCGCATCCCTCGGCGGACGCCGCGTGCGCTCAGGAAGGGCTCGTCTGTCAGATGCTCGGGGGCGATCTCTGCGCCTGCGCGAAATGCATGGGCGGCCCCTGCTCCGCGGATCCGCGCTGGGGCTGCGCGCCGCCCCCGTCGACGTCGGGCTGTCCGGACTCCGCGCCGGCGCTCGGCTCGAACTGCGACGACGAGGGGCTCTCCTGCTCCTACGGGGTTCCGTGCGTGACGATGATCGCCACGAATCGCCGCTGTTCCGGCGGCGTCTGGGTGGAGGACGCCGCCGTCTGCCCGCAGTGACGGCGAGCCGGAGCCCGACGACGCCTCGGGAGCTCGACTCACGCGAGCGGAGGCAGGACGTGCTCTCCGCTCGCGTCGAGCTCGAGTGAGATCCGTCGCGTCACCCGGGAGAGCGGCAGCGGCCCGTACAGGTGAGGGAATCGCTCTCCGCCACGGGACGGTTCCCACTCGATGCGCCCCCCGGAGCGAACGAGCTCTTCGCCATCCACGACGAGGAGCACGAGGTCCGCGCGACCGGCATAGTGAGCGGCCAGCGTTCCACGGACCTGGTGTGCGGCGGACAGGTGGATGAACCCGTCCCGGACGTCGTGGCTCGATCCGCGAAACACGCCTTCCGTCTCGGCGGCGGCGAGCTCCGCACGGGGAAGGATCCGGTAGAGCGGCATCGGAAAAGGCTGGGACGGGAGCCCACCCGAAGTTTCACACACGAGCCCCGGTCCGTGAGGACGAGAAAAGTTCCGACCGAAATTCGGGCCGCGCGATTTTTCTTCGTGGCGAGCGAAACGCCCCGCGCGGCGCGTCGTAGGGCCCGGTGGAGGACGCAAGATGATGACGCTTTTCCTGATGGGTCTCGCCGGGACCGCGCTGATTCTCGGAGGCATTCCGTTCGTGCTGTTCGCTCTGATGCTCGAAACCTGCGACGCCCGCCAGGGTCGGGTTCTTGCCGGGGCGCCGCTCGCGAAGAGCGGGACTCGCATCAAACCGATCGGTTTCGCGCGCGCCGCCTGAGCGGCCCTCTCCGTTCCGCCGCCGTTCCGCTCGAGACGAGCGAGAGACCCGCGCGGTGCAGTACGGACCTTGCGACCCGAGGAGGGCTCGAGCCGCCCCCGAGGTGCGACAAAGTTGGCCCCACGAGGAGCCGTAGGCACGCTCCCGGGCATGAAGCGCTGCGAAGTCTGCGACAATTTCCGGCCCGGTGCAGAGGTGGACACGAGCCGTGGATTCATCGAGATGGTGTTCGGCTCGCGCGCCGTCCTGCTCTGCCGCGGCCACGCTCGCATCGCCGCCAACGCCGGAGTGACGACGTTCGAGGAGCTCCGCGAGTACTACGGGAGCGGACGTCGCTCGCACGTCCCGCGTCGTGCGCGGACGGGTTCCGCCGGAGTCGCCGGCGCGCCGCGGAGTCCCGGACGCCGCGCGACGGATCGCACGCTCTGAGTCCAGGCGATCAGCCCTCGCACGGAAGAATCCGGAGGATCTTCACCTTCGTCGCGGACGATCCGGGCGCGGCGTACGCGACGCTCCCATCCGGGAACGCGACGAAGTCCTGGTAGCGGTTGCCGCGGACGTCGACGTCGACGGCGTCGCCCTCCGCGTCGCCCGTGACGCGGCTCCGGGTCTGGACGTGGAGCGTCCGCGTCGCGCCGCGGGCGGGCAGGTCCCCGGCCGTGGACGACGTCTCCCAGGCCGCGATCATTCGATCGGCGCCGTAGGCGGCGAGGTGCGGCGCGCGATCGTTCAGGCCGGCGTCGCTCGCGACGATCACGTCCGAGTCCGGCGTTCCCGTCGTGAAGTGGAGCAGGTGGACGTCCGCCAGGCCGTCGGCCCCGGGGGGCTCTCCCGCGCGCGCGTTGCTGGTGGTCAGGAAGTACCCGCCGTTCTTGCCGAGCACCAGGTTACCGAGGTTCGAGTACGCGAGATCGACGGGATAGATGGTGTCGACGTTCGGCGAAAACGCGATCCGGTTCTGGTTGTCCGTCTTGCAGACGGTGACGAACTTGGACAGAGCCTCGTCCCACACGATGCGCTCGTAGCCGCTGTGGCTGCAGCCCCAGTCGAACCCGCCATCGACGAGCGCGCCGGACCCATCCACGATCTTCATGCGGTCGCCCTGGTGGATGTTGATGCATCCCCCCTGCGAGACACTGATGGCGGCGCCGAAGTACGAAGCGTAGCGGGAGCCGTCGAACGCGATGCGCCCGTGATGGGCGTACCACCAGATCATGTAGACGCGGCCCCCGGTCGGGCCGGTCGAGTACGGCGGAAGCGCCGAGCTCGAGTCCGTCAGCCGTGTGGCCCAGGTCTCCGCGCTCCCGTCGAACCGGACCAGGTACATGTCGAAACACGGGATCGGTGGATCCGGCGGGACGCCGCAGAGGTTCCCCGGATCGCCGCAGTTCAGCGTGCCCCCGCCCTCGGCGTCGCGGGTGAGGAGGATCGCGCCGCCCTGGGCGTCCGCGTGAAGATCGGCGAAGTCGTGCGCGGGGAGTGCGAGGGACGATCCCGAGGCGGCGTCGTCGGCGCCGAGCGTGGAGACGTGCACCATCCCTCCGCTCATCCACGCGAGCCGCGATCCGCCTCCCGGGATCGGTGACAGAACGAGCGGCTTCAGCGCGGCTTCGTCCTCGTTCTGATCGACCGTCGCATCGAGATCCGTCTCCGTGATCCGGATGCGCGAGGCGTCGAGTGCACACGCTCCCGCGGGCGGCGCTCCTCCGCCGCCGCTCGACGTGCCGCCGTTCGACGCGCCGCCGTTCGACGCACCGCCGTTCGACGCGCCGCCGTTCGACGTTCCTCCGTTCGACGTTCCTCCGTTCGGCGCGCCGGCCCCGGAAGCTCCGGACCCGCCGTCGCCAGCGCCCGCGCCGCCGGACGGGGCGCCACCCGTCGCCGCACTGCCCGAGCTTCCGTCGTTCGACGACGAGCACGCTCCGAGAACGAGCGCCGTCGCGAGACCCAGGGCGATCGACCGCATGCGCCGAGGATGCGCCGAGTTTCGTAGCGCGAAGGCGGAAAACGACGCTAGATCGTCCCGTGTTCAACCCCGCGCGAATCATCCGTCGAAGCCCGTACTCTCCACGCACGGCCGGACGGTGGGAACGCTCACGCGAGGCAGGGGCGATCCGACGGCACTGCATGCTTCTGCTCCTGCCGATCGTCGTCGGCTGCAGCGCGGGAGCGCCCGCGGTGAAGCCGCCACCCGAACCGGTCGCGACGCTCGACACCGCGGCGGCGGGCGCGGTCCGCGCGACGGGCCGCGCCGCAGCCATCGTCGCCCTGGATCCGAACGACGGCCGTGTCCTCGCGCACGCCTCGGTCGCGGGAGAACGCGGCGATCCGCTCCTCGTCGCGCACGTCCCCGCCTCGACGTTCAAGGTGTTCGCCGGCCTCGCGGGGCTCGAGTCCGGGGCATTCGACGCGACCACCGTCGAGGAGTGCACGGGACGCTTCGCGTTCGCGGGAAAGGAGCTCACGTGCAGCGGCGTGCACGGCAAGGAGACGCTCCACGACGCGATCGTCCGATCCTGCAACGCGTTCTTCTACGCGGCGCACGTCGACCACCGGGCACTCGTCGGCGTCGCGCGCCGCTTCGGATTCGGAGAGCGAACCGGCGTGTCCCTCCCGGACGAGTCCGGACGCGTCGAATCGGACGCTCGAGTCGCGGAAATCGGCCGGGATCCGTCGAGCACGGTGCCCCTCCTCGACGCGATCGGACACGGTGAGATCGAGGTCACGCTGCTCCAGCTCGCGCGGGCCTTCGCCGCCGTGGCGAACGGCGGACGACTCGTCCGACTCGCGGACCGCGACGGCGCCGTCGCGCCGAGCACGGACGTCGGAGCGGCGCCGGAACGGCTCGCGCTCCTCCGGGACGCGATGCAAGACGTCGTGCGCGCTCCCGAAGGGACGGCCCACGCGGTGTTCGCGGAGGACTTCGCCTTTGCCGGCAAGACGGGAATGGCGGACGCGCCCACGCGGGGGGACGCTGGCGAAGAGGCGGATCGGTTCTTCGTCGCCTACGCGCCGCCCGAGCACCCGGAGATCCTCGTCGCGGCTCGCGTGGAACGCGCCGCGACCGCGGACGCCGCGCAGCGGGCCGTCCGGGACGTCCTCGACGCCTGGCGACGGGGCCGCGGACGTTCGAGTGACCGCCGGTGACCGCGGGCGGGTGCCCCGCTCAGCGGGCCGCGGGACGCGCGCCGGTTCGCTCGAGCTGCTGCGCCTGCCGGTTCCGCTCGCGTTCGGCCTCGAGAGCGCGCACGTCGCTCTGCGCGAGCGCCCGGCGATCGGTCGCTTCCTGCCGGGCGGCTCGGAGCGCGAGGAGGCGCTCCGCGGCGAGCGCCGAGTCGACCGGCGCGTCCGTCCGGTACACCGGGCGAGGCGCGGGCGCGCGCTGGACGAGGACGCGCCGACCGTCGTCGCGCACCGCGGGAGGAGCCGCGCGGACCGCGACCGGCGCGGGCCTCACGACGACCGGAGCCGGAGCAGGCTCCGCGTACACGACGGGTGCAGGCGCAGGCTCCGCGACGACCACGCGCGGCGGAGGCGTCCAGGCGACGTCCTCGGGAGACGCCGGGCCTTCCCCGTGAATCGTGACCGTGCAGGCGTTGGTGAGGAGGAGCGCGAGCGGAGCGAGCGCGAGGGCGATGCGGGCCATGGTGTTTCCCGATTCAACGGGCCCCCGCCCCCGAAAATGCCCTGCGGACAGAACACACGGATATCTTTGATATTTTTCATACCGGCGGGAGGGACCTCTTTCAGTGTGGCTGTCGGGCGCGGGCAGGTGGCAGGGCCAGATCGAACCGCCCGCCCCAGGCGTAATTCTCCTCGACGACGCGAGCGCACCAGCACTGACCACACCCCACGCGGGTCAGACGACGGAACGCCTCTTCGGCGCCGAGGAGAACGACGTTGTGCCCGTCCGTGCGGGCGACCTGGCCGCAGTGAAACAGGTTCCCACGCGGATCGAGCGTCGCGTTGATGAACCCGGCGGCGCACGGGAGCTCGCGATCGCCCGGGAACGCGCGGAAGTGACGGAGGCTCGCCCACCCGTTCAGCACGTTCGCGCCCGCGCGCTTGTGATGCTCCACGCGATCGAACGCGCGACCGAGCGCCTCTCGTTCGAGGCGGAGCTTCCTCCCGGGCCCGCGCACCGTTCCGACGAACAGGCTGTCTCGCGCGGGCTGGAAGACGATCGGAAAACCGAGGACGGTCGCGAGCTCGACGATCTCGTCGATGCGAGCCGCGTTGTGGACGCCGACGACGCAGGTGAGCTCGACCGGAACGGAGAGCTCGCGCGCCGCGTTCGCGCCGTCGACGGCGCGCGCGAAGGCCCGCTCGCCCCGGACCCGATCGTGGACGTCGGGAGGACCGTCCAGGCTGATCTTCACCTTCGCGAGCTTCCGGACGACGTCCTTCTTCTTGCGGACGAGGATGCCGTTCGTGTTCATCCGGACCACGACGCCGAGCCCGACGAGGTGATCCACGACGTCTCCGACGCGCGGGTGCGTGAGCGGCTCCCCGCCGTCGAGAGAGAGCTCCTTCATGCCGATGGAATGGAGCTCGTCCAGGGCGCGGACGATCTGTTCGAAGGTCATCTCGCCGGGAAGCTTCGTGTGCCGATCGCAGTATTCACAGGCGAGGTTGCACTGGTGGGTGAGCTCGAAGCCGACCGCGATCGGGGCCGGAACGTTCAACACGCGCGCCTTCAAGACGGAGAGCAGCGTCGACGCCTTCATGGATGCTCCACGGCGTTCGGTGCCCGGCGTCGCGCCGGGGGAACCTCACGGTGAAGGCGAGCAGAGCAACGGCCGTGCCGCCGTCACGGATCGCGGTTCTTCCGCCGATCTGCGGCGCAGGAGCCGGCGCCTGTCGTCTCTTCACCACACGTGAGGCCCCGAGGCACGGAGACGGTTACCGGCCGTTGACACGCCGGAGGAAGTTCCTACGGGGCTCGGGATGGAAGCGTTCGAGGTCTTCTACGACGGCGAATGTCCGCTCTGCCGACGCGAAATCCGGATGCTGCGGAATCTGGACCGGGACGCGCGAATCCGCTTCACGGACATCGGCGCCCCGGACTTCGACGCTCGCACGGTCGGACTCTCTCGGGCCGAGCTCATGGCGCGCATCCGTGGCCGCCTCCCCGACGGAACTCTCGTCGACGGCGTGGAGGTCTTCAGACGGCTCTACGAGACGGTCGGCTTCGGCGCGCTGGTCCGGCTCTCGCGGGTTCCGGGCATCTCAGGCCTCCTCGACGCGGGATACGACCTGTTTGCGCGGAACCGGCTGCGACTGACCGGGAGATGCGCGGACGGGGTCTGCGAGACGCGGGCGACCCGGCCGTCTTGAACGAAGCGCGTCGCGACTCGGTCGGCCGCTCGGCTTCGCGTTGACACGGGTTGCGTGGCGCGTAACGTGAGCCGCACATGGCGAAGCCGACCCGAAGGAAGGCGCGTCGAGCGCCGGCGAAACGACGATCCGCCTCGACGAAGAAGCGCGGCGTGCTCGTGCTCGTCGCGACGCGGAAGGGCGCCTGGCTCTACCGGACCGACGCTTCCCGGAGGAAGTACGCGGTCGACGGCCCGCACTTCCTCGGCCACGTCGTGAGCCACCTCGTGCTGGATCCGCGAGACGGGCGAACGCTCCTCGCCGCCGCGAAGACCGGGCACCTCGGCCCGACGATCTTCCGCTCGGAAAACCTCGGAAAGAGCTGGGCGGAGGCCAAGAAGCCGCCCGCCTTTCCGAAAGCGGCGGAGGGCGAGAAGGGCCGCGTCGTCGACCACACGTTCTGGCTCACGCCCGGGCACTCGAGCGAGCCGGGCGTCTGGTACGCGGGCACCTCGCCGCAAGGGCTCTTCCGCTCGGAGGACGGCGGCGTCTCCTGGGAACCGGTGAGCGGATTCAACGACGCTCCGGAGTACCGCGCATGGATGGGAGGAGCGCAAGACGGCACGCCCGACGGCCCGAAGCTCCACTCCATCATCGTGGACCCTCGGGACGCCGCGCATCTCTACCTCGGCATGTCGAGCGGCGGCGTGCACGAGTCGACGGACGCCGGAGCGACGTGGAAGCCCCTGGTCCAGGGCCTGGAGGTCGTCGAAGGCTTCGACCCGAAGAACCTCGCCGTACACGATCCGCACTGCATCGCGCTCTGCCCGTCGAACCCCGACCGGCTCTACCAGCAGAACCACTGCGGCATCTATCGGCTGGATCGACCGGGGACGGAGTGGGTCCGCGTCGGGAAGAACATGCCGAAGACGGTCGGAGACGTGGGCTTCCCCATGGTCGTCCATCCGCGGGACGCGGACAGCGCGTGGGTGTTCCCCATGGACGGGACGAACGTCTGGCCGCGCACGAGCCCGGACGGCAAAGCGGCCGTCTTCGGAACTCGCGACGCCGGCAAGACGTGGAAGCGCCTCGACCGCGGCTTCCCGAAGGCGGAGGCGTGGTGGACGGTGAAGCGCCAGGCGATGGCCGCGGACGCGCGGGACCCGGTGGGCCTCTACTTCGGCACCACGAGCGGCGAGCTCTGGGCGAGCCGCGACGAAGGCCGGAGCTTCCAGTCCGTCGTCCGCCATCTCCCGGAGATCTACGCCGTCGAGACGGCCGAGTTCGGCGGATGAAGGTGCTCATCCCGAGCCCGCTCCGTTCGTACACGGGGAATCAAAGCCTCGTGGACGCGAACGGGCGCTCGCTCGCGGAGCTCGTCCTGGACCTCGAGCGGCAGTTCCCGGGCATCCGCTTCCGGATGATCGACGAGCAGGACCAGATGCGGCCGCACATCCGCTTCTTCGTGAACGGCGAGCAGTCCTTCGAGCTGTCGCAATCGCTCGGGCCGACGGACGACGTCGCGATCGTGCAGGCGCTGAGCGGGGGTTGACCTCGCCGGCGGCGGTCGGACCAACTCCACCCCGAGGACCCGTCCGGCGGCCGGGCGTCGCACGCCCAGCCGCCCCTCGACGCAAGGCGCGTTCGCGGCTCAGGCCGTGGCGCGCGCACCGTCCATCGGACGACGAGCGGCCGGCGCCGACCCGATCGTGTCGGACAGGGCAGTCGACGCCAGGTCCGTCACGCCGTGGCCCGTCTTCCGGAGCGTTCGTGTGACCACCAGCATGGCCGCTTCGCTCCGCCCGAGGCCTTCCTTCGTGACGCGATCCACGCGGTCCACGACCTTCCGCGCGAATTCGAACGTGCCGGTCGCCATTTCCTCGGCGAAGCCGAGCACCGCGTCCGCCCGGCGTCGCGCCTCCGAGCGAACGTCCTGAGCGAGGCCGTAGGCCGTCGTGCAGGAGGCCTCGGTCATGCCGATCCCTAGCTGCCACCAGGATCCGACGATGCCGTTCTGGCTGTCGGTATGGATCTTCTGGTCGATCTCCGCGACGGCACGCGGGTCGAGCTCCATCTTCGAAATGTTCTGCGTGGTCATCTCGCTTCCTCTCCCTTCGCTGATGCGCGAGCTCAGAACGTGCAGAGCGCGCGACAGGCGGGAGGAGTCTCTCATCCCTCGCGCGTTTTGAAACCCCGGTCATTTGTTCCCGAGTTCGACCGACCGGTTCGATTGACCGCGACGCGACCTCGACACGCGTTCGAAACCGCGGCGTCCGCTTCGCGCGACGTGGCAACCGACCGTGTCGGAAAGGAGCCATCGCCGCCGGCGTCGACGCCCCGGCGACATTCGCCATGGGTCATTCAGGCGCACCTCGAACGCAGGTGGACTCCCGGCCGGTGCCACGTCAGGGCGCGGTCGAAGACGAACAAGAGCGCGCCGTCCTGGAGCCCCCCGAGCCGTCACGAAGGTAAACACTCGAACCGGGTTCGGGGATCGTCGTCGCGCGTCGCGGAAGGCGCGATCTCGTGGCACGCTCCCGGCCGTGCAGGCACCGCCCATCCGCTACGCCGGGAGCGCGCGCGGGCAGGTCGCCTACCAGGAGTTTGGTGACGGCCCGGCGCTGGTGGTCGTCCCCCCTCTCGCTCAGCAGATCGAGATGATGTGGGAGCAGCCGGCGTTCTGGCGCCCGCTGCAGCGGCTCGCATCCGCCTTTCGCGTCGTGGTGTTCGACAAGCTCGGGACGGGGCTCTCCGACCCCGCCCCCAAACCGGCGACGCTGGAGGACCGCGTGAACGAGCTCCGCGCGGTGCTCGACGCCGCGGCCGTCGAGCGCGGTTTCCTGCTCGGGCTGTCGGAGGGAGGAGTCGTCGCCATCGCGGCAGCCGCGGGCGCGCTCGGAGCGCGCGTCCAAGGGCTGCTCCTCCAGTCCACCTTCTCCGGAAACGGCGCCCTCGCGCGGGCTTCGGCCTACGGGCCCGTCCCGGAGCGGGCAGCGTATCGCGCGTTGTTCGACGACGTCGTCGCGCGATGGGGCACCGGCGAGACGCGGGTCCTTCGAGACTTCGCGCCTTCGCTGGGGTCGATCCCCGCGATGGCGCGCTGGATCCCGCGGTACGAGCGTGCAGCCGCGAGTCCCGCGATGATCGGCGGCCTGATGAAGAGCGGCTTCGACCTCGACGCGACGGACCTCCTGCCTCTCGTGAAGCAGCCGACGCTGATCGTTCACCTGAGCGGCGATCGCGTCGTGCCGGTGTCCTTCGGACGGATGCTCGGCGCTCTGATCCCCGGTGCTCGTTACGTCGAGCTGGAGGGTGAGGACCATTTCTCGTGGGTCAGCCCCCACGTGGACGAGATCATCGACCGCTACTTCGAATTCGTCGGCGTGCGGGGCGAAGGTCAGCGCGTGAAGACGGTCTGGGACCCGTGGTCCGCGCTCACTCCGTCCGAGCGGCGAGTCGCGGCTCAGGCCCAGCGTGGCCTCACCAACGAAGAGATCGCCGCGGCCCTCCGCATTTCGCCGCGCACCGTCGAGAACCACCTGACCCGGGCCTATGCGAAGCTCGGCGTCCGCTCGCGGACGGAACTCGCGCTCCTGTCTTCCACCTGAGCCGTCGCGGGCGGCGACCCGGCATCTTTTCCTGATCCCGGAGCGGGATGGCTCCCATCACGTGCTGATGGCCGTCACACCTCGTCTCGCGCCGCGTGCGTTCGCGCTGCTCGCTATCTACGCAATCTGCCTGCAGATCTTCGCCTGTTCGAGCGACGGGGCGAGCACCAGTGGCCCGCCCGTCGGAGCTGACGCCTCGACGGGCGGCGGCTCGGCCACGGGCGGCGGCTCGGCCACCGGCGGTGGTTCGGCGACGGGCGGCGGCTCGGCCACGGGCGGAAACGCGTCCGCGGGCGCCTCGTCGACCGGGGGTGGGGGCGCCGCCGCCGGAGGGACCACGTCCACCGGCGGCGACACGTCGGCGGGAGGCGCGGCGGATCTCTCGCCGGTCATCGGCAATTTCATCGCGAATCCGTCGACGCTGCCGGAAGGTGGCGGCACGACGACGCTCTCGTGGTCCGTGACCGGAGCGACGAGTCTGTCCATCGACGCGGGCGTCGGTGACGTCACGGGCTCCACGCAGAAGGACGTCAGTCTCACCGCGACGACGACGTACACGCTCACCGCGACGAACGCGAACGGGAGCTCCACGGCGACGATCACCGTGACCGTCGACGGCGCCGTGAGCTTCGACCCGCCGGCGGACGGCCGCTACGCGATCATGGCGGCGCCGGTCGACGGCGAGACCTTCACGGGGCCGAACGTCGACCTCCGATTCGTGGGCGTCGGGCGGGACGTGAACAATTATTCGGGGAGCGGTCCCGGCTCGGGTCACAGTCAGGCCGCGTCCGTGCAGTTCTTCGTCGACGGTCAGAGCGTGCTCACCGTCGACGCGGCGGATTCGGAATACTGGGTGTTCAAGGGCTTCGCCACGGGCCTCGCGCTCTCGCCGGGCGATCACACCGTCTTCGTGCGCGCGTTCTACACGTCGAACCCCGGCCCCACCGGGCAGGTCGACAGCCGGCCCATCACCATCACCGTGGAAGCCCCGCCGACCTACGGGCAGACGGTGAACATGACGGGCGACATGACCCTCGCGCAGGCGGCGAGCTGGGTCGGGACGTCGACCAGCCGCGTCCGCGTGAACGGGAACGGTCACCGGATCACGAGCGCGCCGGGTTCGAGCGCGATCGACTGGGAGTACGTCGACTTCTACGACCTGGGTGATCGAACGAACACGGACGAAAGTGGCGTCGATCTGACGACCACGGGTGCCGTGAAGATCGAGAACTGCCGCTTCGACTACTCGGACCCGATCCACTTCTCTCTCGGCGGAACGGCGACTGCCGACGTGCGCAACAACCTCTTTCGCTCGAACATGCGGCAGCCCCTCGGACAATTGCCCTACGGGGATTCCTTTCCCGTCGTCGGTTTCACGGGCGGTTCCACTGGAGTGAAGACGTTCGCCGGCAACAACGTCGGCGCGGGATGGGTCGACTTCCAGGCGGTGAACCACTGGACCGTCGGAGGCGACACCGACGCCGACAGCAACGTGCTCATCGGACCGCGCGTCGGGATCCACTTCGACTACAACGGAAACGAGGGCTCCTCTTCGAATATCGTCGTTCGACGGAACTACTCCGACCACATCTATTACGGCGGCTGGAGCCAGGGAAACAACCTGGAAGGCGGCGGCAACTCGTCGCTCCTCGCGGAGCACAACGTCCTCATCAGCAGCTCCTGGACCATCCGCGGGATGGCCGGCGAGTTCCGCTACAACCTCGTGATGATGGGCGGCGAGGACTGGATGTGGCTCGACGACGACGCGAACGTCCACCACAACCTGTTCGTCGGCGGGGACAACAACCGGTCCGGCCTCTACAACACGTACGGGAACACCGGCATCCGCATCCAGAACAACACGCTCGACGGCAGGAACGGCCACACGGGCGGCGTGAACGCGATCCTCGTCACCGGGAGCGAGACGGTGACATCGAACCTGTTCCTCAACATCCCGTACCTGTCGGTCGACGTCCAGGGCACGCTGACCGCCGACTACAACCTGTTCTGGAACTGCGACTCGCCTCCCTACAGCGATTCGCGCACGCCCGCGAACGACGTCAGCGCCGATCCGAAGCTCGCGGCCCCGAGCGAACACGCGCTCGACTTCGACGAGAAGGCGGTGTGGCAGCGCACGCTCTCACCCCGCACGATTCTCTCGTCCTACCGAGGCAAGTACGCGCCCACCGCGGGTAGCCCCGCCATAGACCAGGGCGACCCCGGGCCGTACGGCGCCGGGAACGACATCGGCGCGATCGGCGCAGGCACGGTGAACGCCGCGGATCAGTTCGGGATGTAGGGATCCGGAACGACCTAGGGGGTTCCACTCACGACCCCGGGCCTCCGGGGCGGAAAGCTCCCGGCATGACGAATTCGAATCGTAGGGCCGTCGTACTCGGTGCGAGCATCGCGGGACTCCTCGCCGCACGCGCGCTCTCCCGGCATTTCGAGGAAGTCCTGGTGCTCGAGCGCGCCGCGCTCCCGGAAGGTCCGGTCGCCCGCTCGAGCGTCCCCCAGGGACCCCACGCGCACGGTCTCCTCGCCGGGGGCATGGCCGCCATCGAGCGACTGCTTCCCGGGCTGGTCGACGAGCTCCTCGTGAAGGGCTGCCAGTCCGGGGACAACCTCCGCGACGTCTCCTGGATCTTCGGCGGGAAGCGGCTCGCCGTCGGAGACAGCGGCGTCGGCGGGATCGCGGTCGCGCGACCGGTCCTCGAGCACGCGATCTGCGAACGCGTCCTCGGCCTTCCCGGAGTCAGGATCCGGACCAGCGCTCGGGTGACGGGGCTCGCGGCGCGCGCAGGCCGCGTCACCGGCGTGCGAATGCAGACGGCAGGCGGCGGCGAGGAGACCGCGAGCGCCGACGTGATCGTCGACGCGACGGGCCGGACTTCCCGGATGCCGGAGTTCCTGGTCGCGCTGGGCTACGGCGCGCCGCGCGTGGAGGAAGTGGAGCTCACGACGAACTACGTGTCGCGGACCTACGCCCGCACGGAAGCTCACGCCGCGTACGGCGTGGGCCTGCTCCTCGTTTCGTCTCCGGAGGTGCCGCGCGGCGGGATCGCCCTCGCCATCGACCGGCGGACCTGGATCGTCTCGCAATACGGTCTGAACGGCGTGCGCCCGCCGCTGGATCCCGCCGGCTACCTCTCCTTCGCGCGCTCGCTCGCGGGGCCCCAGCTCGCGCGACTCCTCGAAACGTCGGAGCCCACGGGCGATCCGGCGACGATGAAGTTCGTCTCCAGCCGGCGGCTCCACTACGAGGAGCTCGATCGCCTGCCCGACGGCCTCTTCGTGTGTGGAGACGCGCTCGCGAGCTTCAACCCGACCTTCGGCCAGGGCATCACCGTGGCCGCGCTGGAGGCGGAGCGCCTCGAGTCCATGGGCCGCGACTCGGCGAAGCCGGGCGAAAACCGCCGCTTCTTCCGGCGCGCGTCGGAGATCGTCGACGTCGCGTGGAACGCGGCCGCCGGACGGAGCTTCACGTACGAAGGCGTCCACGGCAAGCCGACGACGCGGATGCGCGTCTCGAACGCCTACCTGCCGCGCGTCGTCGCGCGTGCGCTGTCCGACGTGACCGTCGCGACCGCGCTGCTCCGGACGATGCATTTCCTCGCGCCCCCGAGCAGTCTCTTCTCGCCGAGTATCCTGGCGAAGGTGCTGCTCTCGCCCGGGCAGCTCGGGAAGCGAGACGGCGAAAGCGGCGGGGCGAGCGCGCAGGGGGAACGGTCAGGAAGCGAGCCGTGGGCGCCGCACGAGGCCACCCGTAGCTGAGGACGCTCGGGGTCGGCTGGCGCCGAGAGGTGAAACCAGTATTGCCTCCACAAACGCCCTCGACGATCGAACATCCTGCGCGCCGGCGCAGGTTCTGCGCGTCCGCCGTCAGTCGCTCAGCTTCCGGAGGAGCGCGTCGATGTCGAGCGGCTTGCAGACCCAGGTGACGTCGTCCGGAAGGCCGTCATCGGGATCCATGCCGCTCATGACGAGACACCGCGGCGAACTCGGGAGCCGAGTCGCGGCCTGAACGAGGTCCTTCCCGGTGACGACGGGCATCAGGAAGTCCGTCAGCAGCACGTCGTAGCGCTCGGATTCGAGACGCTCGAGCGCGGCTTCGGAGTTCTCGTACCGGTCGACGAAGAACCCTTCCGCCGTCAGCACGCGTTCGAGTACGTCGAGTGTGGCCGGGTCGTCGTCGACGACGAGGATACGTTGGTCCATGGCCGCCCCCTCGCAAGAACCGGGCCGGACGGGTCAGCGCTCGACCGGCCCGCGGCGAGGGTAGTAGTAGTCGGCGCACGAAGGACAGATCACGTGCGTCGTCTCCGCCGGGACGCGTTGCACGAACATCGGCACCCAGTGAAAGGCCCGGGATTCCGGGTCCCGGACGCGCCGGCAGTTGCTGCACTGGGCGATGAATCCGCTCGGCTCGACGTAGCGTTCGAGAGCGAGCGCGAGAGGATCGGCGTCGTGCGGGGCGTCGAACACCAGCGCGTGCTCGAGCACGAGCGTGTTCCCCCCCACCGGCAGCGCGCGCAGGTGGAAGCGACGCTGCTGCTCGGGGGACGAGCATTCGTATTCGAGCTGGAAGACCTGCCCCCGGTCGAGTGCGTCGCCGAACGCGGTCTCGAAGTAGGCGCGGAGCGGCGGCGCGATGCCCTCGAAGTACGATCGCCACTGATGGCTCGAGCCGGCGGCGCCGTTCTCTTCCGCGAACCGGTGCCACGCCGGGTTGACCCACAGGATCGAGCCAGGGCGATCGATGATGGCGACCGACGAGGGCCGCGCCGTGAGTGCGGCTTCGTCGAAGCGACGTCCGAGTCCTTCGGGAAATGGGCGCATCGATCCGTCGTCCTATCCGGATTCCAGAGTCCGCGCCAATCCCGTTGCCGAGTCCGGGCCAGCGGAGCACTGGGCGCGCATTCGGTGCGCGCCGGCGAGCGGCGTCCGCGCGTCGCCCTGCATGACGCCGAATTCCCGCGGGCTCCGGCTCTCCGCGAGCGGGGTCCGGATTTCGACCTCGAAATGAGGCGAACTCCTCATGTCTGCGAAGGCCTCGCCCGGTACTTCTCCTCGCACCGGTCGCCTTCGACCGGGAAAAGCGAGGATGTCGATGGGTCTTCACGAGCAGCTTCCAAACACGCTTGCCCTCGAGGCCTACGCGGTCGCGAGCCTGACGCTCGTCGGACTCTTCTACTTCCTGGCGTTTCGTACCGGTGGCGTCCGCACCCAGGCCAGGGCGGTGGTGAACCCCGAAGACGTGAGGGTCTACCCCGGTGCCTCCGTCGTCGACGTCGAGCGGCCGGAGGTTCAACGCGTGAAGCGGGCCCACCTGAATCTCCTCGAGAACTCGGTGCCCTTCTTCGTCGTCGGTTTTCTGTTCGCCCTCACCCGGCCGGGGCTCCTCACCGCGTCGACGCTCTACGGAGTCTTCGTCGCGTCCCGCGTGGTGCACGCGGCCGTCTACCTCGGCGGACGCCAACCCGTCCGCTCGGCGGCGTGGTTCGTCGGGGTCGCCGCGGTCGTCGTCATGGCGGGGTTCGTCGTGTGGTCCCTCGGAGCGATGACTCTTCCCGGTTGACGCATTCTCGTATCGGAATATGACTTTTCACGACAGTTCTGGAACGAGACCTTCGCTCGGCGCGGGCACGCGTCCGGCCGGTCGAAGCGGAAGGGAATCGAGGACTGATGGCCCGAACGGTGTTCTTCAGCGTGTCGATGTCGCTCGACGGGTTCATCGCGCCCGAATCGATGGAATGGCTCGTCGCGACGCCCGAAGAGCGGGAGCGGGACTCGAAGCTCGCGCGCTCGATGTCACAATGGATGGACCTCCAGGCGTGGGTCTTCCCGCTCCGGTTCTTCCGGGAAAATCTGAAATTCGGCACGGGCGGCGAGGAAGGGCGCGCGAACGACATCGCGAGAGAGACGTTCGAACGCACCGGCGCGAGCATCATGGGCAAGCGCATGTTCGACGCCGGCGAACGCTCCTGGCCGGAGGAGGCCCCGTTCCATACGCCCGTCTTCGTCGTGACGCACGAGAAGCGTGGCCCCTGGGAGCGGCCGGGGGGAACCACGTTCCATTTCGTGAACGACGGCATCGAGACGGCGCTCGACCAGGCGCGCCAGGCTGCCGGCGATCGAGACGTCCGCATCGCTGGCGGCGCCGCGACGATCCTCGAATACCTGAACGCCGGCTTGATCGACGAGTTCTCGATCGCCCTCTCACCCGTGCTGTTCGGCGCCGGAACGCGCCTGTTCGACGGCGTGGACGCGAACCGAGTGGCAATCACGCCGGTCCGCGCGGACCCGACCGAACGCGCGACGCACCTGACGTACGCGGTGCGGAAGCGGTGAACGCGGTCAGAACGCCGCGCCGAAGGCGACCATGCCATTCGTGTCGATCACGTGTTCGTCCGAGCCGTCGGCGTTGACCGTGCGGACGACGTCCCCGATGGCTGCTTGGTAGACGACCCGACCCGAGCGAGTGACCGCGAGAACGCCGTTCGGATCCGTTCCCGCCCGTAGTACCACGCGAGCGGAGCCGTCCTCCGCGATGCTGACGAGCTCGTGGCCCGACGCAGTGCTGGGGCTGTACACGACCCGCCCCGCCGCGAGTCCGTGGAACCAGAAACCGGTGCTGCCATCGAGCAAGCGCGCGCCCGTTCCATCCGCGTTCGCGATGTGCAGCTCCTTGCCGCCGCTGGTGGACGAGGTCCTGTAGACGACTTTGCCCGACTGCGTGATTCCCAGGAAAGGCGCGCGATCAATGTCCGTGCCGAAGACCGCTCGCCCCGAGGCGTCGGCGTTTGCGCCGTCGAGCTCGAACTGATGCCCTCGAACCAGGGTGTAGAGCACGCGATCATCCGGTGTCAGCGCCGTGAAGAGTCCGGGGGCGGAGTAGATGAAGGACGCCGCTCCCGTGCCGTCGAGGTTCACCCCGATCAGATAGTCGTTCATGCCGTCCACCCACTCGTAGATGACTCGCCCGGCCGATGTGATCGCACGGACCGTGAGATAGAAGGAAGTCGTCCCTCCGCCCATGAACCCGTAACCCATCTCCAGGAGATTCGTCCCATCCGGATCGACGCCGTACAGCCAGCCGCCGCCGAAATTGGTCACGGAGTAGAGAACGCGCCCGTTCGGCGCGACGCCCCTGAAGTAGGACGAGAAGCCGGGCTCGACCCGAAGCGCGAGCCCGCCGGTTCCGTCCAGGTCGACGGCATACAGATCGACCGTCGTCGCGGACGGCTCCTTTCGCTCGTAGAAGACCCGCCCGAGAGGACTGACGCCCGCCAACGTCTCGTCTGCCGGCGAATTCGCCAAGACGACCGTGCCGGTGCCATCCGGCTGGACCGCGTAGAGGTCCCTGGACGCCGTGTTTCCCTGGCGCGCGTACAGCACGGTGCCCGTCGCGCTCAGGCCGGCGAACGTCTCGAGCTCCGGGGACGTCGCGAGGGGCACTCGGCCCGACCCGTCCGAGTTGACGATGAACAAATCCCCTGCGGATTCGTAGAGGATCTGCCCCGACGGCGTCACGGCAGCGAACCGTGCCGGCGCGTCCGCTACCCGGATCGGACCGAAGCCGTCCTCCGCAACGACCCAGAGCTCCCCGTCCGAGCCGTCCGCGAATTGTCCGTAGACGAGGTGTCCGGCGCACGTGGATCCGACGCAGACACAGGCGCCGCCCACGCATGAGCGCGCAGCTCCGCATCTCACGCCACACGCTCCGCAGTTCTGATCGTCGGTGGAGATGTCGGGAGAGCATCCGTCCGGGCCCGCGTCGCTCGGTCCGCCCGCGTCGCTCGGTCCGCCGTCGCCGATCCTCCTGGCGTCACCCGAGGCATCCACTGGAGCACCGCCGCTGCCCGCGTCGACCGAACCGGCCGCGCCACCCGAGCTCGCGCCGCCCGACCCGGCCGCGCCGCCGGATCCGCCGCTCCCGGCCGAGCCACCGGAGCCCGCACAGGAGCCGTCGTCGCCGCATCCGGCGGAACCGTCCGGGCCGCCGGCGCGGCTGCTCCCGGAGTCGCTGCAGCCGAGAAGGGCGAGCACCGCGCAAGCGGTGAAGAAGGTGCCGGAGAATCGTCGGGTCATCGTGAATCCGGTGGGCGAGGACATGCCACGCCGCCCGGATCCGGGAGCAACGACCGTTCCACGTTCGCTCTCGTCGGTCGCAGCCGTCGTGCAGCCAGGGCCCCCCGTTACGGGGCGACGCCCTTGCGCCCGATTCGCAAGGAATGCACCGAAGCCCTACGTCACGCAGCGCTCGCGCCCAGCGTACCGAGGAGCTCGTCCAGCTGCTCGAAGGTCTCGCCGATCCCGTCCTTGCTTCCCGCGTCGGCGTCGCAGGCTTCCTTCGTGGGATAGAGCTCGTGAATGGTGAGGAGTGTCTTCTCGCCTCGCTCCTCGAACGTCGCGGTGGTGACGGACCCGGATTCTCCGGATTCCTCGTTCGTCCAGACGAGTCGCGAGCCCGGGACCACCTCGCGGTAGGTGCCGAAGAACGCCATCGGCGGCGAGCCCTTCATCTCGAAGACGAGGCGGTACTTGCCCCCGACGCGCGCATCCACCTCGCAGGAGAGCAGCGTCAGGCCGAGGGACTTCGGCACCCACCACCGTTTGAACAGCTCCGCCTTCGTGAACGCCTCGAACACGAGGCGCGCCGGGCCGTTCACGGTTCGCGTGACGACGATCTCACGGTCGCTCTTCCGCTCCACCGTCGCGCGGTTCCTGGGCGACTTTGTCTCATCTTCCGTTGCGTCCATCGTTTCCTTCCTTCCGTTTCAGTTCCAGGACGACGTTTTCCAGCTCGTCGAAGCGATGGTCCCAGAGCTTTCGGTACCTCTCGATCCAGGCCGCCTCTTGCTCCAGCCGGCGCGGACCGAGCTTGCAGGTCCGCACGCGCCCGACCTTCTCCGTGGTCACGAGCCCGGCCTGTTCCAGCACGCTCACGTGCTTCTTCATGCCCGTCAGGGTCATGTGGAACTTCTCGGCCAGATCCGTGATCGAGGCGTCCGCGCGGCCGAGTTGCTCCAGCACGCCGCGCCGCGTGGCATCCGAGATCGCCCCGAACGACGCATCCAGGTGGGCCCGACCATGCTGAACCATCTGGTTCAGTATCTAGCGAATGGCAGGAGGCCGCGCAAGGGGAAAGGGCGTACTCTCACGACGCTGGACACGCTCCGTGTCCAACGGGACCCATCGAAGGACGAGGTAGCCCCCAATGACGAACCACGGAAGAATGATCGCTGCCGCCGCTGCGGGCTTGCTCGCGGGCGGCATGTCGCTTTCCGCCCGAGCAGACGACAAGGCGCCGGCGGCGAAGACACACTGCAGCGGCGCCAACGCCTGCTCCGGGAAAGGCGCCTGCAAGTCAGCCACCAACGCGTGCGCGGGCAAGAATGCGTGCAAGGGGAAGGGCTGGATCGAAACGGCCAGCGCCAAGGAGTGCACGGACAAAGGCGGGAAGGTCGTCGACCCCAAGGCGCCAGCGCCCAAGAAGTGATTCACCAGCAGCGATCGCGCGCTGGGCCTCGATTGGCGCGAGTCGCCTCCCTGCTTTCCGCCGCGGCTGAGCCGGGGTGACACGCAGGCCCTCGAAATCGCCCGCTCGAATTCGCGGTCTCGAAGCGAGTCGAGAATGGCGTCTCTGCGGGAAAAGTACTGGTACAGCATACCGCTGCTGACTCCGGCGACCTCGGCCACTCGTGTGGTCGTTGCCGCGTCGGGGACCCTCCCGGTCCAAAATCCGAGTCATGGCGTCCAGCACCGCCGTGACCGTCGCTTTCGATCGGACGTGCGGCGGCCGTTTTCGTGGGGCTTTGCGACTCGTGCTGCGCCGCTCGAAGAACCCGAGCCGTATGCGAGTGGACGCGATCGAGTGTTTCGGCGCACTCTGCCAGGCGCGATGGGATCATCTGCCTTTCATCACGGAGAATCATGAGCAACGTCATCACGGCCCCGGCGAACGACAAAGACTCCGGAGCCGATGCGACACGACGCGCCTCCGAGCACACCGAGGCCGGACGTTCGCACTGGCTCTCGGTGATCTTCTGGTTGCTCGAACAGCGGTGGCCCACGTTGCTCGCGATCCCGACGACCTTCGCCGCACTCGCCTACGCCGTCAGCGGTAACGCGCTCGTAGCGGCGGGCACGTGGCTGGCGGTGCCTCTGCTCGGGATCGGAATTCCGGTCGTCCTCATCGTCGTCAAATCGCACGGCCACGACCGCGGCGCGGTGGACTGGACGCCGTACGTCTCGTTCCGCGATCCGTCCGAAGCGGCGCGGTGGTCGGGGAAGAAGATCCCGATGGAGATCGTGTACGAGGCGTACATCGCCGAGCGCCTCGACTTTCGAGGGGACGTGTACGAGACGATGCTCCTCAGAAATCAGCTATTTCGCTTCTGCTTCACGTGGGGTGACGCGAAATTCTACCTGGCGAACTTCCTCCGGCAGAACCTCGGTCACACCCTCGCGGCGGACCGGAACGACGTCGCGCCGAACTACGATCGGGGCAACGACTTCTACGGCGCGTTTCTCGGCGAGACGATGGTGTACACGAGCGGGATCTTCCTCGACGAGAGTGAGACCCTCGAGGCGGGCCAGCGACGGAAGCTCGAGACGGTCTGCCAGTACGTCCAGATGAAGCCGGGCGATCGTCACCTGGACATCGGATGCGGCTGGGGAACGTTGGTCGCCCACGCGGCGAAAGAGCATGGGACGTACAGCACCGGCATCACGCTCGCGAAGGAGCAAGCGGCGTGGGCGAAGGAAGTCGCAGCGGCAGCCGGCGTGTCCGATCGCGTGAAACTCATCGTCGACGACTACAGGAACCTGCCGAAGGCCAAGTACGACAAGATCACCTGTCTCGAGATGGCCGAGCACGTCGGCATCCGGAACTTCCAGGCGTTCCTGCTCCAGGTCCGGAGCATGCTGGAGGACGACGGGATCTTCTATCTTCAGATCGCCGGACTTCGCCGGGAATGGCAATACGAAGACCTCGTGTGGGGCCTCTTCATGGGGAAGCACGTGTTCCCGGGCGCGGACGCCAGTTGCCCGCTCGCGTTCGTCGTCTCACAGGTGGAGCGCGCGGGCTTCGAGGTCCACCGCGTGGAGAACTGCGGCGCGCACTACTCGGTGACGATCCACAAGTGGTACGAAAACTGGCTCCGGAATCGCGACGCAGTCGTCGAGAAGTACGGGGAGCGCTGGTTCCGGGCCTGGGCCATGTTCCTCGGCTGGTCGACCCTGATCGGCGCGCAGGGGAGCTCCACGGTGTTCATGATCACGCTGACCAAGAACATCGAAAACGATCGCTCCTCGGTCGGCGAGGCAGAAGCGCGGGGCGTCGCGTTCAGCCGCAAGGAGCGCTGGATCGGCAGCCGCCCGATCGCGACGCAACAGTAGGACATGACGAGTCAGCGCCCGGAGCGGGACGCCGGGCGCGGCGCGGCTCGTCGCTCCCGGCGGCGCCGATGAGGTCGTAGCGCGCGCGCAGCGGAGGCGCCGCGAACCCTACGGATTCGCTGCGCCGAAGCTTTGCGCCGCGGCGGCGTTCCAGTCCGCCTTCGTCTTGGTGTTCATGCCGGACTTCCGCGCGATCGAGTTGCCGGTGGCGGTCGTGCCCGCGCCGACATAGTCGACGCTGATCGCGACGGCAGTCGGCGTCGACGTGTAGGTGCAGAGCGAACCGCCGCAATCGGCGGGGAGCCAGCCGCCGGCCGCCTGCAGGGTCTGGAGATCCGCGGGGAACGCGGACGGCGGGCTCGCGCTCGTGGAGAGCACGACGGGCACCGCGTCGATGACGACGTTCCCCGGCGCCTCGAGGCGGAGGATTCGGTCGGAGTTGGCGAGCCCGAAGGTGTCGCCCTGGAAGTCCCAGGCGCCGTCGTAGTTCGCGGAGTACGTCGCGTTGGCGTACTGGTTCTTCGCCGTCGTTTCCGACGCGGGCGCCGCGCCCGTCGCCGAGGCGGGATTCAGGTGGACGACGACGAGGTCGCCGGTCGCGACGGTGACGTCGGGCAACGTCGCGAGCGTCGTGAGCGTCGCGCCGTCCTCGATCAGCGTGTAGCCGCTCACCGAACCCCCGGACGTCACGAGCAGCTCGACGAGGTCGTGCGCTCCGGCGATGTTGGGGTTGAGCTCGTCGATCAGCAGCTGCGCCTTCGACGGGGAGCCGCCGAACATCGCGCTGCTCGGCATGCCGATCGCTGCGCCGAGGACGTCGTTCACGTTCTTGACGGAGACCGTGTAGGTGGCGGCCGACTGCGCCGTGGTGGTGACCGTGACGGTCTTCCCCGAAACGGAGACGGCCGTCGCCTGAAGACCGTTGTCGAACGTGAAGTCGCCGCTCTGGACCGTCGCCGCATCGAGGGTGCGATCGAAGGTGACCACGACGTGGGTTCCGTCGGGAGCCGTCGCGCCGACCACGGTGGGCACCGGGCACGCCACGTTCGTGAAGTCGCTCGCGCTGAAGGCCGAGGGCTCGGCGACCGCGTTGAAGCGCCACATCACGCCGTAGTCGACCGTGACGGTGCAGCCTGCCTCCAGATCGAAGGCGGCGCGGACGGTTTCCGGCATGCGGATGCGCAGGTTCGAGCCCGTCACCCCGGTCGTCACCAGGTTCGCGGCCACCTGCGTCCCGCCTCCCGCGCTGGTGAACGGGCCTCCGATGGTGCCCGTGAAGGAGATGACGCGGCTCTGGTAAGAGGCGAGGCTCGAGACGAGATCCGTCGCCGTCGTCACGTTGGCGACGAGGGGCTCGATCGCGTGGTTCGACGCGACCACGGTGAGCCCGGTCGCGGCCGTCACTTCAGGGAGGCCGGCGAGCGTCGACGTTGCCGTGACCAAGAGGTTCACCCGGTCTCCGACGGCAAGCGGCGGATTCGTGCTGCTCAGGGGGAGCGCGACGAAGATGGCCGGACCGCTTGCCTCCGCCTGCAGGAAGAAGCCGCTCGGCTCCGATCCGGCCGCCGGCCGCGTGTAGGTGACGTACGCGCCGTCGATCGGGAGGGTGAGGCCGCTTCCGGCGCTCGCGTCGAGTACGTCCTGGATCTGCTGAGACGTCGTCATCCCGGAGCCGTTGCCTCCGGTTCCCGCGCCGCCCGCGCCGACACCTCCGGTTCCCGCGCCGCCCGCACCGACGCCACCTGCTCCGCCTGTGTCCGCTCCGCCGGCGCCCGTGCCACCCGCTCCGGCGCCGCCGGCGCCGACGTCGCCACCGCTTCCTGCATCTTCACTGGCGCTCCCATCGGGGAGCGATCCGCTGCCGCCGCTTCCTGCGTCGCTCGTGTCGCCCGCATCCGGCGGGTTGCCCGTCCCGCCGTTACCGGTCCCACCCACTCCGGTGCCACCCGTTCCGGTGCCACCCGTTCCGCTGCCGCCGATTCCGCCGCCGCCCGTTCCCGCTCCACCGGTGGCGGCGCCGCCCGTGCCCACGCTCCCATCCGGAGCCGAGGAGAACTGGCTCTGCACGTCGCTGCTGCACGACGCCAGTCCGAAGCACACGAACACGAGCGCCAGGCGCGCCTGCGCCGCCACCTCACCGGATCTCTGGAACATGGTGCTGAAACCTTTCATTGCCGCGGCGGGCGCACTCTACGCACATTTCGGCGCCGAATTGTGCGTTGTGCTGCGTTCCGCCGGCAGGCTGCGCGCTCGATTCGCGCCAGGGCGCCTACTTCGTGCTGACCCGCACGTTGTCGATCGCCCACGACTCGTCGTTGATGTCCTGGACGCCGGCGCCCTCGAGCGTGAAGAGGATGACCGCGGTCGAGGACGTGTGAGCGAGATCGTCGAAGGTGGGATCCAGGCTCATGTCGTACGCGCTGTCCGTATAGTAGCCGCCGGGACCGCTGAACCCGAGATCGACCCTCCGCGCGAGGACGACTTCCGGGACGGGGGGGACGTACGTCTGGATCTGCGTATCGGTCGCGTTGGCGAAGGTCTCGCGGAAGATGGTCGTGCCGTCGAGGTCGACGCGGAAATAATCGCCGGCGGGGAACGTCCCTTCGCCGTCGAGCGAGTCGATGGCCGCGAACAGGAAGTCGATCGAGAGCGACGTGTGGGGCGGCAGATTCGTGAGCGTGATGGTGATGGTGTTGCCGGTGAGGCTGCGCAGGAACGTGGGCCCGAACTGGTTGCCGGGGTGCCCGAGTGGCGCGTAGCCCTGTGAAGGCGTGAGCGTGGCCGTTCCGGCGTCCACGCCGGGCGGCAGGCCCGCGTCCCCGTCGAAGTCGATCTCCACGATGGGCGTCGTGCGTGCATCGCCGGCCGAGTCCGTGCTCTCGGCGTCCGCGGTCGAGGCGTCCACCGAACCGTCCGGTGTGCCGCCCGTCGACGCATCGGGAGCGCCGCCCGTCGACGCATCCGCGGTGCCGCCGCTCGAGAGGCCACCCGAGCCGCCGGATGTACCGCCCGCCCCGGCGGAGCCCGCCGTGCCGCCGCTGCCACCTCGCCCGCCGGCTCCGCCCGAGCCGCCGCTGCCCTTAGCGCCGCCCGCTGGACCGGCGTCTCCCCCGTCCGCCGCGCCCTCGTCGTCGGGTTGTCGGTGCGCGTCGCTGGAGCCGCAAGCAGCGAGCGTCACGGATAGGGAGACCAGGCACGCACCGAAGGAAGAACAACGCATGATGCGCACTCGCTAGCAGGGAGGAGAGCCAGGAACCAGAGCGCGCCGCCCCGTTTTACACACCCAATACACCGATGCCCGCCGTGATACCGTGCCCAGGTGGGAAACACGCGCTGGCTTCGGTCCCGCGCAGCGGCAGTGGCCGCCGTCGCGCTCGTCACGGTCTCCTGTGCACCCGCGACGCGAGGTGGCGCCACGAGCGGGCACGACCCGTCGAGGCCGATTCCGGCGGATCTCGCTCCGCAGATCCAGAACGCGGCCGACGTCGGTCGCCGGATGTTCGTGCTGGACTCCTATGCGTCTCGGGCAACGGATGCCGCGATCGCGTCGAACGGCGGAAAGCCCGATCCTCGCGTGCGCGGGTGGGTCGTCGCGGAACAGGGGCACTCGGCCGTCGTCACGTTCCTGTCGAATGACGGGAACGCGGTCGCGCCGGTGGTTCGCGTCCGCTTTGCGAGCTTCGAGTCGACGCCGAAGGTCGTGCCCGCCGAGCCCGGGGAAGCCGCGACGCCGGAGGAGATCGCGCTGTTCTCCGCGCGCGAAACGGCCGTCGCCGGGAAGTTCAGGCCCTGTTCGGAGCGATACAACACCGTCGTGCTCCCGGCCTCGGCCGCGGAAGGTGGAAACTTCGTCGTCTGTCTGATCCCGGCGACGACGGACCCGAACGTCGTGCTGGTGGGTGGGTTTCATCGCGCGGTCGTGTCGGCGGACGGGCGCACGCTCCTGTCGCTCACACCGCTCTCGAAGAGCTGCCTGGACATTCCGCTCGTACAGAACGGAGTGCACGCGGAGGCCCTGATGGCGAGCCACATCCTCGGCCCCGCACCCGCCGAGCACCACGTGTTCCTCAGCCTTCTTCACCGAATGACGTTCTACGTCGCGACGTCACGCGGCGCGTTCGCCGTGTCCGGTACGGAGATGCGATACCTGGGACCGCTCGGGCCGTCCGGGAAGTGAAACGAGCCTCTCCCAGGTGCTCTCAGGATGGTCGAGAGTTTCACCAGTTCTGAAGGACGGCAGCCGGGGCGGACGCGGAGCTGCGCGAGCTCCGCGGGGCCCAGCAACCTCCGGCTCGAGAGGCAACGACTGCCCTACTAGAGTTTGGCTCGGCAACAGAAACGCATGGACTGGATCCACGAGCTCATCACCGGCTACATGAGCGCCGCGACGGGATTGTGCGAACGACTCGGAAGGTCAATCGGCCGAGTCGACCTGCTGGCTGCGCGCCGCGCCGGAGAGATCGCGAAATCCGGTGTTTCGCCGGACGGAATCGAGTTCGAGTTCCACGGGATCGGTTGCAGGTTGTCGGCGGACGGGACGGTCGTCGACGTGGACTTCTTGCCGGGTGGCGCCTTTGGATTCGACGTCTGGCGACTTCACGTCTTCTCGTCGGAAAATGTGCTCACCGTCGGACGTCGCTCCGCGGCTGAAGTCCAAGAGGCGCTGGATGGGCTGGTTCGCGTCGGCGAGGTCGAGGCGATTCCTGGGTCCCGAACGTTCAGGTGGCGGACGCCTTAGGGAGGCGGCGTGACGTCGACCTGACGATTTCGTCGCTGCAGATCGGATCACCGACCCGCGGCGAGCCCGGCGCCGACGCCCTGGAGCAGCGCGACCTGGTTCTCGGGAATCAGGCCCCTCTGGTCCGGTGTCACGTCGAGCAGGACGGTTCCATGAGCCGCTCGCACGGGATCGAGCGACTGGTGCACGATGAAGTCGACCGATCGCAGCTCGTCGCCGCCGGCCGGGTGGTAGAACCAGGCCCCGTCCGCGCGGACCGTCATGGCGACCTCCGAGGGAATGGCGTTGTTCGCGGGCGGGATGCCATCGACCATGCGCTCGTAGACGACGATGTCCGTGTGCGTGAGGTCCCTCTTGTGGTTGTTCTCGACGACGAGAACGTTCGGCTGAAGTGACTTCACGTGCCGATAGATCTCGTCGAACGGCACCGCGTCGTACCCGACGTTCCAACCCCAGCCGTCGAACCACAGGCAGCTGATCTCGCCGTACCGGGTCAGGAGCTCCGTGAGCTGCCCTTCGATGAAGCCGAGGTCTTCCCCGTTCGTCCGATCCCAGATCGAGAAGTAGAGCCCGACCTTCAGGCCTCGGCTCCTGAAGGCGTCCACGAACTCCTTCACCACGTCGCCGTGACCGCCGCGAAATGGGCTCGACGCGACGTCGTGCGTCGACTGGGCCGTGTCCCACAGCGAAAAGCCGCCATGATGCTTCGTGGTCAGCACCGCGTATCGCATGTGCGCAGCCACGGCGGCGTCCGCCCACTGGGCCGCGTCGAGCGCGGTGGGGGCGAACAGCTTGGGGTCCTCGCCTCCCTGCTCCCACTCGCCGACCACGCCGGTCGCGTCCGCGCGCGCGAACGTCGACATGTTGAAGTGCACGAACATCCCGAAGCCGAGATCGACGTAAGCCTGCTCGAGCCCCCCGAGCGATGTCGCAGGGGCATCCTCGCGGGGCGCATCCCCGCCGGCCGCGTCGCGCGGTGCATGAGAGACGGGGCCTGCGTCCCCGAATGCGCCTGAAGGGGCGGTGCCGCCCGCCGGCGAGCAGCTCGAACACGCGCCGAGGAGCAGCGCACCGACTCGACACGCGACCGAACGCACCATGGTCCGCATTCTCGTCGGTGGTAGAAGCGGAGGCCATGTCCGGGTCCGACCCGTATGTATCCATTTCCGACTTCTCGCCCGGTGTCTCGGACGGCCGCGTCCCGCTCTCGGACCGCTGGGAGCTCCGCTTGATCGCCATCGGCGCGACCCGACTGAACGAGAAGTGGTCGTTCTCCAGCATCAAGCGCCCATACTTCCGCCTGTACAGCAACGCTCAGGACGGTGCAGCGATCAGGATCGGCACGAGCTGGATACCGCTCGAAGCGAAGCGCCTGTATCTGATCCCGGCATGGTTGAGCTTCGGCACCCGCTCGTCGGCCCGCGTCCAGCACGCGTACGTCCACTTCGACGTGCCGGGTTGGCCGAGCTCCGCGATCCGCGCGGTACTGCCATCGGTCTTCGCGTCGAAAGCATCCGACGCGCTGGCCGACGACGTCTTCTCGATCGCGTGCCGGATCGCCGCGGGTGAGCCTCCGTCGGACGACATGCTCTTCGCGGTGAAGAGCGCCGCATACGCGACGCTCGGCATGGCGATCGCCGGTCGCGCGAAGACGAGCGGCGCGGTGAACCGGAGACTCGCGAGAGTGCTCGCGTACATCGAGACGCACCTCGGCGCCACGCTCGACGGCCCTCGTCTCGCCAGGCGCGCTGCGCTGGCGCCGGACGTGCTGATCCGTCACTTCCGCAGGGCGCTCGGCGTGACGCCTGCCCGCTACGTCGCCGAACGCCGCGTCTGTCGTGCGGCGGAGCTACTCGCCGGCACGGAGCTCAGCATCGAACACATCGCCGAGTCGTGCGGCTTTCCGAATCGGTTTCACTTCACGAGGGTCTTCACCCGGCACATGGGGCTTCCTCCCGCCAGGTACCGGAAGCAGCGCGCGGGCTGAGCCGGTGCCGGTTCGTGCCCAGCTCGCCTACGGTTGCACGCCTACCGTGCAGGCGGTAAACTGTCTGGAGTGATCGCGAGCTTCGGCAACCGCACCGCGGAAGACGTCTTCCACGGCGTGGGTTCGCGGGCAGCGCGCGCTCTACCCACGGAACTCTGGACGGTCGCCCGCAGGAAGCTCGACATGATCAACGCCGCGCGCGTCATCGAGGATCTTCGAATCCCTCCGGCGAACCGCCTGCAGAAACTCAAAGGCGACCTTGCTGGTCGCTACAGCATCCGCATCAACGATCAGTTCCGAGTGGTCTTCCGCTTCACCGACGGACAGGCCCACGACGTGAGCATCGTCGACTACCACTGAGGCAACCATGATCCCGAAGAAGCGACCCCCCACGCCACCCGGTGAGATTCTCCTCGAAGAATTCCTCGAGCCGATGGAGATGACCCAAACGGCGCTCGCAGAACGGATGAACGTGCCGCTGCAGCGCGTGAATACGCTGATCAACGGCAAACGCGCCGTGACTGCCGATACCGCCCTCCTGCTGTCGGAAATCTTCGGTACGTCGCCAGAGTTCTGGATGAACCTGCAAGCGCAACGTGACCTATTCGCCGCGCAGCGACGGCGAGAGGCGAATCGACCCCAGCGCGGGGCTGCCCGGGTGCGCCGTTCGCGCCGCCCGCGCGCGGCTCGAGGCGCGTCCACCCACCGGTGAAA
>DASZXK010000026.1:0-27700 GCA_035545855.1 Polyangiaceae bacterium
CAAGTTCGTTCCTGATCCAGGCTTCTGGAAGAGTGATGCCGGCGCGGGGCGGCGCTCCGTCGTTCCTTCCACGAATACCGAACGCGCCGGTATCACTCTGCCGGAAGCATCGCGCCCGATACGAGCTGACGCTCGTCGCCACGTCTTTCGGGCGCGACGCCGGAACGACCTCAACCGGCGGATTCGACCGGACAGATGTGACGAATGTTGCGCGCGCGCTGGGGGGCAGCTCATCCGCCTCGACTCCTCCTGCGTTTCGATCCGGCTTTAGCCGAATCGCGATCGGTCATCTAGTAGACGTCGAAGTGAGCGCCGAGCTGGAGCTCGAGCGTTCCGTACTCGCCGGCTTCGTCCGTCGACGCGAAGCCGGAACCCTCGGTGATGCTGCCGCTCCACTTCCGGCTCCCGAAGGAGCCGCCGCCGAGGACGAGCATCGGGTCGAGCGTGAAGTGACGGGAGAGACGGAAGTCCGCACCGAGACCGATGCGCGCGTCGAGGATGCCGTCGGTCATCGAGAGCTTCGTCCCGTCGGACCAGTAGGCGGTGAAGTCCCGGTAGCCGAGCGCGATCTCCAGGGCGAAGCCGATCGCCGCCGGATCGGTCGAGAAGCGGAGGCCGACGCCGTAGAAGTTCGTCGCGCCGCGCTCCTGGCCCCCGAACGCCGCGTCGTCCAGGTTTCCGGTGCCGAGCTCCGCGTGCTGATAGAGCGCGAACACCATGTACCTGCGGGAGAAGCGCGCACCGGCGTCGAACTCGGCGCCCGGCCCGGGCGCGGCGTAGTTCGCGAACGTCCGTCGCCGGTAGTAGACACCCGAAGGACTCTGGAAGCCGTCGATCCACAGGCTGCCGAAGGGAACGAACAAGGACGGCCGAACGCCGAGCCAGAGTGCCGTCTTCGGCGCGCGAAGATCGGGCGGCGCGGGCGGCGGAGGCTCGTAGAAGGGAGGGGGTGGCGGCGGAGGTTCGTAGACCGCTTCGCCCGGAGGCGAGGCCGGCTCCACGTAGTAGTGCGGCGGAGGCCCTCCCGCTGGCTCTGCAGGGGCTTCCGCTCCCGGCGCGGCAGCGCCCCCCGACTCACCGGCTGCGGCGGCAGAGGGAGCGCCAGGCGCGGCGCCGCCGGCTAACGGCGCGGCATTCGAGGTGGCGGCCGCCGCTGCGCCGGTGGAAGTCGACGCTGCGCCGGACGCGGCGGCTCCGGGCGATGCAGTCGGAGCGGAAGGACCGCCCGAGGCGCCGGCCGGCGGAGCGGCAGGCGCGGTCGCGGATGCAGCCCCGCTCGAGCCCGCCGGCGTGCCGCCGCGCGGCGCGCCCTTCGGTTCCGCGACCGCGATCACCGAGGCGGTCGCCACTGCGAGCACGAGAGTCGCTCCGGTGGTGCGCGTTCGCATGACCGAAGGCTAGTGGCGTGGAGCGGAAGTCACAATCGGGCGGTAACGTCGCGCTGTGGCGATCGCGGCCCAAGCGCATTGACCCCCGATCAGAACGCGTGGTAATTGAGCGCCGCGTTTTTACAGTATTGGTGCACAAGAGCTGGAAAGGAATCGGGAGCTATTCGACTGTCGGGCTAGAGCTCGTGCTGAGCATTCTCGTCGGCCTCTTCGGCGGACGTTACCTCGCTCGGAGCTTCCACACGGGAAGCTGGCTCACCCTGGTCGGGCTCGGATTCGGAATCGCAGCCGGTGTGCGCAGCGTGTGGCGAGCCCTCGAGCGCGCCAACCGCGATGCTGAAGAAGAAGAACGACGAGACCGAGAAGCCCGAGCGAAGTTTCATGATCGAGAAGACCGCTGAGAGAGATGCGTCGATGAACGCGGCGTATCTCGGAGTCGCCGCGAGCGGCGCGCTGCTCGTCGTCGGCGCGCTCGCGAAGTTCGGCGTCCACACGGCGCTCGCCGTCGGGCTCGGGTCCGTGCTCGCGGTCGCGAACCTCTGGATCCTCGAGCGGCTCGTCCGCGTCTATCTCCGGAGCGAAAAGGGTCGCTGGGCGGGCGTCGCCGTCCTCAAGGCCGCCGCGCTCTTCGCGCTCGTCTCCGTGCTGGTGAAGACGGGCATCGTGAGCGTGCTCCCGCTGGTTCTCGGATTCGGCGCGCTGCCCTTCGGCATCGTCGTCGCCTCGCTCTGGCCGCAACCGGCCGCGCGGGAGGAAGGCTGATCGTGCCCGAGCATACGAGCTTCCTCACTCACCTCGTCCTTGCGCACATGAAGGAGACGCTCGCGGCGAACGCGGAGGCGCTCGGCGAGACGTTCGTCGGTCACCACGCTCCCACGTGGCACAGCTTCGAGCCCATCGCGACGTCGCTGATGATCTTCGTGATCCTCCTCGCCGTCGCCGCATACGTCCGCGGCAAGCTCGCCGCGGTGGACCAGGCCGTCGTCCCGGACGAGAGCCTCACCGTCCGCACGTTCGCGGAGGTCTTCCTCGACTACTTCTACACGCTCGCGAAGGACGTGATGGATGCGGAACGGGCGAAGAAGTACTTCCCGCTCATCGCGACGAGCGCCTGCTTCGTCTTCTGCGCGAACGTCATGGCGCTGCTCCCCGGGTTCCCCCTCGCGACGACGAGCCTCTCCATCACGCTCGGCACCGCGCTCGTGGTGTTCCTCGTCTTCAACTTCTGGGGCCTGAAGGAAAATGGCTTCGGGTACATCAAGCACCTCGCCGGTCCCGTCTGGTACCTCGCGCCGCTGGTGTTTCCGATCGAGCTCATCTCGCTCTTCGTGCGGCCGGCCACTCTGGCGCTCCGGCTCATGCTGAACATGTCGGTGGACCACCTGCTGCTCAGCATCTTCATGGGGTTCCTCACCGTGCTGGTGCCGATCCCCGTCATGATCCTCGGCTGCATCGTCGTACTGGTGCAGACGCTCGTCTTCACCCTGCTGACGTGCATCTACATCGGCCTCGCGACCGAGCACGAGGAACACCACCACTGATTTTGCGGTTCCGAACGGGGCCGCTCGGGTTCGAGAAGGAGATCAAGGAATGTTCAGCAACAAGAAGCTCGCCCTCGCGACGGGCACGGTGATCGCGCTGCTCTCGTCGACGGTGTTCGCCCAGGAAGGCGCGGCCGGCGGTGGAGCGAATCAGTTCGACGTTCAGGCGGCGGCGGCGCTCGGCGCCGGTCTCGCCATCGCGCTCGCCGCGCTCGGCGGCTCTCTAGGTCAGGGCAAGGCGGCCGCTGCGGCCCTCGAGGGCATCAGCCGGAACCCCGGCGCGGCTCCGCGCATCCAGACCCCGATGATTCTCGGTCTGGCGCTCATCGAGTCGCTCGTGCTCTTCGCCTTCGCCGTCTCGTTCCTCCTCTACAGCAAGATCCCGTGAAGTCGGCGGCGCTCCCCCTCGTCGTGGGGGGCGCGGCTCCGACGCGCGCTCCGGCGCGCCCGTGATCCAGAGAACCTCTCGCGCGAGCAAGCGCTCGTGCGAGAGGCTTCTTTTCGTCTTCGTCGCGGCGTCTATCTCTTAGTCCAGCTCTTCACGGCGTCCCGCACGGTGTGGCCGAAGAGGAGGATGAAGGCGCAGGAGAAGAGCGCGGCGGCGGGGTAGAGCCGATTCGCGGACAGCGCCCATCCTCCGGCGAGGATGAGCGAGCTTCCGACCATGCCGGTGTAGATGCGGCGGCCGAGGCGATCGCTCGCGCTCCCCGCGTCGGCGTCGGCCGTGCGCACCGTGAGTCGACCGAACCGGAGATCGTCCAGGACGTCGCTCACCTGCTCGGGCAGGTTCTGCGTCGCGCCGCTGAGACGCTCGAGCCGGCGCAAGAGCTCGTTGCCGAGCCGTTCGGGCGAGTAGCGCTTCTTCACGATGTCCAGGAACAGGGGCTTGCCCTCCTGGAAAACGTCGAGGTCCGGATCCAGCGCCTTGCCGACGCCTTCCACGGTCATCAGCGTCTTGCCGACCAGCAGGAGATCGCTCGGCACTTCGACGCCGTACTTCATGGATCCCTGCGCGAGGTCCCGGATGAGCATCGAGATCTCGATGTCCTTCAAGGGCTTGCCGAGATACTTCTCCGCCAGCATCGCCACCTCGGCGCGGTAGGCGTGCATGTCGATCTTCTTGGTGGGCGTGCCGATCGAGTAGAGGACGTCCGCGATGGCCTCGTAGTCCTTGCGGGCGGCCGCGACCATCAAGTCCACGCAGAGGTCCCGGAGGCGGGGCGAGAGCCGTCCGACCATCCCGAGATCCAGCATCGCGAAGGACGGGTCCTCCGGCGTGCCGAGGACGAGCACGTTCCCGGGATGGGGATCGGCGTGGAAGAAGCCGTCCTCGAAGATCTGCTTCACGACGATGTCGAGGGCGAGTCGCGCGAGCTTCTTCCCGGAGTGCCCGGCCGCGACGGCGTCGAAGACCTTCTTGCCGTCGAGGTACTCCAGCGTGAGCACGTGCTTGCTCGTCGCCTGGCGGTACACGAACGGGAACTTGACGTTCCGGTACCCCTGGAAGTTCTGCGCGAAGCGCCCGGCGTTCTCCGCCTCCGTCGCGAAATCCAGCTCGGCGACGATGGCGCGCTCGAACTGGTGCACGAGCGCCGCGGGAGAATAGATCTTCGTCTCCGGCATCGCGCGTTCGAGGAGCACGGCGAACGTGCGGAGGATGTCGAGGTCGCTCGAGATCGTCTCCGCGATGCCGGGGCGCTGAACCTTCACGACGACGTCCATCAGGCCGTCGTCGGTCTTGAGCTTCGCCCGGTGGACCTGCGCGATGCTGGCCGCCGCGAGAGGCGCCTCGTCGAATTGCGTGTAGATCTCGCCGAGCTCCGCGCCGAGCGACTGTTCGACCTGCTCCTTGATCGCGGAGAACGGGACGGGCGGGACGGAGTCCTGGAGCTTCACGAGCTCGGCGATCAGCTCCGGCGGCAGCACGTCCGCGCGCGTCGAGACGATCTGCCCGAGCTTCACGAAGGAGGGGCCGAGCTCTTCCAGCGCCATCCGGATGCGCGTCGCCCAGGCCCCCTGGGCTTCCGCGGCGTTCGCCGCTTCCGCGCGCTTCGGCCCGAAACCCATGCGGGCGAGCACCTCGCCGAACCCGTGACGAGCGAGCACGCCCGAGATGTCTCGGACGCGGCCGATGTCACGCGCTGCATGGACGATCGAAACCACGCGGGATGCTCCCGTTCACATCATCGCACCCGGACGAGCGTCCCGGGATCCCATTCCGTCGGCAGCACCGCGGACCAACCGGTAGGAAGGTGCGGACCGGCCCAGTCGAAGAGGAAGCGCGCGTCGCGGGGCGTCAGATTGACGCATCCGTGGCTCCGCGGATGCCCGAACGAGCGGTGCCAGAACGCACCGTGGATGCCGAAGCCCTTCTCGAAGAACATGACCCAGGGCACCTCCTCCATCGCGTAGTAGTGCGCGGCTTCCGGGTCCTCGAGGTTCGTCATGTCGGTCGTCTTCAGCTTGACCCAGATACGGTGAACGCCCAACGGCGTCGCCGTCTCGGCCTGACCCTTGCCGATGCCGGTGGAGACCAGCGTCGCGAACACCGGCCGCGAACCCTCGTAGGCGACGAGTGTTTCGTCGGCGAGCGACACGTCGATCCATCGCTCGCCGCCCTTCGCTTCGTCGGGAGGCGTGGACGGCTTCGGGATGCGAAGGCTGGTCGCTTCCAGCCAGAGGCCGTCCGCGATTCGAACGTACGAGCGCGATTTTTCTTCCCGCGTCTCGAGGACGGGGACCGTCTCGAAGCGGGCCGGCGCCCGGACGTCTCGCTTCGCCTTCTTTCCGGGCTCGGCGTAGGCGGTCGCGCCGTCCTCCACGACGAACCCGCGGTCGAGGGTCCCGGCCTCCGCGCGGTATCCCGAGAAGCGAAGCGGCACCACCGGCGCGAGGTCCCGGAGTGGGAGCCAGAGGCCCTTGGTCGTCAGGCCGTAGGACTCCCCGGTCTCGCCTCGCTCCACGCGCTTCATCGAGACGGCGAAGCCCGCCTGGAGCTCACCCTTGGGCGGAGCGCGGTCCGCGTCGTGGAGATCTCCGTAGCCGAGCGTCCCGTCCTTTCCGACGAAGTAGTACGCGCGTGGCATTCCGCTCTCGGACGGCGGCGGTTCGGCGTCCGCGCTCGTCGGAGCCGCTCCCGACGGCGCTCCGCCGTCGCCGCAGAGCCACGCCTCGGGACCGACGAGGAACCAGTCGCGCTTGCATCCGGGGCCGGGCTTCACGCCGAGGAGCGGGAGGCGCGCGCCCAGCGCCGCGGCGCCGCGCCGTGGCCCGTGGACGTCCGGCGTGCGAAAGATGGGCTCGTCCGGTCGCGTGATCTCGACGCTGACGACGTCTTCGGGGAGCGGTGGTCGTCCTTCGGGAGCCCACGGGGGAAGCCCCTGGGCGAGCGCGCCCGCCGCGAAGAGCGGCGAAGCGACGCTCAGTGCAACGCGAAGCGAAGCTCGTGATCGCACACGCGGAACGTGTCGCCGTCGTTGATCACGCGGCGCTGGACGCGCTGACCGTTGTACTCGACGCCGTTCGTCGAGCCCATGTCCACGATGTAGTACTGCCCGTTCAGGTACTCGACCATCGCGTGCTGGCGCGAGACGTTCGGGTCCTTGATCGTCAGGTCGCTCGATTGCTTGCCGCGGCCGATGATGAAGCGTTCCTTGTTCACCGGGAAACGCTCACCCATGTAGTAAATGTAGAGCTGAGAGGACTGCCGCGCGGGAGCGGCGGCCATCGGCGGCGGGCCCGGGGCGCGCTGAGGCGCGGCGGGCGGCGGCACGGGCGGCGGCGGAGTCGGCCCGCGGCTCATCGTGCGGCCCGGAGGCGGAGGCGGAGGCGGTCCGCGTCGCGGCCCGGGGCCCGTGGACGTGAGGGGAGGAGGCGGCGGCGGAAGCTGCCCCGTCTGTCCGCGGGGCATCGGCGGCGGGGGCGGCGGGGGAACGGCGGACGGTCGCGCCGGCATGGGCGGCGGAGGAGGCGGAGGACCGCCACCGCCACCGACCTGGGAGGGAAGCCCCGGGGGGCCTGCTCCCGGCGCGATCGACGCGGCCGTGCTGCCGTACCCGCGCTGCCGCAGGTACTGCTTCATCGAATCGTTGATCAGGTAGTCGATCGAGCACTCGAGCTCGCGCGCCATCTGCTCGAACTTGTCCCAGAGCGCATCTCTGCACTGGAAGCTTCGGGCGGTTTTCTTGTTCGCGTCGGACATTTCCGCGGACCTGTGACTTTCGGCGTCGCGCTCAGGCGACGTTTGAACTCAGTTGCCCCCCGCGGGCTTCTTGGCGGCCGTGGGCAAGCGCTTCTCGAGAGCGGGCTTCACGCAGAAGGAAACGAAGTCGCCGATGGTCGCGACGGCCTTCTCCTCCTGCTTTCCACCCGAATCCAGGGTGCACTTCCACTCGCATTCCTTCGCGTCCGGGAGACACTCGGGAACCTTCGTCGTGTCGCTCGAGTAGCGGTCCACCTTGGGAACGTCGTTCTTCGTGCCGCCCTCGTAGTAGTAGCCGAGCGCGCTCAGGCGGACGGACGGCGAGTAGCGCGAATCGGCGTAGCGATCGATCGCCTCCACCGGGTCGACCTTCACCTTCTTCAGCTCGCCGACGAGCTTGCCGTAGCGGAGCGGCTCCGTGATCGACATGTTGTGTACGCGACCGAGGTGCGTCATGAACTCGTCGATCTGCGAGCTGTCGCTCATCTTCAGGACGAGCTCGGCGGCGACCCACCGGACCTTCCACTCTTTGGAGTCGAAGACGGAGTAGAGCCGATCCACGACGAGCTTGCGCGGCATCTCCCCGACGCGGCGCAGCGCGGCGTCCCGGACGGTGTCCGGCGTGTCCTCCGCCGTGGCGAGGGCGAGGATCTTGTCGACCTGGGCCTTGTCGTCCTTGTTGATCTGACCTTCGAGGGCGACCAGCGCCGTCGCGCGGCGCTTCTCGCTCTGGTTCTTGTCGGAAGCGAAATTGAGCAGGTACTCCGCGATCGGCGCCTGCCCGATCTTCTTCATGGAGCCGAAGATCCGGAGGAGCTCCTCTTCCTGGTACTGCTCGAGCTGCTTCGCGAACTGCTCTTTCGTCGGCTTGAGCTTGGACGCGGCGTTCGCGGCTTCGAGCTTGGGCGCGCGAGCCTTCGTCCACTTGTCCGAGTTGATCTCGGACGCGACCTGGACGAGGCGCTTGCTCGCTTCGAGCTTCGTCGCCGGATCGCCGAGATCGGCGATGAGGTCCGAGATCCGGTCGATCTTCGGCGCGTCCAGCTGGATGAGCGCCGGGAGACCCTTCACGCCGGCCGAGCCCAGCATGCGGAGCACCTGCTCCATGCCGTATGCCTGGGAGGAATCGTCCATGCGCGCGGAGAAGTCCGTCACGGCCCACTGCGTGAGCGCGACGCGGAGCTTCTCCACGAGAGACTTGTCCGTCACGAGCGGTCCTGCGTCGTTCGTGAGGAGCGCGTAGGCCGCGTCCTTGAACGGGATGCTCGTGTCGTTCCGCTGCTCGGCGGCGCCGCTCGGCGGCTTCCGGATCTCTTCGTCCAGGCGCGGCACCATCCCGGCGACGATCTTCCCGCGCTCCGCTTCCGGGAGCGCGTTCAGCGCGTCGACCAGGTTTCCGATTCCGACGCGACGACCCGCGCGCGGCTTCATGCTGACGAGCGTCATGGCGGACTCGACGCGGAGATCCATCGCGTACTTGTCGTGCGTCAGCACGGCGACGAGCTTCCGTGGTCCCTGCGCCGTGTTCGCCCAGCGGTGAACGTCGTCGGGGGTGGTTCGGCAGCCGGAAACCGCGGCCCCGAGGGCGAGCGTCGTGACGACCATCGATACGGACGCGAGGCGCCTCGCGTGCGAGCGACACTTCATTGGAATCCCTACCGTTCCCCGTGCAAAGTCACGACGTTGAGTGCCGAGCGGGTCCACGGACACGCCGGCAGGTTGTCGATAATACGACCTCAGTGCACGGACACTCAAGCAAGCTCATGGGGGGCCCGTCGACTTGGCGCCCGCGGCGCGGCACGGGCGGAGGAGCCTTCAATTCCGCGCGCTTACGGAAGTGAGCCGGCCGGAGGCGGAGGCCCTCGGCACCCGGACCGCCGATTCCGGGCCCGCGGGCGAGCCGAGCCCGGCGAAGCGGGCGGGGAGCGGTCGCGGGCCAGGGCCTCGCGGGCGGTCGAGCGCCCCGGAACACGGAGTTCTTGTCCCCGGAGTCACGTAGGTCTATGTAGGTACTGGTAGTAGATGAGCGCACACTTATTTACACCGAGCCGACTGGTCCAGGGACCGGCTCCGGCACGGGCCTCCGCGCTTCCGACGGGAAAGCTCAAGGAGGCGGGTTCGCTCGTCCTCGTCGCGCTCGCGATCTACGTCGCGCTGTCGCTCGCCGGGGTGCGCGAGGATCCCTCCGATCCGAGCGTGCTCGGGACGGAGTGGGTCGGTCCCGTCGGCGGCTTCCTCGGAGCCGTGCTCGCGCGCGGCTTCGGCGTCGTCTCCTGGCTCGCGCCCGTGGAGCTCGTGCTCTTCGCGCTTCCGCTCCTCCGGCCGAGCCGCACGCGCATCACGTCGCTGCACCTCGCGGGCGACCTCTGCGTGCTCGTCATCGTTTCCTCGCTCGTCCACATCGCGGCTCCGGCCGCGGTCGCGTTCGGGAAGCTTCCCGCGGGCGGCAACGTGGGGTTGTTCTTCGGCGAGCTCCTCCAGTCGCTGTTCTCCGCGATCGGGTCCTTCCTCGTGGGCGGGACCGTCGTCGGCCTCATCCTGATCGGGCGGAGCCAGTTCTCGTTCATTCAGCTCGTCGAGCGAGCCACGCTGTTTTCGCGGTGGGTGGAGACGAAGGTCGAGGCGCTCCTCGCGCGTCTCGGCGAGGCGTGGGGGGCGGCGCGCGTCCTTCGCAAGGAACGCGAGGCCGCCGCCCGGGACGCCGCGCCGCCGGTCCCCGATGCGGCGGCGAAGGACGCCGAGAAGGACGCCGCGATCGTCGCGACGCTCGCCGCCGAGGACGACGAAGAGTGGCTCCCGATCGAACACACCGGTCCGCCGCCCATCGCGCTCTCCGCGGCGCTCCGCGAGGGCGACGCGCGCCGGAAGATCGCGCTCGGTGAAGATCCGGCGCCGCCCGCCGTCGTGCTCCCCGTCGTCCGCCCGATCACGATGCCGAAGAAGGCGCGGAAAGCGAAGCCCGTCCCGCCCGAGGCCGAGGTGCCCGCCGAACCCGAGGACGCACCCGGAGAGGATCCGCTCGAAGCCGAAGAAGCGGTCGCCGCCTCTCCGCTCGTCCCCGAGGCGCCTCCGGTCAAGGCACGCTCCGAGAAGAAGGAAGGGCCCGCGGAGCCGACGATCGTCGACACGCGTCCGGAACGCGAAGTGAAGCGGGCCGCCCGCGCGCCCGAGAAGCGACGGAGCGGGTTCCAGCTCCCCTCGACGGAGCTCCTCCAGGCCGCCCCCCCGACGGTGAACGACGTCGACAAGCGCCGCGTCTTCGAGCTCTCCGAGAAGCTCGAGCGGACGCTCCTCGACTACGGCGTGACCGGCAAAGTCGTGGAAATTCACCCGGGTCCGACGGTGACGACCTACGAGGTCGCGCCCGAGGCGGGCACCAAGGTGAGCAAGATCGCGAGCCTCTCGGACGACCTCGCACTCGGCCTGTCGAGGAAGGTCCGCATCGTCGCGCCGATTCCCGGCAAGAGCCGCATCGGCTTCGAGCTCCCGAACGACGAGCGTCAGCCGGTGAACCTGCGGGAGCTGGTGGACGACAAGCGCTTCGACCAGCTCTCGGAGAAGGCGCCGCTTCCGGTCGTGCTCGGGCGGGACATCGTCGGAGCGCCGTACTACGCGGACCTCGCTTCGATGCCGCACGTCATCGTCGCGGGCGCGACCGGCGCCGGCAAGAGCGTCGGCCTGAACGTGATGCTCTCGAGCCTCCTCTTCCGGCGCACGCCGGACGAGCTCCGGCTCCTCATGATCGACCCGAAGGTCGTCGAGCTCGCGCCCTTCGACGGCATCCCCCACATGCTGCTTCCCGTCGTCACGGACATGAAGCAGGCGGCGAAGGCCCTGAAATGGGCCGTCGACGAGATGGAGCGGCGCTACCAGCTCTTCGCCGATGCCGGCACGAAGAACATCGGCACCTACAACCGCTGGGTGAAGCGCATCGAGGACGGCGAGATCCCGCCCCCCGCGCGGAACGAAGTCGACGCGATCACGGCCGAGGGCGCCGTCGTCAGCGTCCCGTCGGCGAAGGAGGGGGCCGACGGCGTCGCTCTGCCCGGCAAGCTCCCGTACATCGTCGTCGTCGTCGACGAGTTCGCGGACCTCATGATGCAGCAAGGCAAAGACGTGGAAGCCGCCATCGCGCGCCTCGCCCAGAAGGCCCGAGCCGCCGGCATGCACGTCGTCCTCGCGACGCAGCGGCCGAGCGTCGACGTCATCACGGGCATGATCAAGGCGAACTTTCCGACGCGCATCGCGTTCCGGGTGGCGCAGAAGGTCGACAGCCGGACGATCCTCGACGAACAGGGCTCCGAGCTCCTCCTCGGCAAGGGCGACATGCTGGTGAAGATGAACGGCTCGAACGAGATGAAGCGCGTCCAGTGCCCGTTCGTGAGCGAGGAAGAAGTGGAGGCGCTCACGTCGTTCCTCCGCACCCAGGGCACGCCCACCTACCACGACGCGATCCTCCAGCGCGCGGACGACGACGAGGAGCCCGAGGGGGAAGAGGAGCCCATCGACCCGCGCTTCGACGAGGCCGTCCGCATCGTGGCGGACACGCGCCGGTGCAGCACGTCCTGGCTCCAGCGGAAGATGACCATCGGGTATAACCGGGCGGCAAAGATCGTCGAGATGATGGAAAAGCAGGGGATGGTCGGGCCCCCGAACGGCGCGCGCGACCGAGAAGTCCTGATTTCGCCCCAGTGACGGCCCCCGGGCGCGGTCTCTCGAACGGAGTCCTGCTCGCCACTCGAGCCGGGCGGATGGTATGAAAACTCCCCTCGATGCCCGGCGCTGACTCCGTCATCCCGCCTCCACTCGACGACGACGACGACGACGTGGCGTGGGCGCTCCAGACCGCCGCGGTCCAGTGGAACCGCGGCGGGAAGGCGGACGCCGTCGTGTGGCTCCGCCGGGCGGTGGACGCCGCCATCGCGGCCGGAAACCCCGCTCGGACGAAGGAGCTCACGCGACTCGCGTCGCAGGTCGCCGATCGCCTCATCGAAGCCGCCGCGCGAGCGCCGGATTCCGCCGCGCCACCTCCCCGGAGCGTGCCCCCCGACGACGTCGACGCGCTGCTGGACGCCGAGTCCGTCCCGCCCGAGCCCAAGAAATCCGCACCCCGACAGAGCGCGCACAGCCTGAGCGGCGAGATCCCCATCGATTTCTCGGACGACGTCCCCGAAGACATCACGGAAGATCTGGACGACGACGACGCGCCGACGATTCCGCCGCCGGGCCATCGTGAGGAAGCGCTCGGCGAATCGGACGAGCCCTTCGACGAGGACGACACGCACGACGTCCACGCGAGCGACCTCTTCAGCGCGCCTCCGGGCGCCCCGTGGAGCTCGCGACCGCGCGCGGACTCCGACGAATCGGAGCTCGTCTCCGCCGAGGAGGTCTGGAGCCACCGTCCGGACGCGCCGCCACCGGCGGGATCCTTCCCTCCGGTCGGGCAGGTCCCGCCTCCGGTGATCCGCGACTCGTACGAGCCCGAGGAGGACACGCGTCCCGGCGAGGAGGACGAGCCGGTCGCCAGTTCCGGCGTCACCGTGCCGGACGCCGAGCCGCTCGTCGGTCCTCCCGCGGACTCCGAGCCCGAGCTCGCTCCTCCCGAGCCGGAACCGGAGCCGGAGCCGGAGCCCGAGCCGGAACCCGAGCCCGAGCCGGAACCCGAGCCCGAGACCGGGCCCGCGCCCGTCGCTGCCGGGTCGATTCCGTCGGAGGTGCCCGAAGGGCCGCCATCCGTCGACGGCGTGCTCCTCGAGACGGTCCTCGGATTCGAAGACCTTCCGGAAGAGACGCAGGCCGCACTCGCGGCCGCCGCCGTGCTGACGACGCTCTCCGCGGACGAAGAAGTGAACTCCTTCGGCGCCGCGCTCGTCACGCGCGGCAAGGTCGGCATCATGCCGTCCATCGCGGACGTCGCCGCCGCCGTCGCGAAGCCGGGAGAGGTCGTCTTCACCCAGGGCACGCTCGCGGAGGGCGTCGGCGTTCGCGTCGTCGCGCTCGAGCACGAGACGGTCGTGGCTTCGTTCACCCGGGAGGCGCTGAACTCGGCGTTCGCGGAGTGCCCGTGGGTGCTGGACGATCTGAAGGTCGTCGCGGACAGGTACCAGGCGCTCGTCGGCGCGACGCTCGGCCCCCTCGGCGACCAGCTGGACGAGACGCTCCGCGGCCTCGTGCTCTCACGCCTGGAGGTGAAGTCCTTCGGTCCCGGAGAGACGATCGTCGAAGCCGGCAAAGGCGTGCCGGGCCTTCACATCGTCGGCGGCGGCCGCGTGGAGCTCGTGACGGGCGACACCGTCACGGACGAGGCAGGGCCGGGCGACATCCTGTTTTCGGCCGAGGTGCTCTCCGCGGGCAAGGCGAAGACCGCCGCGCGGGCCGCGAAGAGCGGCGCGCTCATCCTGTTCGCGCCCCGAAGCGTCGCGGCCGAGCTCCTCACGAGCGTGCCGCCGCTCATCGAGATCCTCGCGGGCTGAATCCCGACGGCTCTCGAGTCCTCGGGGATCGCGATCGCGACCGTCCGACGATCGCGCCCCCGGGAGGGCCGCTCCTCGGCGGGTCAGCCGTCGACGCCGGCGGTCTTCCGCTGATCGACGAGCCAGACGAGCTGCTGGTTTCCCTGGGCGCCCGCGAAGCGGAGCCCGAACCACCCGGCGTCCTCCGCGATCGTGCGGCGGCCGTCGGCCCGGGCCACCGGGAAGCGCACGCGGTAGGCGCGTCGCCACGGCGACGTGTACGGAAAATAGGTCCTCTCGATCGCGCCCGGTCTCCGGATCGCTTCGATTTCGCTCGGCGCCGTCTCGTTGCCGCGGTCGTCGATGAGACGGATGATCCACGCCGCGTTCTCCGCCGTGAGGTCCGACCACTGGTGGCGCTGAGCGTAGAGGGCGACGTAGAACGTGTGGAACCGTGCTTCCTCGGCGAGGGACCGCTCGAGGAGCGCGTGCCGCTGCTCGACCGTGAGGCGATAGTCCTCCGCGTAGCGGACGACGTACGCCCACCGGAAGTCCCAGGATTCGTACGTGGCCGTCGCCGTCAAGAGGTCGTCGAGCTCGCTCGCCACGAAGAGCTCGCTCGTGCGAGTCCACCGATCGAGCACGCGCTCGTAGTCGGTCGCGACGTACTCTCGCGGTCCCTCGGCGAGGCTCACGGCTTCCGCGCCGCACCCGACGAGCGGCGCGGAAGCCGACGCCGCGACGAGCGAGAGGAACGAGCGACGACGCATGGGCTCCCTCGAACCTACCAGGGTATGGCCGCGCGTGCGCCTGGTTCCGACGCGAGGGCACGTCGCCTCGCGTCCGTGGCGCTCTCGCCCGTCACGCGACCACGAGGATGCCGCGCTCGAGCGCCGCGGCGAACGCCTCGCGCGTCGCGCGGTGACCCGGACGAACGGCGTGCACCGCGCCGCGCGGAGGACCTCCGAAGAGCATCGCGTCTCCGACGAAGTCGAGGAGCTTGTGTCGCGCGAATTCTCCCGGTCTCGCCGCGGCGCCCGGAGCCTCCACGGAGCCGTCGTCCGCGAGGATCATCACCGACGCCGCGTTCGCGCCGCGCGCGCGACCCGAAGCGAGGAGCGCTGCCGCGTCCCTGCGGAAACCGAAGGTCCGGGCCCACGCGACGTCTCCGAGGAACGCGGCTCGCGAGCCGTCCCAGCTCGCCCGCTCCGCGCCGATCCGTGGCGCGTCGAACTGCACGTCGACCACGACGCTGGACGATTCCCCGGCGAGGAACGTGTAAGAGGAGGCTCCCACCTCGACGCTGTCTTCTCGCCGCACGACGAGCCGCGGCGGTTCCTCGGGTGCGCGGAGCTCGTCGAGGGCACGGCAGAAGGCCGCCGCGCCGCCGTCGAGGAGCGGAACCTCGCCCCCCGAGACGAGCACCCGGACCCCGCTCCGGATCGAGAGTCCGGCGAGGGCCGCGGCGAGGTGCTCGATTCCGTCGATGCGCGGTCCGCCGTCGCCGAGGGACACCTCCACGCCGAAATCCGTCCGCGTGACCCGGAGGTCGTCGAACGCCGCCTCCCGACCCTCCGCGCCGAACACGAGGGGCCCCTCCGAGCGAGAGAGAGAGACGCGGCACGGCGCGCCCGAGTGGAGCCCGACTCCGTCGAGGACGACGCTCCTCGGGACGACCGCTGCCTCCGGCATCAACGGCGAAAATCGAAGACGGTGACGACCGCGAGGAGCGTGAGAAGCATCACGAGCCCGACGAAGTGGACGCCCGCTTCCACGCGCGCGTTCGCGCGGCGCCGCGTGACGGCCTCGTACGCCAGGAAGCCGAGGCGCCCGCCGTCGAGCGCCGGGAGCGGCAGCAAGTTGAACCCCCCGAGGTACGCGGACAGCACGCCGAGGAACTCGAGGTATTCGTCCATGCCGCGGTCCGCGGCGTTTCCGGCAATCTTCACGATGCCGACGGGCCCGGCCAGGTCGGCCCGTTCCCGGCGCGTCACGATGCGGGCGAGGCTCACGACGAGCTGCTCGACGACGATGGCCGGACGAACCAGGGATTTCTTGACGGCCGAGGCGAACGTCACGGGGACCCGCTCCGTCTTCGCCTGGACGAGGATCTGGCCGCCGCCGTTCTCGGCCTTCGCCGCGGGCGTCACCTTCAGGGAGAGGAGCTTGCCCTCCCGCTGGACGAGCACGTCCAGGGTGTCCCCGGGGTGCCGGAGCACGACCTTCCGCATCTCGTCGAACGTCGCGATCGGCGCCTCGTCGATCTTGAGGATCTTGTCGCCCGTCTTCATGTGGGCGACGTCCGCCGCTCCTCCCTTGACGACCTCCACGACGGTGGAGCTGGAGGGCACGGCGTCCCCGCCGATGAGGAGCGCGGCGAGGAACAGCACGGACGCGAAGAAGTAGTTCGCGAGCGGCCCCGCGACGATCGTCGAGATGCGGGCGGTGAGCGACGCGTTCGCGTAGCTCCCCTGATCGTCCGGGTCGACCTCCTCGAAGGGGTTCATCCCGGCGACCTGGACGTACGCGAGGAACGGGACGAGGGCGATCTGGTAGACCGTCGTGCTCCCGCGCGGCTGATGGCGGAAGAGGACCGGTCCGAAGCCGATGCTGAAGCGGAGGACGCGGATGCCGAAGGCTCGCGCGATGAAGTGGTGCCCGCTCTCGTGGATGATCATCAGGAGCGCGAGGCCGAGGACGGCGAGAACGACGGCGACGACGCTCATGGAACCCCGTTCATATAGCCCCCGTGGGGCCCGCCCGCCACGGGCGGCCGCCCCGCTATTGCCGGGCGTGGGGGCCGCTGCTACGGTCCGCGCTCCGCGAAAAGGCCCTGTTTTTCGCTAGATTCAAAGCCCGAGCTCGGCGACTGCGGGGGTATTCCTCGCCGCGAGCCGGGGTCCCCCCGAGAGGTGTGAGAGATGAGCCAGCCGAACGTTCCCGAAGGCGCCGCCGCGAACCTGCAGGTCGGCGGCACCGCAGCGATCATCGCCCCCGTAGCCGCCTTCCAGGGAGGGATCCCGCAGAACGCCCTCGTCGTCTTGCCGCTCACCAAGCCGAGCGACGAGATCATCGAGAAGCTGAAGGGCGGTCCCGTCGTCGTCGCGACGGACGACATGTGGAAGCTCCTCGGGTTCAACGGCCCCGCGGTGCAGGTGCAGGACGCGGAGGGCCGTCCGGTCACGATCGGCCTCGAGGATCTCCTCTCCGGTCTCGAGAAGCACTGGAACGACGGCAAGGAAGACCTGAACCGCGGCCGGCTCTACGCGCAGGAGCTCATGAAGTACGGTCGCGCGGAGAAGGCGGAGAAAGTGCTCGCGAAGATCGTCGCGTCCGGCGGTACGGCGGACGACTGGCTCGGGCTCGGCGTCGCGCAGCTCCAGCTCGAGAAATGGGACAAGGCCGAGAGCACGCTGAAGGGCGCGCAGAACCTGGCGCCGTCGAATCCGTTCCCGGCGCTGCATCTCGCGCGCGTGTTTCGCGGCAAGGGGGACAAGACTGAAGAGCGACGCGCGATCGAGCGCGCGATCACCATCGAACCGGGCTCCGTGGACGCCTGGGCGCTCCTCTACACCCACGTGAAGGAATCGGAGAACCACGACGCGGCCGTTCGCGTCGTGACGGAGCTCGCCGAGGCCGCGCCGAACAAGAAGACGGCCGCGCCGTTCGTCGCGATCCAGGGCGTCCTCTCCGCGGCGGACGAGACGCGCGCGGAGGCAGTGACGTGGGCGAAGAAGGGCGTCGAGCGGAACCCCGACGACCCGCTCGCGCTCATCTCGCTCTCCGCCCTCTACGGCCAGGCCGGCGACCTGAAGGCGATCGTCGATCTCCTCCAGCCACACGAGGGGAAGATGGTTCGCGACGTACGCCTCGCGAACAACTACTTCGAGGCGCTCTTCCAGCTCCGGGACATAGACAAGGTGACGCGCCTTCTGAACGCGCTCGCCGGCTCCCCGACGCGCGAGGTGAAGCAGTTCGCCGTCGAGCGCTCCCGTCTCGTCGCCCAGTACCTCCAGCAACAGCAGCAGCGGCTCGTCCCAGGCGGCGGCGCGCCCCGGCCACCCGGCGCCTGAAAATCGCGATTTCGGCCCCGGGGCCGCTGATTTCGTAACCCCCCGGATTTGCCGCACTAACGTGGCGCGGTGCGGCAGATTGTTGGCCGTTCTGGCCCGGGCCGCTCAAATCGCGCCCCGTGCAGCCTGGCGACGTCATTTCCGAGCGGTACCGGCTCCATCGCCTCCTGGATGTCGGGGGGATGGGCGAGGTGTGGGCCGCGAAGAACGAGCTCACGCAGAAGCAGTTCGCCATCAAGTTCCTGCTCCCGAACCTCGCCGAGCGCCCCGACGCGCTCGAGCGCTTCGTCCGGGAGGCGGAGACGGCGGGGCGGCTGAACCACAAGTCCATCGTGGACGTCTTCGACGTCGCGCAGGCGGAGGACGGCCGGCCGTACATCGTGATGGAGCTCCTCGTCGGAGAGAGCCTCGAAGCGCGGCTCGAGCGCGAGGGGACGCTCACGTCGCTCGAAGCCGCGGCGTTCCTCGCCCAGGTCGCCGACGGGCTCGATTGCGCTCACCGCGCCGGCATCGTGCATCGCGATCTCTCGCTCGCGAACGTCTTCCTCGTCCGGAACCCCGACGGCGGTCGGCCCATCCCGAAGATCCTCGACTTCGGCGTCAGCAAGACGCTCGGCCCCACCGACGACGACCGGACGCAGACGGGGCACGGGACGGTGCTCGGCTGCCCGGAGTTCATGAGCCCCGAGCAAGCGCGCGGCGCGGAAGCCGTGGACGCGCGTACGGACGTCTGGTCGCTCGGCATCGTGCTCTACCGCTGCCTCGCCGGGACGTCCCCGTTCCGCGCCAAGAACTACAACGCGCTGATGGTCGCGATCCTCACGCGGCCGCACCGTCCCCTGCTCGAGGTGGCGCCCCAGGTGGACCCCGAGCTCCTCGAGATCGTGGAGGGGTGCCTCCAGAAAGATCGCGAGCATCGCATCCAGTCGGCCCGCGAAGTCGCGAACCGGCTCACGGCGATCGCTCGCCGGCTCGGGGCCGCCGCGGGCGTCCCGGACGGCCGGCAGCGTCGCGCGACCGACCGCCTCCCGAAGGATTCCGCCGGGGCCGGCGCTCGGAAAGCCGCGCTCGGCGTCGACGAGATCCGGCAGCTCGAAGGACTCCGAGCCCGCCGCACGACGCTCTCGATCGTGAGCGCCGTCGCGGGAATCGCCGTCGGCGCCATCGTCGCGCTCGCGGTGCTCGCGTCGCGGTCCGACGTGTCGCCGGAGATCGCCGTCGCTCCGCCCTCGACCGTGGCGGCTCCCGTCCCGGCGCCTGCGGCCCGTCCGACGCCCCGGAGCCTGTCTTCCCTCCCCATGGCCGCGGCGCCGAAGCCCGGAAAAGCCGGGGCAGATTCCCGGGATCTCGCGGTCGCCGTCGCGCGGGGGCTTCGCGCGCCGGAAAAGCCCAGGCATTGACCGAGGATGGTCGTCTTCCTCCTGGCGGTGGCACTCGCGCTCACCTCCTCCTTCGTGTGCTCGATCTCGGAGGCGGTGCTGCTCTCCGTGTCGCACGCGCAGATCGAGGCGCTCGGGAAGTCGAAGGCGGCCGACATCCTCCGTGAGTTCAAGCGGGAGATCGATCGGCCCATCGCGGCGGTCCTCACGCTGAACACGACGGCGCACACCATCGGCGCCTCCGTCGCGGGCGCTTACTACGGCGACGTGTTCGATCCGAACACGCTGTGGCTCTTCTCCATCGGGTTCACGCTCGCGGTCCTCTTCTTCGCAGAGATCGTCCCGAAGACGATCGCCGTCGCGTCCGCGGGGACGCTCGCCGTTCCCGTCGCGTACGGCGTCACGGGTCTCGTATTCGTCCTCTCACCGATCCTGAGGGTGACCCGATTCGTGGCGCGACTCCTCCGGCCTGGTCCCGCGCAGCCGGTGACGTCGATGGACGAGATCCGCGTGCTCGCGGAGCTCGGGAGCGCCGAGGGAGTGGTCGGCGTCTCCGATGCGGCGATGATCGAGGGCGTCGCCACGCTGCGCGAGCTCCGGGCGCGAGACGTCATGATCCCCCGCGCCCGCGTCAGTTACCTCTCCGGGCAGCGGACGCTCGAGGAGAACGTGGACGTCGTGCGGAAGTCGGGTCACAGCCGCTTTCCGTACACGGAGAGCGGCGACCTCGATCGCGTCGAGGGCGTCATCCTCGTGAAGGACCTGATGTTCTCGCTCCACGAGATGGGTGACGGAGTCCTCCTGCCCGAGCTCGTCACGAAGGCGCTCGTCGTTCCTTCCACCACGACGCTCGAGCGGCTCCTCCGCATGTTCCAGGTGGAGCGCCGGCACCTCGCGGTCGTCGTCGACGAGTACGGCGGGACGGAGGGCATCGTCACGCTCGAAGACGTGCTCGAGGAGATCGTCGGGGAAATCGAGGACGAGAGCGATCGCGTCGACCCGTTCGTGATCAGGCGCGCGGACGGTTCGCTCGTGTGCCGCGGGTGGGCGGAGGCGCGCCGCGTGCTTGCGGAGCTCGGCGTCGAGGACGACGTGGAGGCGGTGACCGTCGGAGGCCTGGTCGCCGAGCTCGTCGGGCGCGTCCCTCGAGTCGGCGACGAAGTGGACTTCAAGGGACTCCACTTCCTGGTGATACAGGCATCACCCAGGCGGGCCGAACGCGTCGAGATCCGCAAGCTCCCGAGAGCGCGGGCCGCGGACGCCGACTGAGCTCGCCTGCGCCGCGGAGACGCTGCGTTTATGAGAGTAAACGCGCTGTCCGCGCGGCCGATCGGCGCCGGGGATTTGACGGGAGAGGCGCCTCGCTGAAGGATGCGCGGCATGAAATCTCTTCACTTCGTTCTCACCGGTCTTTCACTTTCCACTCTCGCCTTCGTTCTGCCGGCCTGCAGCGACGACTCGAAGTCGTCGACGGGCAATCCGCAGACGGGCAGCGGCGGCTCCGATGCCGGCGCGGCCACGGGCGGCAGCGAAAACGGCGGTTCTGCGAGCGGCGGCAAGGGCGGCTCGGCGACCGGCGGCGGCGGCTCCGGAAACGGCGGCTCCGCGGGCAGCGGCACGGGCGGCTCCGGCACGGGCGGCTCGGAGACGACCGACGGCGGCGAGACGTACCCGGACGGCAGTGCGCCTTCGCCGGCGTGCGAGAAGTACTGCACGGACAGCCTCGCGCTCTGCACGGGAGCGAACGCGCAGTTCGCGAACGAGGACGAGTGCCAGGCCGCGTGCAAGGATTACAAGAGCGGCTCGGCGACCGGTGACACCATCGAGTGCCGCCAGACTCACCTCGACTTCATCACGGCAGGTCAGCCGGCGAGCACTCACTGCAAGCACACGGGGAAGGTCCCCCAGGAGTACTGCCAACCCTGATCGAGAACCGAACCGGCGCGGCGTCCGTATACTCGACCACGATGTACCGGACGTCGCGCCTCGTTCTGTTCGCGCTTCTGGTCGCGGGCTGCTCCTCGGAGACGAAGGAGCGGCCGCGTTCCAATCCGAAGGATTCCGGCGCGTCGGTGGCCCTTCCGGAGTGCGCGGACGCCGCTCCGCCGGGCACGACCGGGGACTCGTTCCCTTGCGACGTGGAGCGCATCCTCGTCGCGAAGTGCCAGCGCTGTCACACGACGGAAGACGTGCAGGCCGTCTGTCTCCCGAAGCACGAGTGCGAGGCCGCGCCGTTCCCCTTGCTCACCTGGGAAGACACGCGGCGCGACCTGGGCGGCTGGCGCCCGGTGGACGCCATCTACGAGGCCGTCCATACCGGCTACATGCCGTTCCAGAGCAATCGCGTGTCCCCTCCGGTGGAGGCGCTCACCCCGACCGAGAAGAAGACGCTCGAGGACTGGGCGCTTGCCTGCGCACCGCCGGGAAACGGCGCGTGCGGCGACGCGGCGCCCTGAGCGGCCGGCTTTTCCGCGGCATCTTCGACTTCCGGACGGACAATGTCCGCCCGGAGTTTGACATCTGAACAGCCGCACAGTATCCGTAGGGCACGTGCTCGGCGAGCCCCGGGCGCGTAGTTGTTCCGGGCGGCCCCGCCCGCTCCCTCATTCTCGGAGACGGATCCAATGGACGACAAGCAGCGCAGCAAGGCCCTCGAAGTTGCAATCGCCAGCGTCGAAAAAGAGTTCGGCAAGGGTGCGCTCATGCGCCTCGGGGACGGCGAGAGCATCGGTGGGGACGTCGCCGTGGTGCCCTCCGGCTCCCTCGGGCTCGACATCGCGCTCGGCATCGGCGGCTACCCGCGTGGTCGAATCCTCGAAATATATGGCCCTGAATCCAGCGGCAAGACGACGCTCACGCTCCACGCCATCGCGAGCGTGCAGCGCGCGGGCGGCGTCGCTGCGTTCATCGACGCCGAGCATGCGCTGGACGTGAACTACGCGAAGCGCCTCGGCGTGAAGACGGACGAGCTCCTCATCAGCCAGCCGGATTTCGGGGAGCAGGCGCTGCAAATCGCGGACATGCTCGTGAACTCGAACGCGGTGGACATCATCATCGTGGACTCCGTCGCGGCACTCGTGCCGAAGGCGGAGATCGAAGGAGACATGGGGGACTCGCACGTCGGGCTCCAGGCACGCCTCATGAGCCAGGCCCTCCGGAAGCTCACGGGCACGGTTTCCCGCTCGAAGACGCTCCTCGTGTTCACGAACCAGATCCGCATGAAGATCGGCGTGATGTTCGGCAGTCCCGAGACGACGACGGGCGGCCAGGCGCTGAAGTTCTACGCCTCCGTGCGACTGGACGTGCGGCGCATCGGAGCCATCAAGGAGTCCGTGCCCGACAAGAAGGGGGAGCTCGGCGTCGTCGGCAATCGAACGCGCGTGAAGGTCGTGAAGAACAAGATGGCCCCTCCGTTCCGGGAGGTGGAGTTCGACATCCTGTACGGGCAGGGCGTCTCCAAGTCCGCGGAAGTGCTCGACATGGCGGCGGACGTCGGCATCGTCCAGAAGAGCGGCGCCTGGTACTCCGTGGACGGCGAGCGCATCGGCCAGGGTCGGGACGCGGCTCGCCTCTATCTCGAGCAGCACCCCGCCCTGATGTCGAAGCTCGAAGCGAAGGTCCTCGAGCACTTCAAGGTGAAGCGCTCCGCCGGAGAGTCGGACGCGAAAGCTGCAGACGCGGACGAGCCGAGTGGCGGCGCGAAGAGCGGCTCGTCGGGCGGTTCGGGCAGTGGTGGCGCGGTGAAGCGGTCGGCCCCGGCTCGCGCCAACTAGCTGGGAACGCTGTGGAAAACCTGGAGCTTCCCTGGGGGAAGCTCCAGGAAAGGTCGGGGACGCCGAGGGCCCGGTTCCGGGCCAAAAGCGACACCCGGAGGCGAGATCGTTCGCGGGATCGCGGGGTTATGCGGCTGGTTCGGGGAGGGGGGTGATTCGTCGTGAAGTGCCTGAAATTTCAGGGTTTAGTGGCATTCCTTGACGCCATGGACCTCGTCCCATACCCCCCAGGGAAGCCATGGCACTGACGCCCGCGTTCCCCTGGTCGCAGCCCCGCTCGGCGGAGCCTCGTCCGGTCGCGGGACGTCCGGCACCCCGCATGGCGAGTGCCGCGGTGCGGATCCCCGATCCGCGCATGGTCCAGGTGCCGCTGCAGTTCGTCTCGGGCGGACCGCAGATCTTCGTTCACGAAGGCGCCCGGCAAGCCCTGGAGCGGAAGCTCGAGCTCGCTTACCCGGGCCCAGTGCAGCTCGCCGTGACGGACAATCGTCAGCGGATGATCACGCAGACCCGGGAACGGGGCGTGCTCCGGGTGAGAGTCCACATGATGTTCCTCGATGCTCCGGAGCGCGTTCAGGACGCGCTCGTGGAGTACGTCATCGCCGGGGGCCGGGACGCGTCGCAGGTCGTCGGCGCCTTCATCGAGGGGAACAGCCATCGCATCCGGGCATCTCGCCACGTCCGGGGTCCGCTCCGCACCAAGGGCAAGGTGCACGACCTCAGGGACCTCCTCGGACGCGTGAACGCCACGTACTTCGGCGGCAGCGTGAACGACGTGCTCATCACCTGGGGGCGCCGGACGCGCGCGGCGGAGAGCCGACGGACGATCAAGCTCGGAAGCTACAGCGCCGAAGAGCGCCTCATTCGCATCCACCCCGTGCTCGACAAGCCCTGGGTGCCCCGGTACTTCGTCTCCTACATCGTGTACCACGAGCTCGTGCATCACGTGGTCCCGCCCGTCCGCTCGGGCGGGCTGACCTCCGTGCACCCACCGGAGTTCCTCCGTCGGGAGCGGGAGTTCCGGCACTACGACCGCGCTATTGCCTGGGAAGAAGCCCACATCGGGCGCCTGCTCCGCGCCTGAGCGACGGGTCGAAGAGGTCGTCGCAGCGGCGCCGTCCCGATGGCGAGCTGCGACTCGGCAGCGGCGTCCTCGAGCCGACGGAGTGGCTCGGAACGGCGCACGGGGGCGCCTCGCCGTTCAGATCTCGAAAGCGAGGCCGAGCACCCAGGTGTTCGAGCCCACCTGCATCTGCCCGCCGGATCCGAAGCCGTTCAGCTTCGAGTCGTACCACTCGACGAAGAAGTAGGAGTTGTTGACGCCGGTGTTCGCGTCCATCTGGAGCGCGGAGTGGGGATCCAGTGCGTCGAGGAGGAGCATCCCTCCGAGTGCCCACTGGAAGCCGTAGGACGTTCCGCGGCCGGAGATGCCGTTCACGTTGGCCGTCCCGGTTCCGTTGCCGAGCGACCAGAACGCCCACCCGACGCCGAGCTTCGCGTAAGGCACGAGGGGGATCTTCGATTCCCGCGCGAAGTAGTCGGCGCGGAGCACCGCGACGAGATACATCGGAAGGATCGTGAGCGAGCTCACCTCGCCTTCGCCGGCCCTGGTCTGGAGCGTCGGATCGCTCGCGACGAAGCTGTGCGCGGAGATCTTCGTGTACTCGATGCCGATACCGGGGCCGAGGGTCCCAACGTACGGGATCCGCATCGCCTGCCAGTCGACCTCCAGACCGATGGAGTAGCGGTTCTTGGTGCCGAACGTCTGCTCGTACGGCTTCTGATCCGCAAACTCGTCGTCGATGTTCGGGACGTAGCGGCCGACGCGGAGCTCGAACGCCGCGTTCTGCGGGGACTCGGCGGGGCCGTTCTCGTCTCTGCCCCCGCGGAACGTGTTGTAGTCGTCGATGCTCTGCTGGGCACGGGCCCCCGAGGCCCACGAGACGGCGAGCGACAGGGAGGCGAGCGCGAAGAGCGCGCGGAAGCGAAGAGGCGGAGAGCGCATGATCGTCGTCGGGGGGCGGGTCTTCAGGCGGTCGGTCGGCGCCGTCTCCGGAGAACCGAAGCGCCGACGGCCGCGAGAATGCCGAAGGTCGCCCCCGCTCCGCCACTGGTTCGATGGGACATCGAGCAGAATCCCCCGCCGCCCTTCCCGCCGTACTGCTTGTAGAGCTCGAAGAAATCCGTGATCTGAACGGGAGTGCTGCAGACGTCGTTGGAGAGCACCCCGACGTTGCCGACCGTGTCCTGGGCCGCCACCGCGACGACGTACTCATGGCCGTTCTCGAGACCCTTGGCGGTGCCCGAGTTTGCCGTGATGCCCGCCGAGTACCCGCAAGCGAACTTGCCGACCTTCGTCGCGTCGGACCCGGGCGTCAGGATCGTGGGCGCGCAGCTCCCGATGCCGGCGTCGAAACGGACCACGGTGGAGGCGTCGCCGAGACCGGCGTCCAGGATCGTCCCGGCGTCCAGCGTCGTGGTGGTGCCCCCGGCGCCCGTCGCGCCTCCCGCCCCGCTCGATGCGCCACCTGCGCCTCCCGTACCGACGGCTCCGGAGTCGGCGAACACGGCACTTCCGTCCAACGCGAGAAGGCCGAACGGCCCGCCGAAGTTCGCCGTGGAGGAGCCCGCGTCCGAGAGGAGGCTCCCGCCCGGATCGCAGTAGATGGTGTACCCGAGGATGTCGGAGTCCGTGGATCGGGTCCAGGCGAGGTGAACGCTGTTCTCTCCCGCGCCGGACGTCACACCGGAGGGCGGCGCGGGCGGGGCGACGTCGTATCCGCCGTCCGTCCACACGGCGGACCCGTTCCCCATGATGTTGCCCGCCGAATCGGTCAGCATGAAGTAGAGGGAGAGCGCTTGGTTCGCGGTCTGTCCTTCGCAGACCGTCTCGTCTGCTTCGGGCACGATCGAGCCGCCCGTCTGGCCTGCCACGGGCAGGTTGCGTGCGACGATGTTCCGCGCGAAGACGGGCACGTCCTGCACCGGCTGACTCGGCGTGCCGAAGAACACGCGCCAGCACTGGGCGGTGCTCCCTGCTTGCCGCTGCCCGATGTCCGTGCACTTTGCCGTGCCCGCCCAGACCTCGAGGTTCATCGACGACGAGCTGTAGCCGCTCAGCGTCGCAGAGAACGTGAGGACGTCGTGGTTTCGGCAGTCGTACTGGTTCACCCAGTAGGGCTTCAACGCGAGAGGCCGGATCGGAAACTTCCGTCGGATCGTCGTGTTCGAGCCGAGCGTGATCGATTGCGCGGCTGCGGTGTGGGCCCCGAAGATGACCCCGGCGACGAGCAGGGCAGGGACGATTCGATTCCTCATGGCGTCGGCTCCGCGGGACATTGAGCACAGAGCGTGCCGCGGTGCAAATCCGGGAGAATTCGTGAAATGCCGGGCCTTTTCACGGTCCCTGCGGACGCCACCTTGGCGGGCTTCGCGGGGCTCATGCCAACTTGGCAATCAGAGCCGGACTTCGACGTGCGTCTGGCGGCGGAGCCCGTCCATCCAGTGTTGCTTCGCGCGGTTCATCTTTTCCATGTACACGCGCTGCCCGAGCTCGTCCCGGGCGTCTCCGAACGCCGGGAGCTGCGACGGATCCCGCTCGACGAGCTTCAGGACGACGAAGTCATCCCCATCCCGGATCGGTTCCGACACGTCCCCGACCTGGGCCGACAGCACGACGGTGTCGAGCGCGGGGCGAAGACTCCCCGGACGGAGCTTCGGAAGGAGCCCGCCATTTTCGCGGGTGGACGCGTCCTCGGAATGCGCGCGCGCGAGCGCTCCGAAATCTTCTCCTCGCCTCGCGCGATCGGCGAGGCTCGCGGCGAGGGCGCGGCGCTCCTCTGCTGCCGCCGGCGCGAGCGAGCGCGGCGCGCCGATCCGGATCCAGGCGATGCGGAACTGGAGCTGCTTTCGCTCCTCCATCACGAGGCGTTGATACGCCGCCCGGACGTCGTCATCCGTGACGCGCAGGCGTCCCTGGATCCTGAGGTTCAGGAGCTTGGCTTCGAGGAGCTGCCGCCGGAGCTCCTGGCGGTAGGACGCTTCCGTCAGGCCGCTCTTCTCGGCTTCCTCCACGACTCGGGCGACGGTGACGCCGTTCTGAGTCGCGATGCGACCGAGCGCATCGTCGATCTCCCGCGCCGTGATGGTGATGTTCGCGCGATTGGCGGCCTTCTGCTCGAGCTCCTCGTCCACGAGGCGCTGCACGAGCTGCGCGTAGAGCTGGGACGTCGCGGCTGCTCGCTGCGCGCCGTCCGGCGACTGCTGCTCCACGCGCGAGAGGAACGGGCGGGCTCGTTCCCGAAGCTCGCTCAGGAGGACCGCTTGCTCCCCGACGACCGCGACGACCCGCTCGACGATCGTCGCCGACGCCGTCGTCGCCGAGAGACATACCGCGGCGACCGTCGCGAGGACGCGGGGGGTCTGACGGGAGGCGCGGCGCATCGCGTGCGTGTCTAGCATGGGTTTCCTGGAGACGGGGCGGACGGCGTTTCGCGTCGCGGGGTTTTGTTCGTGGGGGACCTGGTCCCCCGAGGCTTCCCTTGCGGTCCTCGGGCTTCTGGACGAACGACGATTCGCGCCGTGGGTTTTGTTTGTAGGGGGACCTTGTCCCCCGAGGCTTCCCTTGCGGTCCTCGGGCTTCGCCCTGCGGTCCTCGGGAAGCTCTCCCCCTGCCGCGCCCTGACGGGCGCGCGCTCGCTTTGCTCGCGGGTAGCTGTGAAACGGCTGGACCAATCGGGGGGGCGACTCGCCGCCCTTCGGGCGAGCTCGACGCGACGACGGGGAGCGCCGTGGGGTTGTTCGGGGGCGACTCGCCGCCCTTCGGGCGAGCTCGACGCGACGACGATGACCGTCGTGGGGTTTTGTTATGGGGGACCTTGTCCCCCGAGGCTC
>DASZXK010000027.1:0-59443 GCA_035545855.1 Polyangiaceae bacterium
GGTCGAATCCGCCGGATGAGGTCGTTCCGGCGTCGCGCCCGAAAGACGTGGCGACGAGCGTCAGCTCGTATCGGGCGCGATGCTTACAGGCTTCCGAGAGAGCGTCGACGGCGAAGACTCGCTCCCCCATCTCGAACGTGCCGAGACGCGGGAGCCGTCGACGCTCTCTCGGAAGCACACACCCCGAGACGACGCTTCACGTCGCCCGGCGCTACCGAGGGTGTGCTCCGGAATTTCCTACCCGGTCGCCAACCGCCCCATGGCGGCGCGCAGCCCGGCTGCCGGGCGAGCACCGACATCAGGGGCGGTCGGCAGCCCGGTTCGGCGGGATGCCGGGTGGGGCACCCTCGAATCCGCCCCCGCTCTCAGCAGGTGGGGCATCCCCCTCACTTCCCTGCGTTTTCCGAGGGCCCTCGGCGCGAGGGGCTTGTCGGAACCTCCCCGCCGGCTTACTCCCCTTCCCCCATGAAACGCGAGAAGCGCCTGACGAAGCGCGAGCGCAAGGCCGCCGACGGCGGCGGGCACGCGCACGACCACCAGCACATCCACTGCGTCGCCTGCGGCCGGCACATCGACCCGCACGAGTTCTCCGCGTCGCCCCCGACGGCGAAGATCCTCGCCTGTCAGCACGGCTCCAAGTTCCCGTCCTGCGCCGCCTGCACCGCCCAGTCGCAGAAGCTTCTGGACGAGCACGATCGCACGGGGCAGCCGGTCCAGACGGCCGGCGCGTGGCACTGAGCCGGCGCGGCAGCCGTCTCAGGCGAGCGGGCGAAGCGTCGTCTCGCGGTCCACGCGGTCGAGCCAGGCCGTGAGCCGCTTTCGCTTCGCGACCTCCTCCGCCTGCCAGGGCAGCCGCGGGAGGCGAAGCGAATGGAGGTGCGCGAAGAGACCGAGATCGGCGACGGTCGCCTTCGGGCCCATCCAGAACCCGCTCTCCGGCGCGCGAGCGTCCAGCCGATCCAGCACCTTTCGCATGCGCTCGTAGCAGGCGTCGAGGCCGGCGCGGGTGAAGTCGCGCGCGACGAGGCGCTTCACGGTGTCCTTCCGGACCATCGGCGCGACGATCGCGCGGACCGGCGCAGGGAGGAAGTTGAAGAACGCGCCGCGCGGCACGGGCCACCCCCGGTCGTCCGCCCAGCGCGTCACGAGCACGTACGGGTAGAGCGCGACGTCCGCGAACTCTTCCCAGAGCCACGCCTCCGCGAGCGCCGAAGGGGAGAGCCCGCCCGTGAGCGAGCCGGGCGCGAGGGCCTCGATCCGCTCCAGGATGCGCGTCGAATCCGCGACCTTTTCTTCTCCCACGAGGAGCACCGGGAGCTGACCGAGCGGGTTCAGCTCCTTCAGCTTCATCATGTCCACCTGTCTCCGCTCGAACGGGAGCCGCGCGAGCGCGAGCGCCCGGTCCACCTCGAGCACGAACGGGGAGAGCGAACTCCAGCCCTCGACGCCGGAGGACGCGGGGAAGTCACACACGACGAGCTTCGGAACGGGCATGCCCGTGGACCCTAGGGCGCGCCGCGTCGAGTCACAACGCGCGCGGCTCGTTTTCGCGGCGTGGCCCGTCCGTCCGGGGCATAGTACCGGCCCCATGCGGCTCGCCCCCCTCGTCGTCGCGCTCCTCCTCGCCGTGGGGGGGTGTCGGCAGAAGCCGGCCTCGGCGCCGCCGGCAACCGCGCCGAGCGCCCGGGCGGAAGCGTCCCTGCCCGTCGAACCGGCCCTCGCCCTCGCGCACGGGGACGACTCGAACGCCGCCGTCCCGGTGTACGCCGAGGACGCCTCGTGGGGGAGCGCGAACGCGCCGGTGACGATCGTCGCGGTGCTGGACCTCCAGTGCCCGTTCTGCGCCCGCGCGGAAGCGACGCTCACGACGCTCCGCGAGCACTACGGCCCGACGCGGCTCCGCGTCGTCGTGAAGCACAATCCGCTCCCGTTCCACCCCTACGCGATGCCCGCGGCGCTCGCCGCCGTCGCGGTGCAGCGAGCTTCGGGGAACGACGCCTTCTTCCGGTTCGTGGACCTCGTGCTCGCCCACCAGAGCGAGCTCGGCGTCGAGCAGCTCGCACGATGGACGGCGGACGAGGTGAAGGGGAAGCCCGTCCCCGCCGCGGCGCTGACTCCCGCCGCGCAGATCGGGCGGGACGTCGGGTTCGCCCGCGAGGTCGGCGCGACGGGGACGCCGACGTTCTTCGTGAACGGCGGCAAGATCGTCGGCGCGCAGCCGTACGAGGCGTTCGCGGCGAAGATCGACCAGGAGCTCGCGGCCGTGGAGGCAGACCAGCGCGCCGGAAAGTCGCCCAGCTATTCGAGTCGCGTCGCGGCGAACTTCGCCGCTGCCGACGCCCCCGAGCGCGACGCGGACGACGGCAAGATCTGGAAGATCCCCGTCGACGGTTCCCCGGCACTCGGCGAGCCCGACGCGCTCGTCACGATCGTGGAATTTTCGGACTACCAGTGTCCGTACTGCAAGCGGGTGCAACCGACGCTCGCGGCGCTCCGTCAGAAGTACGGCGCGGACCTTCGCATCGTGTGGAAGCACTCGCCCCTCCCGTTCCACGACGAAGCGCGCCCCGCCGCCCGTCTCGGGGTGGAGGCGTTCCGGCAGAAGGGCAACACGGCGTTCTGGGCCGTCTCCGAGTACCTGTTCGCGAAGCAGACCGAGGGATTCGCGACGGCGGAGCTCCTCGACATCGCCCGGAAGGTGGGCCTGGACGAGGCCGCCGCCAGGCGCGCGATCGAGACGACCGTCCGAGACCCGGATCTCGCCGCGGACGAGGACCTCGCCGCGGATTTCGACATTCGCGGCACGCCGAACTTCTTCGTGAACGGCCGGAAGATCGAGGGGGCGCTGCCGCTCGAGGTCTTCGTCTCCGCCGTGGACGACGCGCTCTCCGTGGCGCGCGAGCTCGTGAAGAAGGGCATCCCGCGGGATCGGATCTACCAGACGATCCTGGACGTGGCCGACGGACCGCCCGCGCCCGTTCGCGTCGACGTCGGTCCGCTCCCCGCCGATAGACCATCTCGCGGCGCGAAGAACGCACCCGTCGTGATCCAGGAGTTCTCCGACTTCCAGTGTCCGTTTTGCGCGCGCGTGCAACCGACGCTGGAGGCGTTGCAGAAGGAGTACCCGAGGGACGTGCGGCTCGTGTTCCGGAACCTCCCCCTCGCGTTCCACGCCCACGCGCGGCACGCGGCCAACGCGGCGCTGGAAGCGAAGAAGCTCGGCGGCGACGCGGCGTTCTGGAAATTCCACGACGCGGTGTTCTCGCATCAGGCGGCGCTCTCGCCGGCAGATCTCGGCGCCGTCGCACGGACGCTCGGGCTCGACGGCGCGCGCATCACGAAAGCCGCCGAGACGGGGGCGCACGACGCGCAGATCCGCGAAGACGAGGCCGCCGCCGAGCGGGCGACCATCCACGGAACCCCGGGATTCGTCGTGAACGGCGTCGTCGTCACGGGCGCCCAGCCCATCGCCGTGTTCGAGCGAGCCGTGCGACGCGCGCTGAAGGAAGCCGCTCCGAGCGTCGGCGTCGGCGTCGCGACGGCGGCCGCGGGCGCCCCGAAGCCGCCGGCGGCCGCGACGGCGCCTGCCGCTATTCGGCGCTGACGGACACGCTCGCGCCGACGGATTCCGCGAACGAGGATCCGCGGACGGAGCCGCCCAGCGGGATCTTCACGACGCCCTTGCACGTCGCGGGCAGCGCGTCACTCGGCGACGCCATGAGCGCGGTGCAATCGACCCCTTTGATGTCGTTCGTGCACACGTCGACCGACGACTGGCTCGAAAGCGCCGTGCTGCCGCAATGGTCCTGACAGCACCCGGGGACACCGGCATTGACGCAAGCGTCGTAGTTCGTCGGGGAGCTGGAGCACTCCTTGTATGCGCGCGCGCAGAACGCCGTCATGACGGCCGTGCACTGGCGCCCGGCGCTGCCGTCGCCCGTCGTCCCGGCGGTGCCGCCGGTTCCGCCACTGGAATCGTCCCCACCACAGCCGGCCAGCAGAGCAGCGCCCAGCACGACCCGACCTAGAACTCGAATACCCGCCATCTCGACACCTCCCGGGACCGACTGTAGCCGCCCGCGCGGAAGAGGACGAGCCCTTTCGCGGCGACCGACGCCGGCGCCGCGAAACGTCCAATCCATTGGTCGGAGGGTCAGAGCGTCACAGCGGGACGAGGCGTGACTTCGTCGAGATGTGAGCGAGCGCCACCCGGGTGCTCGTGCCATCCATCGTGAACGGGATCGTGCGGCGTTCCCCGGCCGCGAGGACCTCCACGGAGCCGCGCACGGTGCCGTGGTGACCGCCGGGGCGCGTGATCTCGATCACGTAGTCGCCCGGCGCGGCGCCGTTCAACGCGAGCCCCTCGTGACTGGTGCTCTCCACGTCTCGCGCGCTGATGATGGCCTTGGTGGGCGCGCCGAGCCAGGACACGCGGTACCCGTCCGGCGGCAGCATCGCGAGGTCGAGGTCGTCACCGCCGCTCCAGCTCGCCTGGACCTGGAGATCACCGACGAGCGCGTTCGGATCGGGCGCGGCCTGCGCGAGGAGCGCCTCCGCGACGGCCCGGGCAGCGGCGTCCGCGGAGGCGAGGAGATCGGACGCGACGTCCCCGTGCCCGACGTCGCGCGAGCACCGCACCGCCTCCGCGAGGAGCTTCCCGTCGTTCGCCCGGATCTGCGCGACGGCGAGCGAGTGCCGGCAACCGAGCTCCCCGCGCCCCGCCCAGCGGTGGAGGCGGGCGAGCCGCCACTGCGCCTTGTGGTCGCCGGGGCGAACGTCCACGACGCTGCCGAGGATGCGAATGGCGAGCTCGCGGTCGCCGCGCGCGGCGGCGACGTCGGCGCGCGCCGTGAGCGCGTCGGGGTCGAGCGGGTCCTTCGTCGACCACCGCTCGGCGACCTCCCCGGCCCGGTCCAGGTTCCCGGCGAGGAGCTCGAGCGTGAAGAAGCGCTTCACGGCGTCCCGCTGCGTGTCCGAGTCCGCCTCGCGCTCGGCCTTGGCGAGAGCGTCCGCGGTGACGGCCGGCGGTACGGTCTCCGTCCCGATGCGGCCGATGCGGTCCCACACCTTCCTCATCGGGATCCACCGGCGCGGCGGGGGCGGCGGCGTGTAGAGCGGCTCGAGCGGTCGCGGCTGCGCCACGGACGGGAGCGGTCTCGGCTCGGGCGCGAACGGAGCTTCCTCGTCCATGGCGAGCGCCTCGCCCATGGGAGCGGCCGCCTTCGGAGCCGGCGACGGTTTCGAAGGCATCGGTGCGGCGCGCTTCCGCGGAGCGACGGTCCCCTCGTACGCGTTCGGATCGGACGAACCGCCGCCCGCGCGAGCCATGGGAGCCGGCGCGGCAGCCGGGGCCGGAGCAGGCCCCCCACCGGAGGCAGCCACGGCCCCGAACCCGCCCACCGCATCGTCGCCGCGACCGTAGAGCGAGTTCCGCTCGATAGGGGCGTACGAGTCCTTCTTCTCCTTCGCGGCCTCGGCCTTGTCCGCCGGGGCTCCCGCGGGCGCGTCCGCCATCGCGAGCTCGCCGTCGGCCGTCGCGGCGGTCTGGTCGTCCTCGCCCGTCCAGGCCCCCGAACGCGCGTCCCGATCGAGGCCGAAAGCCTGGAACATCGCCGAGCTCTCGAGCACGAGGAGTGACGTGTACCGGCTCGCGACGTGAAAGCGGCCGGACAGCGTGACGGCGCGGCGCCGGAGCTCCGCGCCGGGTTCCTTCTCGAGCTCGTCGATCGTCGCGGCCGCCCAGAGGCGCTGCACGAAGCCGTTCCCCTTCGCCGTCGTCGCATCGACGTGGATCGGGTACCGCTGTTCGAAGGGCTGTCCCGAGACCTTGCCGCGCACGCGGATCTCGCCGTCGAGCGCCGTCTTCGCCATCCGCGCCATCAGGATCGCCTCGCCGCCCGCCGCGATCGTCGAGAGCTTCCGCGGCGCGACGTCCACGACGCCGTCCGGGAGCTCCACCTCGACGTCCGTCAGGGCATGACCGTAGGTCGCGCCGAGGACGGCGTAGGCCGCCTGCTCGACGGAGCCGCCCGGCGTGTACGGCACGAGCACGCCGCCACCCGCGTCGGCGATGGTGGCGAGGCTCCCCACGTCCGCGTCCGCGCCGATGGCGACGCTCGTGACGCTCCCGAGATCGCGCGGGACGCTCGCGCCGATCTCGCGGCGAAGGAACGCGGGCGACACGGCGCCGATGGTCGGCGTCCCGTCCCCGACGTAGACGACGCGGAGCCCGCCGCGCGGCGCGCCGCGCTGCGATTCGGCGGCGTGGAGCACCGCGCCGGAGACGTCCGAGCCGCCTTCCGGGGTGATCTGGCCGAGGAAGGCCGCCGCGCGCTCGGCGATCTCCGGTCCTCCCGCGAGGGGTCCCCCGGGCATCACGCGACACGACGAGTCGCAGGCGAGCACGGTCGCGGAGTCCGCCGGGTCCAGCTCGCGGAGGATGCTCGTCGCGAGCGCCGTCGCTCGCTTGTAGCGCTCGCCGAACATCGAGCGGCTCGAATCGACCACCACGGCGAACGCCCGCCGATCGGAGTCGGAGAGGAGCGGGAGCTTCGGGCGGAGCGCGATCGCGAGGAACGGATCCGCGGCCGCAGCCGCCCCGCCCGCGTCACCGACGGTCTCGTCGGGCGACGGCTGGTAGGCCCACGCCGTCACCTCGTGCGCGGCGTCCGGCAGGCGATACGAGACGGAGAAGTCTCCGTTCGGGGTGAAGGCGTCCGAGTGGAACGTGAAGCGCTCGGCGCCGTCCGGGGTCTTCTCCTCGTGGACCGGGTACCCCTCGGGCACCACGTCCGCGTCGCCGTCCTGACCGCGGACCTGCACGTCGAGGTCGAACCGACCGACCTTCGTGGAGCCGCTCGGATCGTGCGCGAGCGGATAGACGTAGCGACGCTCGCCGCCCGCGGGCGCGATCGTCTGGGTGTACGCGAGGATGACCTTCCGCGAGCCGTGCTTCGGGATGGGATAGATGCGAAGCTCGAAGCGACCACCCCGTTGCCACTCGAGGAGCGCCGGATCCCGCCACGGGCCGGGCACCCAGACGATCTCCTCGCCGACCTTCTTCGTGTCGCCCGCATTCACGATGGCGCCGCGCCAGATCGCCGAAGCGCGATCGCGATCGACGAACGCGCCGTCGACCATCTTGCCGTCCACGTCGAGCGCGAGGCGCTCGATGTGGGCGTCCGGAGGGAGAGGAAACCGGTAGATCCCTTCGAGGACGTCGTCTCCGCCGTTCTGGAACTCCTCCTCGACCTCCGTCCGCGCGACGTTTCCGACGATGCGGACCTTCGCCGAGTGGGACGCGAGCGTGACCGCGCCCTTCCGCTCCCGATCCTCTCCGGGCTTCTTCGCTCGGAGCTCCCCGAGCCCGTCGATGGGCGCCGACGGATCCGTTGCCGCGAACGCCCGCTCGCTCGAGCGAAACGAGCTCCCGAGCGTGGACGTCGGCAGGACGTCCGGCGGCGACCCCGGGCTCAGCCGCCCACTTTCGCCGGAGCGGACCGCGACGCCCCGGTCCTTTTCGTCGACGAGATGGGCCGTCCCCCGGAGCACCTCGAGCGACACCCGGCGCGCCGAGGTCGCGACGGAGAGCTTCGCGTTCGCCGTCTCCACGAACCCGAGCGGCACGTCGATGCGCGCTTCCTGCGCGCCGCGGGACGGGACGTCCATCGCGACGGATCCGTGGGTGAGCCGGGCGCGCCGCGCCGAGGAACCGTCGAGACGGAGCTCGGTGTCGTCGTCGAGCCAGAGCCGCGTACCGTCGCCGAGGACGACCTCCGCGCGCGTCCGCCCGTCCGTGCGGAGAACGGAGCCGCTCGGCACGGAGTCGCCTTCGTCGATCGGCGAGCATGCCCCTCGGTCCGGGCTGCAGCTCTCGAGCCCGCCCTTGCCGCCGAAAGCGAACGAGACGCGTTCCACCTTCCCGCTCCAGGCGTCCCCGGCTCGCCCGACCTCGTTCGAGCGGGACGCGGCGTAGGCGAGAGCGCCCACCGTCGCCACGCACAGGGCCACGATCGCCGCTTGCGTTCGCCCGGGCGAGCTCGCAGGGGAGCCGCGCGCGGGCTCCACCGGTTTGCGCGGGGTCTCGCGCTCGCCCGGCCCCGGCTGCGGCGTCGCCGCCATCGGCTCGGTCTTCGTCGCCGGCTCGGCCTTCGTCGCCGGCTCGGCCTTCGTCGCCGGCTCGGAGTTCTCGTCGACGACGGGAGCCTCCTCGTGGACCGCTTCTCCGCTAGTCGCGGGAGACAGCCTCGCGGTCACGGCCGCGGCGAGGCTCTCCGAGGCCCCTTCGGCGTCGTTTCCGAGCGCGCGTACGGTATCCACGGCGCGCTCCGCGTCGTAGACGAGGTCCTTCGCGACGTCGTCGTCCGCGACGAAGTCGGCGACGTCGTCCGGCGCGAGGCCGTCGAGGACGTCCGAGAGTCGCTCCTCCACGCGGCGGCGCATGGCGGCCACGTCCGGCGCACCCTCCGGCAGCGGCGCGCCGCGGGACGCCGTCGCGAGGTGCGCGAGCGCGCGGGAGATCCGGGTCCGGATCGTGGCCTCGTCCGTGCCACAGGCCGCGGCGACGTCGGCGGCGGAGAGCCCCGCGACGTAGCGGAGCATCACGGCTTCTCGTTCCGTCGGCCGCACCTGGGCGAGCGCACCCTGGCTCGTCGCGGTGCCCTCCCCGGTCTTCCGCCGGTCCCGCTCGAGCTGTTGCGCCGAGCGCTTTCGGAGCGCACCGAACACGCGAGCTCGGGAAAACGCGTCACCGCCCTCCTGGCCCGCGGCCCTCCACTCCGCAGCGAGCACGTCGGCGACCAGCGGCTCGGCACCCGGCACCGACGTCGCCGCCGAGGCGAAGCGGAGAAGCGCCCGAGCTTCCCGTGTCACGAACTCCGCGAGCGCCGCAGGAAGCGCGCCGTCGCTGGTGGTCTCTGGGGTCGCCCGCTCGTCGTCCATGTCGCTTCCGTCCCCGGGCGGCGCGTGAGGTTCACGCGGGTGCCCGTCTCGCATCCTACGAGCGACGAACGAAAGCGATCCGAATTCCCTTTCACTTCTCGAGCGGCCTGGTCGGATGAGCGGCGCCCGAGGCCCGGCGGCCGGACCTGGAAAACCAGCGAGGCCCCCCTGCTCCTCCACCGGTAAGACCCCGAAAGCCTGCACTTGGGGTCCCCAACCAGGGACCCGCCCCCTCAGCGCGATACCGGAGCCCACCCCACCCCAGCCTACATCAACCCCGACGCGCGATCGCGCCGCGGCGATCAGGCGATCTGACGTCGACGGCGCGGGCGGCTCTTGCAACGCGGACAGCGGGCGTCGTCGAGCGTCTCGACGACGAGCGACGTACAGCGGCAGTTCGGGCACTCCTCGATCGCGAGGAAGTCCGCCTGGAAGTGACAGCCGGGGCATTCCCCGCGGTCTCTTCCGAACGAGCCTCCGCCGCGCGAGAGGCGAAAGCCGGCCCCGCACTTCGGGCAAGGGACCTGCTCCAGGTCCGGGCGGAGGATGACGTCGCTCTTCTCCCGGAGGCACGCGGCGGCGTACTCGAGCCGTTCACGCTCTTCGGCGCGGAGCATCGCCTCGAACCGTTCGTACTCGGCTTCCTCGGCGAGGGCGCGCTCCCACTCCCGCTCGCGCGCCTCCTCGAGCTCCGCTTCGCGGCATTCCTCGCTGCAGTAGAGCTCGTCTACCCGTCTCGAAAACAAATGGAGTCGTCGATCGCAGTGAATACAGCGTCGCATCCGAGCACCGTCCGTCGCGCGCTAGGTGTGGACCCCACCCGGCGGGCCGTCAAATCCGTTCGATCCGACGAAACGCTTTCACCCTGGACGAATCCGAGCGCCCGTCGCCGGGTGACGCCCCCACCGCGTAAATCACGCCGGAGGGCGATCGGTTGCGCAACGTTCGTACGACCGTGGAGTCGACGTCGTGACGCTCACTCTGCTGCAGCCGCGGGGCTCGATCCCGCCGCGACGTAGGCCGGCAGCGGCTCCTCGAGCTTCGCCCAGTCGATCTGTCCGTCGTCGACGAGGTTCTCGAACTGGAGCACCCCGAGCTGCTCGTAGAGCGGACGCACGGAGTCCGTGATGAGGCCGACCTTCTTCAGGTTCGGGATGATGCGCGTGAAGAGTAGCTGCCGGAACTGCTCCATGACGCCACCGGCGAGCGAGCGGCGGCGCCCCTCTTCCGGATCCCAGCCGTAGTGCTCGAAGACGTCGGTGGCGATGATGCGCTCGCGCATCACGCAGCACGCTTCGTACGCGAAGTGAGCGCGGTCTTCGCGCTCCTCGTCCGTGAGCGACTTCACGAACTCTTCCATGTACGTGACGCCGAACGCGACGTGACGCGATTCGTCCCGGGTCACGAGCTCGAGGACGTCCGCCATCACGGGATCCCGCGCGAGCATGCGCTGCGTGTTGAAAGCCGCGAGCGCGAGGGACTCGATGATGAGCTGCATCCCGATGAACTTCAGATCCCAGCGCTCGTCCGAGAGGATCTTGTCGAGCAGGATCTTCAGGTTCGGATTCACGGGGTACATGAAGCCCACGCGATCCATGATGTACTTGTTGAACACCTCGACGTGACGGGCCTCGTCGAACGTCTGGGACGCGGCGTAGAGCTTCGCGTCGTAGGTCGGCGCGCAGGAGACGAGCTGGGAGGCGACGAGGAGCGCTCCCTGCTCGCCGTGGAGGAACTGCGACAACATCCACGACTGCTGGTGCCAGGCGAACTCGATCTCCGCCTTCTCGTCGAGCGCGTCGTAGACGTCCCAACCGACGAAGGGATTGTCGATGCCCTCGTGAATCGGGCTCTCCGTCCGCGCGAACGGCTTCGACCAGTCGATGTCCGTCTCCGCGTTCCAGTTCCGCTCCTTGCCGAGGCGGTAGAGCTTCCGGATCCGGCGGTCGCACTCCTCGTAGTTCCACGTGTAGGAACCGACGAGCGGCGTCTTGAAGATCTGCGCGATCGTCTCGACGTCTCCGCTCGCGAGCTTCGGGTCGTCCTCACCGAGTTTGAATCGGAGCTCACGCGGGGTGCGTTCGACGAATCGGACCTTGGTCATGGGGTGCTCTCCTCGGTGGCGCAGGCGACTGCGTGGGACGGATGCCGTGGAACGACATCAGAATCAGAATACTGATTCTGCTCCGAACCGGAGCGCCGTCAAGCGGGCGTCCCACCCACGCTTGCGGACGAATCGGGAGCGGCCGTTCCGGCCCGACAGCATGCGCGGAAAAATCCGATAATTTCAACTCGTTGTGCCCCCGAACCGGGACCTCGAACCGGGTCCCGATGAGCCTCGACTTCCGTCCCCTCGCGAACCATGATGGGACCCCTCAGCGGCCGCGCGGCACGTCGCCGGCGAGCTCGTGGAGCTACCGGTGACCGAAAAGACCCAAGAGTGGCGGTGGGTCGGCGAAGACGGGGTCGAGAAGACCGTCACCGAACAGGAGCTGATCGCCGAGCTCTCGTCCGAGTCCCTCCCCAACTACACGCTCGTGTGGAGGAAGGGATGGCTCGAGTGGCTCCCGGCGATGCAGGCCTCCGAGCTCGCGTGGGCGCTCCCGCCGGGAAAGGCAGACGACGCCGTCAAGGCACGCGAGAAGGACACCGCGGTCCAGCCTCCGGCGCCTCCTCTCTACCGGTACCCGGTCCTCAAGCGACGCGCCGGTAACCTCCGCTCGGACAAGGCCCCGCCGCCGCGCGCGGCAGCCGCCCGCCCCGACGCGAAGTCCATCGATCCTCCGACGACGGTGATGGAGGCGCCACAGAAGGCCCTCGCCCCCCCGACGACCGCGATGGATGAGGCGGCGAAGACCGCTCCCAAGCAGGACAAGCCCCGCGAGGCGACGATCGATCCCCCGACGCTCGTCGTGCGGCCGGTCGAAGAAGTGGAGATGGACTCCATCGAGGCGTCGAATCCGTCGGCCGCCGAGGACCTCACGGACGACGTCGCGGACGCGGACGATTCGAACCCGCTCGCCGCGCTGAAGAGCGCGCCCGCCGCGCTCGGCCGCGCCTACGGGGACGAGGACGACGCCGAGACGCGCGTCATCCCCTCCCGCCCGCCGCCTCCACTCGGCCCGCTCTACGTGGGGCCGCACGTCCCGCCCGCGTCCGAGCGCCCTCCGCCCTCCTACGAATCTCCTGCAGTCGAGACCGCGCCGCCCTCGTACGACAGCGCGGACACGCTGTCGGGGCCCGGGCTTCCGCCGCTCCGGGCCGCCCCTCCGCCGGCATTCGAAGACGACGAGGACATGCCGCACATTCCGCCCCCGCCGCCCCCGCCCGCCGATCTCGCGGCGTACGCGGGCGCAGCCGGCCAGCGCTCCGCCCCCCCGACGCTCTCGCGAAAGAACCTCTACCTCGGAGCGGGGGCGGGCGCCGCCCTCCTCGTCGTGGTGCTCGCGATCGCGCTCCGCGGCGGAGGCGACGACTCGAAGCAGGCGGCAGCGACGGGGAGCTCAGCGCCTGCGAATCCAGCGGCGGAAGCGAGCGCCTCGTCGAAAGCCGCCGCCGCGCCGGAGCGAACCGCGCCCGGGAGCACCGAGAAGCGGTGCACGGTGGTTACCCAGGCCGCGCGGATCGCGGAGTGGGCGGAGCCGGCGATCATGCCGTCCTTCTCGAAGATCCCCGGGTCGACGCGCGTCGCGATCGGGTTCGCGCAGACCGAGCAATACGCGCTCGGGATCACGATAGACGCGAAGACCCTCGACCGCGACCAGATCTTCCGGGAGTTCAAGAAGGGGAAGAAGCTCGTCAGCGTGGTCCCGACGACGGACCAGGGGAAGCTCCATTTCCAGGTCGTCCGCACGGGGAGCGAGCTCGAGAGCGGGCGCGCCGTCGATCACGATCCGCCGTTCTTCGTCGGAGCGTCCAAGGCGGGGCTCGAACGAGTCCGCGCGAAGGGCGAGCGAGACGTCGTCTGGGCGTTCCCGTCCGAGGGGACGGACGTGACCGTGCCGCGCGTCGTGTCCTTCCCGGGCGTCGGACACGCGGTGACCTTCCGCCGCGGCGGTCAGGCAGGGACGATCGCGTTCGGCTGGCTCACCGAGGACGGCAACAAACGGACGCCGCTCGTGGACGTCCCCATCGCCGGACGCGTCGGGACGCCCACCCTGGCGGCGAGCGACGATCAGGCGCTCCTCGCCGTCGCCGCGCGCTCCGGTGAAGGCACGCCGTGGCACGTCGTGCTCGCGACCGCGAAGCCCGGCGAACTCCCGAAGACGGTGCGGGAGTTCGTGCCGCCGGCGGGCGGGCCCGGCGGGGACGTGATCTCGCCCGCTGCGGCGGCCCTTCGAGGCGGACGCTTCCTCTTCCAGTGGACGGAAGGGAACTCCGGAAACCGCGTCGTCCGCGCCGCGGTGCTCGGGCCGGACCTCTCGGTCGACACGGCCGGCGTGAACGTCTCTCCGCCCGGCGCGAACGCCGGGCAGGGAGCCGTGTTCGCTCACGACGACACCGGCGCCGTCATCTTCTACGTCCAGAACGAGAAGAAGAGTCACGAGCTCTGGGGCGCGTCCCTGGACTGTGCGGAGTAGCGCCATGGGAATCTCCCGCGCACGCCTGTCGGACGAAGAGATCGCGGCTCGCCTCCAGGCCCTTCCCGGATGGTCGCGGTCGGGGGACAAGCTCGTCCGTCATTTCGATTTTCCGGACTTCGTCCAGGCCTTCGGGTGGATGTCGAGCGTCGCGCTCGTCGCGGAGCGCATGAATCACCACCCGGAATGGAAGAACGTCTACGGCAAGGTGCACGTCGAGCTCACGACGCACGACTCGGGCGGCATCACGGCGCTCGACGTCCAGCTCGCGACGACGATGAACGAGCTCGCGGAGGGGTAGGCAATCGACGGCGGGGGGTAAGGTGAAGAGATGGGGAGTAGGATGAGGATCGATCGATCCGGTGTGTGGGGACTCGCGGCGCTCTTTCTGATGGGCGGGCTCGCGAACTGTTCGTCGTCCGAGAGGGATCACGGCACTGCGAACGCCGGCGTCTGCTCCGTCGGAGACACGCGAGAGTGCGTGGGAATCGCCGCTTGCCGCGGAGGGCAGGTCTGCGCCGAAGACCACCAGTGGAAAGCGTGCGACTGCGGTTCCGCGGGCGCCTCGGGAGCCGGCGGTTCGAGCGCGGGCGGCGCGAACGGATCGGGGGGCACCGTTCACACGGGGGGGCGAGGCGGCGGGGCCGGCGGCGCGAGCGCCGTCGATGCAGGGCGGAACGCCGCGGCGGGCGACGGCAGCGTGGACGCCCCCGACGCCTCCAGCGATGGCAGCGCTCCGGGGAACGGAGGTGCGGGAGGCTCGGCCGGCGCGGATGCGGGAGGAAGCGTCGGGGCCGGCGGCGCGCCTGGGCCGTACACGTGCTCGGCTCGTGCGGACCGAGATCCGACGGGCGCGCTCTCCGAGGGGGCTGCATGCTGCGGCACGAGCGAAAATTCGCTCGGCACGTGCGTGAAAGCGACGACACTGAGCGCGACCCTCTCCGCCCTGTACGGACACGTCGGATGCGGAACGGGTCTCGAGTGTGCTCCCGCGACTGCCGCGTCTTCGGTCACCGGCGTTTTCGAAGTGTGCACGGCGAACCTCGACTCCAACTATGGGCTCGAAGGGCGATGCCTACCGCGCTGCTTCGTCTCCGGCGATGCGCACGCCGACCTGTATTCGCAGAACGGCTGCCAGTCCGCGGCGCTCGCGTGTACGCCGTGCTGGAACGTATTCACGGGTGCCGCAACCGGCGCCTGCACCCTGAAGCCGGGGGACGCGCCAACGACGCCAGCACCCACCGGTCCCCGAGCCTGCGGAGCCGTGAACGCGGGTCCGGCACTCGGGCGGTGCATCCCGAGCGCAACTGTCGCCGCCGACGGGGATCCAATGGGGTCCCTGTATCAACAGGACGAGTGCGCGCCCGGTGACCGGTGCGTCCCTGCCGCCAAGGTTCGGGATCCGTCCGCGTGCCTCACGCACTGCCACACGACGCTCGGGGTCCTCGATTCACGGTACGACGCGGGCGCCTGCGTACCCACTTACGTCATTCGAGACCGGACGCCCGGCGGAGTCTCCGTCCTCGAGCAGGACACCTGCGCGACCGGAGAACTGTGCGCCCCTTGCCTCGACCCATTGAACGGCAGCGTGCCGACGCTCTATTGCGAATGACGTCGGCGAGCCTCAGTTCACGTCCACCTGAACCGAAACCCGCGCCTTGTCCACGAGGCACCGGTCGGCCGTGCACGTCGAGAACGAGAGCGTGCCGGCGACGGAATACGTCCCGGCGCGCGACGCCGTGAACGGCACGAGCAGGGTCGCGTGCTTGCCGTCCACCTGCATTCCGCGGACCACCGCGCTCGGATACGAGAGGCCCGCGGGCGCGGTGTCCAGCGCGAGCTTGTACGGGTACTGAGCGTTGCACTTGAACGGCGGCTTCGCGGATAACGAGACCATCGCCGCGCCGGGAGCGCCGGCGGTGTAGCCGCCCGTCGTCTCCATCCACACTTCGTAGCTCTCGCCGCTCGCGGTCGGGCCGCGGCGGCGAACGACGGGCGCCCCGGCCGTCTTCGCGGGGGGCGCGACGCTCCCCGAGGGCGCCGCGCTCGGGGACGGCGGAACTCCCGCTGACGGCGCGGCGCTCGGCGCAGGCACGGGTTCCGGCGTCTTTTTCGGCGCGGACGGTTCCGCGTGGGCGGTCGCCGGCGCGACCGCGGCCGACGCGGACGGCGAGGCCGGCGAACTCGGCTCGGAAGATGGCGCGACCGCTTGCGGGACCGCGGCGACGGACGGCTCCGCGGAGGGACCTCCGATCGCCGCTCGGGCGCTGTCCGTGGGCGCCGGCGCGTCCGGCGGGGGATCGTGCGAGCAAGCGACGAGCACGATCGCGACGAGTCCGGCGCGCCTCATTGCACGGTCTCCGTCGCTCCTCCGTCGACGCGGAAGTTGCTCCCGTGGAGGTACGCGGCGCGCTCGCTCGCGAGGAACACGACGAGATCGGCGACTTCCTCGGGCTTCGCCATGCGGAGCGTGCGACTCCCGGTGAGCTCCTTCACGCCCTTCGCCTCGATCTCGGACCAGTCCGTGCCCCAGCCGCGCTTTTCCGCGAGGTGCCGGAAATGCGCTTCCGTCTCCGGCGTGTGAATGAGGCCGGGGCTCACGGTGTTCACGGTCACGCCCGTTCCCGCGAGCTCCCGCGCGAGGCTCACGGTCAGGTTCGCGAGCGCGCCCTTCGCGGCGTAGTACTGCGGCATTCGCGAGTTCGGCCGATCCGTCCCGATGGTGGAGAGCTGGATGATCCGTCCGAACGCGCGCGCCTTCATCCCGCCGGTGAACGCGCGGATCATGCGCACGGCCGAGAGCGTGTTCACCTCGTACGCGCGGATCCAGTCGGCGGGCTCCGCCGAATCCCAGGTGCCACCCGAGGCCTGGCCGAAGTTGTTCACGAGCACGTCGAGCCCCGACGCCAGCTCCGTGACGCGGGCGACGACCGCTCTCGCGCCGTCGTCCGTCGTCACGTCTCCCGTGACGGCGTGAGCGCGTCCGCCGGCCGCGACGATCTCGGACGCGATGCGTTCCTGGTCCCCTTCGGCGTTTCCGTGGACGAACACGACTGCGCCCTCGCGGGCGAGCGCGCGAGCGATGTGGGACCCCGTGCCGCGGTTCGAGCCCGTGACGAGGGCGCGCTTGCCGTCGAGCCCGAGGTCCATCAGACGGCGTCGAGCGAAAACTCGAGGTCGTCCGCGTCGCAGGCCGCGGACAGGTCGCTCGCGATCGCGGCGAGGGGAACGTCCGCTGGGACGTGGAGCTCGGCGGAGAGGACGAAGATGGGTGTCCCGCTCTCCGGAGCATTCACGACGCGGGACTCGAGCGACGCGACGTTGACGCCGCGGCTCGCGATGACCCGGCTCACGCTCGCGACGATGCCGGGGCGGTCCACCCCTTCGACGTGGAGGCGGTACGTGCCGGCGGACGTCACCGCCGCAGCGCGGGTCGTCTCCTTCAGCGAGACCGCGAGGCCGAGCGCCTTCCCGAGCGCGGGCGCCTTCTCGCTCACGGCGCGGATCGCGGCGTCGTCCCCGGAGACGAGCACGATGAGCGCGAACTCTCCGCCGAGGATCGCCATGCGGCTGTCCTCCAGGTTCGCGGACGCCTCGTGGATGGCCGTGGAGATCTCCTGCACGAGGCCGGGCCGATCGGGCCCGACCGCCGTGAGCACCCGGTAGGATCGCGCGGTCATTCCCTCCACATACCACGACCCCCGACGCGGCGTCCGTGACGGCTCAGCGCGGGGGCGCGGTGCGGAGCTCCGTCGCGAGCCTCTCCAGCCGCGCCTTGGCCTCCGGGTTCGGCGCCGCAGCCACGGCCTTTTCGACCGCAGGCAGACCGTTCGACCCGAACCACTCCGACACGAGGCGGCCGCCCTCTCCCGAGCCGAGGCCGACGTTCTTCACGAGGTCCGGGAGCATGCGCGCGTCTCCACGGGACGACGGATCGATGGTGAGCGCGATCTCGTATTCGTTCACGGCGTCCTTCACCCAGTGACGATTCGTGTACGAGCGCGCCAGGAGCAGGTGACCGCGGGGATCCTCCGGGTGTTTGCCATTGTACTGGTGCACCTGCACGAGCTCCTTCTTCTCCAGCCCGCGGCCGTGGCTCACCTTCGTGAGGAAGCGACCGAGCTCCGCCGGGATCGTCGTCCACGGGTTCCGGGACGGCGGTCGATCCTTCGGCGAAGGCGGTGACGCCGACGACGCGGGGGCCGGAGCGGGCTCTTCCGGAGCGCCGCTCGCCGCGGGTGGGACGGGCGTGGCAAAATCCGCGGTCCTCGCCGAGCCGACGCTCGCGACGGCCGGCGCGGCGGAGGCGGCTGCCCCGGCCGACGCCGACAGCATGGCGAACGGCGTCGTTCCGGCGCGCGGCGCGGAGCTCGCCGGGCGGACCTTCGCGGAAGGAAGCGCGAGCGCGTCTTCGAGTCGCTTTCGCTCCTTTTCGTGCCCCGGTGAGACGAACACGTACACGGCGAACGCCGCGCCGAGCACCCCGAGGAGAGAGACGAGCGTCGCGACCGTCGCGCCGAGGCGAAACAACTTGCGCGTCGCCGTGTCCGCTCGCGGCGCCGCGAGCGTGCCCTGATCCACGGTCGGGTCGTCGGGGCCGGCGAGCGGCGGGAGCGCGGCCACGGCGGCATCGAGGGCGGCGAGCATCTCCGCGGCGGAGGCGAATCGCTCGGCGCGCGTCTTCGCCGTCGCCTTCTTCAGGAGCGCGACCACCTCCGTGGTGGCGCTCTCGGAGGGGAGCGCCGACATCGGAAGGTCGTCCATCACGTGCTTGCGGAGGATCTCGGAGTCGTCGCCCTGGAACGGCGTCCGGCCCGCGAGCATCGTGAAGAAGACGATGCCCGTCGCGTAGACGTCCGCGCGCGCGTCCGCCGTTTGACCGGCGATCTGCTCGGGCGCCATGTAAGAAGGCGTGCCGAACACCTGCCCGGCCCGCGTGAGCGCTCGCTCTCCGGCCTCCGGCGCGACGAACTTCGCGAGACCGAAATCCAGGAGGCGCACGTTCGGCGGCTGACCGGGCGCGGCCACCTCCAGGAACACGTTGGCCGGCTTTACATCTCGATGGATCAGGCCCTGTTCGTGTACGTAGACGAGCGCAGACAGAAGCTGCCGGAGCACCCCCGCTGCTTCGCGAAGCGGCATCCGTCCTCGCTTCAACCGCTCGGAGAGCGTTTCCCCCTGCAGGAGATCCATCACGAGATACGCGACGTCGGTGACGCCCGAATCCAGGATGCGGACGATGTGCGGGTGGCTGAGGAGCGCGAGCGCGCGCGCCTCACGCTCGAATCGCTGCCGCAGCGCGGCGCTCGCGGCGAGCTCCGGCTTCAGGATCTTCACCGCGACGGGTTTTCCGAGCGCGAGGTGTAGACCTCGGTACACGGTGCCGACGCCTCCGGCACCGAGCTCCGCTTCGATGCGGTACCGTTCGTCGAGGTTCGTGCCGATCATGCTGAATTCCGGAGGCCGCCATGATACCGAAAGACTCCCATTCGAGTCCCGAATCACTCCTCGAAAGGCGATTCACCCATGACGACCCGTAACGGCGCCGACGCACTGGTCTCGGCCAGCTACGAAGCTGGCGTCGAAGTCTGCTTCGCGAACCCCGGAACCACCGAGATGGCCATGGTGGACGCGCTCACCCGTCAGAAGACCATGCGGTCGGTCCTGGCGCTGTTCGAGGGCGTCGCGTCCGGCGCGGCGGACGGCTACGCGCGCATCGCGGGAAAGCCCGCGAGCGTCATCCTCCACCTCGGACCGGGCCTCGGAAACGCCACGGCGAACCTCCACAATGCCCGCCGCGGGCAGTCGCCGGTCGTGACCTGGGTCGGGGACCACACGACGTGGCTCCTTCCTCATGATCCGCCGCTCGCGTCGGACATCGCGTCCATCGCCCGCGGCACCGCGAAGTGGGTGCGCACGTCGGGCTCGCTCGAGGCCGTCGCGTACGACGCGGTCGCGGCCGTCGAGGCCGCCATCTCGCCCGTCCAGGGCGTCGCGACGCTGATCTTGCCGGCGGACCACCAGGAAGCGCCGCTCCCGGCTTCCTACGTGGCTCCTCCCGCGGCGAAGGCCGTGCCGACGGTCCGCCCCCTTTCGAAGGAAGCCGTGGAGAGCGCCGCGCGCCTCCTCCGCGAAGCGAAGAACCCGCTCCTCTTCATCGGCGGCCCCGTGACGGATCGCCGCGGCCTCGTGGACGCGACGCGCCTCGCGGAGAAGGTGAACGGCAAGGTGCTCTTCGAGCAGTTCCCGCGCTGCACGCGACGCGAGCCCGGCCTCCCTTCGCCGGAGAAGCTCGGGTACCTGCCGTTCCAGGCGCGCGCTCAGCTCGAGGCGCACGACGTCGTCGTGGTGCTCGGGGCCGGCGTGCCGGTGCCGTTCTTCGGCTATCCCGGAGAATCGCCGAGGCTGGTGTCGGCGGAGGCCCGCGTCATCGAGCCCGCCGAAGGCGGGCGGGACGTTCACCTGACGCTCGCGGCGCTCTGCGACGCGGTCGGTGCGGCGAAGGAACATCGCGGCACCACGGGGCGCATCGAACAGGGCGAGCCGGAAGGTCCGCTCCAGCCGCAGACCATCTGCCAGGCGATCGCGAAGCACCTCCCCGAGAACGCCATCGTCGTGGACGAGGGCATCACGTCTTCCCTCGCCCTCTACCCGGCGCTCACCGGCGCCCTCCCCCACGAGTACATCGCGTGCAAGGGCGGCTCCATCGGCTACGGCACGCCGGTCGCGACGGGCGCCGCGGTCGCGGCCAAGGGACGTCGCGTGGTCTGTTACGTCGGGGACGGCTCGTCCCTCTACACGCTGCAATCGCTCTGGACGCAGGCCCGCGAAGGGCTCGACGTGACCACCATCATCCTCGCGAACGACAAGTACGCCGTCCTCCAGATGGAGCTCATGCGCGCGGGCGGTCAGATCGAGGGCCCCGGCGCCGAGCTCACCGAGCTCGGACGCCCGTCCCTCGACTTCGAGAGCCTCGCCAAGGGCTTCGGCGTCCCCGGAGTGACGGTGAAGGACGTCGCGGCGCTCTCCGCCGCGCTGAAGAAGTCCTTCGCGACGCCGGGCCCGATGCTGATTTCCTGCGTGTTCTGAGGCGAAACCCTCTCACGGCGGAGTCGCCGTGATGCAGGAATCGTTGTGCAGGCCGCCGCCCACCAGGGCCCTCGGCGGGTAAGCAACCGTGTAGTCGAAGCAGACTTCGTTGGTCGTCGCCTCGCCGAAATTGACCGTGCTCGCGGTCGTGTTGTCGAACGTGCAGGTCGTCGTGACGAAGTCACCCGGGTTGACGACCGCCGGTATCGCGTAGGTCGTCCCGTAGCCGTACGAGAAGGGCACGTCCAAGAACGTGGTCGCACCGCCCCCCGGGTGGTCGACACGCGCACGCAGATGACGCCCGAGCTTTCGCATGAACGGAAGGGACATGACGATGTGCGCTGGTGACCCGAGTGTCGGCGCGCAGTACCCCGTGATCGGAGCGGACGTCGTGTTGGGTGGAATGCCGGCGACGCCGAAGCCCCCGAACACGTCGTTTCCGAGCCACGAGACGGTCGCCGTGTGCGGCTTTCCGGACCCGAGGCAGAGGTCGATGCCCGCGGACGTCGAGTAGCTGGTATCGGCGGGATTGTCGAAATGGACTTCCATGAGGAAGTCGTTCGAGTCGAGTTCGATGCCGACGTCGCTCGGCAGGTTCCAGGCCCCCACGCCGGGGATCCACACCGCGATGAGCACACCGTCCGCGTGATACCCGAGACAAGGACTGGTCGCGCCGTTCGTGACGGCGCTCGTCACTTTGTAGAGGAGAATGTGGTGAATCACGCCGCCGCCCTGATCCGGTACGACGGGAAGCACCGAGAACACCTGCGCCGCGCCCTTCGTGTCGACGTGATAGTCGAAGCACTGGTAGATCTCGCGGCTCGCAGGAGGGACGACGAACGGCGAGTTCGCCGAATCGGCGCGAGCACGGAACGAATACGTCTCGCATTCCGTCGGCGGTGGGCCGGCATCCGCGGTCCCGCCCGTGCCGGATCCCCCGTCGCCCGTCGCGCCGCCGGCGCTCGTCGCACCACCCGCCCCGACGCCTCCACCCGTGGACGACTGCCCGCCCGCGGCCGAGGCTCCGCCCGCATCCGCGGAGCCGCCGCTACTCGAGTCACCACCGGTGGATGATTCCCCTGCGGTTCCCCCGGAGCCGCCCGACGCGAGCGCGCCGCCGGAAGCGGTGAGACCACCAGTGCCGGGGCGTCCACCGCTCGCCGCTCCTCCGTCTCCGGAGCGCCGGCCGCCCGAACCGTTCGGGCCGCCCCCGATGTTGAGCGACGGAAAGCACAGGTCGTCCGTGCATGTCAGACCGTCGTTGCAGGTGCCGTTCGGGTAGCAAGGCGCCCCCGCCGTTCCCGGAGAGCTCGACTGAGCGACGGTCGAGTTGCTGCACGCGGCGACGAGAGCCGTGCCGGCCCCCAAAACCCACCCGAAGATCCTCATTGGCCGAGCATCTCCCGGAACCTCGTTCTTCCGCAATGCACGACGAACGAGCGAACGACGGCGAGGAACGGCGCGCGTGCGGATTCACCCGGAAACCGCTCAAAACCCGATCCCCGCGCCGAGGTTCACCGCGGGATACCACCCCGAGACGATCTCGCCGTCCTGATCGACGGCGCCGAACACCGGGAGGACGACTTCTCCCAGGACGAACGCGCGCGCGGTCGTCGTGCGAAACATCTCGACGCCCGCGCGGAGCGACAGCGCCGGGCCCGTCGCTGCGTACGTCCCGACGCCGCTTCCCGCCTCCGCGGACCGCGGACCGCGGAATCGCTGGTGCTCGAGCCCGACCGTCGCGCCGACGAACCCGGACACGTCGGCGGTGCTCGAGAGAAAATACGAGACGACGCCGTGGAGCCGCACGCGCGTCTCGAGCTCGAGGCGCCCCGGTCGGGATTCCACGTTCTGGAATCCCATCCCTTCGATGCCGATCTGGAGGTCCACGATCTCGCGCGAATAGGCGAACGCGAGCCCGGGCAGGAAGGCCGGCGAGCCGGAGACGATCGACCCGGATTCGAGCGCGGTGAAGTCGAACCGGTTTCGTGCATGATCGCGGAGCGCCAGGATCCGATCCGAAAACCAGCTGTGCCCCCCGGGTTCCCGGAGCGCGATCGGGTCGCTCCCGAGGACGACGCGGAGGAGGTCCGAGACGGCCTTCTCGAGAGCCTTGCCGTCCTTGCCTTCGACCCGCACGCGATCCGGAACCTCCCCCGCGGTTCGCCCCGTCAGGAACCGATCGCCGCCGAGCTCGATGAGCTCCACCTTGAGGTGCGCGGTGCAGTGTTCGAGCACGACGTGGTGGGACGGGTGACGATCCACCTCGCTCGTCACGAGGGCGACGAGGCCGTCGTGGTCGGCCGCGGGCGCGTCCACGCGGACGCACGTCGCGACGGACTCCTGCGCTCGCGCGCCGCGCGCGAAGGCCGAGAACAGCGCGACGATGACGAGGATCGCGAGCCGCTTCATTTCGAGCTCCCGTCGGGGGAAGAGCCGTTCGCGCGCCCCCTCAGAACAGGAGTCCGACCTGGACGTCCAGGTTCGGGATGTAGCTCTTGATGCGCGTCTGGTCGTTCTCGGAGTCGAAGACGTACGCGGGCGCGGAGAGCTTCCCCTGGACGAAGAAGTGGAGCGCGCTCGTCCGCATGAACTCGTAGCCGAGGATGGCGTCCACGTTCAGACCGCCGCCCCAGAGCCCGCCCGGCGTGGCGAGGCCGTCCTCCGTCTTCGGGCCGAGCGTCTGGTAGCGCACGACCTCGAAGCTCCCGCCGCCGCCGTAGTAGAGCGTGTTCACGGCGTCCGGGTCGGCGTAGGCGAGGAATCCGAGACCGAACCCGAATCCGACGGAGAAATCCGCGTGGCCGCCGCCCGGGTTCCGTCGCGGAGCGAGCTGCACCAAACCGACGTCGAGGCGGCCCGTGGCGTCGAGCGCCCACGCTCGGAACTTGTTTCTCGCGCCGACCGAGAAGCTGAGCGGCGTCTCGACGCGGAGCGCGTCCTTGGCCGGATCGACGTCGTTCGGCGCGGTGGGAAGCCGCCCGACGCGCGTCGCGGAGCCCATCGCGAGAAGCAAGTGCGGCCGCGTCGCGATGCGCCGGACGTCCGTCTCGCTGTCGGCGCGGAGCACGGTGGTGCGGGTGAGCGTCTCCGCGATGCTCCGATCGCGGAGAAGCGCCGTCGCGACGCGCGTCGCGAAGGTGTCGAGCTCGTCGAGCCGCACCACGTCGACCTTCTCTTCCCGGGCGTTTCCGCTGTATCGCGCGAAGACGGTCCAGCCGTGCCGGACGGGATAGAGCTCGACGGTGAGGGTCTGGGCGCAGCCCGCGTCGACGGATTCGAAGCCGGGCTCGTGCGTCACTTCGTACTCGAGGAGGCGCTTCAGGTAGAGCTTCGGATCGATCACGAAGGGGTCTGCCTCGTCCGATTTGACGAGCTCCTGCGGCGAGATGCCCGGCGAGGGTTCCACGGCGACGGCGGGCGGCGCTTCGCCGAAGCGTGCGAGGTTCTGCGGCGGTTCCGCGGGAATGGGGACCGAGTTCGGCGGCGCGGCGGGTGCGGGCGTCGCGGCCGATGCGGCGCGCGCCGGAGGAGACGCCCCCTTCGGCGGCGTCTCGCTCGGCTCGGCTGCGGGAGCAACCGACGGAGCAGGTGAAGCCACGACCGGGGCCGTCGATCCGTCGCGGGCCCAGCTCTTCTCCTCGATGCGAACGCACACTTTGACGTCCGTCTTCGAGGAAGGCGCCGCGAGGGCCGCCGTAGACGATGTGAGCAGCGAAACGACCAGAGCGGGAACGGCGAAAGCTCTCATGGGGATGTTCGCCCCAGTGCGAGCCGCGTGCCATGCGCGTTCGCCGTGGAATTTCCACGACGCGCCGCTCGTCGTCGAAAAACCCGCACAGGGGCGCGCTGCGCCTCGACGACAGGGTGTTGCCCGGCGGCTCACCCCCGCCGAACGGATCCTGCAGGCGCCGTGGACGCCGCGTTCAGCGCGACGTGGGAGCCGTGGATGGCGCGCGCTCGGAGTCGGGGTGCGCCTTCACGTCGAACGTCACCACGGTCGGCTCGCGCACCCACGTGACCGTGACGCGATTCCGTCCGACGACGCGGAGCACCGTCTCGATGCCCGTCGCGAGCGCGATGAGGTCGAGATCCGGGACGTCGGGCCACTCGGAGAGCGTCAGCTTCACGTGCCCCGGCGCGAGCTGATCCGCCGTGAGCTTTCCGCGGTCGCACGCCTTCGAATAGAGGAGCGCGCTCCGCTTGATGAGCGCGTCGTCGCTCGAGAAGCGGAGGAGCACCTTCCAGAGACCCGTGAGCGTCCGTTCGATTCCCGTCCGGACCACCTCCGCCTGCCACGCCTCCGGGCGCCGTCCGAGGGTCCGACCGACGGCCTGCGTCACCGCGGTCGCCGTCGAGTGGCGGCACCACGAGAGCATCCCCATGCCCTCGTACTCACGTCGTACGTCCTCCGGCAGATCCGCCAGGGCGCGCGCGAACGCTTCCTCGCCCGCGAGCTCCTGCATCACCCGACGTTGTTCGAGGAGCACACCCCCGAAGATGCGCGTTTCCGTGGCGGAACCGGACACTCGAAGGCGTCATAGCCCCCCGCGCGGCGCGCCGGAAGCTCCGGCGCCCTTTTCGGCCCGGAACCCACATGGTATCCGGGCCGCCATACGGGCCGCGCGCTCCCGCGCCGGACCGACCCAACCCCTCTCGGAGACCTCCCTCATGACCCTGGCCGCCCGTCCCCGCCGCTCCGTCCTCTACATGCCCGGCTCGAACGCCCGCGCCCAGGAAAAGGCGAAGGCGCTCGCCTGCGACGGCATCATCTTCGACCTCGAAGACGCGGTGGCCCCCGACGCCAAGGCGGCGGCGCGGGAGACGGTCTGCAAGTCCGTGTCGGACGGCGGCTACGGCGGACGCGAGCTCATCGTCCGCGCGAACGGCCTCGACACGCCCTGGGGCAAGGACGACGTGGTCGCCGCGTCCAAGGCGTCACCCGACGCCATCCTCATTCCGAAGGTCGAACGCGCCGAGCAGGTCAAGGAGCTCGAGGCGCTCATGGTGAAGAGCGGCGCACCCGCGAAGACCACCATCATGTGCATGATGGAGACGCCGCTCGGCATCCTGAACGCGAAGGAGATCGCGTCGTCCAGCAAGCGCATCTCCTGCCTCGTCATGGGCACGAGCGATCTCACGAAGGACCTCCATTCCCGTCACACCGCGATGCGCCTCCCGATGCTGACGTCGCTCGGCATCTGCCTCCTCGCGGCGCGCGCCTTCGATCTCGCCATCCTGGACGGCGTCTATCTGGACCTGAAAGACGAAGCTGGCTTCAAGGCGTCCTGCGTGCAGGGTCTCGAGCTCGGCTTCGACGGCAAGACGCTCATCCACCCCTCTCAGGTGGACCCGTGCAACGAAGTGTTCTCCCCCTCCGCGGAGGAGATCGCTCACGCGCGCAAGATCATCCTCGCGCACCAGGAAGCCGAGAAGGAAGGCAAGGGCGTGGTGCTCGTGGACGGCAAGCTCATCGAGAACCTGCACGTCCAGAACGCGAACCGGCTCGTGTCGATGGCGGAAGCGATCGAGAAGATGAAGGGCTAGGGACGCGCGGCGTCGCGGGATTGGTTTGCGGGGGACCGTGTCCTGACCACTCGTCACGTCTTTCCGGTCGAATCCGCCGGATGAGGAGCCTGGGTTCAGTCCGTCACGCGCCGACGACAGGGAGGGCCCGCACTGCGAGCCGCGGTGGGCCGTCCCGCCTCGTCCCTGAGCACTCATGCAAGAGTCGAAAATCGGCACCGAAACGGCCGTGAACCTGACGCTTCGCGAGCTTGATGGCTGTCTCGGAAACAGGCTTCCGAGAGAGCGTCGACGGCGAAGACTCGCTCCCCGATCTCGAGTGCCGAGAAGATTTAGCGCCGCCGCCCCTTCGCCCCCGTTCGACTCGCTGTCACGTCCGCGGCAGGACGCATGCCGTTCATCAGGAGCTCGAGCGACGGCGCGAGCGTCGCGTCGAACGCGCCTTCGAGGTTCGCGAAGCCGGCGAGCCACGAGAGGAGCGCCATGAAGTAGAGCGCGAAGATGGCCTGGGCCGCGAGGAGGGGCGCCACGTCCCGGCGGATCTCCCCGCGCTCCATGGCCTTCTCGACGAGCGCGGCCACGCGCTGCAGGAAGACGACCGTCAGGGCGTTCACGCGCTCGGCGTTCGGACCGTCCGCGCCGGGCAACTCCTTCACGAACTGGCGACCGACGTCCACGCTCTCCGAGTACATGACGAACACGCTGCGGAAGACGTGGAGGATCTCCTCGGTGAACGAGAGCCCGCGGGGGAGAGTGCGGAACGCTTCGTCCGTCACCCGGGCCAGGCGCTCCTCGAACACGAGGAACAGGAGGTCCGGCTTGTCCTTCGCGTAGAGGAACACGGTGCCGGCGGCGATGCCCGCGCGCTCGGCGATGGCTCTCGTCGTCGTCGCTTCGTACCCGATCGTCGTGAAGAGCTCCCAGGCGGCGGCGCGGAGGCGCTCGCGCTTGTCCCGCTTGTTCCGCTCCCGGAGCCCCTCCTCGGGCGCCTCGCGCGTCTTCTTCGGGGCCGTCATGGTCGAAGAAATTGAATGTGTTCACTTTTTTGTCAACCCCGGCAGCCGCGGAGAATGCGGCTGAAATGACGCTTCGGGGCCCTTGCACCAGGGCAAAACTGGATCAATACTGACTATGATCATTATTGATCGTGGTCACCAAAGGAGCCCTGCGATGTCCGCACCCGTACCGAGCCCCACTCTGAAGAGCGCTCTCGCCACCTATTTCGAGGAAAACGGCTTCGGCCCCGACGGCGGGTACTCCTCGAACTGGGTGGACTTCATGCTCGGGCCCATCCCGTTCCCGTTCCCGAACACGCCCGCCAGGAAGCGCGCGGTTCGCTACCACGACCTGCACCACCTCCTCACCGGCTACCGGACGGACGTCCGCGGCGAGTTCGAGATCTCCGCGTGGGAGATCGGGAGCGGCTGTCGGGACTTCGTCGCGGCCTGGCAGCTCAACCTGAGCGGGATGGCCGGCGGCGTATTTCTCTGCCCGCGCCGGACCTTTCGGGCGTTCCTCCGCGGTCGCCGCAGCGAAAACTTCTACGGTCGGAGCTACGACGACGCGCTCCTCGCCACCCGGGTCGCGGAGGCGAGGACCGAGCTCGGGGTCGACCGGCCGCTGCCTCCGCCGACAGTGCTCGACGTTCTGCTATTCGTTGCAGCCGCGGCGTCCGGCCTGGTGCTCGGGCTCGCGTTCCTGGCCGTCTGCGCGCCGCTCGCGCTCGTCGCGTACCCGTTTCTCGTCGCGGCGCGGCGCGCGCCGCGCCCTGCTCCTCATTGCGCGAGCGTGCAGCCCGGCGATTCCGAGCAGAGCGCGGCCGGCACCTGATCGCAGGCCTCGGGCGTGCCGCTGCACGAGCCGGGCGCCCATGAGCACCCGGGCTGGAGTCCGCAGGTCGCTTCGCCTGCCATGAGATCGCACGACTCCGCCGAGCCGTAGCAGCTCTGCGTCGACGAGTCCCACGAGCAGCCGAGGATCGAGTAGCAGCCGTAACTGCTGAACTGGGAGAAGCAGCTCTCCACGATGCCGCTGCAGGTCCCGAAGTTCTCGTTGCAGCCGAGCGAGGCGAAGCACTCCGTCTCCGTCCGGCCGCCGCAGGGGAGGGCGCTTCCGGTGCAGTAGGGCACCCCCGAACCCGGTCCGGTGCGCTCGCACCAGTCCGAGGTGATGCACTGGGTCTTCGCCGGGCAGTCCGACTGGACGATGCACTTCGTGACGCAGATGTTCGCCCCGATGCACATGCTGTACTCGCCGAACTTGCTCGTGCAGTCGGACTCTGCCGCGCACGGGTAGGCGCACTGCTTGTGCGCGATGTAGTCCGTCGGATCGAAGCGACAGAGCAGCGGCGCGGCGCAGTCCGTATCCGACTCGCACGGCTTTCCGAGGCCGTTCGTCTTGTCCACGTTGCTCGTCCCCGAAGCGGGGATTCCGCCGCCCGCGCCGGGCCCTCCGCCGCCGGTGCCGGGCTGCGCTCCGCCCTGACCGGATGCACCTCCGGGGCTCCATCCGGCGCCCATACCACCGAATTCGTAGCCTCCGCCCTGGCCTCCGCCTCCGCCTCCGCCGCTGTCGCTCCCGCAGGCCGCGACGAACAGGACCAACGCACACGACCCCAACCGAATAAGAACGTTCCTCACTGAAACCCCACTTTCCCCACCCCTCCGGGTGCTTCGCACGGATCCCGCGAAGACCTCGACAGGTACCCTCCTCCGATCACCGAGTCAAGGCGTTCGTGATCTGTCCAGGTGAGTGGACACAGCTCCTCGTGTGCCGTGTTCCGTGCGTCGTGTGCCGTGCGTCGTGGGGTGCCGAAGCTTTGCCACGTCGGTTCTTTTCCGTTTCGTCACGTCCGTCTCGAGACGCCGGCGGCACGCGGACCTCGGCGGGGCGTCGCTGTCGGTGGAGGTGCGACACTCGGGGCGCTCGGCGCGCGCCCGGACGCTGCCGTCAGGAGACGAGCCGGACGCACTCGGCCGCGACGTGGTCGAGCGACGCGGGCTCCCGGTACACGATCCATCTCGCCGTCGCGGGCGACGCGGAGAGCACGACCTGCTCCGTCGCGGGGGCCGCGCGACAGAGCACGACCTCCACGCGCGGCATGGCCTCGAGGAGCACGGCGAGCGCGCCCGGGCGCACCGACGGCGACTTGCCGTCGACGATGACTATCGAGCGGCGATCTTCCGCCTGATCGAGGAGCCGAACGAGCTCGGCCGCGTCCAGCGCGCGTGACACGACGGCGCGGTCGGCGAACCACTCCGTGAGCGCGTCGAGGAGCGCCGGGTCCGTCGTCGCGACGACGACGTTCGGCGCGACCGGACCCGTGCTCGTTCCCGCGCGAGGACGCGACGGTACGGCTCCGGAGTTCGGCGGGGGGAGCGTCGCTTCGTCCATCGCGCCCCGCGTGCGGCGCTCCATGGACACCGGCCCGGGTGTGTACGAGCGCGCGTCCATCATGCCGCGCGGAGGTGTCGTGATGAATGCCCGGTCCGGGCGCGACGATAGCGGAGCGGGGACCGGACGAAACGAACCGGGATCCGGGGACTGGCTCCGCGGATTCGTCCCGGGTCCGAACTGGGTCCGGCGCGCGCCGGGGGAGGGCGTCGCGCTTCTCCGGAGTGGCGGGGGCGGCGAGCTTCGAGAGGCTTTCCCCTTCGGGAGCGAGCGCTGCGGCAGCGCGGGGGGAACGACGCGGAGGATCTCGTCCGCGACGCTGTGCGCGAGCTCCGCGCCGAGCGCGCGTTCCGTCACCTTGCGGAGCGGTCCCGTCGCGAAGGCACGCATCGCGGCGCGCGTCGTCGGGAGCGACGCGAGCCCGCCGAGCGCGAGCGCGTCGTGGATCAGCGCGTCGCGAATCTTCGGCGCGACGAGAGTGTCGAGCGTCTCGCGCACGGCGCGTGAGAACAGGGCCGCGCCTTCACGATTCTCGGTCGTCATGGGTGGAAACGAGGTCGCCGCCCTCGAACCAGGCTCCTCCGTATAGGCGGCCGCTCGCCGTGGAGCAACCGGCCAGAGGGACACGTCTTCCGCGTTCCTGGCCGAATACCTCGGGCCCAACGAGCATTGCTCGCTTTGTACCTCTCGTTCAGGAGAGAAGTGCCGCCAGGGTGAGCGCCGTACGATCGCCCAGGATTCGGTGGGCACCCGAGTAGAGCGATCGGTCCATGGCCGGATCGGGCAGCGCGACCACGCGCATGGCCGCCGCGAGCGCCGCCTCGACGCCCGCGGGAGAATCTTCCAGCACCACGCACTCCGCGGGCGAGACGCCGAGATCCTTCGCCGCTGCGAGGAAGATGTCCGGTGCGGGCTTCTTCGCCGTCACGCGAGGATCGTCGCCGCAGACGATCACCGGAAACGATCCGAAGAAGGCGTGCGGCTTCGTCTTGAGCTCGAAGAGACGGCGGTCACTGCTCGTCGCGACGGCGATCGGCACGCGCCGTTCGAGGAGCTCGAGCAGGAGCTCCTCCACTCCCGGGAAGACCGGACTATCCGCGAGGAGGGCATCCAGGATCGGCGCGCGCTCGCGGAGGAACTCGTCCGGCGTGAGCGGGATGTCGAGGGTCTCCAGGATGAAGCGCGCGCTCACGCGAGCGTCGCGGCCCATCGTGTGCCTCTTCAAATCCCATCCGTAGCATTTTCCGAATCGGCCGATGACGGCTTCCGTCGCCTGCGTGTAGAGCGGCTCGGTGTCCAGAAGCACGCCGTCGAGGTCGAAGAGGACGGCGCGAGGAGGACCCGATCTCGGTGAAACCTCGGGAAACTCGGGCACGTCCGTCATGATGACACGGTGTTCCGTCGGGCGAGCCTTGAGCCGATCGGAGCCCCGCGGTACCTAGCGCGAAACCCACCATGAAGACAGGTCGAGCGAAGTCCGGAAACGTCGAGATCGCGTACTCGGTCGAGGGAGACGGTCCGGAGACCGTGCTCCTCGTGATGGGGCTCGGCGGACGCGCCGCGGACTGGGGCACCGCGTTCCCGTCCGAGCTCGCCAGGCGCTACCGAGTCGTCCGGATGGACAACCGCGGCGTCGGAGCGTCGCCGCGCGCCGAGGGCGGCTACGAGCTCTCGGATCTCGCGCGGGACACGACCGCCGTCCTGGACGCCCTCGGCACGGAGAAGGCGCACTACTGCGGCGTCTCCATGGGCGGGATGATCTCCCAGCTCGCCGCCCTGGAGCACGCCCCTCGCATCGACAAGCTCGTGCTCCTCTCCACGCACTTCGGCGGCCACGGCGTCGTCCCGCCGACGCCGCTCGCGATGCGGCTCTTCGACCCGGGGGAGTTCCTCTCCCGCGGCAGGGACCCGGTCGCGATGATGCAGTTCACGATCTCCGTGATCACCGCGCCCGGCTTCGCCGAGAAGCACCCCGAGGTCGTCACCACCTTGCTCGAGAACGTCCGCCGGGAGCCCACGGACCCGCGCGCGTTCCTCGCCCAGGTCCAGGCCATCATCGGCAGCGACCGCTCGGAGAAGGTGCAGGGCATCCGCGCGAAGACGCTGGTCGTCCATGGCACGGAGGACCAGCTCATCCCCGTCGGCAACGGAAAGGCCCTGGCCGAGCGCATTCCGGGCTCGAAGCTCGTCCTCTTCGAGGACTGCGGCCACATGCCGATGTGGGAGAAGCCCGCGGAGCTCGCCCGCGAAGTGCTCTCGTTCCTCGGCTGAGTTCAGCGCGACGCGGTCGCGCCCTCGCGCGCGGACGCGGGGGCGACCTCGAGGAAATCTCTTCCGAGCAGCTCGCCGCGCTCGTCCGTGACCTCCGCGCGAACGACCCAGGGCCCGGGGCTCGCTCCCGCCGGGAGCATCGCGTGGAGCGTCGTGCCCTTGCGCGTCCAGCTCACGTCCACCTTCTCCAGGTTCACGGTGACGGACGGGAGCACCTTGGTGCTCTCGGGTACGGGACGTCCGTTCGTGTCGTAGAGATCGACGTCCACGACGACCCGGTCGGCGGGCCATCGCGCGATCTTTGGTCCGATCGCGACGGTCGCGCGGAGTCCCTTGGGCTCGAGGCGAAGCGCGGTCTCTTCCGTGGTCCCCGCCGCACGCAGGCGGACGAGCGTCGCCGCGCCGTGTGCGAGCCCGAGCGTTGCGGGAGCCGAGACGAACACGGACGAGCTTCCGTAGCTCACCTCGAGCCCCTTCGCGCCGACGAGGCCGACGCGCTGTTCCCGGCCGAGCTCGATGGCGCCGTCGGGCGCGACGGTCGCGCCGTCGGGCACGTCCAGCCCGAGGATCTGGACCGTGACGGGCGCGGACGCCGAGCTCGCGAGGCCGTACCTGTCGACGGCGCGGACGGACACGCCGTACGCCCCCGCCGGGAGCCCGGCGAACGCCGTCCGCGGTTCGCTCGTCGTTCCCACCTGGACCGGCGCGCCGCCGCCCTCGCGCGCGAGGGACGTCTCGTACGTCGCGGCGTCCTTCACGGCGCTCCACGTCGCGGTGAAATGTCCCGGCTCCTCGGGTGAAATGACGACGAGTCGGTGATCGGGCGTCACCTGGGGAGCCGCCGGGATCGGCCGCGGCTGAGCTGCCGGGTCTTCCGGCGCGAGCGTCCTCGCGAATCCGGCCTTGAGCGGCTTCCACTCGTTACCGAGGCCGACGAGCATCTCGCCCACGCGGGACGCCGCGGTCGTCCGATCTCCGTCGGTCGCGAAGGCGGCCGTTCCTTCCTTCGCCACGGCGCTGAGCTTCCCCGGTCCGCGGAGCAGCACGGCCGTCTGGTCCTTCACGCGGTCCGGGATCTGCACCTCGGCTCGACCGCTCACGACGCGGACCGAGCGCGCGATCGTGTCGGGGTCACCCGGCTTCCGGAGCTTCAGCCGGATGGACGGTTCGAACGCGAACGTCGTCCCCGGCGACAGCTCGACGACCGCGCCGCCGCGAAGCTCGTAGCGAGCGCCGGACGCCGATGCTTCCAGATACGCGTCCTTGGGCGATGCAGCGCCCGAGAGAAGATGATCCTGCGTGACGGGAGCCGAGTGTCCGGGGCGCACCACGAAGAGCGCCGCCCCGATGAGAATCAGGGAGGAGAAAGAACGCACGAGCCTCATCCTTCTCAGTACGGATCGATCGCCGCAAACTGAAGATCGATTCAGCTCCCCGAAGGACGCGCCGGATCCGCGCGGGTGTGGGAGACCGCCCCTATTCGGCGCCGGCCGCCGCCTCTGGTGCGACGACCTCCGGCTTCGCGGCTCCGCGCTGAGACGGTCCGTGTACCTGGTACGGAACTCCGCGGAGTCGCTTCGCGATCGTGACGCCGCGCCACGCGAGATAGCTCTGGACGAAGTGGAGGTTGTTCTCCCCGTCCGTGTACGGGTTCTTCACGTCTCCGAGCATGGCGAGGAAGAGCACGTGCTCGGCGACGCTCACCGGGCAGCCCTCGAAACGGAGGACCTGCACGCCCTCGGCGTCGGAGATCTTCTTCCTCACGCTCGCGAGCTTCGCGAAGATGTCCTGCGCTTCCGCCCTGTACGGATCTTTCGTGGAACGGTCCTTGTAGAGGCTCTTGATGCTGACGAGGTTCTCCGAGACCTTGCCGTCCCACTCGGCGCAGTCCCCGATGAACACGACCTTCTCCCCGGGCTGGGCGTCGATGGCGCCCCGGTAGGCCCCGAACACGACGTGCATCTTCGCCATCTTCTGGTCGCACTCGGCGTCGTACAGCCTGAGGATCTCGATGGCTTCCTCGATGGCCCCCGGGCATCCGCCCCAGCAGTAATCCGTGTGCTCCGTCTCGGGCGGGGGGCCGGCGTAGGCGCTGATGCGACTTCCCTCGAAGTACTTCTCCACACGGATGAGCCCGGTGCGAAACTTCTTCCCGCGCTCGCGGGCCTGCTCGAGGGAAACGTCACCGGTGACGCGGATCTTCGAGAGGTCCAGCGTGCCGAAGCCGCGCTCGGCCGGAAACCGGATGTGGTCGACGGTCGCCGCGTCCACGCCGATGATGTTGCAGCACACGGCGTCGAACGCGACCTGGTTGTTCCCCATGATGATGAGGTTCATCTCGTAGGGAATGGGCGTGAGCATGCGCCCTTCGCCGGCCGTGATGGCGTCGATGCAGATGAACTGCGGCTGGATGATGTACTGGAGGTCCGCGATCTTCTCGTTCAGCCGGTGATCGTGATCGATGAGCCGGTGGCGGTCGTCCTGGATGCCGATGTACGCCTTGTTCGAGAAGGTGACCGTCGTCCACGGGTGCGCCTTAAACTTCGGACAGTTGACGAAGAAGTCCGCCTTCGCGATGGGCTCCGGCGTGAAGATGTAGTCCCGCAGGCGCTCCTTGTGCGTGAGGCGAATCTCGACCTGCTGCTCCTCCTCGAAGAAATACTTCTTCACCCCCGCGACGCGGTCGATCATCTCGTTGTAGCCGGCGCCGTGGAACGCCTCGCGCGTGGGCACCGTGATGCCGCAGCGCTCGCCGACGGCGAGCTCCTCCACCTGGCCGTCGTCCCGATCGCGGAGCGCGCGGAGGACGCCCTCCGTGAACTCGGGCCGCGTGAAGGCATGCGGGAAGAGCGGACCGGACGCGACGAGGTTCGGCTTCAAGAGCGTGCGTCCGAACGGCTTCAGCCCCAGCTCGTCCAGCCCTTCGCGGACGATCCGCCGGATCTTCTCGGGGTCGTACGAGTCGCAGTGACGGATGATGACCCGGGGCTCGTTCGTCGGATGCATCGGCGGAGGGTAGCACCGCGCGCCGCCCGCCCGCCGGCCGGATACGCTTACGGCCCGGGAGCGCGCGGCGCGTCATCGTCGCCGCGACGGGATGTCGGGCGGGGCACGGCGCGTGTCAGCGACGCCGGCCCCGTTTGGACGTCGCGGCGATGAGCTCGTCCGTCATCTGCCCGAGCACCGCGTCGAGGAGCGTCTCGTCCTTGCGGAGGACGGCGGAGCCGAGCAGGCGCGCGCGACCGTCCGTCGGAGACAGACGAGAGAGAACGAGCGTCGCGCGGGCGACCTTCTGTTCGATGCGAGCGGAGCGTTCGCCCATCGTCTCGCCATCGAGCGAGGCGGGTCCGGGGGGAGCGGTCGCGTCGGCGAGCCGCGGGGGGCGGGCAACGCCCCCCTGACGACCAGTGGCCGGGGGGGCCTCGCTCCGTGACGAGGCGGGCCCGCGAACGGACGAGTGCTCACCGGACCCCGACGTGCGGGACCGGACGCGGCTCTCCTCTTTCTCGAACTGAGAATCGAAGGGCGCGCGATTGGGGCGCTCGGGTTTCACTCTCTCGGACATGGTTTTCGGGCTCGCCGGTCCATCTGCAACAGTGGTGCCGGCTCGAAGCTTCCTTTCGAGGTGTTCAGACGCGCGAGGCGCCGAAAAGAGTGGGTCCGGCGTTTCGGCCTTCGTAACCCTGCGAAAGTCAAGGACCGACACCCGGAATTTCCAGTTCCACTCGACGCCTGGCGCCCTCCGAGGGAGGGCCCTCTACCCCGAAAATCCCTGACAACCCTGTCGCGGGGGAAGCCCGGCGGCAGAAGCGGCACCGTGAACGACCGTCTGCGCGGCCGGGTCCTTGCAAAAGGGCACCGTGGTTTCTATCCTCGCCCGCCTGTTCGCGGCTCTGGTGTGGTCAAAGCTAAGCAGATGAAGGCAACGCAAGATTCGCCGAGGATGTTCGAGAGCGACTTCCTCGACTTCTTCTCTCGAACTCACCCAGCCGTCGTTGCCGTCCTGTTCCTGCCGGCGGCCGTCGCGCTGTTCGCTCACAGCGTGCTTCGCGCCGGTGTCGGCGTGCTGCCCTCGCTCGGGTGCGCCCTCGGCGGGTTCGTCACCTGGACGCTCATCGAGTACTGGCTCCACCGGACCTTCTTCCACTGGGTCCCGAAGACGTCCTGGGGGGAGCGGATGCACTTCCTGGTGCACGGCGTCCACCACACGTGGCCGCGGGACAAGTACCGCCTCGTGATGCCGCCCGCCGTCAGCATCTCGATGTTCTTCATCTTCTACGGGATGTTCCGCCTGTTCGTGGGACCGACCTACATCTGGGGGTTCCACGCCGGGTTCACCGTCGGCTACGCGACGTACGACCTCACTCACTATTACATCCACCACTACAATCCGAAGTCCAAGTACGGGCTCACCTTGAAGAAGCACCACATGCTTCACCACTTCAAGGACCACGACTCGCGGTTCGGCGTGTCGTCCCGCTTCTGGGACCGGGTGTTCGGCACCGCCGCGTCGTCCGGGACGTGAACCGCGCGGACGCCTCCGCCGAGACAGAGGACTGGACGGTAGAGAGCCTGGTCCCCGGCGGGGACGGGTTCCTTCATCTCGCGGACGGTCGCGCGGCGTTCGTCGCGCGCGCGTTTCCGGGCGACGTGATCCGTCCCACCGCCGTCGAGGCCAGGAAGGGGCACGTCCGCGCGACGCGCTTCGAGCTCGTCCGCGGGAGCCCGCACCGGGTGACGCCGCCGTGCCCGGTCGCGGAAGCGTGCGGCGGCTGCGAGTGGATGAACCTCGAGCGGTCCGAGCAGGTGACGCAGAAGGCGGTGCTCCTCCACTCGGCGCTCTCCCGGACCGGCCACGTCGAGGACCTCCCAGAGATCGTCGTCTCGTCGTTCGGTGAGGACCTCGGCTACCGGAGCCGGGTTCGATTCCACGTGGACCGCGACGGGCGCGTCGGGTTCTTCGCGCGCGGCACGCACGACGTCGTCGAGATCCCGGCGTGTGCCGTCGGGGCGCCCGAGACGAACGCCGCGCTCGCGTCGCTCCGTCGCGTCCCGAAGGACGTCCTCGCCGCCTTCTCGGAGATCGAGGTGAGGCGGGCGGAGGGCACTCCCCGGGTCTCGGTGCTCCTCGTCGCACGTTTTCCGGGGGGCGCCGGTCCGGCCGTCCGCGTCGTGTCGAAGACGCTCGGCGAGGGCGCGCTCGTCTCCGTCGCGGGTGAGATCGGGAAGGACGCTCCGCGGCAGGAGTTCCCTCTCCCGGTGGGGCCGGCTCTCGCCGCTCGCCCCGGGGTCTTCACGCAGGTGAACTGGGCCGTGAACGTCGCGCTCGTGGAAGCCGTCGTGTCGGGCGCCCGGGCGCGCGGCGCCCGGCGATTCCTGGACGCCTACGCCGGCGCGGGGAACTTCAGCTTGCCGCTCCTCGCGTCGGGGATGACGGGGACGAGCGTGGAGAAGGACCGGAACGCCGTCGAGGACGCCGTGTTCGCCGCGACCCGCGCAGGGCTTCCCGCAGGCGGTTTCGTCGTCGGGGACGCCGCGGACGTCCTCGCGGCATTCGCGAAGCGGAAGGAGGCCCTGGACCTGGTCCTCCTGGATCCGCCGCGCTCCGGGGCGCGGGACGTCCTTCCGAGCGTGAAGAAGCTCGCTCCGAGGTGGATCGCGCTCGTCTCCTGCGATCCCGTGACGGCGTCGCGCGACGTCGGTACGCTGCTCTCCGCTGGCTACCGGGTCGAGTCCGTCCGGGGTTTCGACATGTTCCCGCACACCCACCACCTGGAGACGCTCGCGTGGCTCGCGCGCGCCCCGGCGGGGCCGCCCCCGTGAGCTACGCGCCGCGGACCTCGCCGGATCAGGAGGCGACGGGGTGGCCCCCCGGCGTGCCGTACATCGTCGGGAACGAGGCGTGCGAACGCTTCAGCTACTACGGGATGCGCTCCATCCTGTACGTGTACATGGCAGACCACCTGTACAGGCAGCACGCGGAGTACGCCGCGCGCGCGGGTGACCTCGCCACGGCGCACTTCCACCTGTTCTCCGCCGGCGTCTACGCGCTCCCGATGCTCGGCGCGATCGTCGCGGATCGCCTGCTCGGAAAATACCGGACGATCCTCGCGCTCTCCGTCGTGTACTGCCTCGGGCACGCCGTGCTCTCCGGGACGGAAGGGTCGCTCCTCGGGCTCTGGTTCGGCCTGTTCCTCATCGCCGTCGGGTCCGGCGGGATCAAGCCGTGCGTCTCCGCGCACGTGGGCGATCAGTTCGGGAAGAAGAACTGGTTCCGGCTCGAGAAGATCTACCAGATCTTCTATTTCACCATCAATTTCGGGAGCGCGTTCTCCTCCGTCCTCATCCCGTGGGTGTTCGACTTCAGGGAGACCCGCACCGGGTTCCTCGCGGACCACGCCGTGAGCATCGCGTTCGCGATCCCCGGCGTGCTCATGCTCGTCGCCACGGGGTTCTTCTTCATGGGGCGGAAGGTGTTCGTGCACGTGCCGCCGTCGCCCGGGGGAAACCTCGGGCTCCTCGACACGCTCTCTTCCGTCGCGCTCTTCATGACGTTCGGGCACCTGTTCTTCACGGCGGGAGAGCCCTGGTGGGTGAAGGTCCTCGCCTCGGTCCTGTCCTTCGCGCTCGGGATGGGGATCTTCGTCTTCCGGCAGGAAAAGACGCACGATGACGGATTTCTGGCCGTCCTCGTCTACTCGCTCCGCGCGCACCTCGCCGGCAGGGGCGCTCCCGACGGCGACCCGTACGCGGGCCTGGCAGAAGACGACGATCTCCGCCGGAGCCGGCTCTTTCGACCGGCCGTCGCCCGCTTCGGCGCGGAGACGGCGCGCGGCCCGCACGCGGTGGTGAAGATCGTGAGCATCTTCATCCTCGTCTCCATCTTCTGGTCTCTCTTCGACCAGAGCGCGACGTCCTGGGTCCGTCAGGGGCAGATGATGCGCACCGTCAGCGTGTTCGGGGTGAAGGTGCTGCCGGAGATGCTCCAGGCGGTGAACCCGGTCTTCGTGATGATCCTCATCCCGCTGATGGGCTCCGGCGCTTACCCGCTCGCCCGAAAGCTCGGGTGGGAACCCACGGCGCTCCGCCGCATGACGGTCGGCATGATCATCGCCGCGTTCTCGTTCGTCGTCGTGGCGCTCCTCCAGCACCGCATCGAGGCGGAAGGCCCGGGCAAGGTGAGCATCCTCTGGCAGTGCGTGCCGTACCTCGTCATCACCGTGGCGGAGGTCCTCGTCTCCATCACGGGCCTCGAGTTCGCCTACTCGCAGGCGCCGAAGCGGATGAAGAGCACCATCATGGCGTTCTGGCTCTTCACCGTCGCCATCGGGAACGTGCTCGTCTCCCTCCTCGCGGAGTTCAGCCGGCTCCCGCTCGTCACGTTCTTCTGGCTCTTCGCGGGGCTGATGCTCCTCTCCGGGCTCGCGTTCGGGCTCCGCGCCTGGTTCTACGAAGTTCGCGATTTCGTTCAGGAATAGGTAGATCGCCGGCGCCGCCGCGCGCCGAGCACGAGGAGGGCGAGCAAGGCTCCGCCGGCTCCTCCCGCAGGAGGCGAGCTGTCCCGCGCGGGCGTCTCGCACCCGCAGCCTCCGTCTTTCTTCCGCGCCGGCGTCGTCTTCGGCGGCGGGAAGCTCGCGTCGAAATCCAGCGGAGGCGGCCCGAGCGTGCAGGAGACGCCGAGCTGACCGCACACGCTCGGCCACGTGTTCTCGCACGCCGCCGAGCTCGGTGTGCCGGCGGCGCAAGCGAGCGGACCCCGTGACTTCTTGAAATCGAAGAGCGGCGTCGCCGTCTGCCCTCCGTCCGTGGAGAGACCCACTTCCCACCCCACGGTGTCGTGCCCGCCGCACACGTAGAGGCCCGCGTCCGACTCCGTGAGGCAGCTCACCTGCCCGACGAGGCGTCGGCTGAACGTCAGATCCGGCGCGCTCGCCGCGTAGATCCCGAGCACGGAGGCGTCCGTCGGACGGCTCGGGTCGTGCGTGTCCCCCATGCCGACGAAGACCGTCTGGCCGTCCTTCGACAGCGCGAAGCCGAGCATGTCCGCCTTCTTGCGGAACACCTCCCGGAAATGGTCTCCGCCGTCCTCCGAGTAGAGGAGGAAGCTCTCGACGCTGTCGAACGTCTGCGGCGGCCCCATCACGCGAACGTAGAGCACGTCCGGGTTCGTCGGATGCACCGCCGCGATGAACGGCTGGTAGCTCACCGTCGCGCCCGGGATGTAGAGTCGCTCCCAGGTCATCCCGCCGTCCTTCGACCGCAAGAGCACGCCGGGTGCGTCCCCGGCGGATGCGTCCGGAGAGAGGACCCCCGCTTCGATGGCCGCCGCCGACTGTGCGTAGACGACCCCCGAAACGTAGATGCGTTTCGGATCGGAGGGCGCCGGATCCAGCGTCAGCCCGAGCACGTCCTGGGAGATCGGGCCGCCGATGGGCGCGAAGTTCGCGGACGCCTCGTCCGAGCGGTGGACCCGGAGGAGATAGTTGCCGTTCGGGCGACTCTCCGTCGTGAGCACGAGGACGTGAGACTGATCGCCCTCGACGGCGAGGTCCCGCGTGATGCGCTGACCGACGTCCGGATCCCCGCCGAAGGAACAGCCCTCGTCCCGGGTCGTGAGGAGCCCCTCGTTGCTCGCGGCGAAGAGCGTGCCGTTCTTCGTGACGCCGAACATCGGGTCTTCCGTCGTGTTGAAGCCGACCGCGGCCTCGCAGAGGTAGTCCCAGTTCTTTCCGGCGTCGGGGGACGTGAGGACGCCGTAGGTCGCCCGGAGCCACAGCCGCGCCGGGTTCCCCGGATCGACGACGAGCTGCTGCGAGGCGGGGTAGCGCCCGTTCGCGAGGGCCTGCGCGGGCGCGAGCATCCCGGCGAGCAGCGTGGCAGCACAGGCGGTCCGGAGCCCCGCGGGCGTCTTCTTCCTCTTCACGATGCTCTACTCCTCGCGCAAGAGCGAACCGATGTCCCGGATGATGGCGTCCGTCTGCGCCCGCGCGCTCGGCAGAGCCCTCGTCATGAGGAGCAGCCCGTGCACCGTGTCCGCGAGCTCCCGGTAGACGACCTTCGTGCCCGCCGCGCGGAGCTCGTCCGCGTAGTCCTTCCCCTCGTCCCGGAGCGGGTCGAAGCCGCACGTCACGATGTACGCGGGGACGTCGGAGACGTCTTCCCCCGCGAGCGGGGAGAGATCCGGATCTCGGACGTCTCGCCCCTTCGAGTAGTGGTCGTAGTACCAGTCGCACATCCCCGACGTGAGGAAGTACCGCTCTCCCATCGTCCCGAACGAGCCGCGGGTGCGCACCGCGTCGAGCGCCGGGTAGAGGAGCGCCTGGAGCTTCGGCCGGCGTGCATCCTTCCGCGTCTTCCGGGCCATGACGGCGCTCAGGTTGCCGCCCGCGCTGTCTCCGGCGACGGCGACGCGCGTCGGATCGATGCCGAGCTCCTCCGCGTGCGCGAGCACGAAGCGCGTCGCGGCGAGGCAGTCGTCCACCGCGGCGGGGAAGGGGTGCTCGGGGGCGAGACGGTACTCGACCGAGACGACACGAACCCGCGCGCCCGCGGCGATCTCCGAGCAGAGTCCGTCGTGAGTCGCGACGCTGCCGGTCACCCAGCCGCCCCCGTGGATGTAGACGACCGCCGGAGATCCCGGCTCGAGGCCGTCCGGCGTGTACACGCGGATCGGGACCGGCGCGGGAGAGGCCGGCACTTCACGGTCCTCGCTCGCGACGTCTTTCCGTCGCTCGGGGCCCACGACGGCGATGCTCCGCGCGACCATCAGGCGGGCCTCTTCCGGAGAGAGCTTCCGGAGGTCCGAGCGGCCGTCGATGTCGTCGAGGCCGAGCATCGCCGCGACGTCCTCCGAGAGGGTCCGTCCCTCCACCGCGCCGGCGCGGGACCGGGCGAGCCGTCTCCGGAGGAAGGCGCTGCCGAGCAGCAGGCGGACGGCCGCGCCCTCCAGGCCCGAGTAGAACCGCAGGAACGGCGAGAGGTCCGCGTGCATGGCGTTCAGCGACGCTTCTCGATCTGCGTGACGTCCCGGACGGCGCCCTTCGCGGCGCTCGTCGTCATGGCCGCGTAGGCCCGGAGCGCGACGGACACCTGGCGGTCGCGATTCGGCTTCCAGGCGTCGCTGCCCTTCTGGACCATCGCGGCGCGGCGTTTTTCGAGCTCCGCGTCCGTGACACGCACGTCGATGCGCCGCGCGGGGATGTCGATGACGATCGGGTCGCCTTCTTGCACGAGACCGATGGCGCCGCCCTCGCCGGCCTCCGGCGAGACGTGACCGATGCTGAGCCCGCTCGTCCCGCCGCTGAAGCGACCGTCCGTCACGAGGGCGCAGGCCTTTCCGAGGCCTTTCCCTTTCAGGAAGGACGTCGGGTAGAGCATCTCCTGCATACCGGGGCCGCCCTTCGGCCCTTCGTACACGATGACGACGACGTCCCCGGCCTGGACGCTCCCGGCGAGGATCGCGTCGCACGCGGCGTCCTGGGAGTGGAAGACCCTCGCGGGCCCGGTGAACCGGAGGATGCTCTCGTCGACCCCCGCCGTCTTCACGATGCAGCCGTCCTTCGCGATGTTCCCGTACAGGACCGCGAGGCCCCCATCCTTGCTGTAGGCGTGCGCGCCGTCCCGGATGCAACCCTTCTCCGCGTCCGAGTCCGGAGCCTCGAAGTACTTGTCCTGCGAGAAGGCGACCGTCGTCGGGACGCCGCCCGGCGCGGCGAGGGCGCGCTTCTTCGCCGCCTCGTCTGCGGTGCTCCGCCGGACGTCGTTCCGGTCGATGGCCTCGCCCATCGTCTTCTCGTGGACGGTTCCGACGTTCCGCTTCACGAGCCCGAGGCGATCCAGCTCGCCGAGGATCGTGAAGATACCGCCTGCCCGATGGACGTCTTCCACGTGGTAGTGGGACGAGGGCGCGACCTTGCACACGTTCGGGACGCGGCGGGAGAGCTCGTCGATGTGCTCCATCGTGAAATTCACGCCGGCCTCGTACGCGATGGCGAGGATGTGGAGCACGGTGTTCGTGGAGCCGCCCATCGCGATGTCGAGCGCCATGGCGTTCTGGAAGGCCTCGAACGTCGCGATCTTCCGCGGCGTGACGGAGAGATCCCCCCGCTCGTAGCGCTGACGAGCCATCTCCACGATGCGCTTTCCGGCGGCCTCGAAGAGCCCCCAGCGCATCGCGTGCGTGGCGAGGAGGGTGCCGTTGCCGGGGAGCGCGAGGCCGAGCGCCTCGTTCAGGCAGTTCATGCTGTTCGCGGTGAACATGCCGGAGCAGGACCCGCACGTCGGGCAGGCGGAGCGCTCCATCTCCAGGAGCTTCTCGTCGCTCACCGAATCGTCCGACGCGGCGATCATCGAGTCGATGAGGTCGAGCTTCCGGATGAGGGGCTTCCCGTTCTTGTCGTGCGTCCCGACGATCTTGCCCGCTTCCATGGGGCCGCCCGAGACGAAGATCGTCGGGATGTCGAGCCGCATCGCGGCCATGAGCATGCCGGGCGTGATCTTGTCGCAGTTGGAGATGCAGACGAGCGCGTCCGCGCAGTGCGCGTTCACCATGTACTCGACGCTGTCGGCGATGAGATCCCGGCTCGGGAGCGAGTAGAGCATTCCGCCGTGGCCCATCGCGATGCCGTCGTCGACGGCGATCGTGTTGAACTCGACGCCCCAGCCGCCGGCCTCGTCCACGACCTTCTTCACGCGCTGGCCGACGTCGTGGAGGTGCACGTGCCCCGGCACGAACTGCGTGAAGCTGTTCGCGATGGCGACGATCGGCTTCTCGAAGTCGGCGTCCTTCATGCCCGTCGCGCGCCAGAGCGAGCGGGCTCCCGCCATGTTCCGTCCAGCGGTCGCGGTGCGGCTTCGGTAACCGGGTCCGGCCATGGGCGGGAAACTAGCGCCGGGGGAGGTCCCTGACAACGTCGCGCACGAACGCGGAGACCGCGGAGAGCACGTCCGAATCCACCTGTTCAGCGGTTTCTCCGCGGGCGCGGAGCTCCGTCTTCCGCACGTCGAGCGAGTGGTCGCCGCCGGGGACCACGTGGAGAACGCTCTTCGCCGTCATCTCGGCGCGGACCTTTTCGAGCTCGTCCAGGGGACAGAGCGGGTCGCGCGTCCCCGAGACGAAGAGGATGGGCGTGCGGAGCGCGCGGAGGACCTCGTCCCGGAGTGGGGCGCGCTTGCCAGCGCCGCGGAGCGGATATCCGAAGCACACGAGCGCGTCGACCGTCGCTTCGAGCGACACGTGGCAACCGATCCGGCTTCCCATGCTCTTTCCGGCCAGGACGACGGGCCCTTCGTGGTCGTCCCGCGCTCGTTCGAGCGCTTCCCGGTGCGCCGCGACGAGTCGCGGCAGCGGGTCCGGCACCTTCCGGTGCTCGAGCATGTACGGGTAGTCGAAGGATACGACGCGGCCGACGGTCTCGAGGCGGCTCGCCCACGCGGTCATCCACTTCGACGAGGACGGCGCGCCCGCGCCCGGAGCGAAGAGGACGAGCGGGCGCGCGTCCGGCGTCATTTCGACGCCTCTCCGCACGCGCGCGCGAGCGCCGAGAACCAGTCCGCCCGCTCCTCGCCCGAGATCTGGTGAGGAACGCCCGGGTAAGAATGGATGGTGGCGCGGAACCCGGCGGCTCGGAGCGCCGCGTAGCGTTCGCTCGTCGTGCCGAACGGCACGAGCGTGTCCGCGAGGCCGTGGAACCCCTCGATGGGGGCGTTCCCTGGCGGCGCCGCGCTCGGGACGAGCGAGGCGGCCATGAAGCTTCCGACGGGGAACGCGGCGCCTATCTCCCTGCCGTGAAGGACGCCCGTGACGAGGGAGAGCGCGCCTCCTTGCGAGAAGCCGGTGAAGATCGGTCGTCCTGCCGTCGGACGCTCCTTCGCGAGCGCCTCGGCAAAGCGGACGAGCCGCCCGCTCATGTCCGACAGGCGGCGCGCGGCGTCGGGGGATTCGCGGTCGCCCGGCGGGAACCACGCGAAGCCGTCGAGGTACGTCGCGTCGTCGTGCGGCAGCACGAAGCGTGCGCGCGCCGGAAAGCCGTCGAACGCGCGCGCGAACGCGGCCGGTCGGTCGCCGAGCCCGTGAAGCGCGATCACGAGCGGCAGGCGGTCTCCCCGCGACGCGCCTCCCGTCACGAGCTCGACGAAATCGAACGTCTCGCCGCCGGCCGGCGCGGGCGCGGGCGCGGGCGCGACGCGATCGGGCGCCTGGGCCGTCGTCTTCGGGGGCGGCTCCGGTGCCGGCGCCGAGCGGCACCCGACGAGCGCCGCGAGACCGAAGGCGACGACCCGGAGCGTCCTCACGGCGGCGTGGCGCCCTCGCCGAAGTGCCGGACCTGGATGCTCGGGATGTTCACCTGGGTGCCGATCACGTCCGTGATGACGACGACCGGATCCCCGGGGAGCAGGCGATTCCTCTGCGAGAGCTTCTCGAGCGCCGTCTGGATCGTCTTCTCGGGGTTCTTGGAGAAGTCGATGACGAAGGGCACGACGGAGCGATTCAGCCAGAGCTTTCGCCGCACGCTGCTCATGTTGGTGAACGCGTAGACGATGGCGCACTGAGGCCGGTAGCTCGCGACGAGCTGCCCGAGGAGCCCGCGGCGCGTGATGACGACGATCGCCGGCGCCTTCAGGGAATCCGCGACGCGGCACGCGGCGCGGGCGACCTCTTCTCGGGCGCCCACCGGCTCGCGCGCGAGGTGGAAATCGAGGCCCGGCTCGCGCTCGATGCGCTTCGCGATGCCGTCCATCACCTCGATGCACCGGACCGGGTACTTCCCGGACGCGGTCTCGCCGCTCAGCATGATGGCGTCCGCCTGCTCGTAGACGGCGGTCGCGACGTCCGTCACTTCGGCGCGCGTCGGCATGGGCGCGTCCCGCATCGATTCGAGGAGGTGCGTCGCGACGATGACGGGTTTTCCGACGCGGATGCAGTCCCGCACGATGCGCCGCTGGATGACGGGCAGTTCCTTGAAATCCACCTCCACGCCGAGATCCCCGCGGGCGACCATGATTCCGTCCGCGACGCTCAGGATCTCCGCGAAGTTGTCGACACCCTCCTGGTTCTCGATCTTCGCGATGAGCTTGATGTTCGCGTCCCCGGCTTCCACGAGCGCCCGCGCCTCGAGCACGTCGTTCGGCGACCGCACGAAGGAGAGAGCGATGAAATCGAGCTCGTTCTCGATCGCGAACTGGATGTCTCGCCGGTCCTTCTCCGTGATGGAGGGGAGGTTCACGCGAATCCCCGGGAGGTTGATGTGCTTCCGGGAGCCGAGCTTCCCGCCGTCGATCACCCGGCAGAGGAGGCGGTTCTCGTTCACCTCCAGCACTTCCAGGTTGATGAGCCCGTTGTCGACGGTGACCTTGTCCCCCTTCTTCAGGTCGTTCACGAGGCTCAGGTAGTCGACGTGGACGCTCCGCTCCTCCGGGTCCGTCACGGGGCGGATGGAGAGGGAGAAGGTCTCACCGACCTTGAGCTCGAGGGCGTGTTCGAGCTCCCCGGTCCGGATCTCGGGGCCCTGGAGGTCCACCAGGATGCTGACCGGGTGGGTGAGCTTCTGGTTCAGGCTCTTGATGCGCCTGACCGCCATGAGATGCGTGTCGTGATCGCCGTGGGAGAAGTTCAGGCGCGCGACGTTCATCCCGGCGCCGGCCATCTTCTTCAGCGTCTGCGTCGTGTCGCAGGCGGGACCGATGGTGCAGACGATCTTGGTGTGACGAAATTGCCGTCGTTCTGGCATCGGGGGCTCTGGTCCGGCCAGTCTGCCCCGAAACCCGTGCCCGGCGCTACCGGGATGCCGTGCGCGTCGTCTTGCGCCACTCCATCAGCGTGCCGACGGCCTTGTGATCCGAGAGATCTTTGCCGTCCTTCGTGACGAAGCGGGAATCCACCAGGACGCGCACGGCCCGCAGCTCCAGCGCGGACGAGCTCCGGTACATCACGCGGTCGATCCGGTTCGGGTTGTCGCACGCGAGCGCGCGGCAGGCGTCCGTCAGTCCGGCGCGCTTCAGCCAAGCCGCGACCAGGTCCTCCGAGTCCCGGCTCATGTTCGTGTCCCCGGCGATGATGACCGCCTTCCCGGCCGAGTGCTTGCCGACGTAGGACAGGAGCTGATCGAGCTGCGTCGACCGCGCGGCGAAGTCCCCCGTGGAATGCCCGGCGTCGAGGTGCACGTTGTAGAGGTCCACCTCCACCCCGTTCCCGAAGTCGTGCGTCGCGACGGTGAACCCCTTCGGCGCGAGACAGTCCGAGCCGTCCGACAGGCGGCCGTTGCAGTTCGACCAGGTGACGCGCTCGAAGTGCGAATACGGAAAGCGGGAGAACTCGTTCAGGCCGTCCCCGATGCCGACGTGCTCGTTCGGGACGAGCGCGGGCGACTGGTACTGGTGCGACGCGTGCGCGGCGAGCGCGTCGTGATACGCGAAGTCTTCCTGCACGAGCGCGACGTCGTACAGGTTCAGGAGCGAGCTGATGATGGGGATGTTCGCGACCGGGTCGCTCTCCGACACGAGCTCCGGGAGGCCCGCGACGTTGTACGTGAGGAGCGTGAAGGTGCCCGTATCCAGGCTTCCCGTGCGCTTCGCGGTCTCCGTGCCCTCCGAGGTTCCGGCCACGAACAGCGCACCCGCGAGGGCGAGCGCGCCGAGCGCGCCCCGGAACGTCCTGGATGGGCTCATCTCGTAGTTTGCCATGCCGCCGTCCGTCTCGCTGCCGTCCCGTGGCTTACACCGGATCGACGAAGACGTGAAAGGGGTCTTCCGTCTTCGTGACGCGCACGACCACGGGAGCGTGTGGCACTCGAGATAGGGCGAACTCGCCGCAGATTTCAGCAGGAGTGGCACTCTTCACTCCATCGATACCGGACGTGCGCGCCGCCCAGCCCACGATCGCTTCCGCGCTCACCCCGCGGCTCCGGAGCTCCGCGAGCGACACATCGTTCGATCTCTTCGCGAGTCTCCGGCCGGTTTCGTCCACCACGAGCGGCACGTGCCACGTTCGCGGGAACGGCACGCCGAGTGCATCCTGGAGCAGTCGCTGCCTCGCGGTGCTCGCGAGCAGATCGTCCCCACGCACGATCTCCGTGACGCCCTGCGCTGCGTCGTCGAGCACCACGGCGAGCTGATAGGAGGGGACGAGGCCCTTTCGCCCGATGACGAAATCTCCCACCTCCTCCGCCACGTCGACCGTGATTTCCGGGGCGAAGGAGTCCACGAGCCGCATCGGGGTGAGGGGGACTACGAAGCGGAGCGCCGGAGGCTTCCCCGAAATCCGCTCGGCCTCTTCGACGCTCCCGAAACGTCCCCGACACGTGCCGGGATAACGCAGCTCGGCGACGCCCGCCTGAGGTGCCCCCTGAGCGCGAAGCACGTCGCCCCGCGTGCACACACACGGATACGCGAGCCCGCGAGCGACGAGATCCGACAGCACGGCGCGGTGCTCGGCGAGGCGCGACGACTGGAGCAGCGGCTCGCCGTCCCAGTCGAGCCCGAGCCACTCGAGGTCCCGGAGGATCGCGTCGGCGGCGCCCGGGACGTGACGAGGCGCGTCGAGGTCCTCCATGCGGAGCACGATGCGTCCGCCGCGCGAGCGCGCGTGCCACCACGCGAGGAGGAACGTACGCGCGTGACCGAGGTGAAGCGCGCCGGTCGGGCTCGGTGCGAGGCGGCCGACGGAGGCGCGCGTCGCGGCGGTGGTCAGTGACACGCCCGACGAATACCCTGCTCCGCCTGCTCGCGCACGTTCGCGGCCGGGTCCTTCGCGTCTCGCTTCCAGTCCTGGAAATGCTGGCAAGCCTCCGTCAGGCGTCCGTCCATCAGCTCGCTCTGAGCGAGGTTCAGGAGCACGATCGGATGAGGCTTCATCAGGTACGCCTTCCCGAACGCCTCGCGCGCATCCGAATAGCGCTTCTCGTCGTACGCGACGACGCCCTGCTGGAAGAGCTTCCGCGCTTCTTCGCGGACCGCGGCATCGTCCTTCGGCGGCTCGGGAGCGACCTCCGGCGGTGGAGGAGGCGGCACGAAAGGCGGCGGCTCGGATGCGTTCGGCGCGGGTGGAGGCGGCGGCGCGGGCTCGGCGACGGTCCTGGGCTCCACCGGAGGCTCCGCGACGGGCGCAGGCGGCGGCTTCGCGGCTTCTTCCGCCGGCGGCGTCGGGCTCGCCTCGGGCTCGAAGCCGATCGTCAGGAGCACCCGCGGGGCGGCGCCGGGTGCGCGGGTGAGTCCCGGGCCGAGCCCGAGTCCCATCACGATCGGCCCGACGCGGTACCGACCCTCGAGCAGCCCGACGATGGGCGTCGTCCGGTTCGCGAACGGGCTCGCGTTCCCGCCGACGACGGTCGACCCCTGGAGCTCCACGCCGACGAACGCGCGATCTTCGGCGAGGGAGACCCCCGCGCCGAGAGAGAACGGAAGCGAAGGCCCGACCTCCGAGGTGCCGATGGCATGCCGGGCGCGCCCGAGGTAGCCGAAGCTCCCCGCGTAGCGAAGGACGGAGACGCGGCCGCTCGTCGCCACGTGCACGCTTCCGCGGACGGCGCCGTCCCCGGTGAGCGCGTCCGCGCTGCCCGTCGGCAGGAAGAGTCGTCCTTCGACGCCGACGGAGAACACCGAGAGCGGGAGCAGCGTGCCGCGCGCCGCGAGTCTCAGGTCGCCGAGGCCGGCGGCGCTCGGGGTCGCTACGTCGTCTCCGGCCTGGTGGGGGACGAACGGCAGGTTCAAGGCGAAGACCGCGCGATCGGAAATGCCGTACGCCGCGCCGGCGTTCACGTAGAGCTGGGAAGAGACGACGTCTCTCGTGCCGCCGGGGACCGCGTGGCTGAGCAGAGGCTTGTAGGCGTCGCTCACCAGGAGGCGCGCGAGGAACCGCTGATCGGCGTTCGAGCTGCCGTCCGGCGCGAGGACGAAGGTGTCCCCGGGGAGGGCCGGATCCAGGGGCTGGAGCTCGAACCCGTCCGCCCGCGCGCTCCCCGCCCAGGCGACGCCGAGCAGCGGGAGCACGGCCACCCCGGCCGAGCGTCGATGAAGTCGAGATCCCACGTCCGCAACTTCAATCGATACCCCGCCTGGTCCGGGCCGCGCAACCCGGGTGCGCGGGACCTCACTAAATCCGGCTCAGCGAGAAAAATCCGCGTGGCCACCGGCTTCGCTCGAGCATCGTGGGTCTACTCGTGGGGGAATCGGGGGGTCCGGGCCATTTGGTTTGTATACAAACTATCCGTTGTGAAGATACCCCCAACGGCGCCGTTCGCCGTTCGGCCGTTTACGGTTCGCCGTTCGGTCGCTGGCTACCCGCGCCTGGCTTCAGCTCCCGAGCTCGGCTCTTCTGTAGACGGTGACGACGGCAGCGCCGCCCAGGCCGAGGTTGTGCTGGAGGCCGACCTTCGCGCCCTTCACCTGTCGCTTCTCGCTGAGACCGCGGATCTGCCAGTTGAGCTCGGCGCACTGCGCGAGGCCCGTCGCGCCGAGGGGGTGCCCCTTCGAGATCAGGCCGCCCGAGGGATTCACGACCCACTTTCCGCCGTAGGTCACGGCGCCCGAGTCGATGAGCTCGCCGCCCTTGCCGACGGGGCAGAGGCCGAGTCCCTCGTACGTGATGAGCTCGTTGCAGGAGAAACAATCGTGGAGCTCGATGACGTCCACGTTCTCGGGCCCGAGGCCGCTCTGCATGAACGCCTTCTCGGCGGCCTTCCGGGTCATGTCCGCGCCGACGATCTTGATGCAGCTCTTCTCCTCGAAGGTGCTCGGGAAGTCCGTCGCCATCGCCATGCCGGCGATCTCGACGGCCGTCTTCTGGAGTCCGTGCTTCTTCACGAAGTCCTCGCTCGCGAGGATCGCGCAGCCGGCGCCGTCGCTCGTCGGGCAACACTGGAGCTTCGTCAGCGGGTCGTAGACCATCTTCGCGCTCTTGATGTCCTCGAGCGAGTACTCGTCCTGGAACTGCGAGTACGGGTTGTTCACGGAGTGCTTGTGGTTCTTCCAGCCGATCTTCGCGTACTGCTCCGCGGTCGTCCCGTAGCGATCCATGTGCTCCCGCCCGGCGTTGCCGAAGAGCTGGGACGCGGGCGGCGCCGACTCGTACTGCCGGAGGGACATCATGAGCAGCATGTGCTTGTCCATCGGGTTCGTACGGTCCATGAACTTCGCGCCGAGCGAGCCCTTCTCCATCTTCTCGAAGCCGACGGCCATCGCGCACTCCGCGAGTCCGCCCTCGACGAGCTGCTTCGCGAGGAAGAGCGCGGTGGAGCCCGTGCTGCAGTTGTTGTTCACGTTGTAGATGGGGATGCCCGTCAGCCCGAGCTCGTACACGGCGCGCTCGCCCGCGGTGGAGTCCCCGTAGCAGTAGCCGACCGCGCACTGCTCGACCGCGGAGTACGGGATGCCCGCGTCCGAGAGCGCCTTCGTGCCCGCTTCCTTCACCATGTCCGGGTAGTCCCACTCGCGACCACCGGGCTTCTCGAACTTGGTCATCCCCACGCCGACGACGAATACCTTGCGACCCATGGCTCTCTCCTGGTTTCGGCCCGCGGGGGCGGTGCCGTTTCGAGGCGGTATGGATCTATACCAGAATCTTTCGCACGCGAAAGATTGGCCGAAAAGGCGAGTGATTCCGTGCTCCCGCCTCCCGTCACTTTTCGGAGATCACGTACGCGACGAACGCCGCCTCCTGCTCGGCCGTCGTCTTCGGGCGGAAGCGGCCGGTGCCCTCGCCGTTCGCGTCCGCGTCTTCCCAGTACACGGTGCTCTTCGAGAATCCCGCCTCCGCGAGCACCTCGCGGAGCTCGGGGATCGTCCAGAGGCGCCACTCGTAAGTGAAGGCCCTGTCCATCCGGGAGCCGTCCCGGAACTCGAAGTGGATGTAGTTCGTGACGAAGCCGGTGATGGGATCGATCTTCGACTGATCCCAGACGTAGTTGAAGCCCTTCATCCGCCGTCGCTCCGCCATGGGCTTGAAGGACTCGTAGCCGCCGTAGAGGTCGATGAAGAAGAGGCCGTCCTTCTTCATCGTGCGGCGTGCGCTCTCGAAGTAGGCGCGGAGGTCGTCCCGCGTCTTGAACACGAAGTAGCTGAAGTTCAGCGCCACGGTGACGTCGAACGTCCCGGGGACCTTCGCGCGGACGTCTTGCCGGAGGAGCGTCACGCGATCCCCCGGCTCACCCATCTTCGCGAGGTTCCGCTTCTTGCCCCAGGCGAGCACGTCCGGATCCAGATCCACGCCGGTCGCCGTGCGACCCCGCTTCTTCACCCACTCCGCGCAGAGGAGCGCGGAGCCACAGAAGTCTTCGCGAAGCGACACGGGCGCCTTGCCCCGGATCTTCTCGTACGTCCTCGCGAGGAACGCGGCCTCCGTGTCGACCGCTTGCACGGACTCCTCGTAGAGGACGTGCTTGTCGGCGTTCCGGGAGGTGAGGCGTTTCTTGGTGCGGCGAGAGGTCGGGTGATTCATGGGCGCTTCGGACGATCGTCCGGGCGCTTCATAGATCACTTCCCGCGTCGCGTGCACCGGAGCGTGCTCGCGTGCGTCCCGTCCTCGCCGACCCACGCGGCGAGCGCCCCTCCGGGGACCTCCGCGATGGACGTGAAATAGTAGGCGCGCCCGGTCTGAAGGCGCGCGACCCGTTTCCCGGTCGTGTCCGAGAGCGATCGGAGCACGAGCTCCTGCTCCGAATCCGGCCTCGACGACTCGGGTTCGGCGTAGAAGAGCACGGGTTCGCCGCACACGTGGCCCGCCGCGACCGGCGCCGGGTCGATGCCGTTCGGGTAGACGAGCCAGGTCGTCTTCGTGTCCATCCCCGGGTGCATCCCGAGCGCGAGCTCGGCCACGCCGAACTCCTGGATCGAGCGCTCGTGCGGAATGAACCCGTAGAGCGAGTCCCCGCCGCCCGGCAGGATGGTCATCTCGGTCAGCGGCTGGATGCCGCCGCCGACCCAGACCACGAGATCCTCGCCGAGGAGCGGACGATCGTTCGGAAACGTGATCCGGCGCGCGTGGACCGGCGTCATCGCCATTCTCGCCTGCACGGACAGCGCGAGCACGCCGTCTTCCGTCTGGACGAGCGAGACGCTGTGCGTGGAGTTCCCCTCCGCCGTGAGCGTCTCCGGAGGAGACCCCTCGACCCAGAGCTTCGCGACGAGCGGAGCGTCCTCCTTCTCCGGCCGGACGATGTAAGAAACCGTATTCGGGATCTTCGCGAGCGCGCGCCCCGGCGCCGGCACCGGCACGGCGACGCGAGTCCCGTCGTGGGCATCCTTCGCGAGGATCTCGAGCGGACCGATCTTTCCGGAAAGCGAACGCCTGACGAGGCTCCCGTGCGAGATCCAGTACGCGGCGTTCTGGAACACGCCGGGGCCGCGCCCGAGCGAATACGGGCCGGAGCCGTCCGGAAGCGCCGGGAGGGGCGTCGAGCCGGGAGCGGGTCCGGACGGCAGGCGTCCGAGTCGGAGGACGAACAGGTTGCCTTCGCGGTCGTTCGCCACGACGCCGAACGACGTCGCCGTGACCGGGGCTCCCGGACCGAGCGTCACGGGACGATCGAGCGTCCACGGCGATTGCGGCGCCGGCGCGCCGGGGCCCGGAGCGCTCGCGAAAGGCGCGGCCGCCCGCGTCCCGGCCGGCGGCGGTTCCGCGAGAGGAGCGTCGCCGCTTCCGCTCGCTGCGGACTCCGTGGTGGACGACGCCGGAGCGGCCCCGGGCGGGGCCTCCTCGCGCCGTCGCTCGGCTCTTCGCCGGGCGAGCTCGGCGAGCGCGCGCTTCATGTCGGCCTCCGAGAGCTCGCGGCGGCTGTCCTTCCTGCAGCCGGTCCCGAGCGACAGCCCGATGATCAGGGACCACGCGAGCGGACGCACCGCGCGAGTCTACGACGGGCGTCCGTTCAGAAACAGGAGACCGTCACGGTCCCGACCGAATCCGGGAACCCGCTCGCGCACGTGGAATCCTTGATTCCCACGCACGCGCACCCGCACGCGTCGAGCTTCGCGTCCCAGCAGAGGCCGTCGTACTCGTACGGGCAGTTCGGAGCAGCGCCCGATTCGGGCGACCGCCCCTTCTTGCACTCGGGTAGATCCACCGTGGGGAGGTGGTCGGACGATCCGGAGCTTCCGCCTCCCGCGCTCGCCGCGCCGGCGCCACCCGAGGGCGTCGGCGTCGGGCCGGGCTCCCCGGTTTGCACCACGCCGCCGCACGCCACCGAGCACACCAGCGCCACGAGCACGAATCTGTGCGCCACCACGCCCCAGTGTGAAGCAGGGACGAAATCGGCTCAACCCCCGCGCTCGGCGGCGACGCTCCACGCTTTCGGCCCATTTGCGACGGGACGCCCGGGCGGTACCCTTGGCCCGTGGAGTCGAACTACATCACGAAGGAGGGGGCGAAGCGCCTCGCGGACGAGCTGCGGAAGCTCGTGGAGGTCGATCGCCCCCGGGTCGTGCAGGAGGTCTCCGACGCCGCCGCGCAGGGGGACCGGAGCGAGAACGCGGAATACATCTACGGAAAGAAGCGTCTTCGAGAAATCGACCGCCGGATCCAGTTCCTCCAGAAGCGTCTGGACGCCGCCGTCGTCGTGCGCGCGGAGGAGCAGCGCGCGGACGTCGTCGTCTTCGGCGCGACCGTCGAGGTGGAGGACGAGGACGGCAAGCGGGCGTGTTACACCCTCGTCGGCGCGGACGAGTCCGAGCCGGGGCGCGGAAGACTCTCCTGGAAGTCGCCCGTTGGGCGCGCGCTCCTGAAGAAGCGGGTGGGGGACGTGGTGCTCGTGCAGCGGCCGGCGGGAGAGATCGAGCTCGAGATCCTCTCCATCCGCGTCGGGGAGGTCGTGGGCTGATGCTCGGGTCGTCCGTGCGAAACGAGGCCGGCGCTGCTCGGCGCGCGGTGATTGCGTTCGCGGCCGTCGTCGCGTTGCTCCCCGTCGCGCTCGGCGCCTGCGAGGATTGGCCGCCCGGAAAGCGGGGGGACATCGTGCAGGGCGGCGGTTCCACGACCGGCGCCGGAACCTGCTCCGGGACGCCCGTGTCCTGCTCCGGCCTTCCCACGCTCCTCTGCGGGTCCACCGCGGGCTGCACGGACGAGGGCTCGTGCAGCGGCTCCGCCACGAACCCCGGCTCGTCCTGCCTCACGCGGTCGCCGACGGAGTGCAACGCGACGCCGGGCTGCTTCTGGGCGACCGTCTGCACGGGGACGCCGTTCGGCAACTGCTCGGCGACGACGCAGGAGTCCTGTCTTGCGGTGACCGGCTGCTCCTGGACGCCCGCGGCGACGGGCACCGGCGGGACGAGCACGACGACGTGCACGTCGTACCTCCTGAACTGCAACACCGCCGCCGCGTGCGACTGTGGGTATCAGTGCGTGGTCCGGTGTCCGACCTGCACGGGTGTGTGCGGCACCCAGTGTTCCTCCGACGCGGATTGCAACGGGACGACCGCCTCCGGCCTCGCGACGCCGTATTGCTCCTATGCGCCCGGCGTGACGCAGGGAACGAGCGGCGCGAGCGGCATCTGCTCGGACTCACGCTGACGGGCCCGCGCGCCGGGACGCGCGCTTCGCGGGTGGGCTCGGGTTGGAGTACCCTGCGGGGTTTCGATGACCTCCTTTCGTTCGTCGTTCGTCCTCGCGGGTGTGCTCGGTTCCGTCGCGTGCGGAGGAGCCACGGCTCCGCCCGAAGCTCCCGAGAAGGCTGCCGAACCGCCGAGGACCGCGGAGGCTCGGCCCGTCGGGGCGTCGACGGGCGACGAGAAGCGCGCGAAGCCGGCCGACCCTCCCGAGCGCGAGCCGGAGTCCATCGTCGGGCTCTCTTTCGAACCCCTCGTGATGGGCGTGCGTCCGGGACAGACGCTCCTCCTCGCGGCGCACTTCCGCATCGCGCCGGGCTACCGGATCTCGTGGAAGGCGACCGCGGACGTCGGTGAACCGACGACCGTCTCGTTCCGCGCTCCGCCCGGGTTCGTCGTCGGGGACGTCGAGTTTCCCGCGCCCATCCGCTACACGGTCACCGGCGGCCACACGGGCTACGGCTACGAGAACGAGACGGCCGTCTTCGCCGAGGTGAAGGTGCCGGGCACGTTCCGCGCGAGCGACGTCGCGCGCTTCGACCTGGACGCGAGCTGGGTCGCGTGCAAGCGCATCTGCACCACCGAGCGGACGAGCGCGTTCGTGGAGATCGCCTACGGGAGCGGGCGCGCGAAGGATGTCGAGCAGGGCGTCGCGCCGTTCCTCGCGCGCGTGCCGAAGCCCCTCTCGGCAGTCCCGGACGCGGAGGCGAAGTGGGAGACCGGCGGCACGGAGGCCGTGCTCCTCCTGAAACTCCCGGGCGCGACGCCGAAGGACTTCTTCCCCGACGGCACCGCCGATCCGAAGCCGCAGAAGACGGAGCTCGGCGACGGACGGATCCGCTTCGTGTTCGACGAGGCGCCGAGGCCGGGATCGCGCCCGCTCCGCGGCGTCGTCGTCGCGACGCGGGATCAGAAGGAGGAGTACATCGAGCTCGTGGCGCCGCTTCCGGGCGTGGAAGAGGAGCGCGAAGCGGAGGCCGCCGGAAAGCGCGCCGCGAAGAAGCGGCGGTAGATCACACGAAGAAGTCGGGGAGCAGCTCCGAACCCGGGACGCAGGAGTAGGCGTCCAGGTTCGTGACGCCCGCGTCCCGGAGGACCTCGTCGTCGATGCAGAAGCGGCCGGTGAACTCGCGGCTCGGCTTCGTGAGGATCGCGTAGGCGGCGTCCGCCATGATCTCCGGCTTCCGCGCGCGCGACATCGTCTCGTCCCCACCGAGGAGGTTCTGGACGGCCGCCGTCGCGATGACCGTACGGGGCCAGAGCGTGTTCACGGCGATGCCGTCCGGCTTGAACTCCTCCGCGTGGCCGAGCGCGCAGAGGCTCATGCCGTATTTCGCCAGGCTGTAGGCGACGTGCGGCCCGAACCACCGCGGTTCGAGATTCAGCGGCGGCGAGAGCGTGAGCACGTGCGGGTTCTTCGCCTTCTTGAGGTGCGGGTAGCAGGCTTGCGTGCACACGTAGGTTCCCCGCGCGTTGATCTGGTGCATCAGATCGAAGCGCTTCATCGGGGTCTCCGGAGTGCGCGTCAGGCTGATCGCGCTCGCGTTGTTCACGAGGATGTCGATGCCGCCGAACGTGTCGACCGTCCGCTTCACGGCTTCGGCCACCTGGTCTTCGAAGCGGATGTCCGTGATGCACGCGAGGGCCTTGCCGCCCGCCTTCTCGATCTCCTCGCACGCCGTGTAGACCGTGCCCGGGAGCTTCGGGTGCGGGTCCGCCGTCTTCGCGGCGACGGTGACGTTCGCGCCGTCCTTCGCGGCGCGGAGCGCGATCGCGAGACCGATGCCACGGGATGCGCCGGTGATGAACAGCGTCTTGCCTGCGAGCGTTGCCATGGGGATTCCTCGAGCGTGGGTGGAAAGCGAGCCCTGGCCGTCACGGCGGTCCCGGGGGGACGCGAAGTCTAACACCGGATCCCGGCGATGATAGAGTCGCGTCCGCGTGGTGCGTGGTTCAGCGTCAGCGTCGTCAGCGCTCTCTCCGTGGGGACGGTGGGACTACGTCGCGACGCTCGTCGTTTCCGCGGCGCTCTTCGCATACGTCGCGACGCACCGGATGGTGGACGACGACGAGGGGTTCTACGCGCTCGCGGGGCGCGCCGTGGTCGAGGGGAAAACCCCGTATTTCGATTTCTTCTTCCCGCAGATGCCGCTCACCGCAGTCGTCTACGGGGTGACGCGGAAGCTCGCTGGGCCGGGGCTCGTGCCGCTCCGCGCTCTCGGCGCCGTGCTGGCCGTCGGGACGACGCTCCTCGTCCATCACGCGGCGCGACGTCTCGCGGGGCGCCGCGCCGCGCTCCTCGCTGCGGGGCTCTTCGTCGCGCACACGCTCGCGTGGGAGTGGTCGGTGGTCGTGAAGACGTACCCGCTCGCGCTCCTCTTCGCGACGGCCGCGCTCGTGGCGGCGACGGCGCGGTCGCCGTCCACGCGCACCGAGCTCGCGTCCGGGCTCCTCGCCGGGCTCGCCGTCGCGTCGAGGCTCCTCTCGGCTCCGGTCCTCGTCGGAGTCCTCCTTCCGCTCCTCTCCCGCCGTCCGCGCACGCGATCGATCGTCGCGATGACGGGCGGCGTCGCGCTCGCTCTCGCTCCGGTCGTCTGGCTCGCGCTCCGGGATTTCGGGACGTTCGGGTTCGACGTGCTGCTGTTCCACGGGATCCGGAGCCCCGGGGACGGTCTCGTCAAGGATCCGCTCCAGAAGCTCGACGTGGTGAGGCAGCTGTTCCTGTCGCCGCTCGGAACGCACCGCCCCGACGTCACGGGGATCCAGACGCTCGCGCTCGTCTTCACGTCGATCTTCGGCGTCCGCGCGCTCGTCCGTTCGGTGCGATTCGAGACGGCACGCGCGCTCGCGCCGTGGTTCGCGGCCGGGCTCGCGCTTCTCCTGGCCGGTCTCGCCGCGTCGCCCACCTGGGTGCAGTACGGAGTCGCCGGGGTGCCGTGCCTCGCCGTCGTCGCGGGGGTCGTGGTGTCGGAGCTCGCTCGGCATCCCGCGCAGGCCGTCATCCCGGTCGTCTCGTATGCCGCGCTCGCCGTCGCTTCGTTTCGCGATCGGATCGTCGAAGCAGACGCCGATCTCCGCCCCGACGTCGTGGACTCCGTCGGGAGGGCGCTCGACGACGCGACGCCGCCGGGGCTCGACGTGGGCGCGCACTTCCCCCCGTATCTCGTCGCGTCGACGCGCGGGATCGTCCCCGCCGCGGAGAACCAGTACGCGCGGCTCTTCTCGGACCGCGTCCCGGCGAGTCGACGCGCGAGGCTCCACCTCTTCGACGAGGCGGAGCTCCGCGCCGAGCTCCTCTCCCCGCGGACGGGCGGATTCGTCGTCGGCGCGTTCGTCGTTCCGGAGACGGCCCTCGCCGTGAAGGACGCCGGATTCGTCCGGGCGCGCGATCTGCCGGGGGCGACCGTCTGGGTCCGGCCGGCGAGGACGCCGTGACGGTCCGTCGCGCCGTCCTCGCCGTGCTCGTACCCGGAGCGGCGGTGCTCGTCGCGCTGCACGTGAGCCGCATCGCCGAGCGCCTCAGGTATCCGTACGACCTGATCCTCTGGGGCGACGACTATTTCATGACGAGCATGGCAAAGCTCGCCGCGGGCGTTCCGCTCTACGGTCCGCTCGCCGACGCGAACTCGACGGTCTACGCGCCCGGCGGCGCGTGGCTCCACCACGCGCTCCTCGCGCCCTTCCACCTGGATACGTCGCTCCACGCGAACCGCGTCCTCACCCTGTGCTGGCTCACCCTCGCGCTCGCCGTCGGCACGTTCACCGTCTCGAAGCTCTCGCGGCGGCGTGACGGCGCCCTCGAGTCCCGCGTGGACGAGTCGCTTTCCGCAGCGCTCGCGTTTCTCGTGCTCGCGCTCGTCGCGCTCTCGAACCCCGTCGGCGACTCGTTGCATCCGACGGACCTCGAGCTCCTGGTCCTGTCCTCGAGTCTCGCGGTTCTGGCGGCGTGGCGAGAGCTCTCTCCCGGGCGAAGGCTCGTCGCGAACGTGCTGCTCCCTGCCGCGGCCGTGCTCTCCAAGCAAACGGCGGGGCTCGCCGTCACGGGCGCCCTCGCGGCCGCGTCGTTCCTCGACGCGGAAGGTCCGATCGCGCGTCGGCTCCGCGCCTCGGTCGTG
>DASZXK010000028.1:0-59392 GCA_035545855.1 Polyangiaceae bacterium
CCTCGCAGGCGCGGCTCTGATTCAGGCATGCTCCGCACCACCCCTAACGGGCGCGAAGCATCCGGTTCCTGGCAGCTCGCAGGCTCTGGCGGTCGGCGTTGAACCGGCCGGTCTCTGGTGTGGTCACGCGGCAACGTTTCAGCTCTCTCTTCAGAACAGGTCCGATCGTGCGGTGCCGCTTCGGGTCATTCCTGGAGACCCAGTACGTTGGGGCGGGGACTTCTGGGTCGCATCCAGTACATTCGGGACGAACAAATGGGGTCGCGGAACGCTGACCTTTCCTGACACGTGCGAGAGTGCCCCTTCTGATTACTGCCACACGGGCGCGATCACTATCCCGATGTCTCCCGGGTCGTCCTTGCGCCTGCTTGCGACGGTGGAGGACCTCGACCTTCACGAGGGTATCGCAGAGGGTGAACTTCGCTTCGGTGCGGCGATTGGGGCACCCCGCCACAGGTCACGCTTTCGGGTGCGGCTGCAGCCCATCGAGAGCCGGATGCATTGCTTCATCCCCAACTCGCTGTAGCCCCTCGCGCCGCCCAACATGCCGCTGAACCTGACGGGCGTGCTGCCGTTCTGTTGAACCCTCGCGACAGGTTCACTTCGCGCCCGCCGTTCGCTATTTCGACCGGTCGCGTGGTCGCATCCGGTAGCGTTTGCGCCCGCAGGTTAGCGCCGGTACGTTAGGCAGACAGGAGGGCCATGACACCACGCAACGCTGCCGAAGTAGCCCTCGGGGTCGCGGGCATCTACTTTCTCGCCGAGCACGTTCCCGCCGCGATTCTCACGCTCGTTTCCACACTCGAGGAGCATGATCAGGTGACGTGGCTTCGCTGGGTTGGGTTCGCACAAGTGCTGCTGATGCTGGCGGCGGGTTTCTCGCTGTTTTGGTTCCGTGCGCCATTCGCCGCTTGCCTGACCCGACACATGGAGACCTCTGATCCTCAGACTGTGGCGCCTGGTGTTCATGCCGCCGCCGTGTCCGTCCTCGGGCTGTTCTTCTTCGTTTCCGGCGTGAGCTCGCTACTCGGCGTTGCTGCGGTCGCCCGAGAGCAGATGCCATTCTCGAAGACCGGTTTCTCGGCAACGCCGTTCATCCAACCGGGCACCCAAACGCTCCTCGGTGCGGCACTCTTCCTCGGTACTCGTGGCATCGTCCGTGTCTGGACCACGCTCCGAACCGCCGGCAGACACCACGACGGCGATGCTGCCTAGGGTAACATGCCGCTGAACCTGACGGGCGCGTTTGCGTCTCGATGCCCCTCGCGGCAGGTTCGCTTCGCGCCCGCCGCTCGCTGCGCCGCGCTCGCATCGCGTGACCTCCCGTGCCGTTGCGCCAGCAGGTTAGCGCCGGTACGTTGGCCGGACGCATGGTGGGGCGAATCGTTGGGCTCATGGTTCTGGCGAGTCTCCTCGAGATCGGCTGCGGGTCTCTCGACAAGACTTGCAAGACAGACGCTCGCGCGGGCGTGTCCGTCCGGGTCATAGGTGGAGCAGGCGCGACAGGATCAGACGCTGGTCCCACGGGTTGTGTCGTTCGAGCGACCGCCGTCAGCGACGCATACACGGACGACCTCTCGTGTAACGCTGATGGCAGCGACTGCTACTGCTACGGGGTCTGGGAACGCCCGGGAACGTACACCGTGACCATATCCGCCAGCCGCCGCGTCCTCGACTCGCGCAGCGTCGTCGTCCACTCGGGCGACTGCCACGTGGAAGGAGCGGAATACACCGTCTCACTCGTTAGCGACGCCGGCTAACAACATGCCGTTGAACCTGACGGGCGCGCTTCGGTTCTGTTGGACTGTCGACCCCTCGCGTCAGGTTCGCTTCGCGCCCGCCGCTCACATTTCCGACCCGCAGCATGATCGCATCCAGCAGCGTTTGCGCCCGCAGGTTAGCGCCGGTCCGTCAGCCGGACGCGCGCACTGACCTGCTTGCCGGCCATTTCCTACCGTGGTAGGAATGCCAGGTGGGTCAACCTGCTGCAAAATTGTCCATTAGCGTGCCTGGCGAACTCGCCGCTGCGGTCCGCAAACGCGTGGGCGCGCGCGGTCTTTCCGGTTTCGTCGCACGTGCGTTGACGCACGAACTCGAACGAGAAGGCGTGCGCATGCTTCTGCTCGAGCTCGAGCAAGAGCTTGGCCCGCCGTCGGCAGCCGACATGGCTCGTGCCCGCAAGGCATGGCCGAAGCGCTGATTCTCGACGCCGAGGCGTTGAACGCTCTCGCTCAACCGGCTGCGCGCGGTGTGGTCGCAAGTCGGGCTTCGGCCATCCTTCGCCTTGCCTTCGAGAGGCGTGCGTTGATTCGTGTCCCCGCACCAGTGCTGGCCGAGGTCTGTCGAGGCGTTCGTTACGACGCCGCGGTCAATCGCCTGCTCGGCAACCCTGGTATTGTTGTCGCCGAGTTGACTCGTCCGGTGGCGCAACGGGCTGGCCACCTCCTGGCGCGACTGAAGCTTTCGTCGGCTCACGCCGTCGACGCGTTCGTGGTCGCCACAGCTCTCCAATTCGAGACCGCCGTCATCGCGACCGGCGACCCGGCAGACATTCGACGCCTTGCAGCGCCTTTTCGTCATGTCGGCGTGCTTGCTCTGTAGCTCCACTGACGGTGGCGGCAGGGCGCCGGCTACTCTAGACAAGGCAGACGCTTGGTTTGGTGTAGCGATGGCACAGTGGCTCGGGCAGTTCAGTGGCCGTACGCACGCGACTGCGGTTCGTGACGCAGAGCAACTCCTCCGTCACGCCGTTGCCGCGCTCGTCACGGCGCCTCCAGCTGATCGCGCAAGGAAGGCGAAAGCGATCCGTGCCCTTGCCAAACGCATCTATGCTGCTCGGGTTCGCTATATCAAGGCTCGCATTTTTGCCGCGACTGAACCGAACATCGAGACCGTCAGCGGTCGTGCAATCGAGCTTGCACGCCTTCGTGCTGAGCTCACCACCGTCCAGACTCAGTCCCTCGACGGCATCCTTCGCGAGTTCCAGGCCATCGCCGATCGGGCCGACTCTCCTTGGGTCGTGCGCACATGCCCAACATGCCGCTGAACCTGACGGCGCATGCGCGACCTGTTGCCCCTCGCGGCAGGTTCGCTTCGCGCCCGCCGCTCGCCACGGCGCATCCACCACCTCGTCCTCCGCGTTGCGTCGCGCCCGCGGGTTAGCGCCGGTACGTTGGGCGGACGCAGACCCCGACAGGATCCGGGTGCCGTGCTAAGCTGCCTTCATGCGTGAATCGGACGCGATTCTTCACGAGGCTCTCGAGCTGCCGGAGGCCGAACGAGCTCGCCTCGCCCTCAAGCTGGCCGAGAGCCTCGAACCGGCCCCGCAACCCGGTGCCTCGGAAGCCTGGGCTGCAGAGATCACACGCCGCGTCGAACGCCTTCGCGATGGGACTGCGCGCACCGTGAGCTCGGACGACGCTCTCGCCCGAGCGCGAGCCCGCCTGCATCGTGATTGAGGTTCTCGAAGCTGCGGCTCTCGAATTCGAGGATTCCGCAGCCTGGTACGAAACGCGGACCGTGGGACTTGGTGAACGGTTCCTCGCCGAATTGCGCGACGCCTTCGCGCTGATCGAACAGATGCCTCTCGCGGGTAGCCCGTGGCTGCTCCGTGGAATCCCAGCGGGGATGAGCGCCTGCGCACCGCTGGCGCGATCACCGGACCCGCTCATGTGTCGTTCGACGGCGTGGGTGGCTAACATGCCACTGAACCTGACGGGCGCTCTCGCTTCGTGATGACCCCTCGCGGCGGGTTCGCTTCGCGCCCGCCGCTCTGCACACCGCGGCCACCACCTCGTCCGCCGCGTTGCGTTTGCGCACGCTGGTTCGGCGCCGGTACGTTAGCCGGACTACCGGTAGACTTCGCGACGATGGCCGATCTTCACTATCGTCACGATGCGTCGCACGTCGTCGACCTCGTACAGGATGCGATACAAGCCCTGTCGAACCCGGTACTGCTCAGCGCCCGTGAGCTTCTCCGACCCCTGCGGCCGCGGGTTCGTTCCGAGAGCACGGATCCGCGAAATCACTCGCCCCACGTCGGCGCTTGCCAGGTCGCCCAGCTCCTTGACGGCGGAACGCCGGAGCTCAACCGCGTAGCTTGCCACGACGCTTCAGATCTCGAAGAACCTTCTCCAGCGGCACCGTGGGCTCCTTCGCGCGCGTTCGGAACGCGGCCAGATCCTCGGCGTCCTCCGCCAGATTCGCGCGGACCGCTTCGTTCACGAGGTCCGACATGCTCCGATCCGTCTCTGCCGCCTTGAGCCGCAAGACCCGGTGAAGATCCGGCTCGAAGTACACCGTCGCGCGCTTTGCCGCTGTCACCCGAGGAAGATGACGCTAAGACGTCATGGCGTCAAGCCGCCTAACATGTTCGCTGGACCTGACGGGCGCGTCCGGATCCCGCGGCCCCTCGCGCCAGGTTCGCTTCGCTCCCGCCGCTCGTTTCACCCTCTCGGCAGGTTCGCTTCGCGCCCGCCCGTCGTTCTTCTGATCCGCGCCGACATTCCCTCCGTCGCGTTGCGCTCGCAGATTGACGCCGGTACGTTGGGCAAACCATGATTCGGCGGCTCGAGAGTCTCACGTTTCCGGCGGCACGCTTCGGGATGGTCGGGGCGATCACTGTCATGCTCGGCGTGCTTTGGATCGTTTTCGGGCCGGGTTCTCACGAACGGACTCTTCTCGACGCGACGGTCAACTACGTCGACCACGGAGGCCCAGTCGCCAACGTCCATTTCCTGGCAGGCCATCCGCCATTGGAATGCGCTGAGCCTGACTCGCAGTTCGGTCTTGTCGCGCATGCAACGGCGAACTCCCCCGGAGTCTGGTCCGCCGGGAGGACCGGAACCCTTCGCCTCCGCGTCGAGCAGAAGGCGTGCACCATTCTGAGCTTCGTTCCGCGAACGCCCAGGGCGGATTCCGAGTGACTTGAACTCGCCGACGCGCGGCTGCCTGACATGCCGCTGATCCTGACGGGCGCATTCCCGTCCCGCAGGCCCTCGCGGCAGGTTCGCTTCGCGCCCGCCGCTCGCGTCGCCGCATGCACCACCTCGTCCTTCCCCGTTTGCCGTTTGCGCCCGCAGGTCAGCGCCGGGGCCTTGCTGACAAGTCGCTGAACCTGTCGAGCGTGCCGCATTTCCGCGTTGCGCCGTCGACAACTTCGCGACCAGGCTTCATACTGTGTTGATGCAGTGGGAGCTATCTCGAGGGCACTGGGCGCAAGCCGTGCTGGCGGCCTGGTACATTGTCGCCTGCAATGGCGGCGACGGCGGTGACGTGACGTGCAACTGCCCTGCCGACGCGGGTGTCCTCATCCAGGTGCCCCCGAATCGGGTCGGCGACGTCTCGGGAATCACCGCGAACGGGGCCTGCGCGACACCAGTCTTCGACGGCAGCACGGAGACATACGCACCCGTGACCGGAACGGGCTCCTGTTCCATCACGGTGACGTTTAGAAGTGGGGCACCCGCGTACTCCGATTCGGTGACGGTCGCCCGCTGCACCGGAGGCGTATGCTGCTCAATGTGCCCGCCCCTGCCCGATCGCGCGGTCGAAGTTCCCGCGATCGACGGTGGCCCCGCCGATCGCTGAACGGAACCGCCTTCGTTGCGCCCGCACGCCGGCGCCAGCACTCGCACACGTCATCGGGCGCCTTGCTGACGTCGGCGCTCGGAGCGCAGCACGCCCACCCGGTCACCTTACGGTAGTCGGCGTTCGATCCTTTGCCGTCGCCACTAGAACAACCGATCATCGGCGCCGAGACGAGCACCACGACAAACAGACGTCCTCGCATTACCCCGCATCGTTCGATGCCTAGCAGACCCCGACTGCGGCACCGAGGTCGCGCAGTTGCGCCCGCTCGATCGCGCCGGTACCTTGGCACGAAGTGAGCGAGGAGACCCGCCCCCCCGACGTACTGGACCCCCGCCTGGTCGGAACGTATCCGGCCTTGGCGAAAGCGGGGGGCGGCTACGTGTGGGACGCCGTCCTCGAGTACCGCGTGTGGTGTCACCCCGAGCGTGGCGCCCCGGATACGTGCGACGGCAATGACTACTACCATGCGTTCGCGTCCTTCGACGAGGCGCGCCAGTTCGCCGAGGACACGAAAGGGGCAGAAGAGCCGCTCGCTCTCGTCCTTCAGGAAGAGTTCATCGACGAGCCCGAACCCGGGAAGTACGTGCACGTCAAAGAGCGTCGTGTCGCCGAGTGGCAGGTCGGTTTCCTGAGCAGGCCCAGACGAACCGCTCGCACGATTGCCGACTTCCTCGCGCCCGATGCTCCCGCCAATCGGCTCGACATCCTGCGGGGGCTAGCGCGGAAAGAGTAGGTCGTGGACAATCCCAACCAGAAGAAGGCTGGGCGCTCGGCACGGTTCTGGTCGCGCTCTGGTGTCTGCAGGGAGTGACCCTCCTCGAGTACGACCGCCGTCACGACGCCGTGACGGGATACGCGGAAGACGGGCCCGAGATGGTGGGAGGCGCCATGCTCGCGTTGGTCGTCGTCGCACTGGCTCGGTGGGTACGCGGTGTGGTCCGCGGCACACGCGGTCGCAGCCTTCGGTATCTCCGCAGACATCTCGGCAATACGCGACCTGGCCGCGGCGGGCGCCTGTCTCTGGCTTCGCGCCGTCGCGGTGAGCAGGCTCGTCGAGCGACATTCCTGGGCGGCGGCCGCCTGACGCGTCGTCGAAGCTCTCGAGCGGAACTTCTACGCCTAACGCTTCCCGCGCGTATCTACCAAGGGGTCGCGCATCACGACTACATTGTCCGAAACCATGCAACGCCTCAAGCTACGCGACGCAACGCCCGCCGATCGCGAATTCCTCGTTTCGCTCGCGCGCGAGGCCTACCGCGAGGTGCTCGCCGCGCAGTTCGACGGCTGGAAAGAGGAAGTGCACGGCGACCGCTTCGCGGAGAAGGTCGCCACCTTGCCCTTCCGGATAGCGGAACTCGACGGCGTGCCCGTCGGTACCTTGTCGACGTGTCTGGAAGGTGGTCATCTGCGGGTGAACGAGATCGTCGTCTCGCCGGATTTCCAGAACCGTGGTCTCGGATCGGAGCTCCTCACGGGCGTCTTCGCGCAGGCGCGCGCCGCTGGCGTGCCGGTGCGCCTCCACACGTTTCGTCTGAACCGTGCTCTGGCGTTCTACGAGCGACACGGGTTCGTGGTGACGGCGCGAAACCCCGACTACGTCGATCTCGAATGGACTGGCTGAGGCGAGCCGCGTGCTACGCTCCGCGAGCGTGATTCACGACGATCTCCTCGCGCTCGAGAAGAGCTTCCTGACGGCCGAGGGCCGGACGCCGGAACACCTGGACGCCACGGTGTCGGACGACTTCCTCGAGATTGGAAATTCCGGACGCACCTACGACAAGCGCGAGGCGATCGCCGCGCTGAAAGTCGCGCCCGTTCCGGCGGATCTCGCGGCGAGCCTCGCCGATTTTCGTGTTCGGGAGATCGCTCCGGACGTGGCCCTCGTGACGTACAGGACGCGGCTTTCCTTGCGGAGCTCGATCTGGCGCCGTGAAGCGGGCGCGTGGCGCATCTACTTCCATCAGGGGACTGCCGCTCCGCCTCCCGAAGAGCACTGAGGTCACGCCCATGAAGACCGACGCACCCCCCGGCCCCGAAGACACGGCGCTTCGCGTCGCGCTGTGGCGCGCGCTCCACGTCGAGGCCGACCCTCCACCGCACGTGTTCGAGGATACGCTCGGCCTCCGGCTCGCGGACCCGCCCGCGGGCTGGCAGAGCCGGCCGGACATGAGCCCGTTCACGAAGCCGTTCCGCGCCTCTATCCTCGCGCGGGCTCGGCTCATCGAAGATCTACTCGAAGAGCGCGTCGCGGCGGGGGTCTCGCAGTACGTCATCCTCGGCGCGGGGCTCGACACGTTCGCGGAGCGCCGCCCGGAGCTTTCGTCCAGGCTCATGGTCTTCGAGATCGACCGCCCGGAACCCCAGGCGTGGAAGCGGACGCGGCTCACGGAGCTCGGGTTCGGAGTGCCGCCCAATCTGAAGCTCGTCCCGGTGGACTTCGAGGCTGGCGAGGACTGGGCGGAGCGACTCGTCGCGTCCGGTTTCGAGAGGTCCGCGCCTGCCGTCGTCGCGTCCACGGGCGTCAGCATGTATCTGACCCGGCAAGCGATCCTGGAGACGCTCCGGACCGTCGCGGCCTTCGCCCCGGGGTCCACGTTCGCGATGTCCTTCATGCTTCCCATCGAGATGGCGGACCCGGAGGTGCGGCCCGGCATCGAGCGCGCCGCGGCGGGCGCCCGGGCGAACGGCACGCCGTTCATCAGCTTCTTCACGCCGGAACAGATGATTGCCCTGGCGCGGGAGGCCGGGTTCCGGGACGTGAAGCACGTCTCGGCGGAGGCGCTCGCGGAGCGCTATTTCGCGGGGCGAACGGACGGTCTCCGGCCGCCACGGAACTCGGAGGAGATCGTGGTCGCGAGCGGGTGACGTCGGACGAGCACCCGCGCGAAACCCTCCGCCTCCGTCCTGCGTACGCTTCTTCATTCCATGCTGATCCGTCGAGCCACCCACGGAGACGGCGCAGGCATCGCCCGGGTGCACGTCGCCGCCATTCGAGAGACCTGCAGCTCGGCCTACTCGGCAGAAGAGATCCAGGCGTGGTCGAGCGGACTCGGGCCGGACTCCTACGCGCGCGGCATCGAGACGCGGGATCTCTTCGTCGCTGAAGTGGCCACTGAAGTGGTCGGATTCGCTCAGCTGAACCCACGAACGGGAGAGGTGGACGCGGTCTACGTGCACCCGGCTTCCATGGGGCGCGGCGTCGGGAAAGCCCTCGTCCAGAGGCTCGAGCGCGCCGCCGCGGAGCGTGGCATCGAACTACTGTTTCTGGATTCGTCCCTGAACGCAGCGCCGTTCTATTCCGCCTGCGGGTTCCGCTCCGAAGGCCGGGGTACGCGCCGGCTCGCTCGCGCGCAGATCGACCTCGCGTGCGAGAGGATGACGAAGATCATCGGCTGAACGAGCCTCGCCGTGGTCACGGCCGGAAACCGTGCCATTTCCTCACGCGAGCCCCTGCGCCTTCCGCCGCCTTCGGCGCACGGCGATCCCGACGCCGATCGGCACGGCGAACGGGAGCACGGCGCCGCAGGCGACGACGATTCCCGTCGAGACGTTCAGGAAGACCGTTCCGGCGAGACGAAAGGCGTTCTTGAACCTGGAAGAGACCGTTTCGTCGTCTTCCGCCATCGGCAGGTTCGGAGCGACGACCGAGAGCGTGAGGGTCGCGAGCGCGGCCCGATTTTCCAGGTACTGCGCGTGGCCCTCGAGCTTCTCGATGTCCGTCCGGACACGGACCAGCTCGGTCTCCGCCTCGAGCATCTCCTTCACGGATTTCGCGGCCGAGACGATGGCGAGCAGCCGCTCCTCGAGCTTCCGCTTCGCGCGGAGCTCTGCCTCGGTGTCGGCGTGCTCCTCCGTGACGTCGCGACCGCTCTCGGTCTCCGAGAGCACGGTCCCGCTCTTCCGGAGATCGGCGAGCGTGTGTTCGAGCTCGGCGCCCGGAACGCGCACCACGACGTGAGCCCGCGACACGACGTCCTCCGTGCGGAAGAGCTCCTTCGTGACGACGAAGCCGCCGCGGGTCGTCGCGAGCTCCGTCGCTCGTTCGGCGACGCGCGCCGGGTCCTGCGCGCGGAGGGAGAGCTCGGCCTCGCTGATGACGAGCCGGGCGTCCGCCGGGGTTCGCTCCGCCGAGCCGCCACCGGCCGGCGGAGAGGACGCGGCCGACGCCGCCACGGCGGGAGCCTCCGAGCTCGCCGCGGGAGCCTCGGCCTTGGCGCAGGCGACGGCCGCGGACACGGAAAGAAGGACGGGAAGGACCAGCGAGCGCGTCTTCATGCGAAACGAACGGGGCTCGGTCCGGGCCCTTACACACCTCCGCTCGCCCATTCGAACTGCCCGGATCCGCCCGGATTTCGGCATAGTCCCGGGGTGACCCTGAAGGGCGCCCTCCTGGCCGGCCTCGCGCTCGTCGGCGTCGCGTTCACCGCGGTGTGGGTGCGGGTCGCCCGAAGGCATCCGTTTGCCCGCCCCGGGCCGGCGCACCTCGGGATCGGCTGGCTCACGGACTTCCTGGATACGCTCGGCATCGGCTCCTTCGCGACGACGACGACGGCGTTCCGCCTCGGACGGCTGGTGGACGACCGGAAGATCCCGGGCACGCTGAACGTCGGACACACGCTTCCGACGATCGTGCAGGCGCTGATCTACATCACCATCGTCGACGTGGACGCCGTGACGCTCGCGAGCCTCGTCGCGGCGTCCGTCCTCGGCGCCGTGCTCGGCGCCGGGATCGTCGTGAAGCTCCCGCTCCGGGGGATCCGGGGCGTCATGGGCGTCGCGCTCATCCTCGCGGGCGCGCTCATGGCGGGCTCGGCCCTGTCCGTCTTGCCGAAGGGCGGCGACGCGCTCTCGCTCTCCGGAACGAAGCTCGTCGTCGGCATCGTCGCGAACGGGGTGCTCGGCGCGCTCATGACGGCCGGGATCGGGCTCTACGGGCCCTGCATGGTGCTCGTCGCGCTCCTCGGGATGAGCCCCGCGGCGGCGTTCCCGATCATGATGGGGTCCTGCGCGTTCCTCATGCCGTCCGCGAGCTTCCGGTTCCTCCGCGAGGGCGCCTACGACGGCACGGCGGCGCTCGGGCTCACGCTCGCGGGGATCTTCGGGGTGCTCGTCGCGGCGTACGTCGTGCGGTCTCTGCCGCTCGACGTCCTCCGGATCCTCGTGCTCGGCGTCGTGCTGTACACCGCGGTCACGCTGCTGGTCGCCGCTTCGAAAGACGACGCGGCGCCCGTGAAGGCGCCGCGTGAATCGAACGAAGACCGATGATCACTCGCCCGGCGGGGGCGGCATCGCCTTCATGCGCTTCTTCAGCTCCTTCGGCGTCACGTCCTCGACGTGGGTCGCGATGGCCCAGCGGTTTCCCTGCGGGTCCTCGACGCGACCGAAGCGATCGCCCCAGAACATGTCGGCGGCGGGCATCATCACCTTCGCGCCGGCCTTCTCGGCCTTCGCCATCACCTTGTCCACGTTCGAGACGTAGACGAACAGGTTCGCGGGACGCGCGGCCTCGCGCACGGCGTCGCTCGACATGATGACGGAATCTCCGATCTCGATCTCGGCGTGGATGATCTTGCCGTCGGGCCCCGGCATGGTGCTCCGGAGCTTCGCCCCGAACGTCTTCTTGCAGAACTCCACGAGCGCCATCGTGGACTCCACGTTCAGAGACGCGCTCACCGAGTGGTAGCCACGCGGAATGGGCTTCACCTTCTTCTTCTTCTTCTTCGCCACGAAACCTCCTTTGGAGCCGGCGAGGTTACCGTGCGGAGTTCAGGAAATGAAGGAGACAGGCCCCGGCGCCCACGCCACATTTCCCGCGGGGATCGGCCCACCTTTCACAATTCGTTCAGTGCTTGTCAGTGTTCGACGATCCGGCTGCTCATGAGCTCCCAGCCCGACTTGCCGTTCTTCACTCGGGTCGTTCCGACGATGCCGTCCACGTCGTACCGGTAGGCGATGGTGACGACGTCTCCATCGTGGGCGAGCCTGGTGATGACGACCACCGGATCCTTCGGCCCCTTCGGGCCGTCCACGATCTGCGCGTAGTGGGTCCCCTGGACGACCTTCAGATCCTTCGGAAGATCCGGTCCGGAAACCTTCACGCCGCCCCGGGACGACTTCTGGAGGTAAGCGCCGAGCTCGGGGTCGGCGAGAAAGGTTTCGAGGGCCTTCGCGAGATCGGCCGAGGAGAGAGGCTCTGCGGCGGGAGTCTCCGCTTCCTTCGCCTTCTCCTCCTCCTTCGGGGCTTCGTCCTTCTTCGTGTCTCCGGCCTCCGTCCCGGAGGGTTCTCCGGCTGCCGGTTCCTCCTTCGGAGCATCCTCCGCGGAATGGGCCGGCGCTCCGCCGCCCCCGCACGAGACCGAAAGCACGAGCGCCCACAGAGCCGTCCCTCGACGCATGGAAGGAGGAGTACGGGACCCGCCGGACGACCGCAAGCACCGGCGAGTGCCTGGCGCCCGCCGTGGCGAAAGGCGCGGTTCGCCACGGTGGCCACGGGAAAAATCGGCGCAAACCGGAAAGGCACGAGGACTGCAGAGTCGACGCCCGAGCCGCGAAGTGCGGCGTCAGGAGCCGAACAGAATGTCCGACAAGAATCCGCTGAAGAACGAAGACCTCAAGACCGCCCTCGGCAACATCGAGAAGGCGTACGGCAAGGGCGCCGTGCAATGCCTCGGGGACGGCCCGAGCGCGGAGGGGGTCCGCGTGATCCGCTCCGGCTCCCTCGCGCTGGACGAAGCGCTCGGCGTCGGGGGCTACCCGCGCGGCCGAATTGTGGAGGTGTTCGGCCCGGAATCGAGCGGGAAGACGACGCTCACGCTGCACGCCATCGCGAACGTCCAGCGCGCGGGCGGGGTCGCCGCATTCATCGACGCGGAGCACGCCTTCGACGTCTCCTACGCGAAGAGCATCGGCGTGAACGCTTCCCGGCTCCTCGTCTCGCAGCCGGACTACGGGGAGCAGGCGCTCGAAATCGCGGAGATCCTCACGCGCTCCGGCGCGGTGGATCTGGTCGTCGTCGACTCCGTGGCGGCTCTCGTGCCCAAGGCCGAGATCGAGGGGGACATGGGGGACGCGCACATGGGTCTCCACGCGAGGCTCATGAGCCAGGCGCTCCGGAAGCTGACGCCCACCGTCCACAAGACGGAGACGACGCTCATGTTCATCAATCAACTCCGGCAGAAGATCGGCGTGGTCTTCGGCAACCCCGAGACGACGACCGGCGGGAACGCGCTGAAGTTCTTCTCCAGCCTGCGGCTGGACGTCCGCCGGATCGGAAAGGTCCAGGTCGGGGAGACGAGCGTCGGCAACCGCACGCGGGTGAAGGTCGTGAAGAACAAGTGCGCCCACCCCTTCACGGAAGCCGAGTTCGACATCCGCTGGGGCATCGGCATCGACCACCCGACGGACCTGCTCGACGTGGCGGAGGCGTGCGGCATCGTCCAGAAGAACGGCGCGCACTACGCCTACGCCGGCAAGAGCTTCGGCCAGGGCCGGGACCGCGCGCGGGACGCCCTCCTCGCCACGCCGGATCTCGCGAAGGGGCTGTGGGCGGAGGTGCACGCGGCACTCCCCTCGCTCGCCCGCGTCCCCGTGGAGTCGAAGGCCGCGTGAAGGGAACGAAGCGCCGGCCCGGAGGGCATCCCCGGGCCGGCGCTTCGCTCGCCCGCGGCAGCTCACCTCGGAACGAGGGAAAGATACGGCGCGGCCTCCGCGAACGTACGCGCGACGGAAGGCCGGGCGGAGACGCGCTCGAGGTACCCGGCGAGGTGCGGGTGCTGGTCGCCGAACGGCTCCACCTGGCGAGCGAAGAAGAGGGACGGGGCTGCCGCGCAGTCCGCGAGACCGAAGTCGTCGCCGGAGGCGAAGCGGTGCATGCGGAGCTGCTCCTCGGCGATCGCGTAAGCCGTCCGGAGCTGGGCGCGCGCCTGCGAGACACCGAGCCGGTCGTGCTCGCCCTCGGGACGGAGCCGGTCGGTGACGACCTTCCCCATCGGCGTGTTCACGTAGAGGTCGAAGAAGCGGTCCTGGAGGCGACACTCGAGCGCGCGGTCCGGGTCCCCGGGAACGAGCCTTCCCCCGCCCTGACGACGGTCGACGTACTCGAGGATCGTCGTGGATTCGGGCACCGTCCGGTCCCGGTCGCCGTCGTGGAGCACGGGGAACTTCCCGAGCGGCCAGAGCCGGAGGAACTCGGCCCGGGCCGTGGGATCGCCGAGGTCCACCAATCGCTTCTCGAACGGAACGTCGAGCTCGTAGAGACCGATGAGTGCCTTCTGGCAGAACGAAGAGAGTGGATGGAAGTGGAGCGTGAGGGCCATGAAAATGCCTCCTGGTCGGGGGTCGAGGTGATGGTTCGAAGGGACGCGGAGAGGGACCGGGCTCAGCAGCGCCCGGTCAGCCACCAGCGGTGCCCGTTCACACGGAACGGGACTCCGAGCTCGCCGCACACCTCGGCGACGAGATCGGAATTGAAGAAGTAATTGCGAACCCGGGACACGCGGTCCCCGTCCGGCTCGACGCGCGTCACGGCGCGAACGGCTTTTCCGTCCTGGTGCTCGTACCAGTGGAGGAAGATCCACTCGCCGCGGTACTCGCGGAGCTCCACGCGAGGCGCCTTCGGGAGCGCGCCCTGAATGAACCGCGCCTCGATGCCGCCGTTCACGTCGGCCGTCGCGAGACGCTCGGCGCCGAATAGCATGCCGTAGAGCACGGTGCGGCGCGCCGCTTCCGGGCCGTACATCGTCGTCGCGCCGACGACCTCCGCCATGGAAGTATCCAGGAGGAGCGCCGTCAGGCCGTCGAGGTCGCCGGCGTTGAACGCCGCGCAGAAGGCGTCGAGAACCCGCGGTGGCGGAGACGTCCGGGCTGGCTCCGCCGCCGGCTCGGCGAGCTTTCCGCGCCCGCGATGGAGCGCGGCCTTCACGGCGTTCGCGCTCGTGGAGAGGGACTCGGCGACCTCCTCCAGGGAGAAGTCGAACACGTCCTTCAGGACCACCGCCGCGCGCTCCTGCGGCGAGAGCTGGCCGAGGAGCGTCCCCGCGGCCTCCCGGGACGCCATCGGGTCGGCCGTGGCGCTTCCCGCGTCGAGCTCGTCCCGGAACGGCGCCTCGGGCCGTCGCTTCCGGACCTGGTCGATCCAGAGGTTCGACGCGACCCGGAAGAGCCACGCCCTGGGGTTCGGCGGCGCTTCGCCGAGCTGCCCGAGCGTCACGTACGCCCGCGATAGGGTGTCCTGGGCGAGGTCCTCGGCGTCCCAGGGGCTCCGGGTGAGGTGCCGGCAATACCGGTAGAGGTCCGTCCGGAGCGGCTCGTACGTCGAGAGAAAGCGGTGCCAAGACCCGCGAAGCACGCCCGGGAGCTCGGCTTCGGATGGCTCGAACGGCTGGTCCATGACCGACAAACGAATGGCCCGCTCCAGAGGATACGGGCCTTTCGTCTTTTTTCGAGGCCGGAAGGGGCCGGCCCGGGCGCTCAGCCGCCGGTCACGGGCTGCTCGCCCCGGTGCTGCTGCTGCAGCAGCTGCTCGAGAGGGACGACGCCGCGTTCGCGCAGCTCGAGCAGCTCGAGCACTCGTACGTCTCCCCGGAGCTCGTCTCGAGGCGGGCCGAACAGTTGCTCCCGCTGTTGGTGATGCACGTGCGGTAGCTGCAGGAGCAGATCGACGTGAACTGCGTGCAGGTGGCGCCGGAGCTCGAGCCGCCACCCGTTCCACCGCTGGCCTTGCAGACGCCGTTCACGCACGACTCCGCGTTCGTGCAGCAGGTGGTGCCACAGACCTTCGGGGCGCTCGCCGGGCACTTCACGCACTCGCCGTCGGAGCATTCCTCGTCGGGCGCGCAGCAGTTCGTACCGCAGATGGTCTGCCCGAGGCCGCACTTCAGGCAACCGTCGAAGCCGTAGCTCGTCCCGCAGGTGGAACCGCTCGGGCAGCAGAGCCCCGACCCGCAGCTCTGCGAGTCCGACGGGCAGCCGCAGGAATCCGGGATGGAGGAGCTACCGTACCGGGAGCAGCCGCCCTGGAGGCAGCAGGTGCCGTTGCAGAGCTCCGGATGGTCTGCGGGGCAGCCGCACTCGAGCGCGGTCGTCGCGCAGAAGCTGCCGCAGTCGACCGGCGCGCTGAGCGGGCAGCCGCACGTACCGTTCGGGCCGCACGTGGTGTCGAGCGGGCAGCACACGACGGAGCCGTCGTTCGCGCTGCAGCGACGGGCGGCGTCCGCCGGACACGTCGGAGACGTGTAGTTGTTGTACTGCATGCACTTGCCGTCGGAGCAGTAGTCACCCGAGTCACAGCACCCCGTGCCGCACTGCGAGCCGCCGGTCGGGCAGCAGGTGCTCCCGCTGCTCGTCCCCGAGCAACACTTGCCGCTCGCCGGATCCACGGACCCCGACGCGCACGTCGGCGAGTACATCGAGGAGTAGTAGCAGTCGTCCGAGCCGTCCCCGTCGATGTCCGAGATCGACGGGTAGGAGTCGATGTACGGGCAGCACATGTACGCACCGAGTCCGCCGTTGGCGTTCGAGCTATACGCTTCCTGGTAACCGTTGGCGCAGACGCCGGACACCGGCATCGCCGTCGGCGCGATGAGACACGTCGGTTCCGGATCGAACGTCGAGCTCGGCGATCGACAGTAGAGGCGGGACCCCGTCGGGCAACACTGCGCCTTCATGTAGTAGGAGTTGTCGGCGGTGATGGCCGGGCAGTTCGGCGCCTTCGGGAGGATGACGCTCTCTCCCGTGCTGCAAGTGCCCAGCGTCGTCGTCACCTGGGGCGGCGCCGGGTCCTTCTGGCAGTAGTAGGAGCTCACCGTCTGATCGGTGCACGAGTACCCGACCGGGCAGCAGTAGCCGTTGTCGCAGAGGGGGCCGCCATCGTCGCAGACGGGGCGGTTCCCGCCGTGGATCTCGCAGCTCGTGCCGTTGCACACGGAGCCCGCGGGGCAGCAGTTCGCGCCGCATGGGGTCGTCACCGTGTCGCTGCACGCTTGCGTCGCGACGACGCGCTTCGTGCTGCAGAGGCCGTCGCTGTTGCACGTCGATCCGTCCGGGCAGCAGTTGCCCTGGCAGCATCGGCCGCTCGTGGTTCCGCTCGCGCAGGTGTCGCACGCCGTCGGCGCGACCTCGCAGCCGAAGCCGTCCGAGCACTTGCCGGTCCCGGGACAGCAGCCGCCGTCGGAGCACAGCTTGTAGTCCGCCGGACAGGTGGACTGGCTTCCCTGCGTTGCCGACGGGAGGACGGAGGCGTGGCCGTCGATCTGATCGGCGGGGTTGTTCGACTTCGTCTGCGTCCGGCTTCCCGTGCCGGAATTTCCCGAAGACGACGACGAACCGCACGCGCTTCCGAAAAGCAGCGCAGCCCCGCAGACCATGACCCATGAAACCGGACGCAACCAAGACGAAGTCATTCCCAACCTCCGTTCTTCCGGACGACGCTCCGGACAAGATCCCGATCTTCTCAGCTTTCCGTCGATCGAACAAATTCGAGTTCGGCGGGGTGTTAGACGGTCGGACGGGCCGGATATTTTCGACGCCAACGCGTCCCCGGTTCGCGCGCTCGGGATGTGAGTCCGAGACCCACATACAGATTGGCTCGGATGGCTCCTTTCTTGCTATTTCGCGGGCCATGCCCCCCACGCCGCCGCATCGAGTCGTCCGCCGTGTGCTCCTCGTGATCTCCGCGCTCGGGTTCGGCGGCTGCATGTCGAGCGGTGACTCCGGGTGCAGCTCGAGAGGGATGGGCGCGCTCGCGGATGCTTGCCCGGCCCCGGCCTGGTCCACTCCCCATCCGAAGAGTGCGGACGGCCGCGTGGGGGTCACCGCGGCCGAGGCCTGGCCGGCCCGGACGGCGGCGGGGGCGCCGTCCCCGGCTGACGTCGCGACGGCCTGTGCGGCCTTTGCCGCATGTGTGAACGAGCCGTCACAGGGACGGTTCCTCCTCCGCCAGGCGTGCGAGAACGGCGCGCTCGCGATCCCGGACGCACCCATCGCGCTCAGGGCCGCCGAGCGCGCCATCCCGTTCGACGGCGCAAACGAGGATTTCGCGTTCTTCGTTCGCACCGTCGTCGCGCTCGGAGGGGACTGCGCGGCGATCCGGGGCGTCCTCACGCCGCGCCCCGCGTTCATCTCCTGCCAGGAGGACGGCTGCTCGGGCGACGGCGACGTCGGCCAGGTGACGTGCAACGGGGACGTCGCGACCATCACCGGGTCGGACGGAGCGGTGACCCGCGACTGCGCGCGGGCGGAGGCGACCTGCGACGAGAACTCGGAGACCGGCTGCACCGATCGCGCGACCGTCGCGTGCGACCATCCCGCGAAGGACCGGTGCGACGGCGACGTGAAGCTCGGCTGCGATCACTGCGGGCTCGTGAGCTTCCACGACTGCGCGTGGAACGGCGGCCACTGCGAGGAGACTCCGGACGGCGCGAAGTGCGTCTCGCCCGATGAGGCGCCTTGCTTCGGGGCGAGTCCCGATTGCGATGGAACCGTGCTCCAACGCTGCATCGGCGGACAGGTCGTCTCGGTCGACTGCGCGGCGCTCGGCATGCACTGCGAGAAGAGGAGCACCGAGGTGCCGAAGCTCGACGGCGGCGGCTGCGGGCTCTCTCCCTGCGAGTCCCCCGAGTGCGTCACGGGCGCGCCCGCCGACGCCGGCTGACGCGCTCTTGCCCGGATCAGCGGAGCGGGCCGGACCAGTCGAAGCGCCGCTCGTGAGCCGGAGGTCGTCCGAGCTCGATGCGGTCCATCGCCTCGTTCGCGAGCCGGTCCACGTGGTCGTTGCCGGTGTGCCCCGAGTGCCCGGCGACCCAGCGAAACTCCACGCGGAGCCCGGACATGAGCTCGTCGAGCTGCTTCAGGAGGTCCAGGTTCTTCAGCGGCTCCCCCTTCCGCTTCCACCCCTTTGCCTTCCAGCCGGCCATCCACTCCGTGCAGCAGCCGATGAGATACTTGCTGTCCGAGAGGACGAGCAGCGCCGAGCCGGGCTTCTTGACGGCTCCCATCGCCTCGATGGCGGCCATCATCTCCATCCGGTTGTTCGTCGTCTCGGGCTCGCCGCCGGCGCGTTCGAGCGCCTTTCGCGTCTTCGCGTCCACCAGCACGAAGGCCCACGCCCCGACGCCGGGGTTTCCGCGACACCCACCATCCGTGAACGCAATCAGATCCATCACTCGGGCGGCGATGGTCGCTCAGCGGCCGATGCCGCGCAATGGTGTTCGGCGGACGAACCCGGGCGCGAACGCCTCTGCGGGTGCTTTGCCGAGCGATCGACCGGTGGTAAGAGCGCGGGCGATCGGTAGTAGACGAGCATGGTCGGAAAGAAGCCCTCGCTGATCCGCGTCGCCGTCGTCGTCGGGCTCGTCATGGTCGCGTGCCTGGTCTTCATCCAGCCTTTCCAGAAACCGCCGCGACGCGTCCAGATGGCGGCTCCCGCCGCGGCCCCGCCGTCGCCGGTGCGGCCGAGCGGGCTCGTCGGCGTGGACTCGACGGCCCTCTTCGCTCACATCCGGGGGACGAAGGCGAAGGGCGTCGTGGTCAACGCCTGGGCGAGCTGGTGCGCCTCCTGCAAAGGCGATTTTCCGGTGCTGCTCGGGCTCGAGAAGACGTTCGGCGAGAGCATCGAGCTCGCGTTCGTTTCGGTGGACGAGCCGGAGACCGAGCCGGAGGCGGTGGAGATGCTCCGCGGCTTCGGAGCGAAGCTCCCGAGCTTCATCGCGACGGAGCCTCTCGAGAGCTTCAAGCCCGCGATGAACCCGAAATGGCCGGGGATGCTTCCCGCGACCTTCCTCTTCGACCGCGACGCGAAGCTCCGGTACTTCTGGGGCGGCCCCGTGCTCGAGACGGACCTCGTGCCGCTACTCAAGCGCTATCTCGCCGGGGAGCACATCGACGGCGAGGCGAATTTCGCGCTCGCCCCCGGAGCCGTCACGCGGTGACCCCGTTTGCGGTTCCGGGCGCGCGCCGCTACATCTCCACGGACGTGTTCGCTCGCCTCGCCGGCATCGCGCTCGGGACCGCCCTCCTCGCCGGATCGGCGGCCGCCGATCCTCTGACCATCCCCGTGGACGGAGACCGGTCCCCGGCGTCGCGCTACGCGAACCTCTCGAACGAGGACGCCTTCGCCGCGCTCGCCGAACGAAGCATCGCGTTCGAGCGAGTCGACTCCGCTCCCGGGGTCCGCGCGCCCATCCGGCTCGCCGGCCCTCTCCACGGCGTGTGGATCCATTCGGCGCTGCCCGAAGAGGCTCGGAAGTCGACGCCGTTCGAGATCCTGGACGCGCGGCTCGCGCTCGCGCTGGACGACTTCGCGGCGGTGCTCGCGCGGCACGACGTCGTGGAGCTCGTGCATTTCACGATGTACCGGCCGGGCGACGACGCCCGCGAGGGGGACACCTCTGGAAAGGCGCGGCACCCGGGCGGGATGGCCATCGACGTGGGCGCGCTCCGCAAGCGGAGCGGCGCGCTCCTCACGGTGCAGACGCACTGGCCCGCCGCCATCGGCGCGCGAACGTGCGGGGAGGGCGGGAGGCACCTCCCCGCCCGGCGCGGCCGGGAGCTCCTGTCTCTCGCCTGCGAGGCGAAGGATCTCCGCCTCTTCCACGTGATCCTGACGCCGCACTTCAACCGCGCGCACCGCGATCACCTGCACCTCGAGATCAAACCCGAAACCAAGTGGTTCTTGCTGGAGTGACCGCCCGATGATCCTCTACGACGAAGCCCTCTGGCACAGCCCGTACGTCTTCTCCGTGTTCGTGGCCCTGACGGAGAAGGGCATCCCCTTCGAACGTCGCACGCTCACCCTCGAGCGAGGGGACCAGCGGACGGACGAATACCGGGCCGCTTCGCTCACGGCGCGCGTGCCCGCGGTGGAGCACGAGGGGTTCGTCCTCTCCGAGTCACAAGCGATCGTGGAGTGGCTGGAGGAAGCGTTCCCGGCGCCGAAGTGGCCACGTCTCTTGCCGGAGAAGACGGAAGATCGCGCCCGCGCCAGACAGGTGATGGCGTGGCTCCGCTCCGATCTGCTCGCGCTGCGGGAGGAGCGTTCGACGGATACGATGTTCTTCGAGCGTGCTCGCGCGCCGCTCGGCCCCGCGGCAAAGGCGGCCGCCGAGAAGCTCCTCTTCGTGACGTCCCGCCTCGTCGCTCCGGGAAGGACGACTCTCTTCTCCGACTGGTCCATCGCGGACGCCGATCTCGGCTTCATGCTGGAGCGGCTCGTGATGAACGGCGATCCGGTGCCGGACCCGGTGCGCGCGTACGCCGAGGCGCAGTTCCGCCGGCCCTCCGTGCGCGCCTACGTCGAGCACGACCGCCCGAAGCCCGGGCGCTGATTTTCGGCGGCGACGACGCATCCGGAAGGGGCTCGATAAGCGGCCGCGCGCCCCCCGATCGGCACGCAGTGACCTCGGGCTCGGGTGGCCGGGGCGGGACGCGCGAAGCCCCTCGGAATCGTTCGGGACCCGCCGAGGTTGACAACGATCGCCCCCGAGAGAAATCTGGGGGAGGATTTCATGGGCAAGCTGAGCTCCGCCATCGTGCAGCGTAAGCTTGCCTCGCTCCGGGACGTGGAGGAGGCGCTCGCCCGGCAGGTGCTCTACGGGGGTGACCTCGCGACGAACCTCCTCGAACAGGCTCCCGGCGTCGACGAGCGCGCTCTCGTCGACCTGCTCTCCGAAGTGAACGGGCTGCCGGCCACGTCGCCGGGCGTGATCCCTCCTTCACCGGCGGAGGCCCGCATGCTCGTCCCGGGGGACGTCGCGCTCCGCCACACGCTCTACCCGCTCGAGCAGAACGCGGGTTCCCTCGTCGTTGCCGTCGCGGAGCCCCTCTCCGCCGAGGTCGAGCAGGATCTCTCCTTCGGTCTCGGCGTCACGCTCTCCCAGCGCATCGCGCCCTTCGTCCGGATCCGCCAGGCCATCGGACGCGACTACGGCGTTCCGCTGGATCGACGGAGCGTCCGCGTCCTCGCGAAGCTCGAGGGGCTTCCGGATCCGAGCCCGAGCGTCGCTCCTTCGCCACTCGCGGCGGCGCCCGATTTCGCCGCGATGCCCCGCCCCCCGACGATGCCGCCCATCGGCCTGCCCACGCCGATGGACATGCTGTCGCCGCTCTACCCGGCGAGCGCGCCGGCGGAGAGGGCCGCTCCCCCGCCGGTCGCGCCCGTCCAGTCCGCACCCGCCGCGAGCGCGCCGGCCGAGCTCACTCCCGAACCCGCTCTTCAGCTGCCCCCCGTCGTCGCGAAGCCCGTCGTTCCCGTCGCGATCCTGCCGATCTCCTCCGTCGGACCGACGCCCGTCATCTCGATCCCGGAACCGTCGCCGTCTCCCGCGGAGTCGATCCACGAGCGGCTCACGTCGCCCGCGCCGCCCGTCGCGCCGGCGAGAGACGAGGAAACGGCGCCCTGGCCGGGCCTCGTTCCGAACGCCCTCCCCACCGGCGTGGAAAACGCGCTCCCGACGGGCATCGTGGAGGAGCGGGTCACGGCGCCGGCCCCGGCATCGACTCGCAAGCCCGGCTCCGGCCAGCACGCGATCGCGCTCCGCGACCTCGCGTCGTGGAGCGCCGAAAATCGCGAAGCAGAGAAGAAGCGCGGCCGTGGCCGCCGCAGAGGGCCGTACACGGCCGCCGCCGCGGAGCAGGATCTCATGTCCGCCGAGGGCCGCGACGACGTGCTCTCGGCGTTCTTCGACTTCGCGTCGCAGTACTTCGAGTACGCGGCGCTCTTCGCCGTGCACGGGGATCTCGCCGAAGGACGGGACGCCTCCGGGCCGGGCGCCGATCGCGCGGCGGTGACGGGGATCGGCGTGCCGCTCGACCTGCCGTCGGCGCTCCGCACCGTGAGAAACGATCAGCGCTTCGCGATCCTGCCGCTCGCCGAGGAGGGCCTGGACGGCCGGCTCGCGAAGGACCTCGGGCGCACGCACGGAAAGAAGGCGCTGCTCCTTCCGATCCTCGTCCGCGAGCGCTGCGTGCTCGTCTTCTACGGGGACGACGGCGAGAACGACGTCGAGCTCCAGGACGTCGGGGACGTCATCGCGTTCGCGCCGCTCGTCGCCGTCGCGCTCGAGAACCTCATCCTGCGACGGAAGACCGGCTTGCGAAAAGCCGCTGCCGAAAACGCGGAGGGGCGACCGCCGAGCGTCCGGCCCCCGCCGCGCACCCGGGCCCCGCTCCCGACGAGAGAGGAACGAGTCGAGGCACTCTCGGGCGCGCTCCAGAGCACCGTGCGACCGGTCGTCGAGACCGACGGACCGCGCCGCGCGATGACGCCGCCGCCGATGGCCGCGGTGGAGCTCCCCTCGCCCCCCGTCGCGCCGCGCGCGTCGACTCCAGCTCAGGGCACGCCGGCGCGCGCGTCGAACCCGCCTCCGCCGCCGGAAGGGTTCACGCCGAAGTCGAAAGCCCCTTCCCCGGATGGAACGCCGGCACAGGGCACGCCCACGCGAGCATCCAATCCCCCGCCGCCGCCGGACGCGGCGCTCGCCTTCCCGCTGTTCCCGAAGACCGACGCGGCTCCGCCCGCGTCCGCGCTCCCGGTGAGGCCGGAGCGCCCGAAGACCGAATCGGGGAAGACCAACCCGGAAATCCCGAGGCCGTCGCTTCGCCGCCCCATCGCGGAAGCTCCGCCGCTCTCGACGCGCACGGAGCCGAAGCCTCCGGAGCGTCCGGACGATTCCCCGGAGATCTCCGTCGGCACCGCCGAGGTCGACTGGGCCGACGGAGACGAAGAAGAGGGGATCCCGAACTCCCAGATCGTCGCGCCTCCGCAGCTCCCCATCAAACGCTACCGGTCCGAAGAGCTCCGTCTGCCGTCCGTGATCGTGAACGTGGATCAGGACGTCCACGGGCTCCTGGCGCGCGCGCTCGAAGGGGACGACGACGCAGTCGATCGGCTCGGTGGGCTCGGGGCCTCGGCCGCGTCGCTCCTCATCGCGAAGTTCCCCGGGCCGATCAAGCCGGACTCCGATCGCCTCGGCGCCCCGGCGCCGGCGTCGACGCGTGGCCCCGTGCTCCGCGCCCTCGCGAAGATGGGGAACGCGGCCCTGCCATTCGTGGTCGCGCGGAGCAGCGATTCCGATCCGGCGGTGCGTGCGCTCGCGACGCTCCTCCTCGGCGAAATGCCGTCGGAGGAATCCGCGCAGGCCGTCGCGCGCCGGGTGATGGACTCGGCCGCCGAGGTGCGCCGCGCGGCGCTCGAAGCCGGGCGTCTGCTCCAGCCGCACGAAGAAGCGAGGACTCTCCTCCGCGACCGCGTCTGCTCCATCGCCGAGGAGCCCACCGCCGACGTCGAGGCGAGGGTCGCCGCGATCGAGGCGCTCTCGCACTTCCGGGACACGCGCACGGTGCCGCGCCTCGTGCGCCTCGTGCCGAAGAACGACGAGGTCGGGCAGTCGGCGCAGTGGGCGCTCAGCGTGATCACGAGGCAGGCCTTCGGTCGGGACACCGCGGCGTGGGACGCCTGGTGGACGGAGAACCAGGACAAGCATCGCATCGTCTGGCTCATCGACGCGCTCATGCACGACGACCCGGAGATCCGCCGCGCGGCGGGCGAGGAGCTCAAGGCGCTCACGAAAGAGTACTTCGGCTACTACGACGACCTCTCGAAGAGCGAGCGACAGAAGGCGCAGAAGCGCTACCGCGAGTGGTGGGAAGCGACCGGCAAGGCGCGCTTCACGAGCTGAGCCCTTCGTATCGTCCGTGATTTCGCGCGCATCGCTCGGCCACGAGGCGCGGTGCGCACCTTTCGCACACGCACACCTGTCCAGATCCGGCTCCCCTGAGCGGACGTCTTCGCTTGCGACCGGTCGAGCGCGCACGGTAGAAAACCGCCTTCGCCCGAATGGAACGCCAGCACATCGAAACGGCCCTCCAGGCCGCGAACGTCGCGCTCACGGGCCGACGCGAGCGTCAGGCCTCGAGCTTCGCGTCCATCGAGCTCCGCGAAGAAGATCCACGCACCGGTCACTGGGAAATGGCCGCGACGCTCGTCGTGGGCGGCGCCGCGGTGCTGGCCGTGATCGTCGCGTGGCTGTACTGAGCGGCGAGACGAAGCAACTCGTCGTGGCGGTTTGTTTGTGGGGGACCTAGTTCCCCGAGGCTCCTCTGGTCCTCGGCTCCGCCTGCGGGCCTCGGACCTCTCCCCCCGCCGCCCTACCGGGCGCGCTCGCCGTGCTCGCGTGGCCGTGAATCGGCTGGACCAATCACTTCTTCTTCTTGTCGCCGCCCTCCTTGGGCGCGTCCTTCAAGGAGAGATCCCAGTCGACGATCTGATCGCCGCCGGTGTACGGCGGGACGATGACGGACTTGTAGGCGCGGATCACGCAGTCGCCGACGGGGGTGCCGTCGAAGGGAGAGGGAATGCTCACCTGGCGCACGGTGCCGTCTTCCTGGAACGTCACGCTCGCGCGCGTGTCCCCGCGGGGGTGGTCCTTCTTCTCCATCTCGGCGACGACGCCGGGGCAGCTCTCGGCGGAGCGCGTCGCGCGCGCCATCTCGAGCTTCATCTGCTTCTCGTCGAACTTCCGCTTCTTCTCGGAGTCCGTCTCTTCGGCGTAGGCGCTCGGATCGTCACCGCCGCGCTTCTTCTTCTCCGCTTCGTCCTGCTTCGCTAGCTCCTCCTGCTCGGCGACGAGCTCGTCGGGGGTCTTCACGTCCTGCCCGCCGTAGGAAGGACCGCAGGCCCAGGTCGAAAGTGCGAGGAGAAACAGAGCGCGCTTCATGACCGGTCTTATATCGCCGGTCTTCCGCGCGTTCCAGCAAGGCCGGAAGCGTTTCACCGGCGACGCATCTTTACCGTGGAGCCGGTCAGAGGTCGGTGATCCGGTAGTCCTTGATCTTGTAGAGCAGGGCGCGGTGACTGATCTCCAGCAGATCGGCCGCGCGTGTCCGGTTTCCCTTCGTCTTCTGGAGCGCCCGGCGGATGAGGATCTCCTCGATGATCCGGGTCGTCTTCTTCACGCTGAGCTCGCCGCTCGCGAGCTGCATCTGGACGGGATCCTGAGCTTCGCGAATTCGCTCGGGGAGGTCGCTCGCGATGATGAGATCGCCCTCGGCGAGCACCATGGCGCGCTCGATGGTGTTCTCGAGCTCGCGCACGTTGCCGGGCCAGCCGTACTCGAACAGCAGCCGGCGCGCCTCGGAGTCGATGCCGACGATGTTGCTCCGGAGCCGCGCATTGTTCCGCGAGACGAAGTGCTCGATGAGGAGCGGGATGTCCTCCCGGCGCTCGCGGAGCGGCGGCACGTGGATGGGGAGCACGTTCAGCCGGTAGAAGAGATCTTCGCGGAACCGCCCGGCCTTGGTCTCGGCCTGGAGGTCGCGGTGCGTCGCGGTGATGATCCGTACGTCGACCTTGATGTCCCGCGACTCGCCGAGGCGCCGGATCATCTCGTCCTCGAGCACGCGAAGGAGCTTCACCTGGAGCCCGAGCGGGAGCTCGCCGATCTCGTCCAGGAACAGGGTGCCCGTGGAGGCGTCCTCGAAGAGCCCGCGACGATCTTGAATGGCGTCCGTGAACGCGCCCTTCTTGTGCCCGAAGAGCTCGCTCTCGAGGAGGTTCTCCGGAATCGCCCCGCAGTTCACGGCGATGAACGGCCCGCCGCGGCGGCTGCTCCGCCGGTGGATGGCGCGCGCGACGAGCTCCTTGCCGACGCCGCTCTCCCCCGTGACGAGCACCGTCGTCTTGTAGTCCGCAATTTTCGTGATGGTCCGGAAGATGTCGACCATCTTCTGGCTCTTCGCGAGGATGTCCTCGTACCGGCTCTCCTTCTGGATCTCGGCTCGGAGCGCGCGGTTCTCTCGGCGGAGCGTCTCCCGCTCCTCCGCCTTCTTCAGCGCGAGCACGACCTCGTCGTTCTTGAACGGTTTCTGGATGTAGTCGTAGGCGCCGGCCTTCATGGCCTCGATCGCCTGGTCGACGTTGCCGTACGCGCTCATCACGATGACCGTCGCGTCGTGGCCCTTCGCCCGGAGCGTCGCGAGGAGGTCGAGCCCGCCCATCTTCGGCATCCGGACGTCGGCCAGCACCACGTCGGGACCGAAGGAGTCGACGAGGGGAAGCGCCTCCTCGCCGCTCGCCGCCGCTTCCACCTCGTACCCGTGGCGCCGGAGCAGCGTCCGGAGCACGAGGCGGATGTTTTCCTCGTCGTCGACGATCAGGATTCGGCGCACTGTGCAAAAAATGCTACCCGTGAGCCCGCTCGCTCGCAACACCTTGCATAGCGGCGCCCGGGCAGTTTAGTGTTAGATAACCGCTCGATAAGAAAGGCTTTATCGTCATGCTTTGGGGAATCGATCGCGTCTCGGGCGGACAGCTCTCGAACCTTCGCCGGCGGCTCCGGAGCTCCGAGATCGCCGTCCTGACACACGCCGCTGCGGTCGATCGCCGCGGTCGGAACCTGCTCGCGGTGCTCGACGAGCTCGGCATCCAGCCGCGAACGGTGTTCACGCCGGAGCACGGCTTCGATCCCGTCGCGCAGGCGGAGGAGCAGGTCCCGTCGGGAACGTCGGACCCCGACTCGCCGACGTCCGCTCCCCTCGTGAGCCTCTACGGAAAGACGCTGGACTCGCTTCGCCCCGAGCGCTCCGCGCTCGAGGGCCTCGGCGCGCTCGTCATCGACCTCGCCGACGTCGGAAGCCGTTACTACACGTACGTCTGGACGGCGCTCCTCACCGCACGCGCAGCGGCGGAAGCGGGCGTTCACGTCGTCGTGCTCGACCGTCCGAATCCGCTCTCCGGCGATCCGGCGCAGCTCGAGGGCGCGCCGCAGAAGGACGGCTTCTCCTCGTTCGTCGGCCTCGAGTCGATCCCCATCCGTCACTCGATGACGGTCGGGGAGATCCTCGCGCACTTCTTCGAGAAGGACGGTCGTCCGCTCGGGCCCGATGGGGCGCTCTCCGTCGTTCCCGTCGTGGGCTGGGAGCGGTTCCGCACGGCGCACGCCTGGGATCGGCCGTTCGTGCTCCCCTCCCCCAACATGCCCACCGTGGAGACGGCGCTCGTGTACCCCGGCGGCTGCCTCGTCGAGGGGACGAACCTGTCGGAAGGCCGTGGAACGACGGTCCCGTTCCAGTGCGTCGGCGCGCCCTTCCTCCGGAGCCACGAGCTCGCCCAGTCGATGCGAGACGCGATGCTCCCCGGCGTGCTCGTCCGCCCCGCGTCCTTCCGCCCGACGTTCGAGAAGCACGCGGGCAACGTGTGCCGCGGCGTCATGCTCCACGTGACGGATCCGTCGACGTTCCGGCCCGTCACCACGTACCTGACGCTCATCGCGCTCGCCCGCGCCCAGGCGCCGGAGGCGTTCGAGCTCCGGACGACGCCGTACGAGTTCGAGACGACGAAGCCCGCGTTCGATCTCCTCACCGGATCCTCCGAGGCGCGAGAAGCCCTCGTGAGCGGCGCGCCCCCGAGCGCGCTCGTGGATCTCGTGTCCCCCGTCTCCGCCGAGTGGCGGGACGTCGTGACCGCAGCCGAAGCCCGCGTCCACGGCCCCGCCGCGGCGTGATCCCGGGACGCCCGGGGCCCCGACGAGCGCCCGGCCATTACTTGCATTGACAATAATATACCCGGGTGCCACACTTCGCGGAGTGAAGCTCGACCAGTTCGAAAACGACGGCATCGTCGTGGACAAGGCGCTCGGCTTCTGGCTGAACCGCGTCTACCAGCGCCTCCGCACGGACATGTACCGTGCCTTCGCGGAGCGTGGGGAGGACGTCACGCCGGAGCAATGGATGGTTCTCATCCGTCTCTGGGAGCGAGAAGGCCTCACGCAGTCCGAGCTTTCGGACCTCACGCTCCGCGACGCGCCCACGATGAGCCGCATCGTGCAGGGCATGGAGGAACGCGGCCTCCTCGAGCGACGGAAGAGCCCCGAGGACGCCCGGGTCCGGACGGTCTTCCTCACGAAGACCGGTCACGCGCTCCGGAAGAAGCTGGTCCCCGTCGCGCGGATGCTCGTCGAGCGCGCCGTCCGCGGCATCCCGGAGCGGGACCTCCGCACGTTCCGCAGCGTCCTCGAGCGCATGTTCGAGAACCTCGAACCCTGACGGCGGCCCCTGCCGAACCGTTCACCGAAACCCCGCAACTAGTTGTCATTGCAACAAGGAGTCCCATGAGCTCGACCGAATCCGCCCGTTTCGTCCCGCATACCGAATCGACCGCGCCGCCGGCCTCCGCGGAGCTCCTCGCCGGCCAGAAGAAGCACTTCGGCTTCGTCGCGTCGCCGCTCTCGCGGATGGCCGAGTCACCGCGGATGCTCGCGTCGGTCCTCCGCTCGCTCGCCGAATTCGAGGAGTCGTCTCTCGGTCCCGCAGAGCGGGAGGTGCTCGCCTTCGTCGTCGGACGAAGCAGCGGTTGCGAGTATTGCATGGCGCTCCACACCGCGCTCGCCGCGCGCGTCCCGGAAGTGAAGCCGCACGTCCCGAGGCTCCGGGACGGCGCGCGCCCCGAGGACGCTCGCCTCGGGCCGTTCTTCGACTTCGTGAAGACCGTGCTCGGGACCCGCGGCGCGCCGACGGACGCCGCCTGGAACGCGTTCCTGGCCGCCGGCTATACGCGGGAGAACGCACTCGACGTCGTGATGGGCATCGCGACGTACACGCTCACGACCTACGGAAACCGGTTGGTGCAGGCGCCGCTCGACGCGCCGTTCGAGCCCTTCCGGTGGACACCGCCGCCCGGGTGACCGAAGCCGAGCCCGGACGAGCCGGTCCGCGCTATGAGTCTCGGCCATGGCGTGGGCCTACCTCGTGGTCGCGGGTCTCCTGGAAGTCGGCTGGGCCGTCGGCGTGAAGTACACGGAAGGGTTCACGCGGCTCGTCCCGAGCGCGCTCACGGTGCTCGCGCTCGTCGGCAGCATCCTCGCGCTCTCCCAGGCGGCCCGGACGATCCCGCTCGGCACGGCCTACGCGGTCTGGGTCGGAATCGGCGCGTTCGGGACGGCCGTCTTCGGCATCCTCCAGTTCGGCGAGCCCGTCACGGGAGCGCGCGTGGCGTTCCTCGGGCTACTCCTCGTGTCGGTCGTCGGCCTCGAGCTCACGGGGGCGCACTGAGGCGCCCCGCGTCTCGGCGCGCCTCGAGCTCCGCGACGGTCTTCGGGATCTCGCGGGTGAGGACGTCCGCGCCGTCTTCCGTGACGAGCACGTCGTCCTCGATGCGGATGCCGCGGACGTCCGAGAACTTCTCGAGCACCGTCCACTGAACGGCGTCCCGGAGATCTCCGAGCGCGTCCGGATCCTCGAGCACCGACGGGATCCGATAGAACCCCGGCTCGATCGTCACGCACATGCCGGGCAGGAGATCGCGATCCAGGCGGAGGTACCGATCCCCGCGATTCTTCGCGCGCGCGCGACCCGGCGCGTACCCGGCGCGGTCCCCGAGGTCTTCCATGTCGTGCACGTCGATGCCGAGGAGGTGGCCGACGCCGTGCGGGAAGAAGAGCGCGGCTCCTCCGCGGTGGTAGAGGTCCTCCGGGTCGCCGCGGAGGATGCCGAGCTCGACGAGCCCTTCGACCGTCTTTCGCCCGGCGGCGCGGTGCACGTCCAGATACCGCACGCCCGGACGGACCGCGGCGATGGCCGTCGACTGCGCCGCGAGCACGACCTCGTAGAGGGCGCGCTGGGTCTCCGTGAAACGGCCCGAGGCGGGCCAGACGCGGGTGACGTCGCCCGCGAACCCCTCCGGCGTCTCCGCGCCCACGTCCGCGAGGAGCAAGTCCCTCTCGCCGATGAGCCCGGTGGACGTCGTGGCGTGGAGGACTTCTCCCGCCGTGGTCACGATGAGCCCGTACGCAGGGACCATCCCGGAGCGAACGATCGCGCCCTCCATCGCACCGCGCACCACGGCTTCACGGATCCCGGGGCGCGTCGCGGCGCGTCCTTCGCGATGGGCCTCCGCCGTGGCGCGTGCCGCCTGACGAAGCTGCGCGACGGCGGCGGCGTCATGCTGGAGACGGAGCGCGATGACGGCCTCGGCGAGCGCCGCGTCCCGGCCTTCCAGCGAATCGCCGCCCGAGGGCTCGATTTCTCTCCCGACGAAGTCCTCGAGGAACGCCGCGGACGTGCTGTCCTGCGGAGGAAGGAGCGCCGACTCCGGCTGAGGGACGAGCTCGGCCAGAGGCCGCACCGCGATCTCGAGCGACCGGGAGAGCTCCTCGAGCGACGGTCGGGGCCCGAACCACATCGCGTCCGCGGCGTCGGGCGGCGCGGTGTAGAGCGCCGTCCGGTCGCCGTCGACCACGAGAATCGAGCCCTCGAGCGCCGCGCCGACGAAATAGAGGAAGTGGCTCTCCGCGCGGAACGGGTACGGATTGTCGTGGAAGTTTCGCGGACGAGAGAGCCCGGAGGTGAAGAGCTTCGGTCCGGGGAGGAGCGAATCCAGCCGCGCGCGACGAGCGGAGAACGCGGAACGGGGGCTCGGCTCCGGCCACATGCGTGGTTTCGTAGCACAACGGACGCGGCTCAGTCGGACGCGACGTCGCCGCCGTCGCCGGACGGCGACTCGGTCGCGCCGTCCCGCTCGCCCGACGGCTCGAGGGCGTCGTCCGTCTCGACGGATCCGTCGCTCGCCTTGCCGCCGTCTTGCTGCGAACGGGAGGAATCGAAGGTGGCGTCCGGAGTGTCCGTCGCCCCTCTGTCCGCTCCTCCGTCGTCGCACGCGGCCCCGTCGAGATTGTCGGAACGGCCGCACGACGTGCATTCCGCGTAGTCCTTCTCCAGGCGCGAGCAGTCCACCGTGCCCGGCTTGCACCGCGTGTCTCGATCTCCCCAGCACTCGTAGAGCGCGTCCAGGAACGGCGCGCAGCCGTCGTCGACGGAGCGAACGCGTTTCACGCAGACCCCGTATGCCGAGTCGATGCGCCCCGTGGTCCACGGCGCAGGACAGGACGTCGCTTTCAATCGCGCGCGGTAGTCCCTGCAGAGGGACAGATCGACTCCGCCGTCGCCGGGCCCCGGCGTCCGCACCTTCGGCGCCTCGCACGCGACGCCCAACGCACCCGTGACCATCACCATTCCCCACGACACCCACCGGATCATCGGCCCCCCCCGGAGCAAGAGTGGTGCCGAGCGCTCGGCGAGCGGTCCCCGCGTGGAACTGCGATGAGTGGCGCTCCGCGCGCCCCGGACGAACGACGTGGCGCGACGTTTTGACGGCGACACCCGCCGAGCGACGTCAAGTCGGCGAACGGTTCGTCGTGGTGTACGCTCGGACGCCATGCCGCCGCGGCCGCCCAGAGTCCCCGATCTCGGCGTCGGGATCGGCCTTCGCGTGCCGCACTACCGCGCGATCCTGGACGAGCGCCCGCCCGTCGACTTCTTCGAGATCATCAGCGAAAACTTCATGGTGCGCGGCGGGAAACCCCGGCACCACCTCGAGCTCTTCGCCGAACGGTACCGGCTCGTTCCGCACGGGGTGTCGCTCGGCATCGGCGGTCCGGAGCCACCTTGCCGGGAGTACCTGACCGAGCTCAAGAAGCTGGTGCGAAGGCTCGCGCCCCCGTGGGTGAGCGATCACTTCTGCTGGTCCGGCGTCCCGGGAATGCACCTGCACGAGCTGCTGCCCTTGCCGCAGACGCGCGAGGTCGCGGCTCTCGTCGCAGAACGGGCGCGAGTCGTGCAGGATTTCCTGGAGGTTCCGCTCGCGCTCGAGAACACGTCTTCCTATCTGGAGTTCTCGTCGAACACGTTGACGGAATGGCAATTCGTGTCGGAGGTAGCGGACCAGGCGGACATCGGCCTCCTCTTCGACGTCAACAACGTCTACGTGAGCGCGACGAACCACGGGTTCGATCCGCTGACGTTCATTTCGAGCATCCCCGTCGAACGGATCTTTCAGATCCACGTGGCCGGCCACACGAACCTCGGCCCCGTCATCATCGATACCCACCGGGGCGCGGTCGTTCCGGAAGTGTGGGACCTCTACGCGGAGACGATCCGCCGCGCCGGGCCGATCTCCACCCTGGTCGAGTGGGACGAGGAGATCCCGGAGCTTCCGGTCGTATTGTCCGAAGCGGCCACGGCGCGCCGTATCCGCGACGACGCGATGAGCCGGATCCCCGCTCCCCTGCCACTCCGGTCCACGAGCCCGCCTTGACGGACCTCCGGCGTACCCAGGAATGGATGGCGAGCCTGCTCGTCCGGGATCGCGCCCTTCCCCAGGACCCCCGAGTCGTGGAAGCGGCGCTCGCCGCCGTTCGGGACTCGGGAGGGCTCTCACCGGTCGAGCGTCTCGAGATCTATCGAGAGCAGTACTGGCTGCGCCACACGGCGTCCCTGCTGGAGGACTTCCCGGGCCTTTCGGGTCTCCTCGGGCAGCGCGACTGGGAGCGTCTGGTGGAAGGCTACCTCGGCGTGGTGCGTTCACCGTCGTGGACGCTCCGCGATCTCGGCTACCGGCTCCCGGAACACGTCGAGCGCGCGGAGTGGCTTCCGCACCGGGAGCTCGCGCGGGACATGGCTCGCTACGAGTGGGCCATCATCGAGGTGTTCGACGCGGCGGATGCGCCGCCCCTGGACCCCGCGAAGCTCGCCGCGGTTCCCCCCGACGCCTGGGAGAACGCGCGCCTCGAGCTCGTCCCGGCGCTCGCGCTTCTCGCGGTCGAATACCCCGTCGCCGAGCTTCGCGCGAGTCTCCGCGAACGGCCGGGAAGCGGCGTGGCCCTCCCCGCGCGTCGTCGGGAGTGCCTCGTGATCCACCGGGACGCCGAGCTATCGGTCACCCGTCGCGTGGTCGCGCCGGGGGCGTTCGCGCTCCTGGTGGCGCTCGCGGACGGCTACCGCCTCGGCGAAGCGTGTGAACGAGCCGTGGAGCGCGAGCCGGATCTCGCTTCCGAAATCGAGACGAAGGTGGGAGAGTGGTTCACGGAATTCGGGTCGCTCGGCTGGGTGGCGAACGTGGACGTGGGATCCCGACTCGGTGAGGATGTCTAGACGAAGACGGTACCGCGCGCGCGGCGTGCTCATCGCCGCGCTCTTCGCGGGTCTCGCGACGGCCGGCTGCGCGAGCGCGCTCATCGGCGGCGGCGTGGTCGTGGTCGCCCTTTCCGTCGCGGCGCTGACGTACGAATGCGAGGAAGGCATCGGAGTCACGGTGTGGGACCCGGCGCAAGCGCACACCGTCTGCGACGCTCGCGTCGTCGCCCGCCAGGAGGGCAAGGAGATCCGGTTCTCGCCCTGCTACATGGGCTACGTCGGCAAGGGGACGTGGACGATCAGCGCGGAGAAGGAGGGCTTCGTCGCCGCGGAGGGCACCGTGACGATCCCGCCGGAGCACAAGTGCTCGGAGCCCGTCTATCACTCGGTGGAGCTCACGCTCCGGCGCGTCGAGGGTTACGGCGCGCCCGGCGCCATTCCGCCGCCCGGCTACGTTCCGCCGCCCGGCTACGCGCCGAGCCCGACTCCTGCACCGGCGTACGCGCCGCCCGCGTACGGTCCGCCCCCGCAGGCGCCGGTCGGTCCGGGCGTTCCGGCCCCCGCTCCCGCGCCGCCGCCTGCCCCCTCGCCTGCTCCCGTTCCCGCGCCGGGCACTGGCGTCGCCCCTCCGACGTCCGCGTTTCCGAGCGTCCCGACGGAGTGAGATCCGTCACTTCGCCGCGGGCGGCTCGCTCGTCGTGTCCATCTCCGGAGTCTCCGGCGCTCGGCCGGCCGTCGGAGAAGCCGGCGGGAGGGACCCGGGACGCGAGGGAGGCGGCGACGGAGTCTCCGCCACGGCACGAGCCACGAGCGACGGGACCCCGAACTCCTCCGCCTGCTTCGCCTGCCACTGATACTTGATCCGGTGGTGGTGCATGTTGACGAGGGTGTCCGTCATCCGGGTCGCGAGCGTCCGGAGATCCTCCACGGTGAGACCGCAGTCGTCGAGCTGACCGCTCTTCAGTTTCGTGAAGAGGACACGCTGGATCATGCCGTCGAAGCGCTCGCGTTCGGGCGGGTCGATCGTGCGCGAGGCGGCCTCGATCGAATCCACCAGCATGAGGATCGCCGTCTCCTTCGTCTGGGGCTTCATGCCCGGGTACCGGAAGGCGGACTCCTTGAGCCCCTTCGGGTTCCCCTGCTCGTTGCACTTGTTCCAGAAATACTCGACGACCTGCGTCCCGTGGTGCGTGTAACAGAACTCCACGACGGGCTCCGGGATGCCGCCCTCGCGCAGGATCTTCGCCCCCACGACGACGTGCGCCATGATTGCGTCGGCGCTCACCTCGGGATCGAGCGCCTCGTGCGGCGAGCGCTCGTCGGGACCCAGGTTCTCGACGAAGTACTTCGGCTGGGTCGTCTTTCCGAGGTCGTGATAGTAGGCGCCGACCCGCGTGAGGAGCGCGTCGGCTCCGATCGCGCTCGCGGCTGCCTCGGCGAGGTTCGCCATCGCGCGAGAGTGCTCCCAGGACCCGGGGGCCTCGCGCGCCATCTTCTGCAGCAGGGGCTGCTCGAGATCCGTCAAGTCGAGGAGCCGCTCCCGGGACACGTGGCCGAGCAGTCGCTGGACGGTTCCCCGGAAGACGGCGGCGAACACGCCGGCGAGCAGGCCGCCCCCGAGGCAGGCGAGAAGGCGCGAATCCGCGACCTTCTCGAAGTCGCCGGCGAAATCGAACTTGCCCTCGATGACGGTGGTGACCGCGACGATGACGGCCGCCGAGCTCAGCCCGGAGAGGGCCCCGGACAGGAGCATGTGCTGAGTCCGCTTTCGATCGAAGAGGGTCAGCGTCGCAGCGAATCCCGAGGCGAGCATGGCCGTCAGGAGGAGCAGGTCGAAGCGCAGCAGGGACGCCACGACGAACGCGAGGACGACCGAGACGAGGAACGCCGTCCTGCGGTCGAAGGCGGTGGATATCCACAGCGGCACCGCCGCCATCGGAATCCAGAATTCCGGAACGGCCGTGAAGAGGAGGATGAGCTTCGCGACGACCGCCGCGAGGCCGATGGTGACGAGCACCCCGACCTGGGAGCGCATCAGGCGGAGCCGCGACTGCCCGAACTTCCGCAGGTACGCCGTGAGGGCCATGACGAGGGTGAAAAAAATCACCATCATGCCGAGGAGCCGTGCCCACGTCGGAGGTCTCCGGACCGATTCGTACAGATGCGCGGCCCGGTGATCCTCGCGGGCCCGGTCGAGGACGACCCCGGGCGGGATGACGACCCGGAAGTTCTCGAACCGGATGTCCGCGCGGCCCTCGACCCACTCGCGGATGATGCGGGGCCCGTACGGGATGCGAAGTGTCGTTTGCACCGGCTCGCCGTAGTCGGGCAGCCACTCCGGAACGAACAGGTCCCCGGATTGGACCGCCGTGAGGATGACCGAGGAAACGAGGCTCAGAACGAGCCCCGCAATCGGCCCAGCTTTCACGCGGGTGCGCAGCATGGTCCTTCGGCGCGGTCGGCAAGCCGGGCGACCCCGGCATCTCCGAACGGTAGCGCGCCCGGTAGACGCCCGGCAACGCCGCGCGTTAGCGCTTGGATGGCCAACATGCCCCACGACTGGGTTCAGCCGATTCACGGCCCCGCCAGCAGGGCGAGCGCGCGCCCGATGGGGCGCGGGGGGAGAGGTCCGAGGCCCGCAGGGCGGAGCCCGAGGACAAACGTCGAGGGGGTATCTCCTCGCTGGATAGTTTGTATACAAACCAAAGGAACGAGCTCCCCCCGATTGGTCCAGCCGATTCACGGCCCCGCGAGCACGGCGAGGGCGCGCCCGAACGACAAACCAAAGAACCTTTGCTTGGCGGCCCAGGTCTTGCTAGCGACTGACCTAGCTCCTCCTTTCGAGGCCGCCTCGATGAGAATCGGGCGCGCTCGGCTTTTCCTCCGGTGAAGCCTTTCGGCAGCGAGGAGAACTAGGAGTGGCGTTGGCGGAGCTCTGCGCGATCATCGAGTCTGCCGTCGGGAGCCGGGGAGCGGCCCTGATGGGCGTCGTCAACACGACGCCGGACTCGTTCTTCGACGGCGGCCGATACGCGTCCGAGGACGCCGCCCGTGCGCGGGTGGACGCACTAGTCGCGCTGAACACGACGATCCTGGACATCGGCGGCGAATCGACGCGCCCGGGCTCCGAGCCGGTCCCCGCCGCGGAGCAGATCGCTCGGATCGATCCGGCGCTCACCCGTGCCGTCGAGCACGGCGCGCTCGTATCCGTGGACACGACCAGCGCCGAGGTCGCGGAATTTGCGCTCGCGCGGGGAGCGTCGATCGTGAACGACGTCTCCTGCCTCGCCGACCCGGCCATCGCCGAGGTGGCCGCACGGCACGACGCGGGGCTCGTCCTCATGCACAGCCGCGGGCCGATGAGCCGGATGCCCGGGTTCTCCCAGTGGCCCGAGGACGGCTACGGGGACGTCGTCCGGGAAGTGCGGGAGGAGCTCGGCCGGGCTCGAGACGCGGCGCTCGAGCGCGGGGTCCGGAAGGACCGACTCTTCGTGGATCCCGGCCTCGGTTTCGCGAAGAGCGCCCGTCAGTCGTTCGAGCTCCTGCGAAGGCTCCCGGAGCTCCTCTCCCTCGGGTCGGAGCTCGTCGTCGGCCCGAGCCGCAAATCGTTCATCGCGTCGGTGGATCCCGTCCCGCCGGGAGAACGACTCGGCGGCACGATCGCCGCGTGCCTCGTCGCGGTGGAGCGCGGCGCGAAGATCCTCCGCGTGCACGACGTGAGAGACGTGCAGCAGGCCCTCGCCGTCCACCGCTCGGTCCGCTCCCGCCCCGAGGAGGCCGCGCATGCTCGGTAGCCTCTACGAGTATTTCGTCGGTCGTCCGGCCCTGGAGCTCCTCCGCGATTTCGTGGACGTGGCGAGCGTCTACTATCTCGCGTACCGCGCGCTGCTCGTGCTCCGCGGCACGCGCGCGATGCAGGTCGGCATCGGGCTCTTCCTCGTCTTCGTCCTGTACGTCGTCTCGGCCCAGCTCCACCTGGTGACGCTCCTCAGCGTGCTCGGCGCGCTGATCCCGGGGGCGGCGATCCTCATCCTGGTCGTCGTCTTCCAGAACGACATCCGCCGCGGCCTGATGCGCATGGGGAGCCAGCCCTGGTTCGGCTTCGCGAAGACGCGGGAGCGCCAGGCCATCGACGAGGTCGTGGAAGCGGCGACGGAGCTCGCGAAGCACCGCATGGGCGCCATCATCACGTTCGAGCAGGACGCGAACCTGGACGAGTTCGTCGGCGCGAACAAGGGGCACGAGCTCGACGCCGCCGTCTCGAGCGAGCTCCTGGTCTCCATCTTCGTCCCCGAAGGCGTGAACAAGCTCCACGACGGCGCGGTCATCATCCGGGATCTCCGGATCGCCAAGGCCGGCGTCTTCTTCCCGATGCCGGACAGCCGCGTCCTCGACCCGAGCTTCGGCTCGCGCCATCGAGCCGCGCTCGGCATCACCGAAGAGACGGACGCCGTCGTCGTCGTCGTGAGCGAGGAGCGCGGCACCATCGGCTTCTGTTTCAACGGCAACATCGTCGGCAACCTGGACGGCCCCGGGCTCCGGAAGGCGCTCGAGGGCGTGTTCTCTCCGCGACGACGCAGGAGCGGAGCGAAGGCACCCGTCAGCAAGCGGAGCGAGGCGCTGGCATCCCAGCGGACGGTCGCCGAGACGGCCACGACGCCGCCCCGCGCGACCGTCGTGGCGGGCGTGGGTCGCCCTCGCGACGGTGCGCGTCCGGCGCCCGCGGAGGACTCCACGCTCGTGTCCGTGCCGCCCGAGGCCGGCGAGACGCCGACGACGCGCATCCGGACGACCGAGTCGGACCTCGAACCCGTTCCCCCGCCCGTGAGCGTCGCACCTCCGCCTCTCCGGAAGACGAAGGTCGAGAAGGAGAAGGCGCCCGAGTCCGTGTCCGAGCCGGTGCTCCCCGGCACGGCGAAGGTGCCGAAGATCGCCCCGCTCACCACGCCGATGCGCGCCCCAGCCACGCCGCTCAAGCGGTCGACGACCGATCAGTCCTTGCCCCCGAAACCGCCCGATGATCAGAGCACGGACGGCGCGGACGGAAGCGGAGCGACGTGACCGACGTCGAGCGCTTCTTCAAGTCCGTGATGCGCTGGATCCGGGAGGCGTTCACGGAAAACCTCGGGCTGAAGGCGCTCTCCCTCGTCGCGACCCTCGCGCTCGCGGCCTACACCCGCGGCCAGCTCGACCGCACGCAGCGCACGATCCCGGTGGGCATCGTGCTCCGGCTCCCGCAGGACCAGCAGCGTCGCGAGCTGATGACGCCCATGCCGGCCAACGTGGACGTGACCGTCGTCGGCACGACGCGAGCGATCGATCGGCTCATCCAGACCGGCATCTCTCCGGCGGAGCTGGATCTCCGCGACGGCACGACCGACCAGGTGACGTTCGAGCGGCCGATGTTCTCGCTCCCGCCCGACGTCGAGCTGAAATACGTGGACCCTCCGAGCATCGACCTCGAGTGGCAGGAGGTCATCGAGCGCACGATCCCCATCCAGGCGTCTCGCGTCGGACAGCCCGCGAAGGGTTACGAGGTGAAGGGTGTCATCGAGGTGGACCCGAAGGAGATCGGCGTGAAGGGGCCGTCGAGCCTGGTGGAGGTGCTCCAGTTCGCGCGCCTCGCCGCCTTCGACGTCACCGGCCTCACGGAGGGCGTCTACAGGAGGCGGCTCGCGATCGACGATCCGCCGAGCCGTACCCGTTACCTGGGCCCGAAGAGCGCGACGGTCACCGTCGTCATCGCGCGACGCCAGACGGAGGTCCGCTTCGACCGCCGCCCCGTGGAAGTCGTGGGCCTCGCGCGCGCGAGAGCGACCCCGACCGTGGTGGACGTGACCGTCAGCGGGCCTCCGGAGGTCGTATCGTCGCTCCGGCCCGATCAGATCGTGCCGCGGGTGGACATCGCGAGCGCGGGCATCGACATCAAAGCCGAAGCCCACGGCTCGACGACGTTGAAGCTCCGGGTCGAGCTCGGAAATGCCGAGGCGGAGTGCCAGCCGCCGGTCGTCACCGTGCGTTGGTGACACGAGGTGGCGATTTCCGCCACCCCGGTCGACGAGCTGACGAAAGAACGGCGCGGAGCTTCCTGCCGAGCGGGCGAGGAAGAGCCCACCCGGCGAGCACCCGGCGCGCTAGAATTGCGCGTTGAGGGAGCAGTCGCCCGTGCTGCGAGATCAGACGCCGAAGCCCAGGAACACGCTCGAGCCGGATAGCGCGGTCAAGAAGGTCCGCAACGCCTCGGATCCGGCGACCGTCCTCGTCGTGGACGACGACGATCGGAACCGGCGCTTGCTTCGAGCACAGCTCGAGCCGCCGTACCGGGTGGTGGAGGCAGCGAGCGGGGACGAGGCGCTCGCCGTCGTGCGCGCGGACACGGTGGATCTGGTCCTGCTGGACGTCATGATGCCGGGGAAATCGGGCTACGAGACGTGCCGGGAACTCAAGGCGCTGACCAAGGGGACGTTCCTGCCGGTGATCTTGCTGACGGCGCTCACCGACCAGGATCACCGGAACGAAGGGCTCGCCGCCCGCGCGGACGACTACCTCGCGAAGCCGGCGAACCGCATCGAGCTCGAGCTCCGCGTCCAGGCGTTCCTCCGCATCGCGATGCAGGAGCGGGCGATCCAGTCGCAGCTCACGGCGCTGCGTCAGCTCTCGGCGCTGAAGGACGACCTCGTCTCGCTCATCGTGCACGACCTCAGGAATCCCCTCGCCGGCATGCTCCCGATCCTGAAAGCCGCCGCGGACTCCACCACGGACCCGACGCTCCGCGACGACCTCCGGATCGCCCTCGACGGCGGAGAGAAGATGCGCCGAGCACTCGAGGACCTCCTTCGCGTGCGGCAGCTCGAAGAGGGCCGCATCGTGCTCCGGCGGGAGCTCGTCGACCTCGGGGAGCTCTTCGGCGACGCGATCCGCACGGCGGAGGGCGAGGCCCGGAGACGCGAAGTCCAGGTGACGACGTCGATCGAAGGCCCGCCGGTCGCGATGCTGGATCGCGACCTCGTGAGGCGCGCCATCGAGAACCTGCTCGTGAACTCGGTGAAGTTCTCGCCGCGGGGCTCGACCGTGACGCTCGCGGCCCGCGCCGTCGGCGCGATGCTCGAGATCTCCGTCGCCGATCGGGGCCGGGGGGTACCGGAGGCTTACCGGGAACGGCTCTTCGCGAAGTTCGGCGCGCTCGATCTCCACGGCTCCTCGTCGCGGCAGGGATTCGGCCTCGGGCTGTACCTGGTGCGCCTCGTCTCGACCGCGCACGGCGGAGATGCGTCGGTCGAGGACGCCGCCGGAGGCGGCGCCGTGTTCCGGATGCTCCTCGACGCGTCCGGCTCCGCGAGCGACTGATCCCGCGGCGGACCCTGAAGGCGCCGCTCCGCCCTCAGTCCCCGCTCGGCTCTGCGGATTGCTTGGGCGCCGGCGAGACCGGGTCGGGCTCGGGCGGCGGCGGCTTGGACGGCTTCGGGAAGTCCACGGTGAACGTCGCGGTCCCGTCGGGGTTCCGCTGCATGCGGTGCTCGGGGTGCGCTGCCTCGCGCATCAGGGCGACCAGGTGAACGTCGCTCGCGACGTCCGCGTGCTTCCGGCGCTTCTTGCCTTCACCGACGGTGAAGAGCCGCGCGCTCACGACCTCGGCGGAGAAGTGTCCGGTGAGGAGCGGGTTCCGGTTGTTCTTCACGGGGATCCTCGTCCCGTGGAGCACGTACTCCGCCTTGGTGCCCGAGACCACGGCGTCCACCGCGGCGTCCCTGGAGAGCTGCACGGTGATCCGGGAGACGCCGTTCGGCAGAACCTGGAAACCGGCGAAGGTCACGGCCGCGACCTGGTCTTCCGGCACGGCCTTGGGCTTCTCGGCGAGCGCCTTCACGACGGGCGCGGGCTTCGGACAGCCGTTCTTCTTCGCCTTCGGCGAGGCTTCGCCGGCCTCGTTCGGGCAAGCGTCCTTGTCGTCGGGGATGCCGTCGCGGTCCGCGTCGGCGGGGCCCTTCGGGGGCGGGCAGCCCGTCTGCTTCGGATCGGCGTTCTCGGGACCGGCCTGTTCGGGACAGGCGTCGACCTCGTCGCGGACGCCGTCGCCGTCGCCGTCGACGATCTTCGGCTGGGGGCAGCCGTTCCGAGCGGCGTCGTCCGACCGGTCGCCGAGCTGGTCCGGACAGGCGTCCTTGTCGTCCGGGATGCCGTCGCCGTCTCCGTCGACCGGCGGAGGCGGCGCGACGACGGCGGGCTTCGGCGCCTCCGCGGGCGGCTTCGCCGTCGCTTCGGCTTCCTCGTGCGTCTCGACGACCACGTGCGTCTCCGGCGCGAGCGCGATGGAGACGACGACGCGCGGCGCGACTCCGGGCGCCGTGGAGAGCCCCGGACCGACGCCCGCTCCGAGCGCGAAGTCCCCGACCCGGAGCTTCGCGCCGAAGAGTGCCGAGACGGGCGTGACCTTCGTGTCCGTCCCTTGCTTGTTCACCTGGGTGTTGCCCCAGAGCTCGGGCCCGAGCTGCAGGGCGTTGCCGAAGAGCACGACGCCCGCGCCCGCGCCGAACGTCACGGCGTCGCCGGTCTCGAGGGACTCCGTGTAGATCTTCTTCCGGACGAGATACCCGACGTTCGCGGTGTAGACGAAGGCCCCGGCCCGACCGCTGATTCCGAGGCGCGGATTCACGCGTGCCCTGCCGTCGCCCGTGAGGTTGTCCGTGTTCCCGGTGGGGAGCCAGACGTCGATGCCGGGCCCGAACGCGAACCCTTCCGTGTCCGGATCGATCACGTTGGCGCGGAGACCGAGCCGGACGTCTCCGAGGTGGGACCCCGTCGGGGACGCCGCGCTGTCGCCCTTCTGGGACGCCGCGAAGGGCACGTTCACGTGGGCGTGGAGAAAGCGCGTGATGGGGTATGCGGCGCCGGCGTGGAGGTAGAGCTGGGACGTGACGACGTCCTTCACCTCGCCCGTCGCGGCGTCCTCGCGCCGGAGCACCCATCGCGTCGGATAGTCCATCACGACGCCCAGGCGGAGCCGCTGGTCCGTGAAGCTCGAAGCGTCCGCGGCGGCGAAGAACCGGTCGCCGGCCGGCGCGGGCTCGAACGTCTCGAGCGCGAAGCCCTCCCTGTACTTCTGGTCGAGGGACGCGGCCGTCTGCGCCGCCGCCGGCCTCGGGAGGAGGAGCGCGGACCCGGCGAGGGCGGCCAGGAGCACGCGGCCGGTCGGCGCGCTGAAGCGGAAGCTGTCCACGGTGGCGCGGATCTTCACTCGCCGCGCCCGGCAGGGGAAAATATCCCGGGACTTAGCGAAGCTCGGTCACGACGAGACGGGTGCGGAGCCCGTCGTAGTAGCTCGCCAGCGAGGCGGCGAGTCGCGTCCCGACGTACCAGCGACGGAGTGCGCCGGAGACGTCCGCGTACGGCCTGCCCGAAAACGGCGTCCGCTGCGTCCGATGCACCGTCCGGAGCTCGGCGTCGGTCGGGTCGAGCATCGGAGCCACCATGCGGTCGAGATAGAGGCTCGCGAGCGCCTCGCGACGAAGCAGCCGGAGCACCTCGCTGTCCCCGATGCCCTCGGCGCGAGCGGCTTCCGTGAGCGGGACGAGACCGCCGACACGTTCGAGCAGCGCGAGGCGCGCCTGCTCGATGCGGGACGCCACCTCTTGCTTCGTCGGCGTCGGCGTGATGCCGAGGCTCTCGAGCACCGTCTCCGCGATGTGCCGCTCGACCGCCGCGCGCACGTGGCGCGCCCGGTACGGCGGATCTTCCGCGCCGGAGCCGCCCTCCGAGAGCGCCTCGAGACGGGCCTCGAACGCGAGCTCCCTCGCATAGACGAAGCGCGGCGCTTCCACCCCTCCGGTCTCGCGCGACACGAACCGGAGCACGGCGCGATCCACCTCGACGCCGTCGGCGCGAGACGGCCCGGCGAGCGACAGCGCCGCGACGACGAGCGCGCCCGCGCGGAGCCTCACGACTATTCCAGCGCCTCGCTGTCGGGGGCGTCCGCGTCCGTGGGCGTCTCCCCCTCGGCGTCGCTTCGCGGAGCGCGAGCGGCGCGACGCGCCTTCACGAACTCGGCGAACGCCAGAACCTTCTCGAGATCCCGCCCGCCGAGCGACTCGGCGACGTCCCGGAGCTTCTGGCGAACGGCCTCGGCGTTCCGCGCGCGGCGACCGAGCGCGTCTTCGCGCGAAGGCGCGGGCGCGGGCGCGGGCGCGCCGGCAGCCGCAGGCTGGGACGGCCAGACCGGGCGCGGCACCGGACGGAGAGCGTGCGCGCCGAGCCAGGCCTCCATGAACACGCGAAGCCGTTCGCTTCGAAACGCGAACCAGCGCTCGCGCTCGGGGGCGTGCGCCATGAGCACGTCCTTGAAGCGGCGGAAGGCGCCCTTGCCGTCGATGGCCTGAGTGAGCTTGTCGCGGAGCTCCCCGTCGTCGAGCATCTGGATGAAGCGCTCCATCCATCGGTACTGCTCCCGGGAGCTGACGGGGTCGACGCGGAGGTACGCGGCGTCCGCGGAGATGCGCGCGTGCATCTCGGGATCGGCGATGCCGTCCACCACGCGGAGGACCTCGCCCGTCGCGAGCTGCAGATAGCTGTGCACCTCGGGTGCGTTATTTTCGAAGGCGTCCTCGAGCGCCTCCCAGTCGACGGGTACGTCGCGGATGGCCGCCGGCGTTGCTCCCGGTTTGTCGCCGTTCATGGTGGTCTGGTCTCTCTCGAATCTGTGTGGATGGACCTAGTGCCGGGCGGTCGTCTTGGTTCGATTCACCGCAGCGCTCCAGGCGGCCAGCCGCTCGGCCCGGACCGATTCCGCCATCCCGGGCTCGAATTTCTTTTGAATTTTGGACATTTGCGCTGCATCTGCCGGGGACCGGAAGAGGCCCGATCCGACGCCGGCGAGCATCGCCGCGCCGCGCGCCGTGGACTCCAGGTCTGCGGGGCGCTCCACGGTCAGGTTCGAGATGTCGGCCTGGTACTGCATGAGGAGCTCGTTCGCGGCCGCTCCCCCGTCAACGCGCATCCGGACCAGAGGCTTCCTCAGGTCTTCTCGCATGGCGCGCACGAGGTCATCCACCTGGTGCGCGATGGCCTCGAGCGTCGCGCGAGCCAGGTGCGCCTTGGTGGTTCCTCGCGTGAGGCCGGTCACGAGGCCCCGCGCGTCCGGGTCCCAGTGAGGAGCGCCGAGCCCGGCGAGCGCCGGCACGAACACGACGCCGTCGCTCGAGGGCACTTGCTTCGCCAGCTCCTCGATTTCGGCGGCGGAGCGGATCAACCCGAGGCCGTCCCGGAGCCACTGGACCGCGGCGCCCGCGATGAAGCTCGAGCCCTCGAGGGCGTACGTCGTCTCGTCTCCGATCTTCCAGGCGACCGTCGTGAGGAGGCCGAACTGGCTCCGGACGATCTCTCCGCCCGTGTTCATGACGATGAACGCGCCGGTCCCATACGTCGTCTTTACGTCTCCCGGCGAGAAGCAAGCCTGGCCGAACAGGGCGGCCTGCTGATCGCCCGCGATCCCGGTGATCGGAATGCCGTCGGGCAGAACGGACAGACCCTTCGTCGCCGCAATCCGTCCGGCGCTCGGAACGATCCGCGGAAGGACCTTCGGCGGGACGCGAATCAGCTCGCATAGACCCGGGTCCCAGGCGAGGGACCGGAGATCCATGAGGAGCGTCCGGGACGCATTCGTCACGTCCGTCACGTGAGGAGCGGCGCCCGCCGCGCCCCCCGCGAGCTTCCAGACGAGGAAGCTGTCCATCGTCCCGAAGAGCAGCTCGCCACGTTCGGCGGCGTCCCGCGCTCCGGCGACGTGATCCAGCATCCACGCGACCTTCGTCCCGGAAAAGTAGGGATCGAGCACGAGCCCCGTCGCCTCTCGGACGCGGGGTTCGTGACCCTCGCTCCGCAAGCGGGCACACGTCTCGGTCGTGCGCCGATCCTGCCAGACGATGGCCCGGTGGATCGGGGCGTCCGTAGTACGACTCCAGAGGAGAGAGGTTTCTCTCTGGTTGGTGATGCCGATGGCGCTGATGTCGGTGGGACGTGCGCCTGCTGCGCGGAGCGCTTCCCCCACGGAATCCGTCACGCTCGCCCAGATTTCGTCGGGTTCGTGCTCGACCCAGCCCGGCTGGGGGAAGTGCTGTTGGAACTCCCGATTCGCCCGCCCGATGGTCGCGCCCTCGGGCGACATCACGAGAGCCGTCGACCCGGTGGTCCCCTGATCGATCGCTAGAAGTAGCCGTCCGGACGCCGACATGGGCCGCCGAGGGTATCAAATCGGCTCTGTCTTGTCGCCGCGCTGCGCGGACGGTAGCCTCGGGGGGAGATGGCCCGGTTGCTGCTGTCGACCCCGGATGGCCAACAGGTCGTCGACCTCGGTGTGCACAACACACTCGGGCGTCACCCGACGAACTCCATCCAGCTCCTCGACAAGATCGTCTCGAAGGAGCACTGCATCATCGACCGGCGTGGCACGCAGTTCGTGCTCCGCGATCTCGGGAGCCTCAACGGCACGTACGTGAACGGCGAACGGGTCAACGGGGAGCGTCCCCTCCGCCACGGTGACGAGATCGCCCTCGGCGGCACGCGCGCCCGACTCGACGACCCGCCGATGGGCGTCCACCCCCAGCACGTGGCGATGACGCAGCCACAGCCGAGCGTGCGAAACCCGAGTGGCGTCCAGCCGATGGCTCCGGCCCCGATGTCCCAGGGCGGAGGATTCTCCCCCGCGCCCACGGCTCCGGTCGGCCCCGCGGGCGGCGCCCCCGCGTCGGCTCGTGCGGGCGGCATGCCCCCCGGGCTCGTCCCGCAACAGGGCGGCTTCGCACCGATCTCCGCGCCCATCGTGCCGCCGGGCGCGGCGCCTCCGGGCTCCGGCCGCGGAAACCTCGGCCGCACACGCGTCGACGTGAGCGACACGAACCGCGCGATCGGGACGCAGATCACCGCGACCCAGAAGGGGTTCCTCCCCTACGACCAGGTCGCGTCGAACACGGCGCAGCTCTCCCAGGACTACGAACGACTCCGCCTGTCTCACGAGCTCAGCCGAGAGATCTGCATGGAGCGGGACCTCCCCTCGCTCCTCAACAAGATCTTGATGAGCATGTTCAAGTTCATCCGCGCCGATCGCGGGTGCATCTTCCTGAAGGAGAAGGACGAGCTCATCCCCAGCGCGAGCCTCCGGCGAGACGGCACGGACGCGGCCATCACCGTGAGCTCCACCATCCTGAACCACGTGATGAAGGAGCGCGCGACCGTGCTCACGCACGACGCCGCGATGGATTTCGCCGGCTCCAAGGGAAAGAGCATGATCCTGAACCGGATCAGCTCCGCCATCGTCGCGCCCCTCCTGCACGAGAACGAGCTCCTCGGCGTCCTCTGGCTGGACAGCGAGACCCTCGCGCAGTTCCAGCAGAAAGACCTCGAGATGGTGACGGCCATCGCCGCGCAGGCCGCGATGTTCATCGAGATCAACGTCCTCGCGAAGAAGATCGAGCAAGAGATCGTGACGCGGGAACGGTTCAGCCGGCTGCTCTCGCCGAACGTCGCCGCCAAGGTGATCAGCGGCGAGATGACGGTCCAGCGCGGCGGTCAGCTCGTGGAAGAGTGCACGGTGTTCAACTCGGACATCCGCGGTTTCACGCGCATGAGCGAGAGCGCGGACCCGGCGTTCCTGGTCGAGATCTTGAACGACTACTTCGAGCAGATGGTCGAGGTCGTGTTCAAGTACGACGGCACGCTCGATAAATTCATGGGAGACGGGATCATGGCGCTCTGGGGCGCCCCCGTGCAGGTCCCGGACGACCCGATCCGCTGCGTGAACTGCGCCATCGAACAGATGGATGTACTCGCTCGCATGAACGAGCAGCTCGTGGCCCGCGGCATCGAACCGCTCGCCATCGGCATCGGTATCCACACCGGGCCGCTCGTCGCGGGCTACATCGGGAGCTCGAAGGCCCTCTCGTACACGGTCATCGGGGACACCGCGAACACCAGCGCGCGTCTCTGCGGCGTGGCCGCCGCGGGTCAGATCATCGTGAGCGAGGCGACGCTCCAGCGCCTGAACGACGGCTTCGACTACGAGGAGCTCCCGCCCGCTCACCTGAAGGGCAAGGAAAAGCCGTTCCGGATGTTCCAGATCCTCCGCGCGCGGAAGAGCGCGCATCCGCCGGAAGCGGTCGTCGGCACCGCTACCTGAGGCCCCGGAGCAGAGCGATGGGCATCCTCGACGCGATCGTCGAAAAGACGCGCCTTCGCGTGGAGGAGCGACGCTCGAGGACGCCGGAGCGCGAGCTCCGCGCGCGCCTCAAGGACGCGCCCCCGACACGGTCCTTCTCGGAAGCCCTCACGCGGGGGTTCGGCGTCATCGCCGAGCACAAGAGACGCTCCCCGAGCGGCGGACCGTCGAATCCGAAGAACGTGCACGAGTGCCTCGGCGCCTACGCAGAGACGCCGTGGATCCGCGCCGTCAGCGTGCTGACGGACGAGGACTACTTCGACGGGCGCCTGGACGATCTCCGTGTCGCGCGAGAGACCGTCGGCAAGCCCGTCCTCCGCAAGGACTTCATCGTCGACGAGTACCAGGTGGTCGAGGCACGCGTCACCGGGGCGGACGCGATCCTCCTCATGGGCTCGGTGCTCTTTCGCGCGCCCGCTCGGATGCAGGCGCTGTACGACGCCGCGAAGGACGTCGGCCTCGACGTGCTCGTGGAGCTCGGGATGTCGGAGCGCCCCATCGAAGAGCTCGTCGCACTGGTGCCTTCGGAAACGCGGATCTGGGGCATCAATGCGCGGCAGTTCGCGACGCGCGGAGAAGACACCGGAGGCGATCGTGACGCTCAGGCGACGCACGACCTTCCGACGGACGTCAGCGTCCACCGGGACTACCGGAAGCTCGTTCCACCCGGAAAGATCGCGGTCGCCGAGAGCGGGATCCACACCGCAGCCGAGCTCGGCGCGGCGCGGGCGGCGGGCTACCACGCGGCGCTCGTGGGCACGGCGTTTCTGAAGGGGCCGGCGAGCGTCCGAGAGGTCGTCGCCGAGCTCGGACGCGCGTTCGCGTAGAATCGGCCCGAAACGCGCTGCTTTCGCGGCACGGACGACTGCCAGGCGACCCTCCATTCCTGCCGAGGTCCCTCGCTTGACCCGAGGGGGGTCGGACGCTAGTTTCCCGCCGCCCGCGGAGCCCCGTCTCCCTGGAAAAGCGCGATTTTTGCGCGCGACCGCCGCCTCACGCGGCGAACAACCCACGGGGCGCGGCAGGAGCACGGAGTCATGGCAATCAAGGTTGGAATCAACGGGTTCGGACGCATCGGTCGCTGCATCCTTCGCGCGCTCTACGAGCGCAACGTGAAGGACGTGGAAGTCGTTCTCATCAACGACCTGACGGACACGAAGACCCTCTCCCACCTCCTCAAGTACGACAGCGTGCACCGTGCGTTCAAGGCGGCGACCGTCTCCCACAAGGAGAAGGCGATCACCGTCGGCGGGCGTGACATCGAGATCACCGCCATCCGGGATCCGAAGGAGCTTCCCTGGAAGGCGAACGGGGTGGACGTGGTCCTCGAGTGCACCGGTCTCTTCACCGAGCGCGCGAAGGCCGAGGGGCACATCTCGGCCGGCGCGAAGAAGGTCGTCATCAGCGCGCCCGCGAAGGGCCAGGACCTCACGCTCGTGCTCGGCGTGAACGACTCCTCTTACGACCCCGCCAAGCACCACATCATCTCGAACGGCTCCTGCACGACGAACTGCCTCGCTCCCGTCGCGAAGGTGCTGATGGACAACTTCGGGGTCGAGCGCGGCCTCATGACCACCGTCCACTCGTACACGAACGACCAGAACCTCCTGGATCTCCCCCACAAGGATCTCCGGCGGGCGCGCGCCGCGGCCGTCAGCATGATCCCGACGGGCACGGGTGCGGCGAAGGCGCTCAGCGAAGTCATCCCGGAGCTCAAGGGCAAGTTCGACGGCCTCGCGATCCGCGTGCCGACGGTGGACGTCTCGCTCGTCGACCTCACTCTCACGACGGAAAAGCCCGTCACCGTGGAGTCCATCAACGCGGCGATGAAGAAGGCCGCGTCGGACGGGCCGCTGAAGGGCATCCTTCAGTACATGGACGAAGAGCTCGTCTCGACCGACTTCATCGGAAACCCGCACTCCAGCATCTTCGACGCGACCCAGACGAAGCTCCTCGGCGACAGGTTCGCCAAGGTCTTCTCCTGGTACGACAACGAGTGGGGATTTTCGAACCGCATGGTCGACCTCGCTCTCCTCATGGCGAAGAAGGGCTGAGCGCCCATGGCGTCGCTCGAGGGAATCCGGAAGCTCGGAGAGCTCCCGCTCGCCGGAAAGCGCGTGTTCATCCGCGTGGACTTCAACGTCCCCCTGGAGAACGGCAAGATCACGGACGACGAGCGCATCGTCCGCACGATTCCCACGATCCAGGCGGCGGTCGAGGCCGGGGCGAAGGTCATCCTCGCGTCCCACCTCGGCCGTCCCAAGGGGAAGCCCACGCCCGAGTTCTCGCTCGAACCCTGCGGCGCGCGCCTCTCGGAGCTCACGGGCTGGGACGTCGTGCTCCCGGACGACTGCCTCGGGGACGCGGCGAAGAAGGTCGTGCAGGACATGCGAAAAAACCAGGTCGTCCTCCTCGAGAACCTCCGCTTCCACGCGGAGGAAGAGAAGGACGACGAGGCGTTCGCGCGCGAGCTCGCGGACCTCTGCGACGTGTACGTGAATGACGCCTTCGGTGCCGCGCATCGCGCGCATGCCTCCGTGCACGCCCTCCCCCGCATGAAGCAAGACCGCGGCATGGGACTCCTCCTCGAGAGCGAGCTCACGTCCCTCCGCCGCGTGACGGATACCCCGGAGCGCCCGTTCGTCGCCGTGCTCGGCGGCGCGAAGGTCGCGGACAAGATCGACGTCATCGAGGCGCTCCTCGAGCGCTGTGACGCGCTCTGCATCGGCGGCGCCATGGCGAACACGCTCCTCGCCGCGCAAGGGAAGGACCTGAAAGCGTCCCGCATCGAGAAGGACAAGCTCTCCCTCGGGCGTACCGTGCTCGAAAAGGCGCGGGACAAGGGCGTGGACGTGCTGCTCCCGACGGACGTCGTCGTCGCGGGGAGCCTGGACGCCGCGAGCGGCCGCACGACGGACGTGGGGATGCTCCAGGACGGCGAGATGGCGCTCGACGTCGGCCCGAAGACCGTCGAGGCGTTCTCGGCGCGCATCCTGAAGGCGAAGACGGTGTTCTGGAACGGCCCCATGGGCCTCTTCGAGAAGGAGCCTTTCTCCCGGGGGACGTTCGCCGTCGCGAAGGCGCTCACGGAGTCGTCGGCGTTCAGCGTCGTCGGCGGCGGGGACAGCGCCGCGGCCATTCGCGCCGCGGGGGACGAGGTCGCGAAGAAGATCGGCTTCATCTCGACGGGTGGCGGCGCCTCCCTCGAGCTCATCGAGGGGAAGAAGCTCCCCGGCGTCGAAGCACTCCGCCCGCTCGGCTGAAAGAAGCGAAGGTAGGAAGATGAACCCCGCACGGACGCCGCTCATCGCCGGCAACTGGAAGATGTTTCACGGTGGCGGCAGCGGCTGCGCGCTCGCGCACCACGTCGCCGAGGGCTCGAAGGGCGTGAAGGGCGTGGACATCGTCGTCGCGCCGCCCTTCACCGCGCTCGCGGCCGTCTCGCACGAGGTCCAGGGCAGCCGCGTGGAGGTCGCCGCGCAGAACCTCCACCCGAAGCCCGAAGGCGCGTTCACCGGCGAGGTGAGCGCGCCGATGCTCCTCGAGTCCGGTTGCAAGTGGGTCATCATCGGCCACAGCGAGCGACGCCAGTTCTTCGGAGAGACGGATGCCGGCGTTCACGAGAAGACCGTCGCTGCCATCGCCGCCGGCCTCCGTCCCATCGTCTGCATCGGGGAGACGCTCGCCGAGCGTGAGTCCGGGAAGACGCTCGAGGTCCTGCTCCGTCAGGTGGACGCTTTCGCCAAGGATCTCGCGGTGAAGGCCGGCTTCGGCGTCATCGCGTACGAGCCCGTCTGGGCGATCGGCACCGGCAAGGTGGCGGGCCCCGACCAGGCGGAGGAGGCCCACGCGGCCATCCGCAGGCGACTCGCCGACGGTTCCCCGGAAGTGGCCGAGAAGACGGCCGTGCTCTATGGGGGCAGCGTCAAGCCGGACAACGCTGCTAGTCTCCTCGCCTGCCCGAACGTCGACGGCGCGCTCGTCGGCGGCGCATCCCTAGACGCGAAATCCTTCCTCGCCATCGTCCGCGCGGCAGTCAGGTAAGTCCCATGCTCGAGATCCTCGAGACTCCAATCACCGGCCTCCACGTCTTCGCGGCCGTCGTCCTCATCCTCATCATCCTGATCCAGCCGGGGAAGAGCGGCGGGCTCACGGCCGCCCTCGGCGGCGCCGGTAGCCAGCAGGTGTTCGGCGGACGCGGAGCCGGGAACTTCCTCACGCGCGGCACGTGGATCCTCGCGTCCACGTTCTTCGTCACGAGCATCGTCCTCGCGTACATCTCCTCCTCGACGGACGAGTCCATCAAGGACAAGAAGGCGCAGCACAAGACCGCCCCGGCCGACGAAGAAGCGAAGCCCGCCGAGACTCCGGCGCCCGCGTCGTCCAAGTAACCCGCACGTTTCTTCGGCGTCGTGAAGCGAGAGAGCGAGCTCCTCGACGTCGCGATCGTCCTCGCCGTCAAGGCGACGGTCTCGCTCGTCGTCCTCGCGACGGGCTTCTTCGCGATCTCCGACGACGACTTTTCGCGGACCGTGATCGCGATGAACTTCGCTCACGCTCCGCGGTTCGACCCGAGCGGCACGAGCTGGCTCCCGGCGCCCTTCTGGATCTCGGGAACGGCGATGACGGCGTTCGGCCGCTCGCTCGAGGTCGCGCGCGTCGTGGCCTTCGCCGAGGGGCTCGCGTTCGCGCTGCTCGTGCGGCGCGGCGCCCGCGCCTTCGGCCTGGAACGCCCCGTCGCGGCAATCGCCGCCGTCGTCGCGACGTCGGTCCCGACCGCGGCGCGCCTGTCCGTCTCGTTCCAGCCCGAGGCGCTGACGGCCGGGCTCGTCGCCTTCGCGGCGTTCGCGTCGCGATCGGCGCCGCGCCCCCGGGCGTGGGCGGCCGCCGGACTCTTCGTCGCGTGCCTCTCGCGCTACGAGGCCTGGCCCGCGGCGGCGACCTTCGCCGTCCTCGCCACGATGGACGCTCGCTCCATCGATGCGGGGCGGTCGTCGTTGATCGGCGCGGCGGCGCTCTCCGTCGCCGGCCCCATCCTCTGGATCCTGCACGGAGTCGCCGCTCACGGCGACGCGCTCTTCTTCCTCCACCGCGTCGCGGCCTACCGCGCCGCCCTCGGAGCGGACCAGACGCCGCTGAAGGCGTTCACCGCCGTCCCGCTCGAGCTGCTCCTCGCCGAACCGTCGCTGGTCGTCGGTGCAATCGTCCTCCATTTCCGGACGGAACCGGCGCGCGCGCGCTACGACCGGCCGCTCCTCGTCCTCGGCAGCGTGCTCGGCTTCCTGGCCGTGGGAGCGGCCATCGACGGCGCGCCGACGCATCACCCGGAACGCGCGCTCCTGTCGATCTACGTCGGGCTCGCCGTGATCGGGACCAACGCCGCCGTGCGACTGGTTCGCGAAGCGCGGGTCGTCCGGCTGATCGACTCGGTCGTCGCGATGGCGCTCGCCGGGCTGCTCCTGCTCCGCGTGGGGACTCCGGAACGGTTCGCGAATCGCGCGGAGGAACGAGCGGTGGGACGAACGGCGCGAAATTCCCTCTCTTCCGGCGATCGTCTGCTCGTGGACACGCCCGACTACGGCTATTTCGCCGTCATCGCGAGCTTCGGCGCTCCGGAACGAGCCGAACCCGTCGAGCTCCGCGACCCCCGCCTGGCGCGCGCGGCGGACGCTTTTTCGTCCGCGGATGCCCTCCGCGCGCGAATTGCGCGGGCCCGGGCGACGGCGCTCGTCGTGTCGAGACCGCACTGGGAGATGGCAGACTCGATGGGAGAGTGGGTGGAGAAGCGGAGCTCGTTCGGGCTGCTTCGCGTGCGACCGTGACTCGCCGTGTGACCAGGTGGATGGTCATCTTTTCATGTACCGACCGGTAGCATTCGCCTCGTCTCCGCTCACCGGGTGACGCGAGAGGGCCGCTTCCGTGTCCGAGGCGTTTCGGAAGCGCCGGAAGCGTCGTGGTCCTGCGCCGGTCTTCAAATGGTCAAGTAATGACCATGGACATGGACGCTTCTGATCGTCCATAGACGGAGCGAGTAACGTCTCGGTCCGAGATCGAGGCGTGGTGAGGACGAATCCGGGAAAGACGGAGAGCCGAGTCGGGCCTCCGCAGGGAATGGTGGTTTTCGATGGACTCGATGCGATTCAAGGGGATGGGGGCCGCGCTCGCCTGCGCTTTACTGGCGTTCGGATGCGGAAGCGACGGCAAGTCCAGCACCGCGAGCCCGCAGAGCGGCACCGGTGGCAGCGGCGCCGGCGGTGAGACGGGCAGCGGCGGCAGCGGGACGGACGCGAACGCCTCGAAGAACGGCGCGGACGGATGCCCGGTGAAGTCCGGCTTCCCGGGCGACGAACGGTGTCTCCCGAAGCCGGCCGACTCGTCGCACCTGCTTCTCCACTTCGGTCCTTCGGACTACGACGATCCGGCGGAGGTCGCCCTCTACACCGTCCAGCCCGGCGACGAGATCGACAAGTGCTTCTTCACGAAGCTCCCGATCACGGAGGACTTCGTCTACGGGAAGCGCCACGGGTCCATGCGCCCCGGGAGTCACCACTTCATCGCCCGCGCGATGGCGGGCCTGGACGTCCCCACCGGTTTCGCCGACTGCAACGGAGCGGACGGCATCGGCAACGCGGACGACATCGGGACCTTCCAGGTACCGGACTACGTGTATCCGCCGGATGCGCCGGACTACGCCGGCCTGGCCAACACGATCCAGGCCGGACGCCAGGGCATGCTGAACGGCCACTTCATCAACACGACGGACTCGCCGACTCTGGCGGAGTCGTGGCTCGAGTACGAGGCGATGGATCCGTCAGAGGTGACGGGCTCCACGTCCGCCGTCTCGCTCACGGGCGGGGTCGGCATGCGGATCGCCCCGCACACGCAGACGACGCTCCACTTCTCCTGCAGCCCGACGGTGGAGACGCGCGTGCTGAGCCTCCAGTCCCACATGCACGCGCACGGCACGCGCATGACGGCATGGAAGGTCAGCGGCGGCGTGAAGACGATGATCTACGAGGGCTTCGATTGGCGGGAGCCGGCGGGCTTCAACTTCGACAGCGTGTCCCAGAACCCCACGCCGGACGAGACGGCGAAGAAGCCCGGGGCCGTCTCCGGTCCCCTCGTCGTGAAGCCGGCCGAGTCGATCGAGTGGGAGTGCGCGATCGACAACACGAGCGACGTGACGCTCACGTTCCGCAATCAGGTGAACACCGGCGAGATGTGCATCCTCGGGGGCATCGCGATGAACCCCGCCGGCGGGGACAGCACGCCGTTCTCCTGCGTCCGCAACTGACGGAAGGACCTTTCGAGAAATGAACGCGAAGACGTTTTCGGGGATTGGTTTGTGCGCGCTCCTGGCGGCGGCCTGCAGCGCCGACAAGGTGACCTCCGGCGCTCGGCCGGTAACGGGGGATTCGGGCTCGGGTGGCGCATCGGGCGCGGGGGGGAACGGCGGCCAGGGTGGCGGCGGCGGCAAGAGCTCCGGCGGAACGGGAGACGCGGGTCTCGCCGGGGCAGACCTCAAGTGGAAGGTCCTCCCGGCGAGCGACCCGAACTCGGACGCGCCGCCGTCGGGTATCGCCGGGGTCCACGTCTGCGTGGACGAGCATCCGGAGATCGCCTGCGCGGACTCCGACGCGGACGGCTTCTTCACGCTGAAGCACCTGCCGCAGACGTCCGACGTCGTGCTCGAGCTGACGAAGGACGGCTACATCCCGCAGCTCGTCGCGATCGAGACGAGCGACATCGACATGAACGCGGTTCAGAACCCGGTCCAGATGACGCCCACCGGCGCGGACCTGAGCGCCACGCTCGGGTTCACCGTGGACGGCACGAACCTGGGGGCCATCGGGTTCTTCGTGCTCGGCGCCGTGGGAAGCGGCTTCGGACCGCTCCCGGGCTCGACGGCGACGCTCACGCCCGACGGCGCGAAGGGCCCCTTCTACTATCACGCAGACGGCCAGTACGACCCGGCGCTGAAGAAGACGGAGTCCTACGGCGGCGCGTACCTCAACGTGCCCGAGGGGAACTACAAGCTGACGTTCACGCCGCCGCCGGGCTACGACTGTGCGGGGATCTCGTTCCCGTTCGCGGGCTGGGGCTTCCCCGTCGCGAACGAGCCGGCGGTGACGTTCCCGGTGAAGAAGGGGCACCTCACCGGAGGCGTCGGGAACTTCTGCACGCCGAACGGCAACCCGATCTCGACGGACGGCGGGTCTCACACCGACGCGAGCACGGGCCCCGTGGACGGCGGTCCCGGCGGCGCGAAGGACGGCGGCTGAGCGCCGTCCGAGCGCTTCCATAAGCGCCGTTATTTCGGCCGGTCACCGCGCGTTCGCTACGATGCGCGGGTGCTCGGGCTGTTCGGGAAGCGGGCGATCGATCTCGCGGTGCTGTTCCTCGCGGCGTACACGTTCGTGTTCGTCCCGCTCGGCCGGCACACGGGGCTCGAGCACCTGAAGAGGATCCTCGCGACCAGCGCGGCGAGGAGCGCCGGTCACGAGATCGTGGAGGCGGCGGATCGTCTGAAGGGCCGCGTCCTCGGCGGCGATGGGCACGCGTCGTCCGACGACCGGGAACGCCCCGTCCTGCCGCGGGGGAACCCCTCCGTTCCGCGCTTGCCCAGGGGCCACGCGCCGGCAAACGCCGCCGTGGCCCCCGCGCACGAGACGGCCGACGGTCCCGACGCGAGCCTCTGAGCGCGTGCCGCCGCGCCGTCCGCGTGGCGCCTCGCGAGGTTCGACTGCGTCTCGCCGTCGAGGGCGGGTCGACTGCGTCCCGTCAGGGCGCGACGACCGTGTGGACGACGACGGGGTTTCCGATCTCCCCGCTGCTCGCCGGCTGGTTCGTGATGACGAACGTCGCGGCAGGGTCGACGCTGTTCAAGGTGAACGTGCACGTCTCGCGGACGGCGCGGAACTGCGAGAGCACGTTCAGACCGACCGCGTCACCGAGGGCCCGGTTGTAGAGCAGGTTCCCCGTGACGCCCGGCTGCGCCCTCGCGTCGAGCAGCCCCGCCGCGTCGAGGAACGCGGGCATCTCCGCCTGGCCGCCGTCGCCCGCGAGCACCACCACCGTCCCACCCGCGCGGACGAACGACGAGATGGGCGACTGGAAGGTCGCCCCGGTCGCGCCGAGCGCGCCCGCCGCGGCGTTCGGCTGGTCGTAGACGAGGAGGACGTCGTAGTCGACGACGTTCAGCGCCGTGGTGACGGCGAGCGCCGTCTTCGCCTGCGTGATCGTGTACGTACGGTTCTTCGAGGTGGCCGCGGCGTCGAGCGTCCTACCCACCGCGGTGATCGTGGCTGCGGGCGTGGACTGGGAATACGCGAGCACCCGGACCGGATTCCCCGGCGGGATGAACACCGCGTTTCCGAGGAGACGCTGCTGCGGCGATCCGACGACGGGCTGCGTCCGGTAGTCCATGCACATGACGACGACGTGTCCGGCGGTCGCGCCCACGCACTGCCCCCCCTGACAGATCTGCGACGCGCACCGGTGGTTGCAGCGACCGCAGTTGTCCTCGTCGATGTCCGTGTTCACGCACTGCGTGCCGCACTGGACGAGCGGCGCGGTGCAGAGGGACACGCAGATGTATCCGTCGTTCCCCGGCTCGCAGAGGCCCGCGGGCGGCGTGCACTTCTGCGTGCACGAACCGCATTGCGCGGCGGTGTCGTACGGGCCCTGGCAGTTCGGATCGCCACCCGTGCCGGCACCGCCGGAACCGCCGCTCGACGTGCCGCCGGAACCGCCGCTCGACGTGCCGCCGGATCCGCCGCTCGCCTTTCCACCGGTACCCACGCCGCCCGCGCCGCCGTTTCCGAGACCGCCCGCGCCGGTGCCGCCCGTGCCCACGGAAGCGTCGCCGCCGTCCGTGACGAACCCGCCGGCGCCTGCGTCCAAGAGGATCCCGCCCGCGCCACCGTCGCTCGGAACGCCGCCCGCGCCGCCGCTCGACGTACCGCCGCCCGACGTGCCGCCGTTCGGGCCGCCCGCGGCGCCGCCGGATCCGCCGACTCCCGAGCCGCCGAAGCCGGCGCTGCCGCCCGCGGAGCCGTCCGCAGGCTCGACGCCTCCTTCGGTCGGTCCGCCGCACGTCCCGTCGACGCACGCCTGGCCGTTTTCGCAGACGACCCCGCACGCGCCGCAGTTCTGCTCGTCCGCGCGGAGATCCAGGCAGAGCCTCCCGCAGCGCGAGTAGCCGTCCTTGCATTCGCCCCCGACGACGCCGCTGCTGCACCCCGCGAACGGAGCGAAGGAGAGCGCGGCGAGCGCGAGAGCACCGAGGGTACGAGTCACGCGGATCATGGCGTCTTCTCCGTGGGAGCGGCCGGGGGAGGAGCAGGGGGCGCCACCGTCTCAGTCTGCCCCGGCGACGGCTTCGCGCCAGGAGCCCCGCTCTTACCTTTGCGCACATCGCGGGTGATGACGAACTCCACCCGGCGATTCAGGTAGAGGGCGCGTTCGTTCGTCTGGTCGACGAGGAGGTGTTCGGAGCCGAAACCGACGGCGCTCAGGCGCCCGCGCTCCACCCCGTGGGACCCGAGGAAATCCACGACGCTCTCGGCGCGATCCCGGCTGAGCTTCTGGTTGAACTCGGCCGTGCCCTTCTGGTCCGTGTGCCCCTGCACCTCGATGTGGACGTACTCGGGGTGCTCGCGCACGAGCTTCGAGAGCCGCTCGAGGAGCGGGAAGCTCACGGGACGGATGATCGCGTTGTTCTGCTCGAAGTGCACGCGGTCGTCGAGGACGATCTTCTCGCCGACGACGCGCACCTGGTCTTCGTCGGGACAGCCGTCGTCGTCGGCATAGCCGTTCTTCGTCTCGGGCTCGTACGGACAGAGGTCTTCCTTGTCCACGATGCCGTCCTGGTCGTTGTCCTTGTCGGGACAGCCGTCCTGGTCTTCGAAATCGTCGATGTCCTCCGGGTCGAGCGGGCACTGGTCGACCTCGTCGATGATGCCGTCCTTGTCGTTGTCGAGCTCGCGGCAGCCGTCTTCGTCCTCGAAGCCGTCCTTGTCTTCCTTCTCGACGGGACAGTGATCCTGGGGATCCTGGATGCCGTCGCCGTCGTTGTCGAGATCCGGACAGCCGTCCTGGTCCTCGAAGCCGTCCTTGTCCTCCGGCACGTCCGGACACTGGTCGTCCCGGTCGATGATTCCGTCGCGATCGCGATCGGGCGGGATCCGCTCGGCGCTGTCGAACATCACGTGCGCGCCGAAGACGAGGATGTTCGCGTCTTCCGGACGGAACTCGGAGTCCGACTGGAAGACGTGCGCGTACCAGAGCTCGGGACCGACGGCGTAGCGCCCCTCCGAGAGGAAGAAATCGTAGCCGAGGTGCGCGTCCACGACGCCGCGGAAGAGGCCCCCCGTCGTCGTCGCGCCGACGTTCGCGGACGCCCAGATGCCCGTCAGCGGGCGGAGATCGGTCGGGTCCGCCGTCACGAACGGTCGCGCCTGGAGCCCGACGGCGCCGTAGATCGCGTTCGCGCCGTCGCCCGGCTGGATCGTGACGTCCCGCGGATCTTTCCCCTTGGTCAGCCCGAGGACCGAGAACTCCACTTCCGCGCCGAGCTGCGGAGCGAGCGGCATTTCACCGGCCGCGTATCCCGCGACACCGAACCCGAGCTCGCGGCCCTGGTAGCCGCCCACGGCCTTCGCGAGGCCGAGACCTCCGTGAGCCCGGATCCGCTCGGCC
>DASZXK010000029.1:0-36036 GCA_035545855.1 Polyangiaceae bacterium
TGGCTGGCGGCGACGGCGGCGCATCGCCTGCGTCTGGAGGCCGGTCGGCGTGGCCTCCTCGAATGGGAAAGGGATCACGGTCCGCTCACTCAGGCGGAGCTCGACGAAGGCCGCGCGCGCGCCCGGGTGCTGCTCGGGCGAAGCGGTCGGTCGACGCGTCAACGGAGGACGGCGTGAAGGGTGTCACCTACGACACGGGCGCGCTCGTGGCAGCGGAGCGCAACGACCGCCGCATGTGGGCGCTCCATGCGGGTCTCCTGGCGGAAGAGGTGGTGCCCTTCGTGCCGGCGCCGGTGCTCGCGCAGGCCTGGCGGGGCGGAGTGAAGCAGGCGAGTCTGTCGCGGCTCCTCGCTCTCTGTGCCGTCGAACCGATGAGCGAAGAGCAAGCACGCGCCGTCGGACGGCTTGCCGGCCGTGCAAAGCACGAAAACGTGGTCGACGTGACCGTCGTCGAGGGCGCGCTTCGGCGGAAGGACGCAGTCGTGACGTCGGATCCGCGGGACATGAAGCGGATCGCGGCGGCGGTCGGTGCGGAGATCGTCGTCGAGGTGGTGTGACGAGTGGTCGCCATATTTCGGCTAAGAACCGACCCCGGGACTGGGTATCATCGTGACCGTTAGCACTCTGACCCGTCACCGGGTACATTCGGCAAGTATCAAATGAACAGGACACAAGCGGGTGCACTTCTTGCGAAGCTAAGCGGTCGTAAGATCGCGGGATTCGAGCTGCAACGCACCGTGGGCGTCGGCGTCTCGGCGGCGGTCTACGAGGCCGTGGGCGAAGACGGTATAAAGCGAGCGGTCAAGGTATACGATCCAGCATTCGCGAATGAAGAACGTCTTAGGCGGGAGCTGCTGCTGGTCGGCCACGATTGCAAGCACGTCGTCGGAATCCTCGGTGGTGGTAGCGAGGACGTCGATGGCACGAAGATCCTTTACCTCATATTGGAGTTCATTGACGGCCAGGAGCTAACAAAGGTCCGCGATTCTGCGACGCCTTTGGCCGACGGCGAGATCAGGAGATTGCTCGCTGAGATCCACGTTGCCGCTACTTTCTTGTTGGAAAAAGATCTCTGTCATCGTGATATCAAACCCCAGAATATCAAGCTGCGCTCGAACGGTGATCTCGTTCTGCTTGATATGGGAGTTTTGCGAACGGTCGGTGAGTCCGACGTGACTCAGGAGGGCAGGAACGTTGCAACGCGAAGATACTCACCGCCGGAGCTCCAGCATCGGAAAGAGCAAAATGACAAGGACGGATTTGAGGCAATCACAGTCTATCAGATTGGTGCGGTGCTGTATGAATTGATTCAGCGAACAAGGTTGTTTGCAGAGGTTCCAGACCATCCGGAAGCGACGTTGTCGCAAGTCATCGACCGTGAGCTCCCGCGGTTCGTCGGTGCAAGCGTCGGTTCCGATCTCTGTGAGCTAGCGCTGCGGTGCCTGGCCAAGGACTGGAGGAGTCGCCCTAGAATGGCGGAGTTGGCGTCGGTGGCGACGGCAACGCGTCCGGCATCGCCGTCCGTGATGAGACAGCGGCTAGACGCGGCGCGGGCGGCCTTTGAAGGGCTTCAGGCGGTACAAAGCGCTGCGAACGCCCATCTCGAGTCGTTGAAGAAAATGGCGGAAACAGGCGTTGAACTGGCTGTCGCGGCGGTGCGGGTGCCCGATATACACGTTCCAAAAGTGGAAATTCATCCTGGTTTCAAGACTACTACGATGGTTGTGGCGACCTATCAGGCAGAACTTCAATTCGGATTTCTGACACCAGTCCTACTGGCTGTATTCATTGGTACGGACGTTAAAGAACATCTGTTGACATGTCGCGGTTTCGGGCTCTACGGGAGCGCGTTCTTGCCCACCGCAGAGCAGATACCACGGGTATTTTCCGCCGGCTCTAAGTCGCCCGTGTACGAAGGTCTCTTGGAGGACCTGTGGCGGGCGCCCCTCGATCTGGAGACGTTTTCGAAGAGACTCTCGGACTGGGCTGTGGAAATGGTTATGGCGTATCTGCAGCGAACTGAAGGTGCTCTCGCTGCTTACATTTCTGCGGAGACCGCGTCAGCGGAGGCGCGGTTGCGAGGCGAAAGGGCGACGGTCAGTTCAAGAATGGTGGACAATATGGTTTTCAATCGCGCGAAGGTCGCCCAATTGGTCCATATGAATTGGAAAAGAATAGGATAAGGGGTGTGATTCTGAGGCGCGCATGGGTTGCTATGGAACGAATTTGGTCGTGATCCCCAGTGGTGGGAAGATGACCGGGAACCTGTAGGAGAACGCCACCGGAGGGCAGGAGACACGCAGGGGACGGCGTTCGTTCCGCCGTACCCGTACACGCTCGAGCCGGAAGACGTCGCGAGGAGCCGCGTGCTCGCCGAGGCCGGCCCGCGCCGAACGATTCCGGCGGGCGGGCGAGGGCGCGCGGCACGGCCCGCGCGCTGGTAAGCTCCGCCCGATGCTGTTTCGCCAGCTCTTCGACTCCGCCTCGAGCACGTACACGTACGTCCTCGCGGACGAACGGACCCGGGACGCGGTCGTCATCGATCCGGTGTTCGAGAGGCACCGGCGGGATCTCGCGCTGCTCCGCGAGCTCGAGCTCCGGCCGGCGTACGTCATCGATACGCACTGCCACGCCGACCACGTCACCGGCGCCTGGCTCCTGAAGCAGACGCAAGGAGCGCGCATCGCGCTCGCGGCCGAGTACCATGCGGAGAACGTGGACGTCCCGCTCCGGGACGGCGAGGTCCTCCGGTTCGGGGACGAAGCCGTCGAGGTCCGGGCGACGCCGGGTCACACGGCGGGGTGCCTGTCACTCGTGGTCGCGGAGCGCGGCCTGGTCTTCACCGGGGACGCGCTCCTCGTCCGCGGCGCGGGCCGCACGGATTTCCAGTCCGGGGACGCGAAGGCGCTCTATCGCTCGATCCGGGACCGTCTCTTCACCCTTCCGGACCGGACGCTCGTCTACCCCGCGCACGACTACGAGGGGCGAACCGTGAGCACGATCGGCGAGGAGAAGCGGTTCAATCCGCGCATCGGTGGGGGAGCGCGGGAGGAAGACTTCGTCGGGTACATGACGAACCTCGGCCTGCCGCACCCGAAGCTCCTCGACGTCGCGTTGCCCGCGAACCTCCGCTCCGGCATGCCCGAGAGCGGCGCGGTGTCCGTTCCGTCGCGGCTCTGGCCCGTCGTGACGACGTACGCCGGCATCGAGGAGATCGATCCGGACTGGGTCGCGAGTCACGGAGCCGAGGTGACGGTCCTGGACGTGCGGAGCGCCGGGGAGTTCGACGGCGAGCTCGGACACCTGGACGGAGCGCGACTCCTGCCGCTCCCGGAGCTCCGAGCCCGTATCGGGGAGGTGCCACGAGACAAACCCGTGGTCGTCGTGTGCCAGACGGGGAAGCGCTCGGCGATGGCGACCGTCATCCTCCGGGGCGCCGGCATCGCGAACGTCGCGAACCTGGCCGGCGGCATGGCGCACTATCGGGAGCTCGGTCTCTGACGACCCGAGCGGCGGTGTCGCTCGCGGCGCTCGTCGTCGGGTGCGGGAACCCGGTTCACGATCGCGCCGTCGATTCGCTCGGGCCCGAGGCTCCCGGAGTGCCCGCAGGGCCGCTTCATCGTCCGGGGCAGCCGTGCCTCACGTGCCACGGCGCTTCCGGTCCTTCGGATACCGAGCTCGCGTACGCCGGCACGATCTACGACACACCGTCCGGGGACGTGCCCTCGCGCGGCGCCGTCGTTCACATCGTCGGCGCCGACGGCGTCGATCACCGACTCCTCACGAACTGCGCCGGGAACTTCTTCGTGAGCACCGGAGAGGTGGAAGCGTCCTTCCCGGCGCGGGTCAGCGTGGAGACGGACGTGAACGAGACCGTGATGCTGTCGCTCATGAACCGCTCGGGCTCCTGCAACGACTGCCACGGGAGCGCGCCCTCCCGCACGTCGCCGGGCTTCGTGTGGGTGCCGGGGGAAGCCGAGACGAGCGGCGACTGCCGGTGAGACGGGAATGCGGGCGACGGCGCCAGACGTTCGCGCCACGCGGAGACGAGACCTTCAGCGCGAGAATTCCATCGCGCCGTCGGTGAGCGACGAATACTCGAGGTTCAGGAGATCGAGGGCGTAGTTCTGGTGGAGGCGCCACGGACGCTTCGAACCCTGCTTCGGGAAGAGGTGGAGCTTCCGCTGGATGTAGCCGGAGGAGAGATCGGCCCAGGGCTCCTCCGAAAGCGTCGGATCCGTGAGCCGCGGCGTGCACTTCCGGTAGCCCTTCCGGTCCATGTGGTTCATTAGCCGGCAGGCGTACTCGCACGTGAGATCGACCTTCAGCGTCCAGGACGCGTTCGTGTAGCCGAGGCACACGGTGAGGTTCGGCACGTCGCTGAACATCATCCCCTTGTACGTCGTGGTCTTCGGGAGCTCGACGCGCGCGCCGTCCACTTCCAGGCTCACGCCGCCGAGCACCTTGAGCTCGAGCCCGGTCGCCGTCACGATGATGTCCGCCGGGAGCTCCGTGCCGGATTCGAGGAGGAGGCCGTGCTCCGTGAAGGTCCGGATCTGGTCGGTGACGACCTCGGCGCGGCCGTCCCGGATCGCCGCGAAGAGGTCGTGATCCGGCACCAGGCACACGCGCTGGTCCCACGGGGCGTAGCGCGGCGAAAAGTGCGTCCGGACGTCGTACTCGGGCCCGAGCTCCTTCCGGACGCCGCCGAGGATCATCTTGCGGATGAACTCCGGCCGGCGCTTCGCGGCCTGGAAGAACGCCATCCCGAGCAGCACGTTCTTCCAGCGCGTGATGCCGTACGCGACCTTCTCGGGGAGTCGCTCGCGGAGCCAGTTCGCGGCGGGATCTTCGGACGGTCGCGAGATGACGTAGGTCGGCGACCGCTGCAGCATCGTCACGTGCGCCGCGCGCTTCGAGAGCTCCGGGACGAGCGTCACGGCCGTCGCGCCGCTCCCGATCACGACGACGCGCTTTCCGTCGTAGTCGAGGCCCTCGGGCCAGTGCTGCGGGTGAACGACGCGCCCGCGGAACGAGGACACGCCGGGGAAGTCCGGCGTGTAGCCCGCGTCGTAGTCGTAGTACCCCGCGCAGATCATCACGAAGCGGCACTCGACGCGCGCCTCCTCGCCCGTCTCCGTGTTCTCGGCGACGACGATCCACGTCCCGCGGTCGGACGACCAGGACGCGCTCTTCACGCGCCGTCGATACGTGATGCGCCGGTCGATGCCGTTCTCGGTCGCCGTGTCGCGGAGATACGAAAGGATGGACGGGCCGTCCGCGATCGCCTTCGGATTCGTCCAGGGGCGAAACGAGTACCCGAGCGTGTACATGTCCGAGTCGGACCGGATGCCCGGGTAGCGGAAGAGATCCCAGGTGCCGCCGAGGGTCTCCCGGGCCTCGAAGATCCGGTAGCTCCGCTTCGGGCAATGCTTCTGGAGGTGGTAGGCGGCGCCGATGCCGGAGATGCCGGCGCCGACGATGAGGACGTCCACGAACTCGGGTGCGGTCTCGCGTCTGGATTCGGGCATGGGGGATGGGGCGTGTTCCGCGAAGCCCCCTCGGCCGAACGGATTCGACCGATATTACTTCAAGAACCGCCCGGATGCCCGCGGGAGAAATATTACGGACATTGCCGGATGCCGTATTTGTGGGTAATGTCTGGACCGTGGGTCCCTCCGCGAAAAGCGTGCTCCTCGAGCTCCTGGTCGCCGCCCGCGGCCAGTCGCTCCCGGTGCGGCTCGCCGTCGTCGCCTGCGAGCTCTTCGACATCAGCGAGAACAACGTCCGCGTCGCCATCGTCCGGCTCTCGTCCTCCGGGCTCATCGTCGCCGCCGGACGCGGACTCTACCGGCTCGGCCCGGGCGCGGAGGGCATCGCGCGCGAGGTGTCGAGCTTCCGCACGGTGGAGAAGCGGCTCCGCTCGTGGAACGGCGGGTGGATCGCGGTCCACGTCGGTGCGCTCTCCCGCTCGGACCGGACGGTGCTCCGGAGGCGAGCGCGTTCTCTCTCGCTCCTCGGGTTCGCGGAGCTCGAGCGCGGGCTTCACGTCCGGCCCGACAACCTGGACGGCGGCGTGGAAGACGTCCGTGCGCGGCTTCGTGGCCTCGGGCTCGACGAGCGGGCGAACGTGTTCGCCGCGAGTGCGTTCGACGCGGACGTGGACGCCCGCGCCCGCGCCCTCTGGGACGGCAAAGCGCTGACGCAGTCCTACCGGAAGACGCGCACCGAGATCGAGCGCTGGCTCCGCCAGGCCGGGCGCCTCGAAACCGACGTGGCCGCGCGAGAAGCCTTCCTCCTCGGCGGTCGCGGCATCCGTCAGGTGGTGTACGACCCGCTGCTCCCGCCGCCCCTGGTGGACGTGGAAGAACGTCATGCGTTCGTCCGCGCCGTCGTGGAGATGGACGGCGAAGGGCGGAAGATCTGGCAGCGGTTCTTCCGCGAGAACGCCCTCGCGGCGTCGGAGGATTTCTCCGCGAGCATCCACTGAGAGGCCGACCATGAACGTTCCGGAACCCGAGAACATCCGAAAGCTCCTCTCGCCGGAGGAGATCCGCGCCTTCACGCGACGCTCGAACCTGGCGGGGTTCTCCGCCGTCGGCTTCACGTGGGCCGTCATCGCACTGTCCTTCGTGCTCCTCGCGAAGTTCCCGAACCCGCTCACGTTCGTGCTCGTCGTCGTGGTGCTCGGAGGTCGTCAGCTCGCGCTCGCGATCCTCATGCACGAGGCGGCGCACCGCACCCTGTTCGAGAACCGGTTCCTGAACGATGTGCTCGCGGACTGGCTCTGCGCGCGCCCCATCGGGAACGACGTCTCGCGGTACAAGAAGCACCACTTCCGCCACCATGCGAAGACCGGGACGCCGGAGGATCCGGATCTCGGTCTCGCCGCGCCGTTCCCGACGACGCGGCGCTCGCTCGTGCGGAAATTCGCGCGGGACCTGCTCGGCCCGACGGGGCTGAAGCGCCTCGTCGGCCAGTGGCTCATCGACTGCGAGGTCATCGAGTACACCGTCTCGACCGACACGAAGCCGATCCCGCGCGGCGATCGGACCTCGTGGGACTATGCCCGCGCCGGGCTCCGGAACGGCGGCGGCTACCTCGTCACGAACGCGGCGATGATCGCCGTGCTCGCGGCGTTCGGGCACCCGCTCCTCTACCTCGCGTGGCTCACGGCGAGCCTCACCACGTTCAACCTCTTCATCCGAATCCGATCGCTCGCCGAGCACGCCTGCACCGAGCTCTCCTCGGACCCGTACAAGAACACCCGGACGACGCGCGCCGGATTCCTCGCGCGGGCGACGGTCGCGCCGATCCGCGTGAACCATCACCTCGAGCATCACCTGCTCGTCGCGGTGCCGTACTTCAGGCTCCCCGCCGTACACCGACGGCTCCGGGAAATCGGGCTCGTCCCCGCGCCGCCGAGCTACGTGGACGTGCTCCGCCTCGTGAGCTCCCGGCCGGAAACGGCGCCGGTCACGCCGTAGCGGTCGGCCGGCGCTCGCCGCCGGGAGTGACGCCCGCGACGGTCTCGAGCTCGATGAGTCCGTCTTCGAGGAAGTCGATGATGCGCTGCACGCTCGGCACGGACTTCCGGCAGGCGACGATGCCGACGTCGAGCGAGCCGGCGTAGCTCATCACGGTGATGTTCACGGCCATGCCGTGATAGACGATGGAGACGGGGTACATGCCGTCGAGTCGCGCCCCGTTCCAGTAGAGCGTCTTGTCCGGCCCGGGGACGTTGGAGACGACGACGTTCGTCGGCGGGAGCAACGCGCCGAGCCCGAGGACCGCCGGCAGGAGGAGCGGCGTGGAGGCGAGCGCCGTGTAGAGGATGACCTCGTTGAAGGTGAGCTCCTTGATGACCGAGCGGGCGTCCCTCATGGACGCCTGGATCGTCTGCAGGCGCTTCACCGGATCGGAGAGGTGCGTCGCGAGGTTCACGAGGACGGCGCTGGTCGCGTTGCCGAAGTCGTCCGCGTCGAGCGGGCGCACGGAGACGGGGGTCATCGCCGTGAGCGGCTTCAGCGGCACGCCGCCGCCGTGCTCGGCGAGATAACGCCGGAGGGCCGCGGCGCACATCGCGAGGATGATGTCGTTCACCGTCGCCTGGAACACCTCGCGGACCCGGTGGATCCGCTCCATCGCGTAGGACTGCGCGACGAACCGGCGCGCCGGCGTCACCTTCGTGTTCAGCACGGATCTCGGGCCCTCGAACGGCAGCGCCATGCGCTCGCCGGCGGGGCGCTGGAACGCCGCCGCGGCCTTGCCGAGCGCACGCGCGACGTTCGGGATCCGTCCGAACGTCTCCTGGAGGATCTCCGCGACCGCCGCGACGGGACGTCCGGCGGAGGCATCCGCGGGCGCCGCGGCGCGCTTCCAGCCGCGGCCGTCCTTCGCCCACGTGAACGGGACGTTTCGCTCGTCGGGGTCCTCCGAGAGGGTCGCGCGGAGGAGGCGCATGCCTGCCATGCCGTCGACCTGCGCGTGGTGCATCTTCGTGTAGAGGGCGAACTGCCCCGTCCGGAGGCCTTCGATGACGTGGTACTCCCAGAGCGGGCGGCTGCGATCGAGGAGCGTGCCGTGGAGACGCGACACGAGGACGAAGAGCTCGCGATAGCGGCCCGGGGACGGAAGCGCCGAGTGCCGGATGTGGTACTCGATGTCGAAATCGGGATCGAGATCCCAGTGGGGGAGCCCGAGTCGCGACGGCGGGTACACCAGGTGCTGATCGAACGGCGCCCGGAACTCCTTCACGGAGATGCACGCCTGGAAGAGCTCGGAGATGAAGTCCTTCGTGGCGCCGGCGGGCGGCCGGAGGAGGAACAGGCTGCCGACGTGCATCGGGGTCGCGCGCGTCTCCGCGGCGATGAAGCCCGCGTCGATCGGGGAGAGGGCTCGCATGACTACTCAGGAGACCCGAGATCCGGGGGGGTCGTCAACGGCTCGCGAAAACCCGGCTCGGCGGCCGCGGGCATGGACGCCCGCGCCCGAAGGCCGGGCGGCGAAGGTCATTCAACGGTGACCGGAGTGGAGCGTGAGGCGCCGTGCCCAGAGGCGCGGGCCCGGAATTTCTCGGACCTTCGCGCGGAAGGCCGCGCCGAGCTCCGCGTTCATCGCCGGGCCGATGTAGGAGATGCTCCCGAGGATCCGTTCGAGCCGTTCCGGGTCCACCTGCGTCTCTTCCGCGAAATCGCGCGCCAGGACGGTCTTCGGGCGAAGGAGCGCGAGGAGCTGCGTCACCGCGCCGCGGACGTCGCGGGGGCGCCGGGGTGCGCTCTCTTCCATGACGGCCCGGAGCCGGTTCATGAACGAAGTGTCCGCGAGCTCGGCCGTGACGACGGCGAGCGCGCCCCCGCGGCGGAGGACTCGCCGGACCTCCCGCTCGGTGAGCTCCACGTCCATGAAGTGGAGGCCGTCCGCGATCACGACGAGATCGGCGGAGTCGTCCGGGACGGGGAGGGACTCGGCGGCGCCGTGGATCGCCGCCGCCCGGCTCTCCGTCTCCGCCATCCGCTGGCGAAGTGCGTCGAGCATGGCCTCCGCCGGCTCGATGGCGAGGACGTCGAGCTCCGCTTCCGCGAGCGGGAGCGCGAGATGACCGATGCCGGCACCGACGTCCAGCACCCGGCCGCCCCTCGGAGCGAGCGCCGCGATGGCCTGCACGAGGGCTTCGGGATACGGCGGTCGGGCCGGGTAGACGTCCGCGACGCGGTTGAACACCCACCGCCCGGTCTCATGAAGTCCGACGGACCGTCGCCCGAGAGGCACGTCGGGTGTCGTAGCGCAGGGCCGGCCGGACCGGCTATGGTTCCCGGCGAGGAGCGCGCCGCACACGCAATCCGTTCGTGACCGGCCGCATGATCGATCGATGAAGCAGACCATCCGCGCGTGGGGAGCGTCCGGGATCGCGCTGTTCGTTTCTCTCGCGCCGCCCGCGTCGGCACAGACGGGCCACCGCCCGACGACCGGGTTCCCGCTCGACGGACAGCCGGGCTCGTCGCCGCCCGCGCCGCCCGGATGGCAACCCGTGCCCGCGCCGGGTGGCGCGCCCGCGACGCAAGGGCTAGCGCCGTCGGGAGCCTCTCCCTCTCCGGCGCCCGGCGCGACCCCGGGCGAGCGTGAGCCCGCCGCTCCGCCCTCGCCGGGCTACGCGCCAGGACCGCCGCCCTACGGCCCGCCCCCGGGCAGCTACGCGCCCGCGCCGTGGGGTTCGGCGCCCGGATACGGTCCGCCCCCGGGCGTCGCGCCCGTGCCGTACGGCGAACCGGAGCCGTCGCCCGCGGAGCCCACTCCGGCGGCCGGGGCGCTGTCTCGCGGGCTCTACTTCGGAGCGCGTCTCGGCGTCGGCGGTCCGTTCGGCGGCAACACGACGTACGGCTACAGCGAAGGTGTCGGGGTACTCGCCGAGGCCGGCTACGCGTTCCTGCCGTACTTCGGCGCGAACCTGTTCCTCCACTGGAACCACTCGTCGCTCGTGCTCGGGGACACGGGGAGCGCATCGCTCGCCGAGAACTCCGGTCACGTGCTGCTCTACGGGGTGGAGGCGCGCGGCATCCTTCCGATGGGCCAGCTCGCCGCCTGGGCGTCGCTCGGCGTCGCGCTCGGGTCGGGCTCCTTCTCCGTGAAGACGAGCCAGAACGGCGGCTTCGGGACGAGCCAGTCGACCACCGAGGGCTCGGTCGACGCGAACCCGATGCCGGTGCTCGGGTTCGGCGCGGAATACGAGCTGGTCCCGGGCTTCTACGTCGGCCCGGAGGCGCGCTGGTACGTCCTCAGCGCGAGCAAGGCCTGCCAGAAGGAGACGCCGGATTTCTTCGGGACGGGGGAACGGTGCACGTCCGAGTTCAGCAAGGTCACCGTTCCCGACATCCTCTTCCTCGGCGTCGGCGCGACGTACCGCTACGCGCTCTGACGGGCTGGCTCAGGGCCGGGCGCGGTCGATCATCATGCGGACGAGCTTGCGGTAGCGATCCCCGTACGGCGGCCGGAGCAGCTTGCCGAGGAAGTCCACCTTCGCCTGCCGGTAGATGGCCTTCGCGTGGGAGAAGGTCCGGAACCCTTCTCGGCCGTGATACGCGCCCATTCCGCTGGGGCCGACGCCACCGAACGGCAGATCTTCCTGAGCGATGTGCATGAGGACGTCGTTCACCGTGACGCCGCCGGACGTGGTGCGGGACACGACGGCCTGGCTCTCCCGCTCGTCCGGGCCGAGGTAATAGAGGGCGAGGGGGCGGTCGTGCGCGTTCACGTACTGGATGACGTCGTCGATGTTCCGGTACGTCTGGATCGGGAGGAGGGGGCCGAAGATCTCCTCCTGCATGATGCGCATCTCGTCCGTCGCGCCGAGGACGAGCGTCGGCGGCATCTTGTGGGTGTCCGCCGGGGAGAACCGCTCGTTCTTCGGGTTCACCTCGACGATCTCCGCGCCGCGCTTCCTCGCGTCTTCCCGGAGCGCGCTCAGCCGCTCGTAGTGCCGCGCGTTCACGACGGACGTGTAGTCCGGGTTCTCCCGGAGGCCGTCGAACATTCCCTCGACGGCGCGACGGAGCTCCACGACGAGCTCGCCGCGGCGCGCTTCGGGCACGAACACGTAGTCCGGCGCGAGGCAGATCTGCCCCGCGTTCAGGCACTTCCCGGCCATGATCTTCCCGGCCGCCTCGGCGAGGTTCGCGTCCCGTCCGATGACGACCGGGCACTTTCCGCCGAGCTCGAGCGTCACGGGGACGAGGTGCTCGGCCGCGGCGCGCATCACGTGCTTCGCGATCGCGCCGCCTCCCGTGAACACCAGGTGGTCGAAGGGGAGGTGACAGAACGCTTCCCCGACCTCGGGACCCCCCGTGACGACCGAGACGACCGTCTCGTCGAACGCGGAGCGCACGATCTTCGCGATGACGTCCGCGCTCCGGGGCGCGATCTCGGACGGCTTCAGCATCGCGCGGTTCCCTGCCGCGAGGACCCCGACGAGCGGCGAGAACGCGAGATAGAGCGGGAAGTTCCACGGGCTCACGATGCCGACGACGCCGAGCGGCTGAAACTCCACGCGCGCCGTCGCGCCGAGGAGCCCGAGCGGGAACTGCGGGCTGCGACGCTCCGGTTTCATCCAGCGCCGGAGGTTCTTCCTCGCGAACTGGATGCCCTCGAGGACCGCCGCGACGTCCGTGTAGCGGGAGGCGTCCCGGCTCCGGTGCCCGAAGTCCGCGGCGAGGGCGTCCACCGCTTCCTGCTCGTGGTCCGCAATCGCCGTCGCGAGGCGGTCCAGGCGCTCGAGGCGCACGTGGAGATCCGGGGTCCCGGCGCTCTCGGCGGCCTTCCGGGTACGGCCGAGCAGCTCCTCGAGGCGCCGGGTCACGAGGCTCGGGGTCGAATCGAACGGAATCTGAGCTGCGGGTTCGGCCATGGCGATCTCCCTTGGGATCGCCGAAGCTACCACGGAGGACGGGAATGCGCGGCCCGCGGGGGGCCCCTCCGTGACTCACTTCGAGACGGAGACGCGCGGCCCGCGCTTCTCTTCCGAGCCCGGATGCACGGCGGGGAACCGACCCGAGTCGTGCGCGTCCGCCGCGAGTTCCACGTGGTTCCGACCGTTTCGCTTGGCCCGGTAGAGCGCGAGGTCCGCCCGTCGAAGGAGCTCGTCGGCCGTGGTGCCGTGGATGGGGAGACTCGCGACCCCGACCGACACCGTGACGCCGGGGAGGGGCTGTCCGGAGAGCTCGAGGGGCAGGTTCTCGACGCCGAGCCGGAGAGCTTCCGCCCGGACGGCGGCCTGGCCCACGTCCGCCTCCGGGAGGATGGCGACGAGCTCTTCGCCGCCGTAGCGGCACACGACGTCGTCGCCGCGAAAGAAGCCGCCCACGTAGCTGCCGATCTCTCGCAGCGCGACGTCGCCCGCCGCGTGACCGTGCGTGTCGTTGAAGCGCTTGAAGTGATCCACGTCGATCAGGATGATCGCGAGGGGGCGGTTCTTCCGGTTCGCGCGCATGAGCTCTCGCTCGAGCACCTCGAGCATCGCCCAGCGGTTCAGCAGGCCCGTCAGCGGATCGCGATGCGCCTGCATGGTGAGGCGCTTCCTCAGGGCGAGGTTTCCGAGACCGAGCGCGAGGTGGTCCGAGACGCTCCGGGCGAGATCGTCCACGCGGTCGTCCTCCGCGAGCGAGTGGACGTGGAGCAAACCGAGCACCTCGCCCTTCGCGTGGAGCGGGTAGCAGAGGTGCGTCCCCGTCCTCGCGCAGTCCGGATGACCGCAGGGGAGCTCGCGCGACGCGGCGCTCGCACGGTGGAGTCGCCCCTGGCGGAGCGCCCAGCACCTGTCGGGAGCGAACGCCTCCCGCGGATCCTGGCTGCCCCAGGCCGCGAACGGTTCGGCGGCGCTCCGCGCGTCGTTCAGGAGGTAGAGCGTACCCGAGCAGTCCGGAAAGAGCGCTCCGAGCGAGCGGGACACGAGGCGCGCCGCCTCGGCGTCGTCCTCCGAGCTCTGGAGGCCGGCGCTCAGATCGCCGAGGAGCGCGATGTCCTCCACCAGACGCTGCTGGCTCTCGACGAGCGCGGCGAGACGGTCGGTGAGGGCGTTCTTCTCCGCGATCCGAGCCTTCAGGTCGTCGTTGGCGACGCCGAGGGCCCCGACGGCGTCATCGACGCGCTTCCTGAGGAGCCCGACGAGGAGCCCGACGAGGGGCAGGACGACGAGGAGCACCCGGACCCGCGTCCCGGAGGCGACGTGAACGGAGAGATCCTGCGCCGTGCGGGTCAGGAAGAAGTACCCGTGCCCGAGCGCCATCACCGTGCCGAGGACCGCGGCTCGAAGCCCGCCGAGCATCGCCGTGAGAGCGACCGCCGTGATCAGGAGCACGCCGGCGGGCGGCTCGATGCCCTTCGCGCGGAGCCCTTCCAGGATCAGGATGGCGAGCACGACGGGGCCGAGGGCGAGGGGCTCCTTGCGAGACACGTTCGGTTCCTGAAACGGCCGGACCGAGCTCCGGCTGAAGCCGGGGTGCAGGAAACGCCTGACAGTGCAGGAACTCGGTGGCACCGGGGTGACCAGCAAATATCGGAATCAACTGGGGATTCTGCTGGGCATGGCCGTTGCTGAAGCGAACGCCATGACTCACGCACTCGCCCTCGTCCGTTCCGAACACCCGCCCGCTTCGCCCGTCGTGCTCGTCGAGGACGCCTACACGGCGCTCGTCGATCGTCTGAGCCGGGCTTCGGTGAAGAAGCACTTCGACGCCTACCGGGACGTCCCCTGGGACGAGCCCGCGTCCCGCATCGACCCGGAAGATCCGCGCTGGACGCTCTCGCCGGAAGATCCCCTCGGGAGCACCGAGTACTACCGGGGACTCACGGAGCCCGAACGAGCGCGCCTCGGGCTCGCCACGACCTCATTCCAGATGAAGATGGGCATCGCGTTCGAGAGCGTGCTCCAGCGCGGGCTCCTCGAGCTCGCCGGGACGCTGCCGAACGGATCTCCGGAGTACCGCTACGCCTATCACGAGGTGATCGAGGAGGGGCAGCACTCGCTCATGTTCCAGGAGTTCGTGAACCGGAGCGGCTTCGACGCTCCCGGCATGAGCCCGTACATGGCGTGGGCCGCGCGCCGAGTCCCGCCCCTCGGACGGAAGTTCCCGGAGCTCTTCTTCCTGCACGTCCTCGGCGGGGAAGCGCCGATCGACCACGTGCAGCGCCTCGAGCTCCGGCGCGGCGACTCCGTCCACCCGCTGAAGCGGCGCATCATGCAGATCCACGTGACCGAGGAGGCGCGGCACGTCTGCTTCGCCGAGCGCTACCTCGAGCGCCACGTGCCCGAGCTCTCCGCGTTCTCGATGCTGGAGCTCCGGGTGGTCGCGCCCTTCGTCGTGCAGCAGACGGCGCGCCTCATGCTGAGCCCGCCGCCGGCGTTCTTCGCCCGGACCGGGCTACCGCGCTCGGCGGCCCGCGAGGCGTTCGGCGGACCCGCGTACCGGAAGCTCCTCTCGGACGGGACGCGGCCGATCCGCGAGCTCTGCGTCCGGCTCGGCATCGTGACCCCGGCGTTCGTCCCGGTCTGGCGTGCGCTCGGCGTTTGGGCGCCCGAGGGGACGGAGTACGCTCTCCCGTCGTGAACCTCGCGCTCCCGGCGCGGACCCGAATGCGCCCCCGAGAAGACCCGAGACTCCTTTCCGCGCGGAAGCTCGCCAACCGCAAGATCGGATTCGTCGCGCACGCGATCGTGTGCGTCCTCGTGTCGCTCCTCGTCTTCGTCGCCGGCGGCGCTCTCGCGTTCGCGATCGTGTTCGTCGCGTGGCTCGTCGCGCTCGCGACGCACGGGTTCTTCGCGGTCCTCGCGCCCGTGCTCCGGGAACGCTGGACGGCGGAGGAGCTCGCGAGACGTCCTCCACCGGCGCCCTCGGTGGAGGACGCATCCCGGGAGGCGCGGGCGCTCTCGGAGCTGAGCGCGTCCATCGCCCACGAGATCCGGAACCCGATCACGGCAGCGAAGAGCCTCGTTCAGCAGATCCGGGAGTCGCCCGGCGCCGGGGAGAACGCCGAGTACGCCCGGGTGGCCGTGGAGGAGCTCGACCGCGTCGAGCGCTCGATCTCGCACCTTCTCCGCTACGCGCGCGAGGAGAAGCGGAACGTCGCGGCGGTGAAGCTGGAGGCGCCGCTCCGCGCGGCCCTCGAGCTCCACGGCGATCGCATCCGGAGGGAGGGCGTCCGGATCGAGACCGGCCTCGACGATCCCGGCACGGTGGACGGCGACGAAGCGGAGCTCCGCCGCGTCTTCGCGAACCTCGTCGAGAACGCCCTCGACGCGCTCGCGGAGGGCGACGTGCCATCCCCGGCGATCAGCGTCGGCGCGGGCCGGAACCTCGCCGGCACGGAGAGCTGGGTCGAAATCGCCGACAACGGGCCCGGGATCCCGGAGGACGCGCTCGAGGACGTCTTCACGCCGTTCTACACGCGAAAGGAGAAGGGCACCGGCCTCGGACTCTCGCTCTGCAGGAAGATCGTCGCCGCCCACGGCGGCCGCATCGAGGCCCGGAGCGAGCCCGGCCGAGGCGCGACCTTCACCGTCACGTTGCCCGCTCGGGCCGATGGAGGGAGAGCGTGACGGTGCGGCTCCTCGTCGTGGAGGACGAGCGCGCGATCCAGCTCGCGCTCACGGGCCTCTTCAAGAAGGAAGGCTACGAGGTCGTCGTCGCGGACGGCGCTCCCGCCGCGCTGTCTCGGATCGAAGCGGGCGGCATCGACGGCATCGTGACGGATCTCTCGCTCGGCAAAGGCGGGAGCGGCCTCGACGTGCTCCAGGCGGCGAAGAAGGCCCACCCCGACGTGCCCGTCGTGCTCATCACCGCGCACGGCTCGGAGAAGATCGCCGTCGAGGCGATGAAAGCGGGCGCGGACGACTACGTCCCGAAGCCGTTCGACAACGACGAGCTCCGGCTGGTCGTGCGTCGCGCTCTCGAACGGACGGCGCTCGTCCGCGAGCACCGGGCGCTCCGCGAACGGATGGAGCGGGAGCGCGGCCTCGGCTCGATGATCGGGACGGGGCCTCGGATGCGGGACGTCTTCTCCGTGATCCAGAAGGTCGCCGAGACGGATCTCACGGTCCTGGTCCGGGGGGAGAGCGGGACGGGAAAGGAGCTCGTCGCCGAGGCCCTCCACCAGCGGAGCTCGCGGCGGAACGGCCCGTTCATCGCCGTGAACTGCGCGGCCATCAGCCGGGAGCTCGTCGAGAGCGAGCTCTTCGGTCACGAGAAGGGCGCCTTCACCGGCGCGACGGCGAGGCGAACGGGGCGCTTCGAGGCCGCGAGCGGCGGGACGCTCTTCCTCGACGAGATCGGCGACATGCCGCTCGAGACCCAGGCGAAGGTGCTCCGCGTGCTCGAGGAGCGGAAGGTCGAGCGGGTGGGGAGCAACACGGGGGTTCCGGTCGACGTTCGCGTCGTTGCCGCGACGCACCGGGACCTCGAGGCGGACGTGCAGAAGGGCCGGTTCCGCGGGGACCTCTACTTCCGGCTCTCCGTCGTGCCCATCGTTCTCCCGCCGCTCCGCGACCGTCCGGAGGACGTCCCGCTCCTCGCGGAGCGCTTCCTCGCGAAGCTCGCCGAGCGACTCGGTCGTCCCGCGCCCGCGCTCTCGGCGGAAGCCCTGAAGAAGCTAGCGGCGCACCCGTTCCCGGGAAACGTGCGGGAGCTCAGGAACGTCGTCGAGCAAGCCGCGGTGCTCGCCGCCGGCACCGAAATCGAAGCGTCCGACCTTCGCCTGATGCCGCTGCCCGTGGACCTCGGCGTCGGATGGACGTCGGGGACGTCGTTCGCCGACGAGAAGCGGCGGCACGTGGAGGCGTTCGAGCGCCGCTTCCTGCGCGAGGCGCTCGACGCACACGGGGGCAACGTCTCGCGCACCGCCCAGGCCATCGGTCTCGCGCGCCAGAGCCTGCAGCAGAAGCTCCGCGAGCTCGGAGTGCGCGCGTCGGACGACGACGGCGCCGACTGACGGCGGGAGCATTCGCTCGCGCGCGGCACCTAGCTCGCACGCGGCACCTAGCTCGCGCGCGGCACCTGGCTCGCGCGCGGCACCTGGCTCGCACGCGGCATCTCGCGATTCCGCCGGGCCCCCCCCCGCGTTGGCAGGGGGGGTTCGCGCCGTAGGTCGAGGTCTGCACTTGGGGACCCCAAGTCGGGTCCTGGGGGTCAGCGAAAGCACCCCCCCTCCACGCCGAACGACGACCGCCGGTCGTCCACCACGGTGGCCGCGTGCGGCGGGCCACGTCGGCCGCTCGCACGTGCCGGATCGCGTCGGACCGGAGTGATGGGGGCGTAACCTTTCGGTTCTGCTGGAGAACACGAGCGACGCTCGGCTTTCTGCTACGTTACTGGCCGTGAAGCCACTGTTCGCCCCGGCGTTCGCGTTTTCGGCAGCGTTCTTTGCCACTGCGTGCGGCGCGGGATCGAGTGATTCACCGGCGGGTGCGTTCGCGTCGGGGACGGGCGGCAGCGGGTCGGGAGCGGGTGGAAACGCGACCGCCGGCGGCGCAGCGGGTGCGGGAAGCTCCGCGTCCTGGAGCGGCGGTGCACCCGGGTCCACGGGCGGCACGTCTTCCGCAGGCGGCACGAGCGGAGGGACGGGGGGCAGCGGTGGAGGCACGCCCCCGACGCCTCCCGCTTACTCCCACACGATGGACTCGATCGACATCGCCCCGGGCGACGAGCTCACCGGCGTCTGTCAAAGCTGGACCTTGAACAACGCCGAGCCGCTCTACGTGAATCGCATCGAGGAGCACAACGACGGCAACTTCCACCACTCGAACTGGATCTGGGTGACGGACGACAACTACGCGGGGCCGGACGGAACGTGGAAGTGCACGGACCGCGGCTTCGATCAGGTCCTCGCGGGAGCGATCGGCGGCGTGTTCTTCGCGCAGTCCACCCAGTCGCCGAACGACGCGCAAGGATTTCCTCCCCACGTCGCTTACGTCATCCCCGCGCACGCGCGCATCGTGGGGGACGTGCATCTCCTGAATGCGACCGAGGATTCCGTCACGACGAGCCTCCACTTCGACGTGTTCACGATCCCGGCGGCGGACATGTCCGTCCAGCTCCAGCCGATGGCGTTCACGAACCTGAACCTCGACATCGCGCCGCAGACGACGACGAAGGCGCACATGCAGTGCGCCACGCCGCAGCCGGACTTCGACGTGTACTACGTGCTCCCGCACTATCACGCGCTCGGGCAGGGGATGGACATCACCGTCGCCGGCGGCGCGATGGCCGGGACGTCCATCTTCTCGTCCGCCGGCGGCTACGGTGAGGCGATGGGAAAGTCCTACGACCCGCCGATCTCCGTGCACGGCGCGTCCGGCCTCGGGATCACCTGCACGTTCGAGAATCCGGGCACGGCGAGCGTGCACTACGGCGTCGGTAACCAGGAGATGTGCGTCGCTCTCGTGTACTCGACGGGCAAGAAGGCCGGCGGAGAGACGATCAGCAACCTGAGCGTGACGGACACCGGCGGCGTCCACCAGACGGACGGCCTGTGCGTCGCCGTCGGATCGCCCTGACCGGGCGCGGGATGGAACGAAGAAGCCCGCCGCTCCCGGTGAGGAACGCGGCGGGCTTCGCCGTCGGTCGTTCACTTCGGGATGTGCTGCGTCGCTTTGCACCCGATGTGCACGTTGATGCCGGCGCGGGCGTCCGCCTTCACCTGATCGCACGTCGCCGGGCAGAGCAGGATCTTCGTCGGGTTCTGGTTGTCGTCGTAGTACCAGCCCGCGTTCGTGCCGCACGCGGCTTCCGTGTCCGCGTTCAGGAGATCCGACTTCGCACCCGAGGCGTTCACGAACTCCACGTTCACCTGGTTCGGGTTCACGTTGTTGCCCGTGGGCATCACGTACTGGCAGGGGACGGTCGCGGCGTCCCGGATCTTGTTCAGCGCGTCGAGGAACTGCGTCGTCGTGTCCCCGTTCGCGGCGTCGACGATGAGCGCCTCCTGCGTGCCGCCCGCCTGCGCGACGCGGTCGAGATCCGGCTTGTTCGGGGGTTGCGGGTCCAGGTTGCAACCCTGGCCGCCGGTCGCCGCCGAGCCGCCGACGATGCCGATCACGTACGTGCGGATCGGCGTCGGGCCCGAGAGGTATTTCGCCGCGACCGTCACGACGCTCCCGACCGGATCGCCGGGGTCGGTCAGGCAGAGGTTCGGCTGCCCGTCCGTCGCGAGGACGACCGTGGTCGTGCGAGCCGTGTGCGCCTGCTGCCACGCGACCGCGTGCTGGAGCGCGCCGTCCAGCGCTGCGGGCGTCGGCGTGTACGTGGACGGCCCGTGGTTGTTCAGCGAGTCGATGATCGCCTGCGCGTTGCCGGGAAGGAGTCCGAGCTCGACGTCCGGGTTCACGTAGTCGGCCGGGGTGCAGCTGCCCTGCGTGTCCCTCCGGCCCTTGAGGATCCCGAAGTACTGGATGCCGACGTTCAGGCCTGCGGCCTGCGGTGACTGGACGAAGTTCGACAGCGCGGTCTTCATCGCCGTCCAGCGATCCCCACCCGTCGGGATCGCGCAGCTCATCGACTGCGACTGATCGTTCATGATGTAGATGTCCGCCGCCAGGCCTTCGCCGCGCCGGATGTCGTCCGCGCACGAGGCGTCTCCGGTCGTTCCGGTGAGGCCGCCCCCGCCGAACATCCCACCCATCACGCAGGCGCCGGTGCCGTCGCAGGTGAGTCCGTTGCCGCAGTCGTCGCCGTTCGCGTAGCACTGGGCACTGCACGTGTTCGTCGTGTCGCAGTGAGTGCCGGGGCCGCAGTCCGCGGTCGTGGTGCAGGCGATGCCGCACTGCTTGCCGTCGCAAGCGCCCTTGGCCTTCTCGTCTTTGCTCGAACAGCCCGAGACGAGCGCGGCGGCGAGCGCACCCCCGAGCAGAGTGGCGAGGAGGACGCGGGACAGTCGGACGGACGGAGCCGCGGACGCATGGTGTTGAGTGGCGCTCATCGCATACCCCTTGAACGTGAAAGAGAAGATCCCGATCGCAGTCGAAGCCTAGGCCCCGCGTTCGGGATCGAGCAACCCTTCAGCATGACAGATCCTTTCGGACCCCGCACTTTCCGGACACTCACCACGCACAATTCCAGCCCAGGGCCGAATGGGAGTCAGGCCCAACGGCCGGAGTTTCTCTGTACCGAGCGGTGCGCGGTGGAGAGCGAGCGCTCTCGCGTCGCGCGCGATGCTTCCGAAAGAGTGATGCCGGCGCGCGTCCGCGGCCGGTGATTCAGTGACACGCGGTCGTCGTGCCGCACTTCCGTTCGCCGTTCACGACCTGGCAGGCGGGCGTGAGCGCCGGGCAGTCGCTGCTCACCGTGCACGGATCCGTCGGCTTCTGGCAGGAGTAGACGAAGTTGCAGTTCTCGTCGAGCGAGCGGAGGCAGAGCAGGCTCCCGCCGCAGTCCGCGTCCGTGTGGCAAGTCGCATGGACGCACGTGCCGACGGGGTCCCCGCACTGGCAGAGGTAGCCGTCGCCGCAGTCCGAGTCCTTGACGCAGCCGTAGTCGCAGTAGCAAGAGGCGGACTTCGCGTTCGCCGTGCAGTAGCCGATGGGCTTGGCCGTGCAGTCCTGGTCCGTCCGGCACGGCGCGGTCGGCGCGGCGTCGCCCACCGGGTCGGCGCCGCACTTCGTCGCGCGCGGCAGCTTCGACGGGCAGTCGATCGCTTCCTTGCGGTGGGCCGCCGCCGGCCGCCCGTCCGCGCCGTTGCAGTTCACGAGCCCCGTCGGATCCACGCCGTAGAGCTTCACGTCCGTCGGGTCCTTGCACTCGGGGGGCGCGGGCGGCGGCGCGCTGTCTTCTTCCGCGGTGTCGGTGGGCTGGGCGCTCGGCGTGGGCGTCTTCTTGGAAGAGCCGCACGCGGACGACGCGAGACCGAGGAACAACACGACGAAACCGAACCGGGCGCTCATGCGGCGGCAGGGTACCAAGCTCGTGGGGTCGGCGCGCGGTGTGGAAACTTTCAGGGGCCCGGGAAGCCCCGGGGCTCAGGGGTCGTCCCCCTCGTGCGTCGCGAAGTGCTTGGAGCGCCAGAACCCGAGCCCTTCGTCCAGGATCGTGACCTTCTCGAACCCCGCCTCGAGCAGGCGCTGCGCGAGCTGCCCGGACTCCGCGTGCGGGCACGCGCAGTAGGCGACGAGCCAGGCGTTCTTCGGAAGCTTCGTGACGTACGGCTGCACGTCGTAAAACGGCACGCTGACGGCGCCGGCGATGTGCCCGTTCCGGTAGTCCTGCGGCGCGCGGGCATCCAGGATGGCCATCTTCGCGCCGCGTTCGAGCTCCGAGTGGATGAGCTCCGCGTGCGTCGTGGCCGGCGCCTTCTGGAAACCGGCGGGCTCCGGTCCCTTCGGATTCAGCGGGACCGGACCGAGCGGGATGGGCGGCGGCGGCGCCGGCGGCTCCGGGGGAGGCGGCGCGGCTTGCCGCTGCAGATCGCGAAGGTGTGCGAGGACGTCGTCGACGCCCTGCTTGCCGAGCTTCTCCCCGAAGCTCGGCATCGCCGTCTCGGGACGGCCGTTCGTGATGGCGTGTCTCAGGAACGCGTCCGTCGCGGAGGCGAGGAGCTCCGGGTTTCCGATCCCGACGTTCGGACCACCCGTGCCGCGCGCGCCGTGGCAGCGCGCGCACTCTCGCTCGAAGAGGCGCGCGCCTTCCTCGACATGGCCGGCCTGCTGATGCTGATCCACCGCGACCGGCGCCCCCGGCTGAAGCGTGCGAAGATACGCGATCACCGCGTCCACGTCGGGGCCCGAGAGCGGACCGCCGTGAGCCGTCGACCACGCGGACATCGTCGTGCCGGTGCGACCGTCGTTGATGGCGCGGCGCATGAACACGTCGCTCGCGGTCCCGAGGAACGCCCGCTTGCCGACGGCCGGGGCTTCGTCGGCGCGGTAGCCCTCGCCGTTCGGGCCGTGGCAGACGGCGCACATGCGCCCGTAAATGCGCTCGCCCCGGACCTCGACCGGGGTGCGGACCTGGCGGTTGCACTCGAGCGCCCCGAGGAACACCGAGAAGACGGCGGCGAGCGTTCCGATGAGGAAGGGATGGCGGAACATGGGAGCCGTCCGAGCCCCCGCGTTTTGGCACGGGGGCGGGCGAGGGACCAGGCGAAACGCGGGTCTTCCCGTCGCCGGGGCGAAGCGCGGGCCGGGCGAGTCGTGTAGCCTCCCGCGCCGACCATGAGAGTGCTCGTCCTCGGCGCGGGTCTCGCCGGGCTCGCGGCGACGGAGGAGCTCCTCGACCGCGGCGCCTCCGTGACGGTCGTCGAAGCCTTTCCGCTTCCCGGAGGGCGCACGGCGAGCTTCGACGTGCCCGTGCCGGTCGCGGGCCTTCTACCGGGCGACGTCGTGGAGCACGGCCTCCACGCCTGGTTCCAGCACTACCACGCGCTCTACGGGCTGATGGAGCGGGCGGGTGTCCGGAAGCCGCCGTTCGCGGGCGAAGGAATCCACTTCTTCGACGCGAACGCGGGGCACTACGAGGTGCTCGGGGGACCGCTGTTCTGGCTCCTGAACTCGCTCGCCCTTCCGGAATCGCTCCGGGGCCCGAAGGGTGCTCTGCTCTCCGCGTTCGGTCGTCTCGTCGGTTCGCTCGGCAGTCGTCTCGCGCGCGCCGAAGAGACCGACAGGGACTCCGCGCTGTTCCTCCTCCGGAGCGTCGGAGTGCCGGAGCCGGCGATCGAGCACGTGTTCCGGCCGTGTCTCTTCTCGCTCACGTCGCTCCGCCTCGAGGCGCTGTCGGCGCTCGAGTTCCTTCGCTGGATGAGCGGCATCATCCCCGATCCGCGCATCCGGTGCTTTCTCGCCGGAGCGACCCCGGCGATGGACGCGCCCATCGCCGCGCACCTCGCCGCCCGCGGCGCCGACTTCCGCTTCGGCGTGGAGGCGACGCGGCTCTCGCTCCGGCGGGACGGTTCGGTCGCCGTCGAGATGCGAAGAGCGCCGGATCGGACCGGAGTCAGACACGTGCTCGTCCAGGGATTCGTCCCCGCCGAGCCGCCGGACCCGGGCGAGTTCGACGCGGTCGTGTCCACGCTCCCCTGGGAGCGGCTCCTCGAGCTCTCGCACGGCGATCCGGGGCTCTCCGAGCTTCCCGCATTCCGCGCGATGCGCGGCCTCGACAACGTGCACCCGCTCACCGTGAGACTCTGGTTCGAGCGCCCGATCCCGAGCGCCGCCGAGCGCTACGTCCTCGCCTCCGGGACGGTGTTCGACGTCCTCCGTCCGACGCCCGAACCCGGACGGGGGAATGACGGAGTGCGCCTGGTGGACGCCCTCGCGGAGGACGTCACGGCGCTCGGCATCCCGTACCGGGGGGAGCGCTTCGTCCCGGAAGGCCCGGAGCGGGACGCCATCGTGGAACGGTTCGTGTCGGATCTCGAGCGGATGTACCCGGGGGAAATCCGCTCGAACCGGGTCCTCCGCGCGTTCGTTCACACGCGGGAGGGCATCGTCGCTTGCCGACCAGGGGCCTGGTCACATCGCGCCCCGCAATGGATCGATCTCCCGCGTTTCGTCCTCGCCGGCGACTGGACGCGGCATCCGTACGGCGTCTGCATGGAAGGGGCCGTCCGGTCCGGCGCGCTCGCGGCAGAGGCGCTCGATCGCGGACGCGCCGTGGAAGCGTCTCCGTGGGCGTTCGCACAGGTTCTCTACAGCACCCGGAGCGTCTTCCAGCGCACCCGCGGTTGAAGCCCGGCGTCTCCGCGCAGTCGGTGCGCGCTCCCTGGCGCCACCGTGAGACCACGTGGCCGGATCTCCCGATTCGTGCGCGCGCGGAGGAGGATTCCCGACGATCCCGGAGAGCGCCTCACGTCGTGCGCGATGCGCCGCGAGACCGGCGCCACGGGGCAAGGGAGTGAGGAGCGAGAACACGGCAATGACGAGCGAGAAGCGAGGAGCGCGCCGTCGAAGAATGAAGGAGCGCACCCCGACCGACTCGATAAGTGCTCGCCCGATCCCGAGGAAGTATTTTTCCGCCGGCCGTATCCGCCGAAGGAGCCCACGTGTTATCTTGAACAATCGGTTTGGCGGCGATGACGAACCAGTCCCAGTGGTGGGTGCTCGGGAGCGATCGGAAGCCGATCGGTCCGGTGACGGAGGATCTGCTCCTCCAGGGGATCGCGGCCGGTCGGGTGACCGGGGACGCGCTCGTCTGCGCGGTCGGCGGCACGGAATGGCTCGCGGTCTCCGACGTGGGCACGTTCCAGAATGCGCTGGCGACCGCCGGTACGCCGGCGGACGCGAACAAGAGGCGGCGCGGCCTCATCGAGCTCGAGGAGCGGACGATCGTGGACGGCATTCCACTCTGGCCCGCGGAGCCGGCGTCCGAAGCCGCCGCGAGCACGCTCCGGCAGCACCGCTCCGGTTTCGACGACGAGGAGCACACCATCGTCGAGTCGCCGTTCCGCTCCGACCCGCCCGATTGAGCCGGGGCGCGAGCGCTCGCTCCTCCGCGGGGACGCCGTCCGGGGCGATGCGGGACTATGGTTCGCGGCCATGCCCGGCGGTGCGTCCGAAAGACCCGCGAAGTCGCGCGCCCGACTCGTCGTGCTCGGGCTCACGCTCGCGCTCGTCGCCGTCGCGTACCTCGACCGCGTCTGCATCGCGACCGCCGCTCCGGCGATCCGCAAGGAGCTCGGGTTCGACGCGGAGCAGATGGGGCTCGTCTTCAGCGCGTTCACGCTGACGTACGCGCTCTTCGAGGTGCCGAGCGGCTGGTTCGCGGATCGATTCGGCCCGCGCCTCGGGCTCACTCGCATCGTGCTCTGGTGGTCCGCGATGACGGCGGCGACGGGGCTCGCCACGGGGCTCGGGTCGTTGCTCGTGCTCCGAGCGCTCTTCGGAATGGGGGAGGCGGGGACGTTCCCCTCGACCGCGCGCGTCTATGCGCGCTGGCTCCCGCGTCGCGAGCACGGGGCGGCGTTCGGGCTCGCCATCGCGACGGGAGCCGTCGGCGGCGCCGTCACGATCTCCCTCGTCGTCTTTCTCCTCGAGCGCGTGTCCTGGCGCGTGGCGTTCGCGTCCTTCGGCGTCGTGGGCGTCCTGTGGGCCGCGCTCTGGTGGTCCTACTTCCGCGACGACCCCGCAGCGCACCCCGGCGTGAGCGAGGCCGAGCTCCGCGACATCCGAGGGGACGCACCAGGACGGAACCCAGACGCGGCGCACGCGGACGTCCCGTGGAGCGAGCTCCTCCGGTTCTCGCCGCTCTGGGCGCTCTCGCTCACGTACGTCGGCGTGATCTACGGCTGGTACTTCTTCCTCACGTGGATGCCGACGTACCTCCTCGAAGGGAGACGCTTCGACATGCACCGGATGGGCTTGCTCTCGGCGCTCCCGCTTCTCTGCATCGCGGTCGGCGTCTGGGCGGGCGGAGCCGCGAGCGACAGGCTCGCCGTGAAGCACGGCCCGCGGGCGCGGAAGTTCCCGGGCCTCGTCGGCTTCCCGCTCGCGGGGGTCGCGACGGTCTTCGCCGCTCTCACCCCTTCGCCCGAGCTCGCGGCGCTCTCCCTCGCGCTCGCCGCGGGGCTCGGGGCGTTCGGCGTCGCGCCGACCTGGGCGCTGTGCGTGGAGGTCGGCGGCGAGCACGCCGGCATCGTGAGCGGCACGATGAACATGTTCGGGAACCTCGGCGGCACCCTCTGCCCGATCGTCGTGGGCGCCTGCGTGAAGCGTCTCGGTTCGTGGCCGGTGGCCCTCGGGACCGTCGCGGCCTTCTACTTCGCTTCCGCGGCGCTGTTCGTGCTGGTGGACACGACGCGGAAACTCGAGGGCGACGCGGTCACGCCGCGCTGAAAGACGTTCGCTCCGAAGATCCCGACGAGGCTCGCGAGCACGAACACCGTCGCGCTCGCGCTGCCCTGGCCCATGGAGACGATGCCCGGTCCCGGGCAGTACCCGCCGAGCCCCCAGCCCACGCCGAAGACGGCGGCGCCGAGGACGAGCGCGCCGTCGATCTCCGCCTTGCGAGGCGTCAGCGACGCGCGGGCCACGGGAGAGCGGCTGCTGCCGAGTCGGAGCCCGAGCGCGTGCACGAGGACGGCTCCGCCCATCACGCCGGCGAGCGCGGGACGGAAGTTCCCGGTGACGTCCAGGAAGCCCATCACGTTCGCCGGGTCCGTCATCCCGGAGACGACGAGGCCCACGCCGAAGAGGAGACCGGAGAGCAGCGCTGCGAGCGTGCGGTTCAACGGAGAGCTCCGAGAGACGGCGCGCCGTGCCGGACCGCCCACACGGTGAGCGCGCCCGTCGCCATGAACGTCAGGACGGCGACGAGCGAACGGAGCGAGAATCGGCCGAGCCCGCAGACGCCGTGCCCCGACGTGCATCCGCCGCCGAGCCGCGCGCCGAACCCCACGAGGAGTCCCGAGACCGCCGCCACGGGAAGCGCCGGACCCGGAGCGGCCCCCGAAATCCCCGCGGCGGCGATTCCGGCGACGAGGAGCCCCACGAGGAACCAGACCCGCGTCGACCGGTCGGCGTCGTCCGGCTGGAGGGCGCCCGCGAGCACGCCCGAGACCCCCGCGACGCGCCCCGCGCGGAACCAGTAGATCGTCGCGGCGGCGCCGATGAGCGCGCCCCCGGCGAGCGCGCGAGAGAAGGACGAGATCAGGGTTGGGTCGGCCACCGTCGGTCCTGTCTCTTATAATAGACAGCACGCGCCCGGCAATCCCCGGGCGATTCGCGAGGTGGCCATGCTAGACTTTCCGTTCTCATCGGAATGCTGCCGCGATCGCCGACCGCTGCCGACGTGAAGTCCCCGAGGGCTTCATGAGCGTCTCGATCCTGCTCATCCGCGGTCTGGTCTCGGAGGTGGACGCTTCGGGCGTCCCACAGGCGGAGTTCCTCGCGCGCGCCGGGCTCGACGCCTCCGCGCTGAACGACAGCGAGGGGCGAGTCAGCATCGACGAATACGATCGGCTCCAGCTCCTCGCGCTCGAGATGACCGGGGACGAAGCGCTCGGCCTCCACATGGGCGAGCGCGCGAGTCTCGCGGCGTTCGACGTCGTCGGGCACCTGCTCTCGCATGCCCGCACCGCTCGCGAAGGCGTGCAGATCTTCCTCCGGTTCCACAGGATCCTCTCGGATTGCGCGGACTCGACGCTCACCGAGTCCGGAGACCTCGCGACGATGGTCTACGAGTATCCCCGCGGGGTCACGCGCGCGAACCGCATCCGCGCCGAGTTCGGGATGACCGTCCTGAACTGGATGGGCCGGCACTACGTCGGTCGGCGGCAGCTCGCGCGGCGCGTCTTCTTCGAGCACGCCGCGCCCGAGTACGCCGCGGACTACCGCCGCATCTTCGGCGACCAGGTGGTCTTCGGGCACTCGTTCACGGGAGCGGAGTTCGACCGCGCGCTCCTCGACCACGAGCAGCTCCACAAGGACGAGGAGCTCTACAAGGTGCTCGAGCAGCAGGCGGAGCGGCGCATCGGGCGGCTCGTCCGGAGGCTCGGCTACCGGGATCGATTGAAGGAGTTCCTCGTCGCGCAGGCCCTGGTCGAGCGTCCGCAGATGGAAGCCGTCGCACGTCGCTTCGGCATGAGCGTGCGGTCCCTCCGGCGGCGTCTCACGGAAGAGGGCGTGTCCTACGGCTCGCTCGTGGAGGAAGCCCTCGCGAGCGTCGCCAAGACGATGCTGAACGACCCGAACCGCACGATCCAGGAGACGGCGTACGCCCTCGGCTTCTCGGATCCGAGCGCGTTCCACCGCGCCTTCAAGCGCTGGACCGGCACCACGCCGAAGCAGTACCGCGAACGCACCTGAGCGCCGCGCCGGGCGGCGGCCGACGGCGCACCGCGTGGATGCCTCGTCGAACGGGTTCGGGGTAACGTCCGGGTCCCCATGGCGTCCGGGACCTCCTCGGTCTTCCGTAAGTGCGCGGCGCTGGCGCTGGCGGCGCTCCTCGGCTCGTCCGCGTGCTCGACGAGCTCCTCCGGAGACCGCTGCACGCCGGACGACCAGGACGGCGTCATCGGCGGGGCCTACACCGTGCTCGTCTCCGTCAGCGACACCGATTTTTCCGTCGGCGGCGTCGCGAGCGGGTCCGATCAGCCGAACATCACCATCCAGAACCGGAGCGAGGCGACGCTCACGCTGACCAACGTCGGGACGAAGCCACACTCGTTCGTGGTCGCGTGCATCCCGACGGACCTTCCCGCGGAGTGTCCGCAGAGGTCCTGCTTCCCGAAGGAGGCGAACATCCCGCCCGTCGCGCCCGGCAAGAGCGTCACTCGAACGTTCCAGATCCCGGTCGTCGAGGGGGCGTACCGCGTCGGCTCCGACGTCCCGGGCGACGAGGCGCTCCGCGCAGAGTTCGTGGTCAATTGAAGCGCCGGCCCAGGTTCCGTTCCGTCGCCCTCCTCGGGGCCGTGCTCGCCTTCGGAGCGAGGGCCCGGGCGGAGCTCGTCGTCGCGGAGAGCGAGGCGCCGATCGTCGCGCGCTTCCCGGAAGGCGTGCCGCCCGTCGAGACGCAGATCGTGCTCCAGCTCGTCGTGGACACCGAGGGGCGCGTCGAGTCCGCCGTCGTCGTCGCGCGCGCACCCGAGAGCGCCCCCCCGGCGTTCGACGACGCCGCCGTGGAGGCCGCGCGCGCCGCGAAGTTCCGCCCCTCGACCCGAGACGGCCGTCCGATCCGTTCTCGCGTCGAGTACGTCGTCGTGTTCCACCCCGAACCGGGAGCGTCGCCTCCGGCGGGCCCCGCGACGTCCGAGCGCCCGGCGCCGGACCCGGTCGCCCCGCTCTCGACGGCCGAGCAGGACGAGGACTACGCGCAGGTGGAGGTCCGCGGGACGGGCTGGGCGTCGCCGCGCGGGCTCTCCGATCTCCGCATCAAGCGGGAGCTCCTCGACGCCTCGCCCCGCCAGCAGACGAGCGAGCTCCTGTCCGCCGCGCCCGGGTTCTTCGTGGATCACGAGGACGGCGAGGGATTCGGCAACGACGTCTATCTCCGCGGGTTCGATCTCGAGCACGGCTCGGGCATCGAGATGCGCGTCGGGAACGTGCCGATCAACAGCCCCGTCCACGTGCAGGGCCAGGGCTACACGGACGCGAATTTCCTGATCCCGGAGGTCGTCCGCAGCATCCGGGTCCTCGAAGGTCCGTACGATCCGCGTCAGGGCGACGCGGCGATCGTCGGGAGCGCGTACTTCGACCTGGGCGTCCCCGATCGCGGGACCCTCCTGAAGGCGTCCCACGGCTCGTTCGGCCAGATGCGTCTCGTCGGCGTCACCGCGCCCGCCGGCGCGGACGAAGAGACGTTCGCGGCGTTCGCGCTGCGGAAGACGGACGGTTTCGGCCCGCGTCGCGACGCGGAATCGGGCACCGTCAACGCGCAGTACGGCATCGACCTCGGTGAGCGGGACCACGTGCGCCTGCTCGCGACGGCCTACTCCGCCCGCGCGTCGCTCCCCGGCGTCCTCCGGAAGCCGGACGTCGATGCCGGCGCGGTCTCGGACTTCGACGTCTACCCGTATTTCACGGCGGGGCAGGGGGTCCAGTCCTCGCGGGCCATCATCTCGGCGGATTTCGATCACGCGAGCGGCGGCGGCGCGCGCTTCGAGGTCGCGCCGTGGGTGATGTGGACCGACTTCCGCGCGCGGGAGAACTTCACGGGGAACATCTACAGCTCCGCGCTGAACCCCGCGCTCGCCGGTGGGCAAGGGGACCTCTGGGAGACCACGAACCGGGAGAGCGCCCTCGGGGTCACCTCGCGGTTTCACGCGGCTCCGGTGCGGCTCGCCTCGTTCCTGGAGGCGACGACCGAGCCCGGCGTGTACGTGCGCGCCGGTCACACGGACCAGACGAAGAGTCTCCTCGCGCCGGACACGCTGATTGCCTGGGACCGCCGTCTCGACGTCGCGCTCTCGACGTTCGACGCCGGCGCGTACCTCGACGTGGACCTCCGCGCGTGGCGGCGCCTCCGGCTCTCGGGCGGCGTTCGAGCGGACCTCCTGTCCGTGACCGCCGAGGACCGGCTCGGCTACGACGTCCCGGGCGGCACCGGGGCGATCCCCGGGGCGACCCGCTCGACCCAGGGCGTCGCCGTCGGACCGCGGGCGACGCTCGAGTGGGAGGTGGTCCCCGAGCTCTCCGCCGTGGCGTCCTACGGCGAGGGGTTCCGCTCGCTCGGCGCGAACGCCAACGTCGCGACTTCGGGGGGCATCGCCGGCGAGGGGCCGAGCATCCGCGAGGGCGCGCGGCCGTTCTCCCGCGTGCGATCCGGGGAGGCGGGTGTGCGCGCGCACGCCGCGAAGGATCGGTTCACCGCGACCGCCACCGTGTTCGAGACGCACGTCGAAAACGAGCTCGTCTTCGAGGCGAGCTCCGGCGGCTTCACGACCCAGGCCGCGAGCGTCCGGCGCGGGATGGTGGCGTCGGCGGTGACGAAGCCCGTCGACTGGCTCCTCGCGTCGATGGCCGCGTCGGTGTCGTCCTCGACCTTCACGACGCTGGTCCCGGGCGTGTCGCACTTCGTCCCGAACGTGCCCCCGGTGCTCCTCCGCGCGGACGTCAGCGTGCGCGGCACCCTGACGACGATCCGAGACGTGCCGCTCACGGGTCGCGTCGGCGTCGGGTACACGTTCCTCGCGGGGCGGCACCTGACGGATCGGGTCACGGCGCCGTCGAACCACGTCCTGAACGCGGGCACGGCCCTTCGCTACGGTCACGTCGAGTTCGGCGTGGACGCCTACAACCTGCTCGACCTCCGCTACGCGGACGACGCGGAGTACTACCTCTCGAACTGGAGCACGCGGCCCGGGACGGCCCTCGCGACGCCGGCGACGCACGTCGTTCCGGCCCCGCCGCTCTCCGTACTCGCGTCGCTCTCCGTCTACTTCTGAGCGAGCTCAGGCCGCCGCGGCGCCGCGGAGCCGGAGCATCGCGACGGCCGCGAGCGCGTACGCGCCCGAAAAGAGGAACCATGTCGCCGTGAAGCCGAGGCTCATCGCGAGGAACAAGGACGAGACGGCGCCCACGACGGAAAAGGCGCTGTTCAGTCCCCACACCCACGGCACGAGCCCCGGCGCCCGGCCGCGGATCGCAGCGATGCCGAGCGGGAACATCGTCCCCATGAGGAACGCCGGCGGATAGGCGAACCCCACCGCGATCAGCATCTTCAGCGGGAGCGACAGCCCGATGAGCGCCCGCGTGACGGGCGGGACCAGCCCTCCGTAGAGCACGAGGACGGCGACGAGCGCGAGCGCCCGCTTCGGCGCGGCCGTCGCCCAGTCTCGTTCGACCTCCGCCGTGCTCGCGCTGCCCCACCCGCTGAAGAGGAGGATCGACGCGAGGAACACCACGAGCGAGTACACCGGGTGCTCGAGGAACAGGGAGAACCGCTGCATCAACGTGAGCTCGATGCCGATGAACCCGACGCCGAGGCACACGAAGTACCCGAGCGTCGCGATCGGACGTTCGAGCGTCCGGAGGTCCCTCCAGCGTCCGACCATCGGCAAGAGGAGGAGCAGGAAGGAGAGCACCAGCGTCGTGTAGAAGACCTGGTGGAGCATCGTGATGTCGAGGGTTCGCGCCCAGTAGTACGCGTTGCGGAGCCACTCCGGCTTCGGCGCGAAGAACAGGGAATGGATCGGGTCGATCATGTCGAAGAAGAACGGGCGATCGTCCGTCACGGGGGTGATGTCGAGCCCCGTCTCCGATCGATATCTCCGGAAGAACTCCGGAGAATTCCCCGCGGCGAAGATCCGGCGGATGGTCCGGTCCGGGCCGCCGCGCGAACCGAGCCAGAGCGGCTGGAAGTTCGCCGCGCGGATGGCCCCTTCGAGCACGTCGAGCTCCGCCTGGGAAAAGGGGGTGTTCTTCACCAGGATCGTCGTCATCGCGTCGGCGACGTTCCCGGCGTGCTGATAGCCGCCGCCGAGCGTCAGCTTGTCGGCGGGCGCCCCCTGCACGACGACGACGTGCGCGTCCGGCCGCACCACGCCGCGAACCGAGAGCGTGCGGATCATCATCGCGACGGTCCGGTGGATCTCCGCGAAGGTGAACGTCTCGCCGCCCCACCGCGAGAGCGAGAGGACGCCCTCCGGATTCAGGTGGTCGAGGAAGTCCCCGAATCCTTCCACCGTGTAGAGGTAGTTCTCGCTCACGGTGTGCGCGCCGGAGGCCGCCGAGGCGAACGTGTCCACGAAGGTCGCCTGGAGGAGATCCACCTTCCCCTTCATCGCGGCGACGTACGCGCGACCGTCCGCGACCTCGAGCTTCACGCCCGGGCGCAGGTAGAGCCCTCCCGTGTAGTCCCGGAGCTCGTTCTTCATGAGCCGGATCGTCGTGCGGTTCACCTCGACGCCGGTGACGTCGGGGCTCCCGGACGTCACCGCCGAGAGCACGTCGCTCCCGCCGCCCGGCCCGATGACGAGCACCTTCTGATATTTCCGGAGCCGGTAGGCGAGCTGGAGGACGTTCTGCTTCAGGTAAGAGACGCTCTCCGGGTGTCCGTCCCAGCGGAGCACGGCCGTCTGCACCTGGGAATCGATGTTGATCCACTTGGTGTCCTCGCCCGAGGTCTCCACCATGATGCGGGCGATCGGATCCCATCGCTCGAGCTCGACGTTCTTCTCCTCCTGTCCGTGGGAGTGCGTGATCCCGAGCACGTTCGTCCGGACCTGCAGGACGACCAGCGCGCCGAGCGCGAGGCTCGCGACGGCCGCGAAGATCGCTGCCCCCCGCTGAGCGCGCCTCCGCGCGTACGCGAGCGCGACCAACGTCGCGACGAGCCCGAGCAGCGGCACGAGGAGCGGACCGTTCGCGATCCGAAGCGCCGGGAGGACGAGCACGGCCCCGAGCGCCGCGCCGCCGAGGTCGATGCGGTAGAGCCTCGCCAGGTCTCCGGCGGAGTGCGTGAACACGACGGAGAGGACGAGGCCCCCGAAGAAGTACGGGAGGAGCCCGGCGAGGGCGAGCGGCGCGTAGGTGCCGAGCATGTCGACGACCGCGAAGGACCCCTTCGAGAGCGAGAGGATCCACAGGTAGGACACGGCGATGGAGAGCCCGAAGAGGGCCGTGAGCACGCAGAGCTGCCGCTCCCGTCTCGCCGCGGAGAACCACCGCGGCGCGAGGTAGACGAGGACCCCCGACGCGCCGATGCCGAGCATGGCGAGGGAGAGGATCGCGAAGGCCGCGTTCTTCCAGAAGAGAGCGGAAAACAGCCTCGTGTAGAGGACCTCGACCGCGAGCGTCAGGAGGGCGGTCGAGAAAACGATGGGTTCCATGGTCGGGGGATGGCCGGGCGCACGGGAGCACTCCGGAGGGGGGGTGCAAAATTTGTCATCTCGTCCGCACCCGAACCCCTGGGATACCTTGGCTTTGGTGGTGGCGGGCGGCCTCGGTCGGGCAAGTGCAGGACCTTTCGCCCCGGGTCAATCCGGGTTCTCGGGTGGGGGCCCGGCCTCGGCCCGGGGCGGAAGGACGAGGGCCGCCGGTGGGCCTCCCATCGCCTCCCTTGACGGTCCGAACGGTCGTGCTATTTCCATGGCGTGACCAAGGGCGAGGAGACGCGAAGCCGGATCGTGGACCGAGCGCTCGAGCTCGCGAGCGTCTCCGGCATCGAAGGGCTCACCATCGGCACGCTCGCGTCGTCGCTCTCGCTCTCGAAGAGCGGGCTCTTCGCCCATTTCGATTCGCGGGAGGAGCTCCAGGTCGCGGTGCTCGAGCGCGCGGCGGATCGCTTCCGCGAGCTCGTCGTCCTGCCGGCGCTCCGTGCGCCCCGCGGAGAACCCCGGGTCCGTGCCCTCTTCGAGAAATGGCTCGACTGGGGCAAGTCGAGCTTCCTGCCCGGAGGCTGCGTCTTCGTCTCCGCGGCGGCCGAGCTGGACGATCGCCCCGGCCGCGCGCGGGACGTCCTCGTGCAGGCTCAGCGGGATTTCATCTCCGTGCTCTCCCAGGCCGCCCGGGTCGCGGTGGAAGAGGGCCACTTCCGCGCCGACGCCGATCCGGACCAATTCGCCTTCGAGCTCTACGCGCTCGTCCTCGGCTTCCATCACCACAGCCGGCTCCTCAGAGAAGCTCGCTCGGGCCGCCGCGTGCGCGCGGCGTTCGACCGGCTGGTGAAGTCTTTTTCTCCCGACTGATTCGAACCGACAGGAGCAATCCATGGCCACCCTCGCTCTTCCTCGCACAGAAAAAAGCACGACCGTTCGCTCTTTGGATGCCGCGCGCCGCCCGCCATTCGGCATCGCCCTCGCCCGCTTCGAGATCGCCGCGGCGGCAGCGGTTTCCGACGGGCTCGCGGCGCGGGTCGCCTTCCGGCAGTTCGCGACGCCCCGTCGGTTCGAGGCCCCGGAGGCGGAGCGCGTGGTCCTCGCGAGCGCACGGCCGTTCCGCGTGGAAGGGCTCGCCGCCTGGCGCTGGGGAGCCGGGCCCACGGTGCTGCTCGCGCACGGCTGGGAAGGACGGGGCGGGCAGCTCGGCGCGTTCGTCGCTCCGATCGTCGCGCGCGGGTTCTCGGTCGTCGCCTTCGATTCGTGGGCGCACGGCGTCTCGCCCGGTCGCCGCGCGACGCTCGGGACGTTCTCGGATTCGATCCTCACGATCGCGCGGCGAATCGGCGCACCGCACGCCGTCGTCGCGCACTCGCTCGGCGCCCTCGGGACGCTCCTCGCCATTCGCCGCGGTCTTCGCGCCGAGTCGCTGGTTCTCGTCGGCATGCCGTCCCCCGCCGCGAGCTTCGAGACGTACCGGCAGATCGTGGGCCTCCCCGAGGCGGTAGTGGAACCGACGAAGCGCCGGATCGCTCGCATGGTGGGCGTCCCCATCGACGACGCGGAAGGGGCGTCGCTCGTGGCCGGCACGTCGGCGCGCGGCCTCGTGATCCACGACGCGGACGATCGAGAGCAATCGATCGAGAACAGTCGAGCGCTCGCTCGGGCGTGGGCGGGCTCGGAGCTCCTCGAGACCGCGGGGCTCGGTCACCGGCGGATCCTGAAAGCCGAGAGCGTCGTGACCAGGGCGGCCGCATTCGTCTGAGAACGTCCGGCGTTTGACGGCCCCCCGGCGGGGGCATTATGTGCGAGGTGGCGCCCGGCGGTTTTCTCCGGCGCCGCCTCGCCCAGCCATGATCACGATGAAGACCAAGTACGCGCTGAAGGCGCTCGCGTACCTGGCGACGGCGCCGCCCGGAGAGCCCGTCCTCATCGCGGAGATCGCGGAAAAAGAAGGCATCCCGCGGAAGTTCCTCGAGCTCATCCTCGCCGAGCTGAAGCAACACGGGTTCGTGCGAAGCCGGAAGGGGCGGGGAGGGGGCTACTATCTCGCCGCGGCGCCGGAAAAGATCGCGATCGCGGGAATCATGCGCGTCCTCGACGGGCCCATCGCGCCCGTGCCGTGTCTGAGCCGGACGTCCTACCAGCGCTGCGAGGGCTGCAAGGAAGAGGCGACGTGCGGCGTCCGTCTCGTCCTCCAGGACCTCTACGAAGCTTCCGTGAAGATCCTCGAGAGCACGACGCTCGCGGATCTCGTCCGAAGAGTGGAGCAGGCGTCCCGCGAGGGGCCGCCCGTGCTCCGGTATTTCATCT
>DASZXK010000030.1:0-79414 GCA_035545855.1 Polyangiaceae bacterium
CGGCGAGTCGCCCCCCGATTGGTCCAGCCGTTTCACGGCTACCCGCGAGCACGGCGAGCGCGCGCCGCCAGGCGCGGCAGGGGGAGAGGTTCCCGAGGACCGCAGGGCGAAGCCCGAGGACCGCAGGGAAGCCTCGGGGGACCAGGTCCCCCATAACAAAACCCCACGACGCTGAACGCCGTTCGTCGAACTCGCCCGAAGGGCGGCGAGTCGCCCCCCGATTGGTCCAGCCGTTTCACCTCCCCGCGAGCGCGCCAGCTTCAGTTCGCGCAGAAGCCTTCGTAGTCGATGTACTCTTTGATGGTGGGGTTCTCGCCGCAGGTGGGGCACGCCTTGTTGCGGCGGAGCTTGAAGACGCGGAAGGCCATCTTCATCGAATCGTACTGGAGGAGGCGGCCGACGAGCGGCTCGCCCTTGCCGAGGATGAGCTTGATCGCTTCCGTCGCCTGGATCGTTCCGACCACGCCCGGGAGAATGCCGAGGACGCCGGCTTCGGCGCAGGACGGCGCGAGGTGCGCGGGTGGCGGTTCGGGGTAGAGGCACCGGTAGCAGGGGCCCTCGAACGGCTTGAACGTCGTCACCTGGCCGTCGAAGCGGAAGATGCTGCCGTGCACGACGGGGATCTTGTGGAAGAGCGACGCGTCGTTCACGAGGTAGCGAGTGGGGAAGTTGTCGCAGCCGTCGATGATGACGTCCCAGCCCTTGAAGATCCGATCGACGTTCTCGCTGTTCAGCCGCTCCTGATACTTCACGACCTTCACGTCGGGGTTCAGGTCCTTGATGGCCGTCTCGGCGCTGTCCACCTTGGGCATCCCGACGCGGGACGTCGCGTGGAGGATCTGCCGCTGCAGGTTCGAGGCATCCACCGTGTCCGCGTCGACGAGCCCGATGGTTCCGACGCCGGCCGCTGCCAGATACACCGCCGCGGGGCACCCGAGGCCGCCCGCGCCGAGGAGGAGCACCTTCGCCTGGAGGAGCTTCTCCTGCCCCTTCTCGCCGACCTCGGGGAGGAGGATGTGGCGCGAGTAGCGGTCCCGCTGGGACTCCGTGAGCTGCGCCGGGAGCTCGACCGGGTAACGGAGGTCCTTCCACCGGACGAAGCCGGGGTTCGCCGTCCAGACGTTCGTGTAGCCGAGGTCCTGGAGAGACTTGGCGGCGAACGCGCTCCGGTTTCCGCTCTGGCAGTAGATGATGATTTCCGCGTCCCGATTCGGGAGCTTCTGCTCGAACTGCTGCTCCAGGTAGGCGCGGGCCATGTGAATGGCGCCCGGGATGAACCCGGCGCGGAACTCTTCCTTCTCCCGGCAGTCGACCAGCGTGGGCGGCGTGCTCGATTCGAGCCGCTTCTTCATGTCGTCGAGGGAGATGACCTTGACGCTCTTTCGGACTTCCTGGAACAGATCGGCGTAGGACTTGGACATGGGCTGCCTGGGTTGAAGGGCGTAACGGACCGGGTCGTCCGGCCCCGCGGCGTCGCCGCGGCGCTACTAGACGTATTCCCGCGTTTTCCGATGCGACAATTGGCGTGTAAGTATTGGTTTCCCGGGCGTGGAGTCAAGGCCAGCTCCCCGTCCCCGCGGCGGCGGGCCCCTAAACCCGAGCGTTTTGCCGCCGTTCCCTGGTGTTAAACTCCGGGGTTCCCTCGTCTCTCTACCATGTCGACCAAACGTCTCGGCGAGCTCCTGGTTCGCGAAAAGCTCATCAGCCTGCAGCAGCTCCGGAGCGCTCAGGACGAGCAAAAGAAGTCCGGTCAGAACCTGAGCTACACGCTCGCCAAGCTCGGATACATCTCCGACGGCGAGATCACGAACTTCCTCTCCTCGCAGTACAAGCTGCCGTCGATCAACCTCGACGAGTACGAGATCGAGCCCGACGTCATCAAGCTCGTCTCGAAGGAAGTCTGCGAGAAGCACAAGATCATTCCCGTCTCTCGCTCGGGTTCCGCGCTCATCGTCGCGATGGCGGACCCGACGAACCTGAACGCCACGGACGACGTGAAGTTCCTCACCGGCTTCAACGTCGAGCCGGTCGTCTGCAGCGAGTCGGCGATCCAGAACGCCATCGAGCGCTACTACAGCGCCGGCCCCTCCTACGAGGAGGTCATGGCCGACTTCGGCGTCGGCGACGAGGACATCGACTTCACGGACGACGCCGAGGAGGTGAACGTCCTCGAGCTCGAGAAGGCCAGCGAAGACGCGCCGGTCGTCCGGCTCGTGAACGTCATCCTCCTGAACGCGATCCGGAAGGGCGCGAGCGACATACACATCGAGCCGTACGAGAAGAAGATGCGGGTCCGCTACCGCATCGACGGCGTGCTCCACGAGGAGATGACGCCGCCGCTCAAGCTCAAGAACGCGATCTCGAGCCGTCTGAAGATCATGAGCCAGCTCGACATCGCCGAGCGGCGCTTGCCGCAAGACGGACGCATCAAGCTGAAGCTCGGCAAGGACCGGGAAATGGACTTCCGCGTGTCGGTCCTCCCCACGATGTGGGGAGAGAAGATCGTCATGCGCCTCCTCGACAAGGGGAACCTGCAGCTCGACATGTCGAAGCTCGGGTTCGATCCGAAGCCCCAGGCCGACTTCACGTGGGCCATCGAGCAGCCCTGGGGCATGGTGCTCGTGACGGGACCGACGGGTTCCGGCAAGACGACCACGCTCTACTCGGCGCTGAGCTCCTTGAACCAGCCCGACGTGAACATCAGCACCGCGGAAGACCCGGTGGAGTACAACCTCCATGGCATCAACCAGGTTCAGATGCACGACGAGATCGGCCTGAACTTCGCGATGAGCCTCCGCGCCTTCCTGCGGCAAGACCCGGACGTCATCATGGTCGGCGAGATCCGTGACTTCGAGACGGCGGAAATCGCCGTCAAGGCCGCCCTCACGGGCCACCTCGTGCTCTCGACGCTCCACACGAACGACGCGCCCGCGACGATCTCCCGCCTCCTGAACATGGGCGTCGAGCCCTTCCTCATCACGGCGAGCGTGAACCTCGTGCTCGCGCAACGCCTGGCCCGGAAGATCTGCGCCGACTGCAAGACGCAGATGCCGGCCGATCCCGAGGTGCTCCGGGAGGTCGGGTTCGAGGAAGACCAGATCACGCCGACGCTCGCGAAGGGCGCCGGCTGTCAGACGTGCAACGGCTCCGGCTACAAGGGCCGCGTCGCGCTCTACGAAGTGATGCGCTTCGACGACACGCTGAAGGAGATGGTGCTCCAGGGCGCGTCCGCCGCGGAGCTCAAGGCTGCGGCCATCAAAGGCGGCATGTGCACGCTCCGTATGAGCGGCATCAAGAAGGCCATCGAAGGCGTCACCACGACGGACGAGATCGTCCGCGTGACGATGGCGGATTGAAGGGCGACCGCGGGGCGCATCACGCACCCTCGCACGAAAGGCACATGGAACAAGAGGGCCTGAAGGTAAATCTGCACCAGCTGCTCCGCGCCATGATCGAGAAGGGCGCGAGCGACATGCACATCACCACGGGCTCCCCGCCCCTGCTCCGCATCGACGGAGCGATCGTCCCGCTGAAGCTCCCGCCGCTCTCCCCCGTGGAGACCAAGCAACTCTGTTACTCCGTGCTCACGGAGGAGCAGAAGATCAGCTTCGAGAAGAACAAGGAGCTCGACCTCTCCTTCGGCGTGAAGAACCTCTCCCGGTTCCGCGCGAACGTCTTCATGCAGCGCGGAGCCGTCTCCGGCGCCTTCCGGTCGATTCCGTTCAAGATCCTCTCGTTCGACGAGCTCGGCATGCCCGCATCGGTGGCGGCGCTCGCGACGAAGCCGCGCGGACTCGTGCTCGTCACGGGCCCGACGGGCGCGGGCAAGAGCACGACGCTCGCGTCCATCGTCGACAAGATCAACACCGACACCCGTCAGCACATCATGACGGTCGAGGACCCGATCGAGTACCTGCACCCCCACAAGCGCTGCATCGTGAACCAGCGCGAGGTGGGGAGCGACACGACGACGTTCAAGCACGCCCTGAAATACGTCCTCCGGCAGGACCCGGACGTCGTGCTAGTGGGCGAAATGCGAGACCTCGAGACGATCGAGGCGGCGCTCACCATCGCGGAGACGGGTCACCTCGTCTTCGCGACGCTGCACACGAACTCCGCCATCCAGAGCATCACGCGCATCATCGACGTCTTCCCGCCGCACCAGCAGTCGCAGATCCGCGCTCAGCTGTCGTTCGTGCTCGAGGGAGTCATGAGCCAGCTCCTCATCCCGCGGGCGGGCGCGCCGGGCCGCGTGCTCGCGATGGAAGTGCTCATCCCGAACGCCGCCGTCAGGAATCTCATCCGCGAGGACAAGATCCACCAGATCTACACGCAGATGCAGGTCGGCCAGCGCGACCACGGGATGCAGACGATGAACCAGTCCCTGTTCTCGCTCTACGCGCGAAAACTCATCACGATCGAGGAGGCCATGGGCCGCTCCACCGATCAAGAAGAGCTCCGCGCCATGATCGAGGGCAAAGGCAACGCCCCGCGCGCCTGAAGCGATTGGTCCAGCCGGTTCACGGCCCCGCGAGCACGGCGAGCGCGCGCCGATAGGCGCGGCAGGGGGAGAGGTTGCGAAGCAAGCCTCGGGGGACAAGGTCCCCCGCAACCAATGAGCGCGCGCCGATAGGCGCGGCAGGGGGAGAGGTTGCGAAGCAAGCCTCGGGGGACAAGGTCCTGACCATTCGTCACGTCTTTCCGGTCGAATCCGCCGGATGAGGTCGTTCCGGCGTCGTGCCCGAAAGACGTGGCGACGAGCGTCAGCTCGGATCGGGCGCGATGCTTCCTCGCTCCCCGATCTCGAGAGACGAATCCTCAGCGCGCGAAAGGGAGGCAGGCCCTGCCTTCCCCTCCGCTTCCGCTATTCTCCGTGATCCCGATTCGCGGCCGGTGACTTAGTAGAGCCGGCGGCGACGGCGCGCGACGAGCCCGAGCGCGCCGAGCGCGAGGACCGCGGCCGCGAAGCCGTACGGGGCCGAGCCCCTCGCGACCGCGCAGCCGCCGTCGTCGCTCTTCGCGGCGGGCGCCACCGGGGGCCCCGCGTCCTTGCCGGAAGCCGCGATGCACCGATCGCAGTCGTAGGTCGTCACGGAGCCGTCGGGGCTCCCACGCTGACACTTCGACGCCTGGCAGGTCCCCGGTTGGTCGTATTTATCCCCTGCGGTGTTGCAGGATTCCCCGACCTTGGTGCAGGAATCCGGCGGAGGAACGTCCGCTCGAGCGAGGGACGGCGAGAGCGCGCCGAGCGCCAGAGCGAGGGACAGAAGTGCGGCGTTCTTCATGATGGGGAGCATCCTCGGGTTCGAGACATTTCGCAATCGCGCGAGCGCGTTCAGCGCCCGAGCACCGGCTCCATCCAGGGCACGTCCGGCGGGCGCGGGGTCGCGCTCGCTTCCGTCATCCACCGCTCGTCGGTGTAGCGGTCGAAGTTCTCCGTGATCTTCTCGTGGTAGCCGAAGACCACGCCGGCGTACGCCTTGGGGCCGCCGCAGGAGTCGGCGGTCACGACCATGAGACGCGGATAGCCCGTCGCCACGTGGAGGATCTTGCCGACGGGGTTTCCGGATTCGTCGCTCGGCTGCGTGTGCACGTCGGCGATGGTGGGATCGAACTCGAGGGCGTCGTCCGCGTCCAGGAAGAGGTGCGCGTACCAGCCGTTCGGCACGTCGATCGTCGTGCACACGACGGACTGCTGGTCGACGCGCACGGCGTCGTTGATGAACGCCATCTGCTCCGCCGTGAACGACTGCCCGTTCCGCTCCGCGGTCGCCATCCCCTCGAGCATGCCGGCGACGTTGCCGAGGGCGTCGAAATAGGTGGAAACCGACGCGCCGAACGTGGAATTCACGCCGCCCGCGATCTCGGCGATGCGGCCGCCCGCGCTCGCGTACTTGCCGAGCGCGGCGAACGCCTCGGGGTACGGATCCACGTACGCATCCGGATACTCGCAAGCGGGCGTCCCGGTGTACGACTGCTTCGCGTAGAGGAGCGTGTCGTGTCGGAGCTCGGCCCAGGAGCCGAGCTGGGCATTCAGCATGCGACGTCCCCACGCTTCCGTGCGAGCGACCGCGGGAAGCCCGGCAGGGGGCGCGGCGTCGAGGTCCGGGGCCGGGGAGAGCGCGCGGAGGGTCCCGAGCCAGAGGTTGTAGAAGTTCTTCCCCCAGAACGGAGAGTCGTGGGCGTCGATGAGCACGCGCATGCGCGACAGGGCGCCCGGGAGCTCCTTCACGGAAGACACGTCCGGATCGAGCAAGAGAGCCTGGTTGTTGCCGAGCGCGGCGAACGCGGCGTCGAGTGGATCCGGCATCATGCGACCCTCGATGCGGTCGTAGACGGCCTCGCTGAAGACGTGCGAGTCCACGATGTAGCGCTGGCCGAAGATCGCGAACGAACGATCGAGCGGCAGCGTCTTCACGGTGCCGTCGTTCACCATGAGGTGGCTCGCGATCTCCTGCTCGCCGTACCCTCCGGCGACGATCGCGGCGACGACGTCGTCGTCTTTCGCGGCGCGGGCCTTCTCCGATCCGCCGAGGTCCTGGACGAGCTTTCCCACCTCCGGGAGCACCATGTAGTCGCTCTCGCCGACGAAGGTGCGGACCACGTCGTCGATGTCTTGCCAGACGGCGACGTCGGGCTGAAGAACGTCGTTCAGGAGGAGCGTCGCGTCGTACTGCTCGCGGTTGAAACGCTGCGAGCCGTCGGGCCCCGTCTCGACGAGACGGAGATCCACTCGACCGAGCCACATCATCGCGCGGAAGTACTGCGAGAGCTGCGGACTGTCCGTGTAGTGGCCCCGCGGAGTGAACTGGGAGAAGTCTTCCTCTCGCTTCACGCCGAAGAGCTCGAGGGTCTCCGTTCCGGAGGCTTGCTGCGCGGCCGCGTAGATCGCGGCGATCTTCGTCGAGTCCGCCCCCGCGGACGGCGGGAGCGGCGATCCGTCCAGGAGCGACTGGGCCACCGTGAGGTACAGGTCGACGTCCGCGACGAGCGCGGCGTCCGCCCCGGTCGCGGTGAGACGCCCCCGCGCTCCGGAGAGCAGGCCATGAAGCGAGCCGACGAGCTTCCCCGACTCCACTCGGGCGAGGATGCCGTCGTACGCCTTGTGAACGGACTCGAGGATCGGATCGATCGACACGTAGAGCGGCAGGTGCTCGGAGTAGATCTCCGCGAGCCCGCGGAAGAACGTCGGGAACTCGCGGCTCGTCGAGATGACGAAGCCGTTCTGCCCGAGCTTCTCCTTGTCCTCGTCCGTCAGGGCCAGGGCGGATGCCTGGATCTCGTCCAGGTACTCGCTCGACAGCGGGTCGTAGCCGAGTGCCGGCGCGAATTTCGCGGGATACGCGGCAATTGCGCCCGCCTGGTCGTAGGCGCCGGCCGCATTCGCTCGAAGGGCGAGCGCCTCGAACTCCGCTTCGTCGCTTCCGTTCTCGTGATGCGTGAGCGGCGGCGTTTCCGGCGTCTTCCCCGAGTCGCTGCTGCACCCGACGAGCGCCCCGACGGGCAGAGCGATCGCAGAGACCCTCCGAAACCAGGTTCGCATGCGTCCATATGTCAGCAATTCCGATGCCACGCACGGGCCCGAGAAAGGGAGCCGAAACCGACCGTTCCACCCGGGGGCCGCTGGCACATTGGCACAGGATCCGGCTCGAAATGCCGCGGGATCGGCATTCGCGGAAAGTTTACATCATGCTCGCGTCACGACCGTTCGCGGCGGGCGAATGCGCTGGTCAGGCACGGTTCCCGGAAGCGAGAGTGACCGCATGCGGCGGCTTTCGACATTCGCGTTCCTCCTTTCTTCCGGCTGTGCGTCCCTTTTCGCACTCGCTTGCTCGAGCGGGGATTCCGGGACGGCGCCGAGCGTCGGGAACACCGACGGCGGCGGCGACACGACGGGTAGCTCCGGCGGGAGCGCGGGCACGAGCTCGTCGGGGAGCGGCGGCGCGGCTGGCGGCACCGCGACGGGAGGCCGAAACGGCGGAGGAACATCGGGAGGTGGCGCGAGCTCCGGCGACGGCGGAGCCGCGGAGAACGCCGGTGGTCCGGGCGACGGCGGCGCGGCGAACGACGGCGGCGCGGCGAACGACGGCGGCGCCGGGAGCGGCGGCGGGACGAACGGAACCGGCGGCGCGGGCGGGGTGACGGCGTGCAAGCGCGGCATCGCGACGAACACGGCGCCGGGCGCCGCGTTCCACCCGAAAGTGGGCTGGTGGTACGACTGGGCCGCGGATCCGAGCGGCGCGGACGTGGGCGTCGAGTTCGTGCCCATGATCTGGGGAGCCGGCAGCCTGAACGCGAACATCCCGGCGACGTCGAAGTTCCTGCTCACGTTCAACGAACCGAACTTCAAGGCGCAGTCCAACCTGACGGCGGAGGAAGCGGCCAGTCACTGGCCGGAAATCGAAGCGAAGGCCGCGGCGCTCGGGATTCCGATCGTCGGGCCGGCGATGAACTACTGCGGGCCGGCGGCGAACTGCAACGGCACGAGCCCGTATCAGTACTTGAAGGACTTCTTCGCCGCGTGCACGAACTGCAAGGTCGATTACGTCGCGGTGCACTGGTACAATTGTGATCTTCCGTCGCTGAAGGACTACCTCGAGCCGGGCGGGAACCTCGAGGGCTTCGAGCAGTTCGGCAAACCCATCTGGCTCACGGAGTTCTCGTGCAACGGGGACGCGTCCGCCGCGGAGAACGAGGCCTACATGCGGGCGGCGATCCCGTATCTCGAAGGCAACCCGAACGTGTTCCGCTACTCGTGGTTCAGCGCCGGGCCGATCCCGAACGCGCGTCTCACGAACGCGGACGGCACGCCGAACGATCTCGGCAAGGTGTACATCTCCCTCGACGGGGACTGTCAGTGACTCGCTCGTGGCGCGCCTCGTCTCGCACGAAAACCCCGAGTACCTGCTCGTCGCCGTCGGCTGGTGACGGCGGGGGCCGCGCGGTCTTTTCCCGCGCTCAACCCCAGCCGTGCCGCGTCAGATCGGCGAGGACGTCCGCTTCTTCGATGCCGAGGCGGCCGGCACCCGGCCGCGGCGTTCGCCCGGCGAGGATCGCGCCCAGGTAGTCCGTCGACTCCTGCCAGAGCGTCTTCCGGAATCGCGGGCGAAAGAAACCGAAGTGGCCGATGGGCCTTCCTCCGTGGTCGCGGGGTGACACGCGCCGCACGTCGGTGGTCGTGCCGAGCCGGCTCGTCAGCGCTTCCACGGCGCGGCGCGGCGCGAATGCGTCGTCCGTGAACCGGTAGAGCCGTACCGGACGGTCGTACCCTGCGAGGCGACCGAGCGCGTCCGGATGCTCGGTGACGTAGTAGTCCTCCGTGAGACACCAGCGAGACCATTCCTCCGCGACGCCGCGCGGGAGGTCTTCACCGATGCCCGTCTCGCCCGGGAGAAACCCGAACGCCGCAGTGAAGAGCGGCACCGCGCGCAGCACGAGGCCGAGCCCGTACCGGCGCGGCGCCGGGAAGTTGCCGACGTAGCCGAACTGGGCGCCGACGAGCAGCGCGCCCGCGACGTCCCGCGCCTCGTCCACGAGCCCGAGGAGCTGCCCGCCGAAGCTGTGCCCGATGATCGCGACGCGGTCCTCGCCGAGCTCGCCGGCGACGTAGCGGTGCATCGCGCGAGCGTCCTTCAGCGCCCAGTCCGTCATGGTCGCCGAGAGGCCCCCGAGGCTCGTCGGGCGCGACGCGCCGATGCCGCGGTAGTCGTACGTGACCATGCGGAAACCGTGCGTCGCGAGCGCCGCGGCGAACGGCGCGTAGTAACGCTGTGGGGTCGCGGTCGCGCCGTGGACGAGCACCGTGCCGCGGTGCGTCCCGGCTGGCTCGAACACGCTCGCGCCTAGGAGAAACCCGTCCGCCGCTCGCACCGTCACCGCCCGCCGCAGGGTTGCGGGGGGACCTCCGTCCTCCACGGCTCGGTTCGCGACCGCTCCCCTTGCTGTCGCCTTCGCGGGCGAGCGTTCGCTCGCGGGACTTTGACGGCGCGGATCTTGGTCCTCGTGCATCCGGGGCCTCCTGACTCTGGGATAGGGCTAGAAAGCGCGATCGGCTTCCGGCAAGGTTGCAGGCGTACCCGGCGCAAATGCCGGGACGGACCGCCATGCTCGACTGGGACGACCTCCGCCACTTCCTCGCGATCCACCGCGAGGGGACGCTCTCGCGCGCCGCGACGGAGCTCGGCATCAACGCGACGACCGTCGGCCGGCGCCTCGCCGCGCTCGAGGAACAGGTCGCCGCCCGGCTCTTCGATCGCACTCCGGACGGCTACCTGCTGACGCCCGCGGGCCGCGATCTCCTCGCCCGCGTGGAGCGGATGGAGCAGGAGGCGTTCGCGCTCGAGCGCGAGATCGTCGGGGCCGACCAGCGGCTCAGCGGCCTCGTCCGCGTCACCGCGACGGAGATGATCGCGACGCGCTTCATCGCTCCCGAGCTCCCCCGGTTCCGGAAGGAGTTCCCGGACATCACGCTGGACCTCGTCTGCACGACGCGCACCGTGAGCCTCTCGCGACGCGAGGCGGACATCGCGCTCCGGCTCGCGCGACCTCGGGAAGATCACGTCGTCACGCGGAAGCTCTCGAGCATCCCGCTCGCCCTCTACGCTTCCAGGGAGTACGTGGCGCGCGCCGGAAACCCGGTATCCGCCGAGACGAACCTCGTCGGCCACAACGTGATCCTCTTCGCGGACGTCCGGGCGTTCTCGGTGGAAAATGAGTGGTTCTCGCAGCGCCTCGAGGGCGCGAAGATCGCGCTCCGCTCGGACAGCGTGAGCTCCATCTATTCGGCGACGCTCGCCGGAGTCGGCATCGCGCTCCTTCCTCGCGCCGTGGCGGACCGCGAACCGGAGCTCGTCCACGTGCCGACGGTCACCTCGCCCGAGCCGCGCGTGATCTGGCAGACGGTCTCCGCCGATCTCCAGAAGAGCGCGAGGATCCGCGCCGTGCTGGACTTCCTGAGCGAGATCTTCTCGCCGCTCGGACGGCAGAGCGGCGACGGCGTCGCGGCCCCCTGAGCCGCGATACTCCAGGGGATTCCGAGGGTGCGGGGGCACCCGTGTCATCCTCTGCCCCGTGCAGACGAGACTCGTCCGAGGGACGGAGGTGCCGGCGTTCCTGTACGGGACCGCGTGGAAGGAGGACCGGACGGAAGCGCTGACGAGCCTCGCGCTCGAGGCGGGCTTCCGCGGCGTCGACACCGCGAATCAGCGCAAGCACTACGTGGAAGCGGCGGTGGGAGCGGCCGTCGCGCGCGCCCGGACGGCGGGGATCCCGAGAGAGAGCCTCTTCCTCCAGACGAAGTTCACGCATCCGGCGGGGCAGGACCATCGCCTCCCGTACGACCCGAAGGCGGACGTCGGGACGCAGGTCGCAGAATCCTTCGAGCGCTCGCTCGAGCACCTCGGGACGACGTACGTGGACTCCTACGTCCTTCATGGCCCGTCGACGCGGTCCGGCCTCGCGCCGGACGATCTCGCCGCGTGGCGCGCCATGGAGAAGATTCACGCGAGCGGACGCGCGAAGCTCCTCGGCGTGAGTAACGTCTCGGCCGACCAGCTCGCGCTCCTCTGCCGCGAGGCGACGGTGTCGCCCGCGTTCGTGCAGAACCGGTGCTTCGCCGTCACCGGCTGGGATCGCGAGATCCGCGCATTTTGCGCCGCGGAGGGCATCGTGTATCAGGCCTTCTCGCTCCTCACGGCGAACGCGCCCGTCCTCTCGCTCCGGCCCGTGCTCGGCCCTGCCGAGCGACTCGGGAAGACGCCGAGCGAGATCGTGTTTCGCTTCGCGGTCGAGTCCGGGATGCTCCCGCTGACGGGCACCTCCGACGAGGCGCACATGAGACGAGATCTCGCGATCGGCGAGTTCTCCCTGACCGGTCCGGAGCGGAGCGAGATCGAGCGCGTCCTCGGCTAGCGCTTCAGAGCCCGCGATCGCCCGCGTTCTCGATCCGCCGGACGGGCGTCCCGTCGCTCCAGCGGCCCATGTCCCGGACCGGATCGCATTCGGCCGAGGCGTCCCGGCAGAACGGCGAGTACGCGCCGCCGGACGCGACCCCGAAGACGAGATCCAGGGCGGCCTCGGTGGGCCTGAAGTACCCCCAGAAATCGATCGTATCGAGCGGCGCGTTCGAGGCCGGGTCGAACTGGACGCCGAGGTGATCGGAGACGAGCGCCGGCGCTCCGTGAGAGTCCGAGTGAACGACGAGCCAGTTCTTGTCGGCGGCACGGACGGTCGTCGTGTTCGCCCACGCATCCGGCGACGCGGAGTTCGCGTCGGTGAGCGACGTCTCCGCCTCGATGACGAGGAGCTTCGTCCCGGCCGCGATGCCGGCGAGCTTCGGAGCGGAGAGATCGAGGCCCGTCAGGGCGTCGAACGTCGTCCCTGCCGGCTCCGCGAGCACGAGCACGGCCGGGGCCGGGATCGCCGGCGCGGTCGTCGTCGTCGCGGCGAGCGTGAGCGCGAGCATCCCGCCGAGCGAGTGACCGACCATGCCGAAGCGTCCGTCGGGCGAGACGTGCGTGCCGTCGGCGAGCGCCGCCAGGCCGTCGGCGAGCGTCCGTCGCGCCGTGGGCACGTAGCCCGTGAGGTCGCCGATGAAGCCGTACTCCGGAAAGACGACGACGAACCCTTTCCGCGCGAGGTGCCGGAGGAACGCGTCGTACGCCGGGCGATTGTCCGTCAGCGCGAACCCGTGCACGAACGCGACGACGGGCGCGCTCGCCGGCCTCGGTTCGTCGGGCTCGTAGAGCGCGTAGGTGCCGACGCCCGTGCCGGAGGACGTGACGCGAACGGAGGCGTGCGGGTAGGACGCGCTCCCGGGGCCACACGCTGGCGCCGCCGGAGGGCACACCCCGCCGTCGCAGAGAAACGCCGTGTCGTCGGGGTTGCACGAAGGGCTCGGCGTTCCCGAGTCCGAACCGGAACGCGCGCGGGGTGACGGCGAAGCCGCGTCCGCCGAGGCCGAGCACCCGGGGAGCCAGAACGCCAGGAAGAGCCCGGCGAAGAGACGCGCGATGCTCGCGTTCACGGGCAGGATCCTAGCAGTGCGCCTCCTACCTCCGCTCACACGGACGACGGAAAATTCCCGTCTCGCGGTGGCAAGGAGCGGCATCGGCGCTCAGAGTCCATGCTTTGGCCCCGAAGGGAAACCAACTTCCCTCAACGCGCCCGGCCTTCCATGCGACGAACATCCCGATGAACGCCCGCCTTTTCCCCCTCGCCTTGCCGCTCTGTCTGTCGCTCGCCTGCTCGAGCAAGTCGAACGACTCGACCTCGTCGCCGAGCACGAGCGGCCCCGAAGGCGGCACGGGCACGACCTGGACGCGCCTCATCGAGGGTGAGTGGACGCTCGGGCCCGGCGAAGAAAAGACGCGCTACTGCGTGAAGAAGGAGCTGACGGAGGACCTCTACGTCAAGGCGATCCGTCCCATTCATCCGAAGGGAACGCACCACACGCTCCTCACGCTCGGCGACGGCACCATAGACTGCACGACGGCCGTCGCGCAGGGGCTCATCTACGCGGCCGGCGTCGGCTCGGAGGGCCTCACGCTTCCGGAGGGCGTCGCGATCAAGCTTCCGAAGGGGAAGTTCCTGAACCTCGGGCTCCACCTCTACAACACGAGCGAGGACACCCTCGAGGGCACCTCGGCGATGGAAGTGCAGTTCCTAGCGAAGGAAGACGTGAAGTTCGAATCGGAGGCGCTCCTCGCCGGTCCTCTCACGCTCTCGCTCCCGCCGGGCAAGGAGACGACGGTCTCGAACGAGTGCGACATCACCGACGACCAGACGATGTACGCGCTCTTCCCGCACATGCACCAGCTCGGCAAGCACCTGAAGACGACGTTCACCGTCGGCGGCGTGGAACAGGTGATCCACGACGGCGACTACACGTTCAACGAGCAGTTCCAGATCCCGCTCGATCCGCAGATCGCGCTTCACCCGGGCGACAAGGTGAAGACGGAGTGCACGTACGACAACACGCTCGACAAGACCGTGACCTTCGGGGAGAGCTCCGACACGGAGATGTGCTTCTCCATCCTGTTCCGGTACCCGGCGCTCGGACGCGGGTTCTGCGGGATGGGCTCGGGCAGCACCACGCCCCCGGCTCTTCCCGGGCCGGCGTGCGCCGCCGCTGGCGCGGCGGGCAACGAGATCGGCGTCGGCAAGCAGTGCTCCAAGGGTGGGAACGAGTGCGTCGACAACAAGAGCGCCGACGTCTGCCTCGCGGACTACACGACGGGCGACTTCGGGAACTTCTGCACCTTCCTCTGTCAGACGAACGCCGACTGCGGCACGGGCGCCGCCTGCCAGGGCAACGCGGGACGCGCCGTGTGCATCCCGAACGCGTGCATCGCGGCGAAGGACGGCGGCGCGGCGCCGTCGGACGGCGGCTGAGCGCGGATTGCGGAGACGACGTGCCTGGCCTAGACTCTCGTCGTCGTGCGAGCGTGGTGGACGGGGGCCGCATCTTTTTGGGCAGTCTTCGTTGCGTCCGCTTGTGCAGGCGAACCCGGCTCCGCGACGAAGCCCACCGACGGTCACCGCGTCGGCGACCCGTGCTGGGAAGGCAGCTCGTGTGGACCCGGATTGTATTGCCTGAGGACGTCGGCGACGAACGTCGTCCCCGACCACCAGTTCTGCACGCGCGGGTGCGTGACCGACGACGAGTGCGCCGTCCCGGGCTTCCAGCGCATGGTCTGCGGAATCCAGCCGAGCGGCTCGCGAGCGTGCGTCCCGGGTTGTCCGTACCAGGGTGAGTTCACGTGCAAGGACGGGCTCTCGGTCGCCTGCGCGGCGGCCGGAACCGGGTTCTGCGGAGACTGTGGGTGCCCGGCGGGGCTCACCTGCCTTCCGTCGGGCGAGTGTACCGACAAGCGAGACACCGGTGGACCGTGCGACGCCGACGCGGATTGCGTCTCGAACAATTGCAGCATCGACCACACCTGCAACGTCCCACTTGGCTCCGCCTGCACTTCGGCCGACTGCGACGTCTGCTTTTCGGACGGAACCGCTTCGTACTGTTGCTCCGCAGATCCGGATTGCCGTCCACCGGGGTGCGCCCCACCCGACGCGGATCCGCGCTGCTCGACGGAAACGTCGACGAAGCGCGCTGACGGGGCGAGATGCAAAGGGGACGGACAGTGTCTTTCGGGGCACTGCCTCGTGCGAAATACGTGCACCGGCCCTACCGGCTCGTCGTCTTGCCGAATGGAGGGATTCTGCAGCAGCCCCTGTCGGTCCTCTGCGGGGTGCGCCGGCGGACAGTGTGCGTACACCGCGTGCCTCGATGGCCAGGATCCGACGCAGTGTGGACTCTGGTGCCTGGACAGCTGCATCGACAGGACGTGCGCCGCAGGCACCTGTACGGAGCTCGGAAGGGGCTTCGTCTGCACGTTCCGGGCGGCCAACGGGACTCCGTGCGTCTCCAACACGGATTGCATCTCGGGCCTCTGCGCGGGCGGTGTCTGTACGAGGGCCGACGGTGCGCTCGACGGAAGTCCGTGCGTCGGCGTGATGGACTGCGGCTCTCGGATCTGCCTGAACGGCGCCTGTCACGGGACTAAGACGGCGGGCGACTCCTGCGCCTCCGAGTACGAATGCGCCTCCGGAAATTGTGCCTCCGGCACTTGCACTGGATGATGAGGAGGGCCAGCCGCGCACGCGGCTGGCCGATCGCTCATTTGGAGCTCCTCACCGGCAGAACGTGGCCCATTCCGAGCTCAAGACCGCCTTGCAGCCGGCGTCGCAGGCCGACTTCGCACCGTCGTGGGGGCTCGTGCGCGTTTCTCGGCTCAGAGAGCGTTCCGGGGGTTTCCGGTGAACGGGGGCTGCTTCGCCGCGCCGTCTTTCGCGAGAAAGGTCACCGCCTCGGCGAGCCCGTCGAGCGAGAGCGGGTGCATGTGGAACACCTGCGAGATGACCTGCGCCGTCCCGTTGGTCCAGTACGCGGGCGGATCGGGGTTCAGCCACACCGCACGGTCGAACCGATCCGCGAGGGTGACGAGCCAGTCGAAGCCGCGCATCGGACCGCCGTCGGGACGGCGCCAGGTGGAGCCCCACGGACCGACGGAGAGCATCTCGCCGGGAGCCATCGCCGCGTCCCCGACAACGACGAGCTTGTACCGCGCGTTCACCTGCTCGAAGAGGTCCGGCAGATCGAGGGGCGTCATCCGCCCGTCCGCGGAAAACACTCGACCGTACGGAACGTTGTGGAAGTAGTAGCTCCGGAGCTCGCGGAGATTGCTCGCTCGCTTCGCGGCGCTGAAGAGCTGCGAGCACAGCGTCGCGAAGGGCTCCATGGAACCACCGACGTCCATCAGGAGGACGACGCGCACGTTGCTCTTCCGCGGGGGCCGTAGGACGACCTCGAGATCGCCGAACGCCCGCGCCGTCCGATCGACGGTGCCGTCGACGTCGAGCTCGTCGTCGCGGCCGTCGCGCGAGAAGGACCGGAGCCTCCGGAGCGCGAGCTCGATCTGCCGGACGTCCAGCACGAGGTCCGAGCGATATCGCCGGTAGCGCCGGGCGTCCGCCATGCCGAGGGCGCGTTCGCGACCGGAGGACGCCGCGTCCCCGCCGAGAGGCAGCCTCGGGGGACGGGCCGAGCGACGGCCGACTCCGCTCTCGGCGTCGTCCCGCGCTCGCGCGTCGTCCCCGTCCGCCTCGCGTGCCGACTCCAGCATCTCGCGGAGCCACTCGGGGAGCTCCTCCGGATCGAGGTCGGGCAGAGCGTCGCCGGAAGCGCCGCCTCGAAGGAGCGCCTCGAGCACGTCGCGGAGATCCGGCGCTCCTCCTTCGACGCCGCGAAAGTGCGCGGAGAACGCCTGATCGAACCGATCCAGATCGCTCTCCCGGTGAACGAGGAGCGACCGGGAGAGGCGATAGAAGCCGTCCATCGTGCTCTCGTGAAGGCCGAGGCGCATTCCCTTCGCGAGCGAGACGAGCTCTTCCGTCCCGACCGGGAGCTTTCGCTTCCGGAGCTCGTAGAGGAAGGGGACGAGGAGCGCGCTCATTGCTCAGGCGGCCGCCGGGGCGCGGCTCACGACGGGATCTCGCACGGGGAGCTCCACCGTCACTTCGGATCCGGCCGCGGTGCTCTCCACCGTCACCTTGCCCCCGAGCCGGGTGACGAGGCGCTGGCAGAGGGCGAGGCCGAGGCCCGAGCCGGCGCCCTCCGCGTCCGTCGTGACGTACGGATCGAAGACGAGAGGCACGAGCGACGCGGGGATCGGATCGCCGTTGTCGGTGATGCGGATCGTGACGTGTCGCCGCGTCCCGGAGACACTGACGGCCACGCGGCCCTCCGCGGAGCGCGCGACCGGGATGGAGCGGATCGCGCGGACCAGGAGGCTCACGAGCGCCTGCACGAGCTTCTCCGGGTCCGCGTCCACGAGAGGGACGGTTTGTACCTCTTTCACGAGTCGCCCGCGGTGACGGATCTCGTTTCCGACGACCGCGAGAGCCCTCTCCACGAGGACGCCGACGTCCGTCGGGACCACCTTGCCGGCGCCCGCTTCCACGAGCTCGCCGAAGGCGGCGACGGTGCGAGCCACCCTCCCGGCCGCGTCGCGACACTCGGCGAGGAGCTCGCGCTCCTCGGCCCAGCGCGGATCCCCGCCGATCGGGATGGCGAGCACCGCGTCCTCGGCGACGACGAGCGCGCTCGCGATGCGCCGGACGGGCTCGCGGACCCGCTCGAGCACGCGCGCCACCTCCGCGCCGAGCTCGGCGACGCGGTTCTCCGTCCGGATCTCGGCGGCGCCGCGCCGGAGCGCTTCCCGCTGCTCGGCGACCGCGACGAGGAGCGTCTGGTAGGCGTCGTTCGAGCGTCGCGTGAGCGCGTAGGCGAGCCCGAGCGCGAGGATGCAGCTCGCCACGTCCATGAGCAGCACGCTCTTCGCGAGACCGAGCGTCATGGCGAAGTCGTTCGCGCCGGCCGGGAGCACCGCGAGGAGAAAGCCGATGAGCGCCTTCCGGATCACGCTCGCGTCGGGGCCGTCGTACGTGGAGAGTTTTCGGTAGACGTGGACGCCGGCGACGACGCCGTAGGGAAGCATGAGATGCGCGAACGGCCCGGGCACGGAGTAGCCGAGGCGCGCGCCGAACGCGTCCACGTGGTGGACGACGCGGTCCGTCGCGAAACCGCCGCCGACGAACGGGAGCACCGCCACGAGCGTCGGGAGCAGGAGATGCCGCGTGCCGCGAGCGGACCCCTCGACGAGATACAGCACGAGAGGCACCTGGAGGAGCATCAGCGTGTGCTGGAGGCGCGACATGTACACCGTCGTCGCGTCACTCGCCGCGGCGAGCGCGAAGAAACGCGACAGGAGGAGCACGAACACGAGGGCCGACCAGCCGAGTGCGATCTGCTGCACCCGGTCGGTCCGCCGGACCCGCCACATGCCGAGCGCCGAGACGACGGCGGTGACCATCGCTCCGGCGAGGAAGAGGCGAACGGCGAGCTCCGGCCAGAGGCCCAGGTGGCTCATCCCGGCACCTCGTGTCTCGGTTCACTGCCGGCGGCGTTCCGGCTCGTGACGAGACGCACGAGCTCCCCGGGGTCCACGGGCTTCTTCAGCACGCGCGCGCCCGTGCTGCGGACGGCCTCCGCGACGTCCGCGGAGAAGGCGCCTCCGGTGACGAACACGAACCCGAGCGATCCGAGCCGTCCCTCGGCCTCGAGCGCGCGGTAGACGTCGGGGCCGCTGAGGCCCGGCATCATGACGTCGCAGAGCACCCGGTCGTAGGACCCGTCCCGGAGGAGCTCGAGAGCCTCGGCGCCGCTGTGCGCCACGGTCACCTGGTGCCCGCGGAGCGCGCGGCGGAGTGACTTCGCGACCAGGGGTTCGTCGTCGACGACGAGGATGCGGAGCCGCCCGGGAGCCGCCTCGTCCTCTTCCGAGGACGCGGGCTCGTCGTCCGGGGCGCGCGACGCGCCGAAGTCGATGACGGCACGGGCGACCTCCCGACAGGCCTCCGCGCATTCCACCAGGCTCGATCGAACGAGGGGGAGGCGATCCAGCTCGCCGAGGAGCTCCACCGCGCGGTGGAGGTTCACCGCGACGACGTTCAGCGGGTTGTTGATCTCGTGTCCCAGCCCGGCCGCGAGCGCACCGAGCGCGATCTGACGCTCGCGGAGGGCGAGATCCGCGTGCCGTCTCTCGAGCTCCCTCGTCTGCGCCAGGACCTCCGCGTGCGCTCCTCCGAGCGCCGCGCGGGCCCGCCTCGCCAGCGTGCCCCCGAGGAGCAAGAGGACGGCGAAGCACGAGACGTCGATGAGCGGCACGCTATGGACGATCCCGGCGTCCATCAGGCTGTCGTTCGCCCCCGCGGCCGCGAGGAATCCCCCGCCCACCGTGACGATCCGTGCGAGGTCGTGATCGCGCTCCTCGCTCCGGAGGACGAGACGGACGGACCACAGCCAGGCGACGAGCGCGATGACGCCGAACAGCGAGAGAAGAGCGCCCGTCTCGAGCGTGTAGTAGCGGTCGCCCGTCACGAGCGTCCGTTCGACGACGACGTCGCCGACGACGGGTCCGTCGAACCAAACCCAGAGGGCCGCGAGGGTCGTCGCGACGACGAGCCCGGTCGTCACGGGGCGATCCGCCGGGCGGCCGAGCGGCGCGAGCGCGAGGAGGAGCCACGGGATCGGCGCCATGGCGCCCGTGTCCTGCAACCGGACCAGGAACGGGACGAGCGCCGGGGATGCTCCGGCCCGGGCGAGCGCGACCCGGGCGGCGATGAGCACCAGGACGCACGTGCACCAGACGAGCGCCACCACGAGCACGCGATCTCCCGGCGAGCGCTTTCGGCCCCACCACACGCGGAGCCAGAGCGCGGCGATGCCCCCGATCAGGAGGAGGCGCAGCGCCTCCCCCAGGGACATCCCGCTCGGGTCGATGTACGCGCTCATCGTCCGGCAGCTTCCTCCTCGTAGCACACGCCGCGAGCGACGAGTCGGGTCGCCCGGGTCCGTTCAGTTCCAGTCCACCGTCAGGCGTCGAACGGTAGCCTCGCCGTTCTGGCCTTCGTCGACGTAAAAGACGTCCGCGTCGGCCACGGAGGGGGACAGCGCGTTCCGCGGCCTGAACGCGAGGGGCAAGATCCGCCTCGGGCGGACGTCAACGCCCGGACGCCATTCGAATGCGACGACCGCGCCTCCGCCGGCGGCTTCCGCCGTCGCGGCGATTCGACAAGAGTCCTTGCCGCAGGCGACCCCGACGCCGGCCGGATCGCCCTCCAGGGCAACGGTGGTCAGCGAGCCGCCGACGGGCTCACCGCCCGAATCGAGCCTCACCATCATGAGGGAGCCCCCGCTCGGCTGTTCGCTCGACGGCGGCGACTCGATCCACGCGACGACCGCGCCGTCCCCGAACGGCGCCACGGCGGGCGAGCGGGAGTGGAGCTCGGTCTGGGCGAGGCGATGCTCCGGGCCGACCGGCGCGAGGTCCTTCGCGGCGAGACGCGCGGCGTAGACGTCCGCGACGCCGGCGTTCGGCCCGCGGGCATCCGACCACACCGCGAACACGTGGTCGCCGCGCGAGAGGAGCTGGATCGAGGTCGCCACGGACGCGGCCGCCGAGACGCGCCGATCGACGCCCAGAGGCTTCAGGGATCGATCGACCTTCGCCACGTGGATTTCGGACTCCCCGCCGTGATCCTCGACCCAGCCGACGGCGAACCCGTCCGCGACCGACGCGACGGCGACGTCCGACACGCCGCCCTTCACGTGCGTCAGCATCTTCTGCGACACCTTCTTCCCGGTGGGTCCGAGCAGCGTCAGGAACACCTCGGGCTCCTTGTTGTCGATGCCCGCCCAGGCGAGGACGCTCTCTCCCTTCGCGGGATCGCCGGGTGCGACCGCGACTCCGCCGACGGAGTGCGCGCGATACGAGATGACGACTGGCTCGGGGTTCGCGTCCCCGGTCCGCGGGAGCGTCTTCACAACACGCACGATCGCGCGCGGGGGCTCGTACTTGCCGTCGGGCGCGGCCGTCTTCTGCCGGCCGAACGGCGTCGTCGGATCGAAATCCGTGACCCACGCGGCGAGCGTTCCCTGCTCCGTCGTGTCCGTCACGAGCTCCGCGACGGGCTCGGTCTTGCCGACCCGCGTGAGGGCGACGGCGCGCGGCGGCGGGTCCGCGCCGACGCGTCTCGCGGGAGGGATGGATCCGCCCCCGAGAGATTCGAGCTTCACCGCGCAGATGGGCATCGGCGCCTCGCCGCCGGAGGCGAGCGTGATGCAGCTCTCCGAGTCGCACGAGAGGCCCCAGGCGAGGTCCGCGACGGCGCCGTTCAACGCCGTGACGTGGAGCGGCTCCGACGCGACGACGTCCAGCGCCGGGTCGAGAGCGACGAACGTGGGGACGAGTCGCTCCCCTTCGCAGGAAGATCCGGCACGACACTCCGGGGCGAGCGTCAGCGCATGGAGGCTCCGCGACGTCGCGGCGAGCTCGGGCACGGAGTCGCCGCCGCTCCTCGTGAGGACGGCCTGGTCGGGACCGACGGCGCCGTGCTCGTCCACCCGCGCGACACGGAAGGCGCGTCCGCCCTCGGGACGTTCGAGGAGGTTCTCCCAGACGATCCAGGCGGATCGCGCGTCGGGCGACGGCACGAGCCGGACCAGGGCTTCGGGGCCGAACGGCGCGACGAGAGGAGCCGCGGGGCGCGCGAGCGCGCCGGCGTCGGAGACCCACGCGGAGAACAGGCGAGACTCCCCGGCGCGACGATCCGACCACGCGAGGAGCACGCCGCCGCCGAGCCGCACGAGGTCCACGTCCGGCTCCGCCGACCCGGCGTCGACGACGACGAGCGGCTTCTTCTCCGGGTGTCCCGAGCCGTCCACCCACTGGAGGAGGAGCGGCCCTGCCTCTCCGCGCGCCTTGCCGGCGAGCACGGCGGCGACGGCCGCGCCGGGGGCGCCCTCCACGACCTGCCAGGCACGCGCGCCCTCGAGCACGCTCGACGGACGCTCGCGCACGTCTCCACCGGGGCCGAGCGCGGCGGCGTAGAGGTCGGCGCGATCGTCGCGCTTCACCGCCCAGAAGACGAGCGCGCCCGACGCCGTGGGCACGGCGTCCAGCCAGACCACGTCGGGGAGGGACTCGGCGAGCGGCACCGGGCCTCCGATCATCTCCCCGCGCGATCCGAGGACCACCGCGTCGACGCGTTCCCCGGAGAACTCCCGCGAGCTCGACACGAGGACGAGCTCCTTCACCTCGCCCGCGCCGAGCGGCTTGATCGCGACGAGATCGATCTCGGGCGCGGCCGCGGCGACGGTCTTCGGCTCGGCCAGGCGGGTCCCGTCTCGCCCGATGGGCACGGTCCACCAGGACCGCTTGCCCTCGTTCTCGGCGGCCCACGCCGCGATGGTCCCCTCGGCGCGCATGCCGACGTACGGCCCGAACGTGCGTTCCGGGACGATCGCGACGCGGTCCGACGCGAGCGCGTTGCGGGGCTCCGCGGGCGGATGCGCGGCGACCTTCGTCGCGGTCGGCACGGGGCCGGGAGCGGCGACCGGAGGCGAAGCTCCTCCGCACGCGGCGGCTCCGAGGCCGGCGAGGAACAAACCGAGGTCGGGGAGCCGCACGGAGCGACACGTTACGAGCCGGCCCCGCGCCACGCAACCTCGGGAAACGACGCCGCGTACGGGTCTCGATTCGTGCGAGGCAGGGACCTCCGCTACCCTCGGCGCGTGACCATCGCGAAGCGGCTCCTCGTCGCGCTGTCCGTGCTCACGGCGATCGCGACGGGCACGCTCGCGATCGCCGTGAGGACGGCGTGGCGCACCATGGCCGAGGATCAGTTCGCGGAGAGGTTCTCTCATGCCCTCGCCGGCCTCCGCACCGAGCTCGACGCCGAGAAGCGCGACGTGCCGCGCCTCCTCGGGGAGCTCTGCGAACACGATCCGCTCTTCGACGGCGCGCTGGTCGACGCGCGCGGCGGTCAGCTCGATCCCGGACGGCGGCTCTCCATCTCGCTCCAGGTGCCGGAGCTCATGAAGGCCGTGCGCCTCTCGGAGCTCACGCTCGTCACGAGCGGCGGCGAAATCCTCGGCGCGGCGGACTCGGGCCGCGTCGGCTCACGTTCGCCGGAGCTCGCCGCGAAGCTCCGCGAGCCCTCGAACATCGCCGTCCTCCGCACGGGGGCCGGCACCGAGGCGATCGAGGCGCACTGCGCTCGAACCTACCAGGGCACGACCCTCGGCCTGGTCGGCGCGCGACGGCTCGACGCCGTCCTCGCCCGCGTGAGCGCCGCCCAGGGGTTATCGCTCTCGTTCGAACGACCGAAGGACGTCCGCGCCGTGCTCGTCGCGTCCGTCGACCTCCCCGAGCTCCCGGGGCGCCCGCTCCATGCGACCGTCTCCCGGGCTCCGCTGGACGACGCGCTCGCGCGGCTCGATCGCACGCTCGTGGGCATCGGAGCCGCGACCATCGGGGCGGCGCTCGTGCTCGCGCTCCTCGTCGCGCGGGGACTCGCGCGCCCCATCGCGGAGCTCGCGACGCAGGCGAGGAACGTCGTCACGGGAGAACCCGTCCCGGTCGTCACGAGCGGCGCGACCGAGCTCCGGGAGCTCGCCGCTTCCTTCAATCAGACGATCGCCGATCTCGTCGCGCTCCGGAAGCGGCTCGCCGCGACCGAACGCATCGCCGCGAGGCGAGAGATCGCGCGACGCGTGGCCCACGAGATCAAAAATCCGCTCGCGCCCATCCGAGCCGCGGTGGAGACGCTGCGGCGCCTCCGGGCCCGGTCGGATCCGGCGTTCGACGAGTACTTCGACGAAGCGACGCGGACGGTGCTGCTCGAGGTGCAGCGCATCACGCAGATCGTCCAGGAGTTCACTCGCTTCGCGCGGCTGCCTCCGCCGAACCCCACCGAGATGGATCTCGCCACCGCCGTGCGCGACGTCGTCACGCTCCACTCCGCGGGCGGCGTTCCCGTTTCGTTCGACGCCGCCGAGCTCCCGAGGATCGTGGCGGACCGCGACCAGCTCGTCCAGGTGACGACGAACCTCGTCCAGAACGCGCTCGACGCCGTGTCCGGTCGCCCGTCACCGCGGGTCTCCGTGCGGCTCGACCAGCCGGACCCGGCTCACGTGCGCCTCGTCGTGGAAGACGACGGGCCCGGCGTCCCGAAGGAGATGCGCGGCCGGCTCTTCGAGCCCTACGCGACGACCAAGGAGCACGGCACGGGGCTCGGCCTCGCCATCGTGGAGCGCATCGTGGTGGAGCACGGGGGCGAGATCACTCACCACGACGTCCCGGGCGGGGGCGCGGAGTTCCGGGTCGTCCTCCCCGTCCGTGGGCCGACACTTCTCCCCGACGCGCCTCCGGAGAGCGCTCCCGGTACTGAACGGGCAGAGTCCTGATCCCCGGGGTTTTCCGTCCCGGAGCGCCTGGCTTCAGTAAGACCGGGCAGGGACCGCTTGTTGTCCGGAAGAACGCGAAATACCCTGCGAGTTTACCTCACGGAGATCCCCGCCGATGCCCCCTCTCGGCCAGCGTCAGTTCATCGGAATCATCCTGCTCCTCGCGGGCCTCGTCGCGATCCTCTCCGTGGATCGGGCCGCGACTCCGTACGTCGTGGCGCTCGCCGCCATCGGCGTGTTCGCGGTGGCGTGGGCGGGCGGCGGCGCCGTGGGAGGTCCCTCCGTCGTGGGCCTCCGGGACGCCGTCGACCGCGCTCGCGGCGGCAAGTCGCCCGAGGCCCCGGCGGGCGCGCCCCCCGAGATCCAGGACATCTACGCGGCTCTCGCGCGAGTCGCCGAGGCGATCCGCGAGACGGGCGCCGAGAACGAGGAGCGGAACGCGGAAGTCGAAGAAGCGAGCGACGCGGTGTCGGAGGCCATCTCGCGCATCGGCGACGCGACGCAGACGCAGATCGCGCAGAGCGAGACCAGCGCCCGGAGCGTCAAGGAGATGACCGCCGCCCTGCGCGAGATCGCCCAGCACGTGGAGATGCTCGCGGCGAGCGCGGAGGAGTCGAGCTCGTCCATCCTCGAGATGACCGCCACGAACGACGAGATGGCGGAGCACATCGGCGAGCTCTCCCAGAGCGTGCGGGAGAGCGTCTCTTCCATCGAGGAGATGACGTACTCGATCAAGGAAGTCGCGAAGAACGTCGACGCCCTCTCGCTCACCGCCGAGGAGACGAGCTCCTCCATGAACGAGATGGACGTCTCCATCGACCAGGTCCAGTCGAACGCGAACGAGACGGCCCGGTTGAGCGAGGAAGTCGCCCGTGACGCCGAGCACGGCGCCGAGTCGATCCTGAAGACGATCGGCGAGATTTACCGCATCAAGGAGAGCAGCCAGGAAGCCGTCGCGGTGATCTCGAACCTCGGTTCGCGCATCGATGCCATCGGCCAGATCCTGAACGTCATCGACGAGGTCGCCGAGCAGACGAACCTGCTCGCGCTGAACGCCGCCATCATCGCCGCGCAGGCGGGCGAGCACGGCAAGGGCTTCGCCGTCGTCGCCGACGAGATCAAGGACCTCGCGGAACGCGCCGGAGCGAGCACGAAGGAGATCGCCGATCTCATCAAGACGATCCAGGCGGAGAGCCGGAACGCCATCCAGGCCGTGGAGCGCGGCGCCCAGAACGTCGACCGCGGCGTGCAGGTCTCGAACGAGGCCGAGCGCGCGCTGAAGAAGATCCTCGAGAGCTCCCAGAAGAGCACGAACATGGTGCGTGCCATCGCGCGGGCGACGGTCGAGCAAGCGAAGGGCTCGAAGCAGGTGACGGACGCCATCGGGCGGATCGCCGAGACCGTGCAGCAGATCGCCGCCGCGACGGCTCAGCAGGCTCGCGGCACCGAACTCATCATGAAGACGGGCGAGACGATGCGAACGGTCGCGCAGCAGGTGGAACGCTCCAGCCAGGAGCAGTCGCGCGGCGGTCGCCAGATCACCCAGGCGATCGAGAACATCAGCAACATGGTCCACCAGCTGAACAACGCGCACCGCCAGCAGTCGCGCGGTTCGGAGCAAGCGCTCGAAGCGGCGAAGCAGATCGAGGAAGCGGCGCGCGTCCAGGACTCGGCCTCGCGCGACCTCCAGAGCGCGCTCGGGCGACTCCGTAAGGTCGTCACGGGCTGAGGTGACCCCGGGCTCGCGCGAAACGGCGGGGGCGGCGAGGGTTTCTTCAGGGGGACCCTGGCAACCTGGGCCCCCCGAGGCGTCGGGATAGCGCGACCGCGGCTCGAAATCCTCTGGTCCTCCGGTTCGCCTCCCGTCCCAGGACCCCCGCGTCGTGCGCGCGAGCCGGATAGTTTGTATACAAACTGTCCGATCGAGAAGGCCCCCCCGCAGTGCGACCGACCGAGTGCGACCGACGGAGCCGGGCGTCGCGCGGTTCCGATCACGAGGGATCTCGGCCCCGGTATGCGACTATCCCCGGAAGCCTCAAATCGGCCAGCCGGCCGCCGTCCCGTCGCCCTGCGTCAAATCGCTGGAACGCCCAGTTTCCTACCCTTCGCGCTCGGCGAGTTGACGGCCGGCCGTCCTGCCGACTTGGTTACGTGGCGGTCCGATCCCCAGGAGAAACCATGAGCGGCGTGAAGACGAAACTGGCGGTGGTCGGAGGGCTCCTCGTCGCGGCGAAGCTCGCGGGGTGCTCGCCGAAGAACGGCGACGACAGCGTCGGTGGGCAGCAGCCGGCGAACGGCACCGGCGCGTCCGGAAGCTTCGGCGGTGGCTCCACCGGCGGATCCGGAACCGGCAGCTTGCCGAACTACAACACGGGCGGCGACCTCCCGAACTTCGGCTCCGGCGGCGGCGATCCAGGCGGCGGCAACGGCGCAGGCGGCGGCTGTCCGGCCATCACCGCCGCGCCCGAGCAGATCATCACGTACAAGGACGCGACGGTCACGGACACGATCATCACGTACTCGCCGATCGCGCTCTACATCATGCTCGATCGCTCGGGCAGCATGATCACCGGCTTCCCGGAGGGAAGCGCTCAGTCCTGGGCGAACTCGACGAACGCCATCAACGGCTTCATGGCCGATCCGGCGTCGCAGAACATGGACGTCGGGCTCGCGTTCTTCCCGACGGCGCCCGACAACGGCTTCACCTGCGGGGACGGCTCGGGGAGCGGCGCGAACTGCGGCGCTCCGGTGGTCGAGATCGGCCCCGTGCCGAAGAACGCGTCCCCGATCTCCGGCGCGATGAACGGCAACCAGCCGAACCCGCTGAACCTCACCCCGACGGAATGCGGCCTCATCGGCATGGTGAGCCACTGCGAACAGTGGAAGCAGCAGAGCGGCGAGCAGTGCGTCGCGATCCTCGTGACGGACGGCAACCCGACGCTCTGCTCCGGGGACACGACGGTCCTCTCGAAGATCGTGTCGGACGGCCTCGCCCAGGGCGTGACGACCTACGTCCTCGGGCTCCCGGGCTCGAACGCGAGCGTGCTGGACCCGATCGCCGCCGCGGGCGGAACCACGAAGAGCATCGACGTGTCCGGCGGGACGCAGGCGTTCATCCAGGCGCTGAACTCCATCCGCGGCAAGGAAGCGCACCAGAGCTCCCAGCACATCAGCATCCCGACGGTCATCAAGTCCGCGCTCGAGTGCGAGTGGAAGATCCCTGATCCGCCGCAGGGCCAGAAGTTCAACGCCGACAAGGTGAACGTGACGATGACGCCCGACAACGGTCAGACCGTGGACCTCGGCTACGTCGTCGAGGCCGACTGCGCGCGGACCGACAATGCCTGGTACTACGACGACCCGGCGACCCCGACGCGCGTCCTCGTGTGTCCCTCCACCTGCGAGACGATCAAGTCGACGACGGCTACCGTGAACCTCGCGTTCGGCTGCGACCGGATCAAGGGCGTCCCCAAGTAATCTCACTCCGTCGCGAGGAGCACCTCCACGCTCGTGCGGAGGGCGTCGGCGTCGGCGGACTGTGCGACGGCCACGCCGGCATGACGGAGCTTGGGGTCTTCGGCGCGGACGTCCGTCGCGAGGTCCTCCGGATCGGCGAAGAACGTGATGAGGATGAGCGGGATCCCCACGCGGGTCTTCGCGACCCAGGGCTTGGCCGATTCCGTCGCGATCGTCCCGAGGTCCGTCTTCGGTTCCTGGACGACCCGCGTGGCCATGCGGCGCGCGAGATCGTCCAGGCTCGAAGAGCGCGCGAGGGCCGGCACGGACGCGGCGGAACGGGCCTTCGCCACGGCGGCGAAGGCGGCGTCCGCCGCGCGCGCCGGATCGGAGAGAGGACGCGGAATGCCCGCGAACACCTCCGTCACGGCCCAGACCGTCGGCGCCGACGCGTGCTCGAGGACGACGCCGAGCCCGACGTGCGAAAACCTGGGGTTTACGATGTTGTCGCGGTGACCGGGGCTCGCGAGGAGGAGCGCGTGCGCCTCCGCGATGCTCGGCGCCTTCGCGACGTTCTCGCCGAGGAGCCCGAGGCGGAGCCCCGCCGCTCGCGCGCGGTCGTCCACCATCCCCGTCGTCGGCGACTGGTGCCCGAAGAAACCATGCTCGGCCATGTCCGCGCTGTGCGCCTCCGCGACGCGGTCGAGGATCGGGTCGGGGGCGAGCAAGGAGACGCCGGCCTCCCGCCGCGTTTCGTTCGTGAGTGACAGGAGCGCGGCCTTCGGATCGGTTTCGTCGACGGCGAGCGGCGCGGGGCGATCCACGTCGGGAGAAACGCCGACCGCGACGGGAAAATTGGCGATCACCTCGAGGCCGCTCGGGCCGACGGCGAGGAGCTCGACGCGATGGATGCCGGCCGCGAGCGGCGCGGACGTCTCCGCGACGCGACTCCCCGTTCCGAGCTTCCGGCGCTCCGTCTTCCCGCCGGGCTCGGTCCAGGCGAGCTCGACGTCGTGATAGTCCGCAGCAACGGTTCCACGAAGCGCGACGGTCTGCCCCGGCTCGATGCGTCTCGGGACGGGCTCGAGCGCCACGTGCTCGCCGGCGAGCGCCGCGGCCCCGGCGAGCTGCCCGCCGAGGTCGACCACCGTGACTCCGAGGTGCGAAAAAGAGAGGTTCTTCGGGACGCCCGCGAGGTAGTCGTCGAGACCCGAGAAGGTCCCGCCGTTCACCGGGAACACGCCGACCATCGGCATGGCGACGACGAGCCCCATCTTGCGAACGAGAGCGTCGAGCTCGACGGCCGACGGCCCGCGTCCGCTGTCTCGCGTCTGGTAGAGGACGCGCTCGGCGAGCTCCGCGAGACGGCCGTCCTCGTCGAGCGTCCGCCCCGGCAGGCGCGCCCGGATCTCGTCGCGGAGTCTCGCCGCGCTCGGGAGGCCGCGCGTCCCGCCGGACGTCGGGGCCGTCTCGTACGCGGCGCGCGGCGAAAACGTCGGTGAATCACCCGACGCCGTCCACTCCGCGCTTCCGGACGGACGGGGCGCGGCCGGAGAGCAAGCGACGAGCGCCGACGCGAGGACGAAGGAGAAGCGGCGGAGCACGGGCCGAAGGGTCGGGGAATACGCGCTCAGAGAACCTGCCGCGGATCGAGCAGGACCTCGGGCTTCTTGGCGGCGGACGCCTTCGAGAGATGGGTCACGGCCTCTCCGAGCCCGTCGATCGTGAGGTGGTACATGGGGAACACCTGGCGAATCACCTCGCACGTGCCGCCCGCCCAGTACTGCGGTGGATCGGGGTTCAGCCACACGGCGCGATCGAAGCGCTCCGCGAGGAGGACGAGCCAGTCGAGCCCCGTGAGCGGACGTCCGTCGGGGCGGCGCACGTTCGTTCCCCAGGGCCCGGTGCTCATGAGCTCGCTCGGCGCCATCGCTGCGTCCCCCACGATGACGACCTTCCACCGCTGGTTCACGAGCTCGAGGAGCTCGGGGACCTCGATGGGGTTCATCAGCGTGTCGCTCGTGAACACCCGCCCGTAGACGGTGTTGTGGAAGTAGTACGTCTTGAGCTCGCGGAAGTTCGACGCGCGCTTCGCGGCGCTGAAGAGCTGCGAGCACGTGTGCGCGAACGGCTCCATCGACCCGCCGACGTCCATGAGGAGGAGCACCCGGACGTTGCTCTTCTTCGGCGGACGCATGACGATCTCGAGCTCGCCGAAGGCTTTCGCCGTCGCGTCCACGCTCGCGTCCACGTCGAGCTCTTCCTCGAAGCCCTCTCGCGTGAATTTCCGGAGCTTCCGGAGCGCGACCTCGATCTGGCGGACGTCCAGCACGAGGTCCGAGCGGTACGGGCGGTATTTCCGCGCGTCCGCCATGCCGACGGCGCCCGAGCCCTTGTTCCCCTTGGATTCCCCCGCCTTCACGCTCATGCCGTTCGGGTTCTGCCCGCCCTGACCGAACGGGCTCGTCCCACCCGTGCCGATGTAGTGGTTGCCGCCCTCGTGCCGCTCCTTCTGTTCCCGGAGCCGCTGCTCGAAGAGGGCCTTCACCTCCTCCGGGGAGAGATCCTTGAAGGCCGCGATCTGCTCGTCCGTCAGGTTCTCGAGGACCTTCGGGTCCTTGAGCCATTCTTCGAGCTGGGAGAGGAACTCCTGCGCCTTCGTCTCCACGCCGCGGAAGTGAGCGAGGAACGCCTCGTCGAAGCGATCCAGATCCGCCTCCCGGTGCACCATGAGCGAGCGCGCGAGGAAGTAGAAGCCGTCCATCGTGTTCCCGTGGAGACCGTGGTTCACGGCTCGCGCGAGGGTCACGACTTCCTGAGTGCCCACCTTCAGCTTGCGCTTCCGGAGCTCGTACAGGAACGGAACGAGGAGATTGCTCATGGGGACTGTCCCTGGCCGCAGACGAGATTGCCTGGAGTGCTCGCGCGAACCGCGTAGTCGCCGGGGCCCGTGACGAACGGGACGACGACCCGCCCGTCGTAGCGCCCCTCGTCGCTCGTGACCAGCGCGCCGAGCGGGATCCGGTCCCGCGAAGAGCCGGACGTGGGCTCGAGGAAGAGATCCACCCGCACGGCCGAGCAGGGGCCGAGGGTCGATTCCACTTTTCCCGACACCGCGACGCGGCTCCCGCGAAGCGCCTCCGAGTCCCCGAGCTTCACCGTCACCGTGGGACGCGGCCGCTGGTCGTTCGGGTCGGGCTCCGCGCTCGGCGACGGTTCCGGCGTGCTGCCGCTCCGCGTCGAACGGCTCCCCGTGCCGTTCGCCGAACCGGTGCCGTGGCTGGTGCGCGAGCGGTCGGCGACCACCTGACCGCTGTCCGCGCCGTCGGGCCACTCGAAGGGATCCCTCGGCGGGACGTGCGCCACGCGATTGTCGCCCTCGAGCGAGAGCTCGTCCGCCGCGCCGCCGAGATCGATCCGGTGAAACCGGGTGCCGTCGCTCACCTCGACCCAGGCGTGCGCCTCGTTGCGGACGAATCGCGTCGGAAGGCCGAGCGAGAGCGCCGTCACCGTGAACGCATAGGCGCGATGCCGGCAGACGCCCTTCTTCGTCGTCGAGATCTCGCGATAGAGCTCCACGCCCGAGGTCGCGTGCATCCGGTCGCTCGACGGCTCGAACCCGCGGAAGTACTTCACGAGCGTCCGGAGCGCCTCCGACGGCCCCGTGCCGTCCACGACGCCGATCTGTCGCGCGATGCGGATGCCCTCGTTCTTCACCGCGTCCGGGACGCGCGGCAGGTAGCGCGACAGGCGCCCCCACTCGACGTCCGCGAACGGGCTCCCGAACACCGCGCGATCGACGGCGAGGTGCAGCACGACGCGCACCGGCCCGTCCCGATCGCCCTTCGCGAACCAGTTCTCCGCGCCGTCCGACAGCAGGAGCACGCGAGCGTCTGGACTCACGCGAAGCGCGATGACGCGCATCCCCGGGCCGACGCTCGGGATGCGGACCGCCGTGTTCGCCGTGAGATCGACGGCGAGGTCTCCGTAGAACTGATCGTCTTCGGGGCGTGGCGAGCCGCCGACGGCGATGGGCGCGCGCGATTCGCCGTCCTGCACCGCGAGCTCGAAGCCGTCCGTCACGGTGTCGTAGGAGAACTCGCGCTTGTAAGGAGCGATGCCCGGCGTGAACGGGTCCTCGTAGCTCACGTGGTTCGGCCGCGTCGTGTCCCCGTCGATGCGGTACGTGCGGAACGAGCCCGGCGGGGTCCGTTCGAGACCGTAGACCGCGCCGTGCCGCTCGGACTTCTCGGCGAGATCGGGAGACTCCACCGCGCCGCTCTTCGTGTCGATCGCGGCCGCCATGGCGCCGTCCGTCGTCGTCGCACCGAGCTTCAGATCTTCGACGGGATCCGGCGGCACGTACTCGTGGAGCACGACGTCCGGGCGCGCGCTCGACGGGGCTCCGACCGTCGCCAGGCCCGCCAGGACGGCAGCGGACGCTCGCCGGGCGAGCGCGCCAGCAGCGCCGAGTGCGCCCGATCGCATCCCGCGATCGTAGCGGAACGTCGCTTCATTTCCACAATCGCGGTGCGCGCCCGGTCTCCCAGTGGGGAGGGACCCATTCGAAACCGAGGGCGGTGCTCCGGCAGGTGCCCGAAATCCACTGGGCGTCCGCGCCGGGGCGGGGCGGCCGTCCCGGCTCCGGCCCCGGGGAGGTGTGACAGGTCGGTGCCGCGGTGTAGGCGGCGGCGGTCGCTCGTGGAGGATCGGCCGGAGCGCGCGCGAGCTCGACACGCGAAGCTGGCCGTTCGCTTCCCACGACGCAAGCCGTGAGCCACGGAACGAGGGCCGGGACGAGCCGACGCATGCGAGGCGAGCGTACTTTCCGAACACCCGAAAATCACGTTCGACAACGCCCGGCAGTCATCTACGCTCTCGCCCGATGAAAACGCTCGAAGAGGAGCTCGCGTCCCTTCCAGAACCCCTCGGAAAGGAGCTCGCGCGCCACAGGTTCGACGCCGCGCGCCTGGTTTCGCTCGCGAAGCGGCTCGTGTCGGGCAGCCCCACGGACAACCACGTGAAGGGGACGCTCGCCCCCCCGCGGCCGGAAGACATCGTGGATCTCGAGTCGGGGAACCCCGCCATCGACGAGCGGCGCCGGCAAGTGGGCCTCCGCATGCTCGCCGAAGGCAAGGTGGCGATGGTCGTCCTCGCCGGCGGAATGGCGACGCGCATGGGCGGCGTGGTGAAAGCACTCGTCGAGGCCCTCCCGGGAAAGACGTTCCTCGACCTCCGTCTCGCCGAACGCGCCTCCCACGAGCGCGCCGCGGGGCGGCCGGTTCCGCTCTGGCTCATGACGAGCGCGGCGACGGACGAGAAGATCCGGAGCGCGCTCGGCGCGGAGCTCGACGGCTACCGGACGGCGGTGTTCCCCCAGGCCCTCTCCCTGCGCGTCACCGCGGAAGGAAGGCTCTTCCGGGATGCCTCCGGACAGCCGAGCCATCATGCGCCGGGCCACGGAGACCTCGTGGATTCGCTCCGCGCCTCGGGCCTCCTGGATCGTTTCATCCGCGAAGGCGGGACGACGGTCACCGTCGCGAACCTGGACAACCTCGGCGCGTCGCTCGACCCGCGCGTGCTCGGCCTGCACGCGGAGCACGGCCTGCCCGTCACCTGCGAGGTCGTCGACAAGCTCGAGACGGACCGCGGCGGCATCCCGGTGCAACACGAAGGCCGTACGGTGGTGCTCGAGGAATTCCGGATCCCGCCGGGATTCGATCCGAAGACGGTCCGCGTCTTCAGCACGAACACATTTCACTTCGATGCCAAGGCGCTCGCGTCGACGGACTTCCCCTGGACGTACTTCGTGGTCCAGAAGAAGGTCGACGGCGCGCCCGCCGTCCAGTTCGAGCGCCTCATCAACGAGGTGACGAGTCACCTCGGCACGCGCTATCTCCGGGTCCCTCGTACCGGCAGCGCCTCGCGGTTCCTTCCCGTGAAGGACAACGAGGAGCTCGCGGCGCGGCGTGGGGAGATCGAGGCCGTGGCGAAGGCCCGGGGGATGCTCTGATGGAGCGACCGCTCCGCTCGCGCTCGTTCGCCGGAATCCTCGCGCTCGGCCTGACCACGCTCCTCGGACGCGAGGCCCGCGCACAAGAAGTCCCCGTCGGGCCGGAACGCATCCCCGCCTTCGGTCGGAGCGTCGCCGGAACCGACGACTCGACGGCGACCGTCACGAACCCGGCGAACCTCGGGTTCATGCCGGGCTCGGAGTTCCGGTGGCAGGGCGTGTACCTGGACGAGGGGCTCCGCGTGCCGTACCAGGGGCACGCGCTCACGGGCGCCATCCGGTTTCCGTTCAACCTCGTGACCGCGCTCCGGCTGGACCTCCTGTATCCGCCGCAGTCGTCGCTCGGCGGGTTCTCCGCGAACTACCACTGGCTCACGTGGGCGCTCGCGCTCCAGGCGTCCGAGTCGCTCTCGTTCGGCTTCTCGCTCCAGCACGCCTACTCGGGCGGCATCGTCGCGAACGGCATCGGGTCCTACTCGCTCGCCGTCTCCGCGCGCCCGGCGAGCTTCCTCGGCTTCTCCATCGTCGGGAGCGACCTCAGCTCGCCCCTCTCCGGGGATTCGGCGCAGGCCCTCGCGGCGCTCGGCGCGCCGAACGTCGCCCTCGGACGGAGCTTCACCGCGGCCTTCGCGCTCCGCCCCATGGGCACGCGGGCGTTCGAGCTCGGGCTCGAAGCCCGGTACTTCTCGGAACCCGCCATCTGGGAACCCCGCGCCACCCTCGGGGTGGATCTCCCCTACGTCGGGCGTCTCCGCGGCGAGTTCGCCGTGGTCGATCCGGGCGCGAACCAGCTCGAGTGGCGCGCGACCGCCGGGCTCTCGCTCTACGTGAACTCCGCCGACGGCTCGACGGAGCTCGAAGGCGGCGCAGTGACGGGCACCGCGCTCGGCAGGAGCGGCTCGTGGAACTTCTACAACGACGTCGCGTTCACGGGGTACCGCGAGCCGGTCGGGCTCGCGCCGCCGCGCGTCGCCGTGAAGATTCGCCTGGAGAGCACGCCGGGCACGCGCGAGCACGTCGCGCTCCTCCGGAGGCTCTGGGCGCTCTCCGAAGACCCAGACGTCGCCGCCGTGGTGTTCGAGCCGCGGACGTCCCCCACGGATTCCCTCGCCCACGCGCAGGAGCTCCGGGACGCGATTCGCCTCCTCCAGGTCCGCGGCAAGAAGACCCTCTGCCACCTCGAGGACGCGAGCGGCGCGGCGCTCTACGTCTGCGCGGCGACGGATCGCATCCTCCTGAACCCCGCCGGTGGACTCCGTTTCGCCGGCCTGAAGACGCGTCACCTGTACTTCGCGAAGCTCCTGGAAAAGCTCGGCATCCAGGCTGATTTCGTCCGCATCGGCGCTCACAAGAGCGCCCCGGAGCGCTTCACGAGGGAAAGCGCGAGCGACGTCGCGCGGGAGGACACGGTGGACCTCCTCCAGCAGATCGAGCGGTGGTTCTCCGGGGACGTCGCGCACGACCGCAAGATGAGCGTCGAGACGCTCCGCGAGCGCATCGCGCGCGGCCCCTTCGTCGCGAGCGAGGCGAAGGACGCGGGCCTCGTCGACGGCTTCGCGTTCGACGATCAGGTCGAGAAGGCCGCGTCCGACCTCGTCGGGGAGCGCGTCACCCTCGCCGATCCCGATCGCGCCCCGGCGGCTCCCGAGCGGTTCGGCAATCAGAGAAGCATCGCCCTCCTCTACGTGGACGGGGACATCGTGGACGGCCGCAGCAAGAACATCCCGTTCCTCGGGATGGACATCGTCGGGTCTTACACGATCGCGGAGACGCTCCAGCGCATCCGCAAGAACCCGCTCATCGCGGCGGTCGTGCTCCGCATCGAATCCCCCGGCGGCTCCTCCATGGCCTCGGACGTCATGTGGCGCGAGATCGCGCTCACCGCGAGGGAACGGCCGGTCATCGTCAGCATGGGGGACGTCGCGGCGAGCGGCGGCTACTACGTCGCGGCGCCCGGGACGCGCATCTTCGCGAACCCGCTCACGATCACGGGCAGCATCGGCGTCTTCTACGGCAAGGCGGACGTCAGCGGTCTGATGAAGAAGATCGGCGTCGGCGTCGAGGTGTACAAGACGGCGCCGCGCGCCGACGCGGAGTCCTTGTTCCGTCCGTTCTCGGAGGAAGAGCGCCAGGAGCTCGTCCACAAGGTCGGCCAGTTCTACGACGTGTTCCTGTCGCGCGTCGCCGACGGACGCCACATGAGCAAGGAAGCCGTGGATCGCATCGGCCAGGGTCGCGTGTGGACGGGCGAACAGGCGAAGGAGAACGGCCTCGTGGACGAGCTCGGTGGCCTCCGCCAGGCGCTCGCGTACGCCCGCCGCGTCGCGCACCTCGGAGAAGAGGCGCCCATCGTCGAGCTCCCGAAGATCCCGACGTCGCTCCTCGGGCAGCTCCTCGGCATCGAGGGCATCCACGACGAGGCGGCCATCGCGAAGGTGCTCCCGCCCGCGGTGACGGATCTCGCCCACGCCATGGCGCCGTTCCTGGTGCACCCGAGCGACAAGCCCCTCTCGCGGCTGGAGATCACGCGGGTCGTCCTCCCGTGAGCGCGCCGCTGCTCCGGTTCCACGGCGCCCGCATCGAGGCCCCCGGAGCGGCGCCGCTCTCGCTCGACTTCGAGATCGACGGACAGGTGGTCTTGCTGTCGGGCTCCTTCGGCCCCCTGCTCTCGCTCGCGACCGGAGAGGCACGCCTCGCCGCAGGCTCCGCGGAGATACTCGGGACCTCGTTCCGCGACGCCGTGCGGAGCGGCAAGCTCGGCGTCGTGCCGGACCTCGAGGAACCGACGCTCCTTTCCGTCCGGGACGTGCTCCGCGCGAGCGCCCTGCTCCGGGGCGCCGGACGCGGGCGAGCGAAGGCCGACGCGGACGCCGTGCTCGCGGAGTTCGGCTGGACGGCGATCCAGAAGAAGCGTTTCCAGGACCTCGGACGGGGCGGTCGGCGCGCCGTCGCGATCGGCTGCGCCGCCCTCGGCGGCGTCGAGGTCGTGCTCGTACCCCGCCCCTTCGCGAACCTCGACGATCAGGAAGCGTCCGTCGTCGAGCGCGCGCTCGAGGTCGTCACCCGGAAGCGTCGCCTCCTCGTCTCCCTGCTCCGCTCCGCGGATACGGACGGCGAGGCGCGCCTCGTCGCGACCGCGAACGCCATCGTCACGCTCCGGGACGGCGTCGCCACCGTGCGGCGCTCGTTTCCCCCGCCGCCGCCTCCGAGCGCGCGCCCCTCGAATCCGTCCGTTCCGGAGTGGTGAGCCTCAGAACCGGATCGTCGCGTCGAGGCGCACTCCTTCGAACGGCGGATACACGCGACAGACGCCCGAGACGCACCGGAGCCCGCCCCTCCTCTGCCCGGCGAAGAGCGACACGCTGGACGACGACGTGACGTTGTACGAAACGAATCCGTTGAAGTACGTCGGCGAAAACTGGGGGTTTCCGATGTATTCGAAGCCGGTGCCGACGACGAGCTTCGCGCGGAAATCGACGGCGAAGGTCTCCTGGATCTCCGTCCATGGCGCGGCGACGCCGGATTGCGTCTGGTGGCGTCTCCGGCCGTAGCCCTGGAGCTTCGCCGTGAAATCCGCGCCGAGCGGGTGGACGACGTCGTGCCTCACGTAGGCTTCGCGGTAGTAAACGTGCGTCTCGCCGCCGTTCGGGTCGACGAGGAGACGGTCCGCGTCGTCGAGGCGCACTCCGGCGGTGACCGTCGCTCGGCTCCGGCCGTCGTTCGAGCCGAGCTCGGCGCCGGTCGCGAGGTCCCACACGCGGTTCTCGGCTGCGCCCGAGACGTCGCAGCGCTCGTTCGCGACGGATTCGGCCCAGGAGGCGTAGCGCCCGGCCCAGACGAACACGCTCGCGCGCTTCGCGACGGCGAGATCGCCCTTGAGCCGGCCGCCCGTGACGCACGTGTTGAACCCTTCGAACTCCGTGTCGACCCAGAGCGCTTCCGTCGTGGGCGGCGCGCTGTACTGCACGGCGGAGAACTCCGGCGCGTGCGCGAGGTCCACGTTCGCGAGGAGCGGAAAGAACCGGCGGTAGTGCTTCCCTTCCGCGGTGAACGTGACAGGAGAGAAGAACACGGACGCGCTCCCGTAGAGCGCGTGACCGGCGGGCGGGAGCGACGAAGACGTCCGTTCGAGCTCCGCCGGGTACGAGAGCCCCTGGAGGGCTGCCTCCGCGTAGAGCGCGCCGTGCCCGCCGAGATCGGGGAGCGAGAGGGAGACGCTCCCGGTGCGCACGGAATCGGCGCTCCGCACGACTCCGGGCGAAAGCGGCGTGGGAACGCCGTTGGCGTCCGTCGGCAAGCTCCGGCCGAGGAGGGATCCGTGCACCCCGACCGTGACGAGCTTCGTGCCACCTTCGAGCTCCACGCCGACCACGCGATCGGGAGCGAACGTCGGTGACGCCGATGCATCGAACGGGCTCGCCTGGGCTCGCGGCATCCCCGCCTCCGTCACGCTCGCGAGCCCGGAGGTGACCGCGGGGGTCACGCCGAGATACCGCCCGCTCGACTCGTCGAAGCGGAGCGGGTTCAGGACGCCACCGAGCGCGGTCAGTCGAAAGCGGACCGAGTCGGCGCGGAGCCGCGCAGTGGCGCGAGCGCCGCGGATCGTCGTGTCGCTCGCGAGCTCGTCCTGCTTCCGGACGCTGAGCACGAGGCCACGACCGAACTGCGCGTAGAAGTCGCCCACGGTCGCGTCGAGGTCCGGCGAGGCGTAGCTCACCCAGTACTTCGCCGGGTAGATCCAGCTCGTGTAGCGGGTCGAGAGCTCGCGGGACGCCTCGGTCGTCTTCTGGACGAAGTACGCCGCGTCCTTCCGCGAGTACGTCGCGGGAAGCGCACCGCCGTGACGCTCGCGGAGCAGATCCAGCCCGACCTCGACGGGCTCCTTCGACGCGAAGAACCACGCGGAATCGAGCCGGAGCCCGACCTGGAACCGTCCGTACGACGCCTGCGCGTTCAGCCGGTTGTAGTAGACGCCCCAGTCGTCGTCGATGAGCCGAACGACGCTCGACGGCACCGTGTTCCGGTTGTCGACGTTGTAGAGCACGCTCGCGGCCTCCGTCACGTCCAGGTGGATCGGACGGCCGTTCACGTCTCCGGTGTCGAGCGCGCGCGCGGACGCGGCGACGAGCACCAGCGCCACCACGAGGGGGGCCGATGGCCGGGCCGTGCGGCGTGCCGCGGAGCTCACGAAGTGGACGGCCCCGGGTTCACGGCGGCGGAGCGCCGAGGAATTGGTCGACCGCGCCGTAGAGGACGGACGGTTCGTCGCCGTTCAACGCGAGGACGATCTTCATCGTCCTCGTGTCGAGGAGGAGGTTGAAGGGAGCGACGTTCGCCGACGTGAAGAGCCCGAGTTGATGGTCCGGATCCGCCACGAACGGGAAGTCCACGGAGTACGCGGTCGCCCAGGTCGCGGCATTTTCGGGCGTCGCCGGGTTCGAGTCGCCGTCCTGGAAGAGGGTGCCGAGCACCCGGAAGCCGCGGGCCTTCCGCGCGGCGAGCTGTTCGGAGAGCGACGGATGACTCTGCCCGTCCCCTCCGTACTCGGCGCGGCACGCCGCGCACCAGATCGCGCAGGACTCGACGAGGAGGAGCCGAGCGCTCGCGTCGGCGTGGAAGTCGGAGAGGCAGACGCGCCCGAACCGGGACGTGTCGTAAGACGCCCCCTTCGGGTCCCTCCAGCCGTCGAAGCAGAGGTCCGCGGTCACCTCGCCGACGCGGACGCCGTACGGACCGGGCGGGTACTGCACCCCGGCTCCCGCCTCCGGCCGCTCGCCCCCGCTCCCGACGGCTCGGAGCAGGTCTTCGGGCACGCCGGCGCTGTTCGCCCCGCAGCCGGCGACGAGCGACGACGACAGCGAAAGGACCAGCGGGAGGAGAGCCCCGAAGCCGCGCTCCGCCGTCGCCGTCATGCTCGAAAGATACGTGAACGCCGGGCGATCGGCGAGGCCCGGCGAGCCGCCGCGACGGGTGGCCACTTGACTTGGAATCCGCCAGGAAGGATGCCTTGAGCCCCATGAACCCCGGGAGAGCCGCTCTCACGAAGGCGACGCGCATCGTCGTGAAGGTCGGCTCACGTTCGCTCGCGGGCGACCGTGACCTCGTCTCCGAGCTGTGCCAGCAGATCGTGGACCTCTCCGGTCCGAAGCGGGCGTTCATCGTCGTGACGAGCGGCGCCATCGCCCTCGGCGGCGCCCGCCTCGGTTACCGGAAGCGTCCGAAGGAGATGCCGAAGCTCCAGGCGGCCGCCGCCGCGGGTCAGAGCGTCCTCATGCAGCGCTATTCGGAGGCGCTCGGCAAGTGGGGACGAGTCGCCGCGCAGGTGCTCCTGACGCACGCCGACCTCGCCGACCGCGAGCGCGTGAACAACGCGCGGCAGGCCCTCGCCGCGCTCCTCGAAGCGAACGCGGTGCCGATCATCAACGAGAACGACACCGTCTCGACGGAGGAGATCCGCTTCGGGGACAACGACCAGCTCGCGTCCATGGTCACGCCGCTCGTGGGCGGAGACCTCCTGCTCCTCCTCACGGACGTCGACGGCGTGCTCGACGAGCACGGGGAGCGTCTCTCCGTCATGCGGGACGACGCGACGCTCGCCGTCTTGAAGAGCAGCGGCCCCGGCACCGGCGGCATGTCCAGCAAGATCGACGCCGCGAGGAAGGCGAGCCGCGCGGGAGCCAGCGTCGTCGTCGGTCCCGCGCTCCGCCAGAACGTCCTCGCGGACGTGCTCGCCGGAAAAGACGTCGGGACGCTCTTCCCCCCGCACGCGGATTCGCTCCGCGCCCGGCAGCACTGGATCATGTACACGCTCCGTCCTCGCGGGGACGTGCTGGTGGACGACGGCGCCGCGCGCGCCGTCCGGAGCGGCAAGAGCAGCTTGCTCCCCGTCGGCGTCATCGGCGTCCGGGGCGAATTCCTGGCTGGAGACGCCGTGCGCCTGGTCACCGTCGACGGCGCGGAAATCGGCCGTGGCCTCGCGCGAGCGTCCGCGCTCGACGTGGCGAGGACGGCGCGGAAGAAGGGCCCGGAGCTCGAAGCGCTCGTCACGGGCGACGGAGACTTCGTCGTCGTCCACAAGGACGACCTCGTCGTCACGGTCTGAATGGAGCGCCGCCCGTCGGCTGGTCCGGACGACGCTCGCCCTGCTACCCTACGGGGTCTCCGATGGGACGATTCCTGAACGGGCTCTTCTGGATCGGCCTCCTGCTCGCGGTGATCGTCGGCGCGGCGCGCCTCGTCGCGATCCGGTGGTGGCAGGTCCCGATGGACGACCCGATCCTCGAAGCGTCGATTGCGCCGACGCTCCGCGGCGGAGACTGGGTCCTGCTCTGGCGAGTCTCCCCGCCGAAGTTCGGCGCGCTCACGGTCTGCCCCGATCCGACCGACGAGTCCCGCGTCGTGATCGGTCGCATCCTCGGCGAGGAAGGAGACACCGTGACGGTCGAGGGCACGCGCCTCACGATCGACGAACACGAGGCGCTCACGGAGACGGCGTGCCCGCCGTTCAAGATCGCCGACCCGACCACCGGCTCCGAGATCGAGCAGACGTGCGACATGGAAGCCGCCGGAGGGACGCTCCACATGCGCGGGAACATGCCGGCGCAGAGGCAGGCCCTGGCGCTAAGGACGTCGCGAAAGGTCGGCGAAAAGAAGGTGTTCCTCCTGAGCGACAACCGCGCTTACCCGTACGACTCCCGGAACTTCGGATCAGTGGATCGGTCGAGCTGCAAGGAGACGATCTTCTTCCGCCTCGTGAGCAAGGCGGGCTTCGGCGACGAGGCCGCCCGGCTGACCTACATCCGTTGACGCGGTCGGGTATATAAACGGGCGACGTGGTGGCCCAGGAGCACGAGCAGATCGGCGTCGTTTGCGGCGCCTGCGGCGTCTTCGCGCCCGGTTTCTCGCCGCGCTGCGCGGCCTGCGGCCAGGACCAATCCACCATCCGAGAAGTCCTCCGCCCCGGAAATGCCCCCGCGAGCCCCTGGGACACCGCCGCGAGCCCCTGGTACGCCGCCGCGAGCCCTCACGACGCGGGCGCGGGCGCTGGCGCCAGCGCTCGAGACACCGCCAGCGCTCGGGACCATCACGCCGAAAGCGTTTCCAATTCGGGGACTTCTGATCGAAGCTCGGTGGAAGCGCGAGACGGGGGCCCCGAGGGCCCGGCGCGTTCGATTCCCTCGCGGGAGGAAGCCATGGACCAAGCCAAGTACTTCGTCTGCCAGTCCTGCATGACGCCGGTTCCGAGCGGCCACAAGTTCTGCGGTCGCTGCGGCGCGCCCGTGCCCGAGGACGCGCTCCACCTCCGCACGGACTACTTCAGTGACATGCAGGACCCGGAAAAGGCACGCCTCGTGCTCATCCGCGGCGACGGCATGGAAGGGCTCAGCTACCACCTGAAGGCGGATCAGCACGTCGTGGGCCGGACGGGGCAGCTCGAGTTCCCCGACGACGCGTTCGTCTCGCCCCGCCACGCGAACTTCTTCTACCGGGACGGCCGGCTCGTCGTACGCGACGAGGGCTCGCTGAACGGCGTCTACATCCGCGTCCGTGGCACCGTCGAGATCACGGCCGGGGACACGTTCCTCGCCGGCGAGCAGCTCTTCCGTCTGGACCCGACGCCGAAGGCGTCGGACGGCGTCGACGCCGAGGGCACGTATTTCTATTCGTCGCCGAAGTACCCGGCCGCGTACCGCGTGAATCAGATCCTGGAAGGCGGCGCGCTCGGGATGACCATCTGCGCCCGCACGAACACGCTCGCGATCGGTCGAGAAGACGGGGACCTGAACTTCCCCGGGGACCTCTTCATGTCGGCGAAGCACTGCTCCGTCGAGGAGCGCGAGGGCCACTACTTCCTCACGGATCACGGGAGCCGGAACGGCACGTACGTCCGCCTGAAGACGGACCGCGAGCTCACTCACGGCGACTACGTCTTCATCGGCCGGAAGCTCCTTCGCGTCGAGCTGAACAGCAACTGAGACGCTCGCGGCCGCGTCCTCCGGCCGGAGCTCCGCGACCCGCAGGCGAGGCTCAGTTCTCGACCGGCGGCGTCGCTTCCGCGCCCGGCTTCCGCCGGCGTCGTCGCCTTCGCCTCGCGGGTCGGTCCGCGTTCCCCGGCTGAGCTTCCGGCAGCGCGGCGGGGGCCATCGTGGCCTCGCCCTCGCGCGCGGCCTGGTAGATCGCGAGGACCTCGGAGGCCGTGGAGAACAGCGCCGTCTTCGCCATGCGCCCGGCGCGGCCGGACTCGAGCCGAGGGAGCGCCGCGACGATGCGGCGCATGGCGTCCGCGATGCGCCGGGGAACGGCGAGGCGCTCCACTATGGGCTCGAGGAAATCGAACGCGGCGGCCACGCGATCGCGCGCGCCCTCGCACGCTTCGCGGAGCGGCTCGAGCAGGAGCAGCGTCCAGAGCACGGAGTCTTCGAGCGGCGCTCCGCGATCGCGCGTCGAGCGGTCGATCGCGTCCAGGATGCGCCACACGGGGCGCTCTTCGCCGTCCGCGTCCGACAGGTACGCGGCGAGCTCCGGCAGGAGCACGGCGAGAACACCCGTCTCCCAGGCGAGCCAGAAGCTCCGGTGAGCGGCGCCGCCCCGCATGAGCCGGAGCATCTCCTCGAAGAGACGCGGGCGCGCGGCGAGGGCGAGGCTGTCCCGACACACGACGATGGCGTCGTAGACTTCCTCGGCGATCGCGAGATCGGCGCGCGCGCTGAACTTGATGGCGCGCAGGATTCTGACCGGGTCTTCGCGGAACCGCACGACGGGGTTTCCGATGGTGCGGACGACGCGTCCCTCGATGTCCGGCATGCCGGAGACCCAGTCGAGCACCGCGCGTCGTTCGATGTCGTAGAAGAGCCCGTTGATCGTGAAGTCCCGCCGATAGGCGTCCTCGTGCGCGTCCCCGAAGACGTTGTCGCTCCGGATGAGGAGGTCCTCCCCTTCGCGGTCCTCCGCCGGCGTCCGGCGGAAGGTGGCCGTTTCTATGACCTTGCCGCCGCCGAAGAGCACGTGAACGAGGCGGAAGCGCCGCCCGATGATGCGCGAGTTGCGGAAGAGCTGGCGGACGTCGTCCGGGCGGGCGCTCGTCGCGACGTCGAAGTCCTTCGGCGACCGGTCCAGCAGGAGATCTCGCACACATCCACCGACCAGGTATGCCTCGAACCCGTGCCGGACGAGGCGCCGGACGACTTTCTCCGCGTCCGCGTCGATGCGGCCGTCGCCGAGCTCCATCGGGTGCACGGTCGGCTCCGGCCCCTCCCCGCCCGCGGGCGGCGCTTCTTCGTCCTCGACCGCGGCCACGAGGTCGTCGTCGGGCACGACGATCCACGAGTTGTCCGTCGCAGGGCGTGGGCGGTCGCTCCGGCGACCCCCGGACCGGCTTCCCGGGCGCGGTCGGGCCCCGCCGGACTCGTCGTCCGTCCGCTTCCCCGGGGGGCGGGTCGAGGGCCGCGGGTTCTGGGCCATTCCGGCTGGAGGCGTCGCACACGACGCGGTCGGACGCCAGGAAATATCCGTTCTTTCGGGGTGGAAGCAGGCCGAGGAGGCGGGCCGAGCGCTCCTGCCCCGCTCGCCGGTGGCACCGCGGCGCGAGGAGACCGAAGCGAGCCCGGTCCGCCGGGGCGTCCGCGGGGGTAGGCTGGATGGCTTCCGGACGCGCATCGCGACCGACCCCGACATGAGCATCCTCATCGTGTCTCCCGACGCCGAAGCGTCCCAGTCGCTGAAGTCGGCGCTCGGACGCTCGGGCGCCGCCGTCGACTGGGCGATGAGCGGGGAGATCGCGCGGACGCGCGCGGAGGGCGAGGCGCCGCTCGTCCTCGTCGTGGATCGCTCGGTCGATCGGTTCCGCGAGCTCATCGACGACGTCTGTCGTCGCGCTCCGTGGGTGCGCGTCTACGAGCTCGCCGACGCGCACGACGCCGCGGAGGGCACCGCGGTGCTGACGAAGCCGTTCGACGCGGCGGAGGTCGCCGTCCGGCTCGGTCGCGAACAGGAGCTCGCCGAGCTCGACCGCCGGCGGCACGGCCTCGAAGCCCACGCGAGCGAGCTCGCGCTCCTCGTCGAGGCGAGCTTCGAGGCGATCATCGGTCTCGACCCGGACGGGGTCATCCGCTCCTGGAATCGGGGCGCCGCCAGCACGTACGGCTACGCCGCGGCGGAGGTCGTCGGGCGCTCGATCGAGATCCTCGAGGTCGCCCCGGGCGCCGCGGCCGCCCGCCTCGTGGACCTCCATCCGGAACCGGTCGAGGTGCTGCGGAGATGCCGCGACGGCCGCGAGGTGCTGGTGCTGCTGTCTCTCTCCCCGGTCGCCCGGGGGACGACGTTCGCGTTCGCGGAGACCTCGCTCGACATCACCATGCGCCGCCAGCTCGAACGCGAGCTCGAGCACGAGAAGAGACTCGCCGCGATCGGGCGCATCGCGGCGTCCATGGCGCACGAGATCAACAACCCCCTCGCCGTGGTTCGCGCCGCGAACGCCTACGTCGGCGAGGTGGCCCGCTCGAGCGGGGACGCGCTCCTCATCGAGACCGTGGAAGACGTGCGCCTCGCCGTCGATCGAATCTCGGGATTCGTGAACCACGTGTGCGGCTTCGCCCGCCGCGATCGCCCGACGCTCACGGACACCTCGGTGCGAGAGACGGTCCGCATGGCGCTCCGGCTCGCCAAGCCACGCGCCGCTGATCGGCGCGTCGAGATGACGCTCGAACCCGGGACGGACGTGCGGCTCCCGCACGACGCCGCGCGCGTCTCGCAGGCCATCCTGAACCTCGTGTCGAACGCGATCGACGCCGCGGCGGACGGCGGCGGCCACGTCGCGATCCGGCTCGCCCAGGACGGCTCGTCGCTCCGCATCCAGGTCGACGACGACGGCCCGGGGCTCTCGCCCCAGATCAAGGACCGTGTCTTCGAGCCGTTCGCGACGACGAAGCCGCAGGGGAGAGGCACGGGGCTCGGCCTCGCGATCTCCAGGCAGATCATCGACGACCACGGGGGCACGGTGACGCTCACGAACGCCGCGACGGGGAAGGGCTGCCGGTCGGAGATCGTGCTCCCCCTCGTCGCGCGCATGAGCCGTCGCCCCATGCCGAGCTCGAGGCCCCCGCCGCGACGCGACTGACCGAGGTTCGGGCCGCCGCTCAGGGGGGCGGGCAGGTGGAGACCTGGGTTCCGTTCACGGCGCTGAGCCACTGCGGGCAACTCGTCTCGTCGGTCGGCTGGCACTGACAGCCGCTCCCGAACGTGAAGCAGCACGGTGCCTTCGGCGTCGTGCACGTGTCGCCCGGGCTGCCCGGGTTCTGGACGCAGGAGCACGCCTTCCCGACGTCGACGCAGAACCAGGTCCCGACGTCTCCTGCGTCGCCCGAGCCCGGATCGGCGCCGCCGCTCCCGGCGCCGCCGTCCGTGCTGGACCCGCCGCCGCTCGCCGGGCCGCCCGCGGCGCCGCCTCCGCCGGTCGAGCCGCCTCCACCGTTCGAGCCGCCGCCGCTCGGGCCGCCGCCGCTTCCCGGTGTGCCGGACGAGGTGCTCGAGTCCGAGCCACAGGCGACGAGCGACGCGGAGAGGCCGACCGCGAGGAGGAGAGAGCCGAATCCCGTGTTCATGAGCGAGAACCCTAGCGGCCCCGCCGGTCGGACGTCGACCCCGTGACCGTGATATTTCGACTCGAGATGGGCGAATTCACGAGCCCGAATCGTCCCGACGCGCTGGTCGTCCTCGGGTGCCGCGAGGGAGGCGCGTTCGACCGCCGGATCGACGCGGCGGCGCGGGCGTTCGAGGAGCTCGATCCCCTGGTCGTCGTCGCGAGCGGCGGGAGGCGCTGGAGCGGGCGCGCCGAAGCGGACGCACTCGCCGAGCGTCTGATCGCCCGCGCGGTGCCCGAGGAGCGCGTCGTGCGCGAGCTCTGCTCGCTTTCGACGCTCGAGAACGCCGCGTACACGGCGGAGCTCCTCCGCGAGAGAGGCGTCCGTCGAGCCGTCATCGTCACGTGCGACTTCCACGCCGCGCGAGCCCTCCTCTGCTTCTCCCTGATGGGCGTCGACGCCGAGATCAGGACGGCGAAGACGCCCGTTCCACGGCGAGGGCGAGCCCTCCGGGAATGGCTGAGCCGCGCGATCGATCATCGCGCGGCGACCGCGTGGACCGTTCGATGATCGCCGGTCGAGTCGCCTCGCTCTCCCTCGTGCTGGCGTCGCTCGTCGCAGGGTGTGGTCGAGATGAAGCCAAGACGGAGCGCGTCGCGGAACGGCCCGCGACGCTCCCGTCCGACGTCACCCGGGCGCTCCGCGACGTCGCTCGCGCCGCGGCCGCGCGCCGCGTCCAGGCGATCCCGGAGACCGCGCTCGCCCATCACGACCCCCGCGTCCGCCGCGCCGCGACGCGGGCGCTCTCGTTGCTCGCCGATCCGGCGGCGACGACTCTCCTCGAACGCCGCCTCCACGACGAGGATCCGGAGGTCGTCGCGTGGGCGCTGCACGGGCTCGGGCTCCTCTCTCCGGGACGGGAATCGGAGACCGTGCTCGCCGTCGCGTCGCGGCTCGGGTCGCTGTCCATCGCCGAAGCGGAGCCGCTCCCGCGCCTCGAGCCGTCCCTCGCGGACGCCGCCGCGTTCGCGCTCGGGCGAGCCGGCACCGCGGCCGCCGAGGAAACGCTCCGGGCGCTCCTCGCGCCCGGCTCGGCGCCGAGAGCCGCGGCGCGGGCGCTCGCGCGCCTCTCGTCCCGCTCGAGACGCCTCGACGACCGGACCACGGTCGCCCTTCTCGAAGCCGCGGCGCGGAATCCGCCCGTGGACGAGGCGCTCGCCCCCTTCGCGTATCTCGAAGCCCCGTCGGCGACGGTCGCCACTCGGCTCCTCGACGTCGCACGGGCGGCGGTCGGTCGCGGCGGTCCGGCCCGCACGATCGCGCTCCGCGCGCTCGCGGGAGCCGGAGCGCCGGCGGTACCCGTCGTCGCCGCAGTGCTGACGGACGAGAAGGCGAGCACGCCCGATCGCGCGGTCGCCGCGAAGACGCTCGGCAAGCTCGGCGACCCGGGCCAGGACGCCCTCGCGACCGCCATCGGAACGCTCGCCGTCGGCGCGAAGACCGGCGACGAGCGCACCTTCCTCGCCGCGTTCGCGCCGCTCGCGGCGGCGCTCGGCGCGATGACGCCTCCGCTCCGCGTGGGTCAGGACGCGCTCGTCGCGCTCACCGAGCTCGACCCCGCGCGCTCCAAGAACCCGGCCGTTCAGCGGAGGATCGTCGCGCTTCGCTGCGGAGCGGCCGTCGCCCTGGCCGGCACGGCGAGCCGCTCGTCACGCCTCGTATCCTGCGACCCCGATCCGAAGGGCCGCGCGGGCGCGCTCGCGGCCCTGGAAGTCCTCGACCGGGGCGACCTCACCCGAGCGCGATTCGAAACGTGGACGGCGTTCACCGAATCCGCCGACGTCGCCGTCCGTCGCCGCGCGCTCTCGCTCGTCGCGCGCCACCCGGAAATGCCGTCGGTGACGCCGCTCCTCGAACGCGCCCTCTCGGCGAAGGAGCCCGGCATCGTCGTGGAGGCCGCACGAGCGCTCGCGGCCGTCCCGAGACAGGCGTCCGGCAAGGGGCCGCCCGACGCCGACGCGCCGCCCCAGGCAAACGAGCCCGTGCCGTCGATCGTCGAAGCGCTCGGCAAGGCCCTCGACGCGGAGCGCCCCCCGGATCAGATCGAGCCCCGCCTCGCGCTCGCTCGCGCCGCGGCGACGCTCTCCGTGCTCTCGCTGAAGCCGCGGGTGGAGGCGCTCTGCCGCGACGAGCGCGACGCGATCCGGCGGGGCGCTGAGGCGGCGCTCCGCGCATTCGGGACTCCGACGGCGACGTGCCCGCCTCCGCCGACGCCGAAACTCGCCGAGCCGGTCACCGCCCCTTCCGAGCCGGTCTCCGTCACGTTCGTCACCGACGCAGGCCGCCTCGGGCTCACGCTCGATCCGAAGCTCGCGCCGCTCGCCGTTCTTCGCCTGGCGGAGCTCTCGCGCGCGGGGTTCTTCGATCACCAGACGATCGGGCGCACCGTCCCCGGCTTCGTCGTGCAGCTCGGCGATCCGGTGGGAGACGGCTACTCGGGCTCGGGCCGACCGCCGGTCCCGACGGAAACGGCTCCGGCCAGGGCCGGCGCGTTCACCGTCGGCCTCGCACTCTCCGGGAGAGACACGGGCTCGAGCCAGTTCTTCGTCACCCTGTCGGACGACCCGTCGATCGACCAGGACTACCCGCTCGTCGGCTACGCCGACCCCGACTGGTCGAACGCCGCGGAGGGCGACGTGATCGAGAAGGTCGAGATCGGAGCCGGCGGTTCCGGAACGCAGCGCCCCTGACGTCGCACGGAGGGGTCGCGGTTCCCCCCGCGGAAGCGACGCGCGGATTGGTGTAGGCTCGGGCTCCGTGCTCCTCGCAGTCGACATCGGCAACACCAACATCGTCTTCGGCCTCTACCAGGGCCAGAAGCTCGCTCAGACCTTCCGCATCGAGACCGCGCGCTCGCGTACCGCGGACGAGTACGGCGTGCTCGTCGGGCAGATGCTCGCGCTCCGGGGTTTCGACGGAAAATCCGTCACGGCCGCGATCGTCGCGAGCGTCGTGCCGCCGCTCACGGACGTCATGGTCGAAGCGATCCGGCACGCGTTCGCCCGCGAGCCGGTCGTCGTCGGTCCCGGGCTGAAGACCGGCATCGCCGTGAAGTACGAGAGCCCGCGCGACGTCGGCGCGGATCGCATCGTCAACGCCGTCGCGGCGTTCGAGCGGTACCGCTCGGGAGTCATCGTCGTGGACTTCGGCACCGCGACGACGTTCGACTGCGTCTCCCCGAAGGCCGAGTACCTCGGCGGAGTCATCGTGCCCGGCGTCCAGGTGAGCCTGGACGGGCTGCTCGCGCGCGCCGCGAAGCTCTCCCGCATCGAGATCGCCGCGCCGCCGAAGGTCGTCGGCCGGAACACGACGCACGCGCTCCAGAGCGGCATCATCCACGGCTACGCCGCGCTCGTGGACGGCCTCGTCGAGAAGCTGGAAAAAGAGCTCGAATTCCCCTGCGAGGTCCTCGCGACCGGCGGTCTCGCCCGTCTCATCGCCCCGCAGACCGCGCGCCTCTCCGTCGTGGACGAGCACCTCACGCTCGAGGGCCTCCGACTGCTCCACGAGCGGAACTCGGCGGGGTGAAGCTCCGCCGCCCTCGCGGGCGCGAGCCGGGCTCGCGGGGCCCTGCAACGGCGGGACCGATCCTGGGCCTGGATCCTCGCCGCCCTTTAGTTTGTATACAAACCATCCGGTGAGGAGTGACCCCCCACCGTTCGCAGGGCTTGCGTCGCGGGGCCGCGTGCGCGGGGGGACTGTGGTCCCCGGGCTTCGCGCCCTGCGGGCCTGGAACCGCTTCTCCTGCCGCCCTCCAGGCGCGCTCGCCGGGGCTCGCGGGCCCGTGTCGGCACGGCGGGGAGAGGGGCGCGGCGCGCCCCTCTCCGAGCACGTCACTTCTCGTAGACCTGCGCGGCGGCGATGCCGGAGCCGCCAGCGACGGTCATCACGAGCTTCACGGGCGCGCCCATCGGGAGCGGCCACTTGTAGCAATTCGGCTTGCGGCCGAGCACGGCCTGCGGACCGTTGTCCGAGTCCTGAGCGAGCACCGGGACCATGCCGGGAATCGGCATGACGGCGATGAGCTGCAGGTTCAGCTCGGTGACCCCGGGCACTCCCGCGCCGACGACCGTGTAGCACTTGCCGGGAGAGAGCTGGAGCTGCCCCTCCAGCGTCTGACCCTGGCCGAAGTTGCCGACGAGCGGGGACCCGAGCGGCTTCGCACCAGGCTGGATCGCGCCGGCGGAGAGCTGCGTGAGGATCGCGGTCGCCGCGGCGCCCGCGGACGGATCCATCTGCTGCGCGCTCGGGCCCGGCTGCTGCTGCGGAATGCCGGGGATCCCGGGCATCCCGGTGCCGGCCGCGCCGGGCTGCTGCTGAGCCGGCTGCTGACCGTAGCCCGGCTGCTGACCGTAGCCCGGCTGCTGCTGGCCGTAGCCCGGCTGCTGGCCGTAGCCCGGCTGCTGCTGGCCGTACGGCTGCTGCTGCGCGTTCTGCTGCGTCTGCGGATCTTCCTTGCTGCCGCCACACGCGACGGCGCCGAGCACGACGCCGAGCGCGAGACATCCCGTCATCTTCGTTCCAAGCATGCGTTCGCTCCTGGTTTCCGCGCCCCGCCTCTCGCGCGGCAATCGGTTCCGAGCAGGCTACGACGACACGGTACCGCCGGTAAAGGACGGTTCCCCGCCGGTTTCCGGCACGGGCGCGTCGTTCTGTCCCGTCTGTCCCGTCTGTCCCGTCTGTCCCGTCTCGCCCGCCTTGCCCGTCTCGCCCGCCCCGGCCGATCCCGCGGCCGCGCTCCCGCCCGTCACGCGATGGCTACCGCCCCCGGCGCCCACGTCGAGGACACGGAACGCGACGGCCACCGCGATGGACGTCGCGAGCGCAATCCACTGGGACGTCGACAGCGCGACGTCGCTGCGAGACGACCCGCGGAACGCCGCGAAGAGCACGACCGGCGCCGCGAACGCGATCGCGATGGCGGCGAAGCGCGCACTCCGCGACGGGATCGCCCGCACCGCGCCGAGCGAGAACGCCACGGAGAGCACCGCGAAGCCGACGGAGAACACGAGCGCCGGAGTCCCCGACGGACCGTAGAGCCCGCGCTCGGGATCGTCCCGGACGAGCTCGAGGAGGAACCGCACCGCACCGTACCCGGCGATGAACACCAGGAACACCTCGCCTGGGAAGCGCCGGTGGCGGAGGAGCCAGACGACCAGCACGAGGAGCGCGAACGCGGCGAACGACTCGTAGAGCTGAGTCGGGTGCACGGGAAGAGACGCCGTGCTGTCGGGAGAGAGCCCGCGGCTCGCGACCTGGTCCACCCACGCGGGCGCCCCCTGGGCCGGCCCCGCGACGTCGTCACCCCAGCGAGGGAACGTGCCGAGTCGCGCGAGCCAGCGCGGGGCCGACGCGGCGAGCGGAAGTCCGTAGTCGCACCCGGCGGAGTAACAGCCGAGCCTCCCGAGCGCGGCGCCGAGCGCGAGCGCGGGCGCGGAGACGTCCGCGAAGGCGAGGAAGGAGACGTCCTTCTTCCGGAGGTGCAGGAACGCCGCGAGCGTGCCGCCGAGGACCGCGCCGTAGAAGACGAGCCCGCCGCCCTGAAACGCGAGCATCGCGGGAAGGGACGAGAAGTCCCGGAGGTTCGTGAGCACGTAGAGGGCCCGCGCTCCCAAGAGCCCGCCGATCGTGATGACGAACGCGGCGCCGGAAATGATCCCGGGAGAAACGCCGCTCGCGGGGGCGAGCCGCCTCGCGAGGAGGAAGCCGAGCACGAGCGCCGTCGAGAGAAACGCGCCGTACGAGTAGATCGGCAGCGCCCCGAGGCGGATCGCCGCGCCGCGGTGGCCGAGCGCGAGCAGGACGGACGCCACGCACGCGCCCGCGCCGAGGACGACGAGATCCCACGAGCGCCCCCGCAGACCGAGGAGCGCGACCCCGAGCATCACCACCGCGAAGAGCCCGAGCGCCGCGCCGAGCGGCACGACGAGCGCCGGAAGGGGGATCTGGAAGAGGATCGGCCGCACGCGGAAGGATTAGCGGACCTGGCGGGGAACGACCAGGGAAGCGAACGCCGGAGCGGTGGTAGTGTCGGACCCGTGAAGACGATCGCGTGGCTTTCGGCGCTCATCCTGCTGTCGTGCGTCCCCGACGAACGTCCGAAGGAAGAGCACCCGAGCCCGCCGGCTGCGCCCACCGCCCGGGCCCGCGAGCCTCTCGCGCCGCGCCCACCGATCCCCGCGGCGGCCCTTCCGTCCGGAAGCGCTGCGGGTCCGGCCGCGCCTCCCCCGAGCGCCGACCCGCTCCTCACCGCGGAGTTCCGGGACGGGTTCAACCGGGCGGCGGTCGGGCCCGACTGGACCGCGACGTCGCCGGCCTGGCACGTCGAGAGCGGAAAGCTCTGCGTCGAGCACGCGAAGAACCACCCGATCTGGCTGAAACGACGCCTCCCGCCGAACGCTCGCATCGAGTTCGACGCCACCTCGACGAGCGAGGACGGCGATCTGAAGGCCGAGTACTGGGGCGACGGAAAGAGCGCCGCCGAGACGGTCAGCTACAACGCGGCGACGAGCTACCTCACCATCTTCGGCGGGTGGAAGAACCAGTTCCACGTCCTCGCTCGAATCGACGAGCACGCCTCGAACCGACCCGAGGTGCGCCTCGATCCCTCGAGCGACGACCCGCGCGCGCGACGCGTCGAGCCGAACCGGAGCTACCACTTCAAGGTCGTCCGGGACGACGGCAAGACCGTCCGCTGGTACGTGGACGACCTGGAAATCCTGCAGTACCCGGATCCGGAGCCGCTCTCCGGGCCGGGCCACGATCACTTCGGCTTCAACGACTGGGACGTGAAGGCCTGCTTCGAGAACCTGGTCATCGTCCCGTTGAAGTGAGCCTCGAACGGCGAAGCGCCGGGAGCCCCTAGCGCCCCGACTGCGCGCGCCGTATTGGTAGCGTCGGACCAGTGGAGATCCAGGAACTAGACGTCGAACTCGACGAGCTGGAGAGCCGCCTGGACCGGCTCCGATCGCTCTACGAGCAGTACTTCCTGGGCATCGAGAAGATCGAACCGACCGTCGCACGGAAGGACGTCGATCGGCGCTTCTGGATCCTCCGCCGCGTGAAGATCCGGAACACCGCGCGCCGGTTCCGGATGCAGGTGCTCATCCAGCGTTACAACACCTTCCAGCAGTATTGGCAGCGCATCTGCCGCGAGATCGAGAACGGCACGTACGTCCGCCATCTCCTGAAGGTGCAGAAGAATTTCGGCGAGGAGCCGAAGACCTGGGCCGCGAAGAAGCGGCTCGGCATGCTCAAGAAAGGCGATGAAGACGGCGCGCCCGCCGCCGCCGCGCCGACGGCATCGGATCAGGATCTCGCGGCCATGCTCGATGGGGACACGGACCTCGGGCGAGAAGCGGAGCGCGCCGCAGCCGAGGCGGTGCAGTCGCTCGGCGCGAGCGCGGCGCGACCGGAGAAGACGGTCGCGAAGCTCCCGTCGAAGCCCGCGGGGCCCTTCACGCTCGAGGACCTCGGTCCGCTGGATCTCGATTTCGACGAAGAGCCCGCGCCCGCGCCGAAGCCGAAGGCAGCGCCCGTCGCCACGAAGGCGGCGCCCGCACCGACCGCGCCCGTCGCGGCAAACGCGGCGCCCCCGCAAACCGCGCCCGTCGCGCCGAAGCCGGGCCCCGCACTGGCCGCGCCCGTCGCGCCGAAAGCGGCGCCCGCACCGACTGCGCCCGTCGCGCCGAAGCCGGGCCCCGCACCGGCCGCGCCCGTCGCGCCGAAAGCGGCGCCCGCACCGACCAAAGCGGCGCCGGCACCGACTGCGCCCGTCGCGCCGAAGCCGAGCCCCGCACTGGCCGCGCCCGTTGCGCCGAAGCCGGCACTCACGAACGGCCTCGGCGTCGCGACGAGCGCGGGACCCGCGGCGTCCAAGCCGGCGGCGGTGATCGCCGCCAGCGCCGCCCCCGCGGGCCCGGGACCGGCGGCGAGGTTGCCTCTCCCCGGAGCGGGCTCGGCCCGGAGCGCGGGACCATCGCCGACGGCCTCGGCACCCGAGGCGGCCCCGGTCGCAGGTCCTCCGGTTGCCCGACCCGCACCCGCCCAGGCCGCCCGAGCCGGAAGCCCCGGAGCGGCTCCAGCGCCCGCAGCCCCGAAGAACGACGCCGGACTCAGCGACGCCCGGGTCCGGGCCCTTCACGCCGAGCTCGTGGCCGCCAAGAAGACGCTGAACCAGGGAGACGCGGTCTCGGTCGATTCCCTCGCGCGGAGCCTCCGCGACGCGGAGAAGAAGCTCCGAGCGCAGCACCAGGGCAAGGCGGTCGACTTCCAGGTCGTCGTGAAAGACGGCAAGCCGATCGTGAAGCCCATCGTGCGCAGGTGAGCGCCGTCTCCGGCAACCGTCGCCGGGAGACTCGGAGAGCGCGCTGAACCGAACGCTCGGCCGGTGCTCAGGCCGGCGTGCGCGCCGTGCCGTCGTGCGGGACCGGGGTCCGGCGCTCCTCGACGATCACTTCGCCGTCGCAGAAGAGGATCGCGCAAGACGTGCGCTGCCCTTCGCGGAGACGGCCGCACAGATCGGCGAGATCTTCGTCTGCATCCACCACGTCCCCCTCGACCGGCTGCATGCTCGACTGGTCGTACCGACAATTGTCGAGCGCGACCCACTGACCCTTGAACTCCGCGGAACGGCAGATCTGAGGCCAACTGACCCGATTCGTCATGACTTAGTCATTCCTTCGTCGCGGAGCCGGCGCGGTTCGGAATTCCGAGGGGGCGCAATGAGTTCTCCAAGCGACTGACCGGCGCCGATTTAGACGCGGCTGATTCATCGCGTCAAGCTGACGGCTGTAGTCAGATGTAGGCAAGCGCCCAGAATTTCAGGCAACAGGCTCGCAACCTGCTGAAAATCCAGAAGATATCTATCTGCCCGCGGGAAGGGCGGATTTATGCGCTACTTACACGCCGCGAGGGACTTCGCGAACATCCTCGACGGGGCTCCCGCGGCCTGGGCCGCCGCCGCGAGGGACCTCGCCGACGAGCAGTTTCCGTTGAAGGCGGCAGCTTGCACTGCCGCAGCGGTCGCGGGGCCCTTCAGGGTGGCAGCGCATTGAGCCTTCTTCGCTGCGTCCGAGCAGGAGGAATAGGCCGCCGCCGCGGCTGATGGATTTCCGCTCGTGCACGCCGCGCAAGGATCCTTCGGCGGCGCCGGCTTTGCCGCTCCGGTCCCCGACCCCGTGCCGGTCGAGGGCTTGGTGGCGACCGGGGCGGGCGCTGCGGTCTCCGCGGGGGCGGGGGCGGCGGTCGGGGCCGGCGTGGGAGCCGGGGCTTCGGTCGGCTCGGGTGCCTGGGCGGCGACCGTGGTCTTCGGCGCGGGCGTCGTGTCCATCACTGGGGCCGCGACCGCGTCGGGCTCCTTCGGCTTCATGGAGCGTGCGGCAACCACGACGATGCCGATGAGCAGCACGCCGCCGACGCCGGCCAGGCCGAAGACCAGGCCCTTGCCGGAGGATTTCGGCGGAGCGAGCCCCGGCACCGGCGCCACGGCAGGCACTGCGACGGCGCTTCCCGTGGAGGGCATCGCCGCGGTCTTCGCCGTCCCGAGCGCCTCGTTCGAGGGCGCGCCGCCGAACGACGGGGCCTGCGGCATGGCTGCCGTTCCCGTCGATGCGGACACCGCCGGGGCAGCCGACGCCGAGCCGGCGAGCTCCTCGTAGAACTGCTTCGCCGAGGACTGGCGCTCCTCGCGATTTTTCGCCAGCGCGCGGAGGATCGCGACACGCATCGCAGGCGGGATCTGCGCGCTCGCGGGTGTCGCCTCGAACGGAATCGGCTGCGCCGTCATGTGCTCCGTGGCCCACTGCCACGGTGTGTTCGCCTCGAACGGGAGCCGGCCCGTCAGCATCTCGTACGCCATGACGCCGAGCGAATAGACGTCGCTCCGCGCGTCGAGCGCCTTCCCGGTGAACTGCTCCGGGCTCATGTACGGCGGCGTGCCGAGCACCATGCCCTGCTGCGTGAGCTTCTGCTCGCGCTGGGCGTCGGCGCTCTCCGTACGCGCGGCGATGCCGAAATCCAGCAGCTTCACCACGTCCTTCTCGCCCGCGCGGTCCGTCAGGACGACGTTGTCGGGCTTCAGATCGCGATGAATGATCCCCTGCTGGTGGGCTTCCTCTAGGGAGCCCGACATCTGCCGCATGATGTTCAAGGCGCGCTGGGGCGGCATGGCGCCGCCCTTTTCGAGCACCTGCGCGAGGGACTGCCCCGCGACGAACTCCATCGCGATGTACAGGGTGCCGTCGGGCGTCGCGCCGAAGTCGTAGACCTTGATCGTGTTCGGGTGCTCGAGGCCCGCAATGGTGCCGACTTCGCGGTGGAAACGGGCACTGACCGAGGGGTCCCGGGAGAGGTGCTGATGGAGGGTCTTCAGTGCGACCTTTCGCACCGTGGTTCCCATCTGCTGCTCCGCCTCGTAGACGATGCCCATGCCGCCCTCGCCGAGGACGCGCTTCACGTTGTAGCGGCCGCCGATCATCTGGCCGACGAGCGACGTGTCCTTCGCGGCCCCCTCACCCACGAGCGCCCCGCAGCTGGCGCAAAACCGCGCGCCGTCGACGTTTTCCGTTCCACAGTTGTTGCACTTCATCGGTCCTCGAAGGGCTCGCCACGAAGGTATGGACGCACGAGACCGCCCATAGCGTTGCACGAGTTCCGGACGTTTTGCCACCACCAGGGACGCCCGGCCCGTCCCCGGCTTGCGGGTGGCTCTGCTCCGGCTCTAGGGGTGGGCTCCCGCCTCCGGTGGTGCCGGTGTCGGCGTCGGTGGATAGGCGAGGGGCGTCCGCTTTCCGGTGAGCCGATCGACCAGCGTGGCCGCCGTGGCGCGGTCGCTCTCGGGCACGCGGACGACGGCGGACGTGTCCGCGCCGGGCGCGAACCGGGGCGGGCCCTTCAGCGGATGCTTCTTCCCCTCCGGCGGGAGGTCCGCGGCGAGCAGAGGAAAATCGAAGCGCACGCGCTCGACGAGCTCCCTGCCGAGGGTGAGCTCGATCGCGAAGCGCCCCATCTTGCGGGGCGTGACCACGGGGCTCGGCAGAACGACGCGAGTCACCCCCGTGACCGTGACTTCGCCCTTCGAGTAGTGGAGCGCGTAGTCCCACTGCACCGCGGAGCTCAGGGGAGGATCCGGATCGGGCATCGTGCCGTCCGAGGCGGGCTTCGCGAGGTCCTCGGTGGCGGCGTGGGCCGGCGCGCCCGCGTCGGGCTCGGGTTCGCCGTGCCCTTCGGCGAAGTGGGCGGGGAACGTGACGGTGGGCGCGCCCGTGTCGCTCGCGCCGACCCGGGCCGACGAGCAGCCGGCGAGAAGGATCGCGCACGTGACCGAGGCGCCGAATCGAGAGCCCATTCCGCTGGGCGCGACTTTCGTCACGCGGGCGCACGCCCGTCAAGGAACGGCTCGTCGAGCGCGGCGGCGACGACGGCGGGATCGCCGCCCACGGACACGAGGAACGACGAGAAGTCCCCGGGCGGCGGAAAGGTCACCGACCAGGCGCCGGACGGGAGGCGCGCGCGGATCCGGCCGGCGTGAAGCAGGACGCGGGAGATGGCCGTGACCGCGCCATCGTTCGACACGAACCGAGTCGGCCCGCCCCGCTGAGCATCCCCGTAGAGCGGCGCGCCGGCCTCCGCGGCGTGAATCCGAAGCTGGTGCGATCGGCCCGTCACGGGTTCGAGCACGAGCGCCGTGATCGTTCGCCCCGAGGCGACTCCGGACCACGCCGTGCGGTACTCGGTCGTCGCCGGGCGAGCGTCCTTGCCGTTGGCCACGGGGCGGCCGCGGGGTCCCGTGCCGATCGGCACGCTCCAGGTTCCGTCCGACGGCGACGGCGCGCCCGCGGCGATCGCGACGTACCTTCTCCGGAGCCGCCCGGACCTCTTCAGGCTCTCTACGAGTTTCGCCGCGTCCGGTCCCTCCGCGACCACGACGATGCCGCTCACGGCTGCGTCGAGTCGCGTCGCGGCGTGGAGCGACTTCGGAGGGACGCCGAGGAGCTCCGCGGCGCGCGCGACGAGCGACGTCCCGCCGCGGCGGTCGGGCTCGGTGGAAAGACCGACGGGCTTCGCGACCGCGTGGAGCCCTTCGGCGGACGAGAGAACGACGACGCCCTCCGGAACCGCGGTCGGCGGGTGCACGACGATCTCGTCTCCCGCGACGAGCGGCTCCCACACGGAGAAGGCGCGCCGCTTTCCGATGAACACGCGACCTTCCGCGACGGCTGCGTCGAACTCGTTCGCGCGAGCGAGCACATGGCCGAGCGTGAGGTCGACGGCCGTAGCGAAGTACCGCTTCAAGGCACGCTCTCGATGGTGCCCGCGGTGCCGTCCACTCGAACCCGATCGCCGTCCCGGAACGATACGAACGCGCCGGGGACGGACGTCACGACCGGCACTCCGAAATCTCGTGCGACCACCGCGCTGGACGAAAAAGGCGTCCCGAGCTCCGAGACGACCCCGCCCGCGTGCACGAGGAGCGGCGCGAGCCCGAGGTCGAGGTTCTCCACGACGGCGATGGCGCCGGGGACGAAGCGAGCGAGGCTCGCGGCGGTTCCGTCGAGCCGCTGTGCGACGCCGAGCGCCGCGCCTCCGCTCGCCGGAACGGCGCGGATGACGCCCCCCGGCGCGAGCGGCAGACGACTTCCGGGAGCGCCGCGAAACACGGGCGGCGGCCCTGCGCGACGCCGATCCCGCGCGAGATCCTCGCGGCGGCCGCGCACGATCGGCGCGAGGTCGGCCCGGTACTTCGAAACGGCCGAGCCGAGCTCCTCCAGCGTGAGCAGGAACGCGTCCCCGGCCTCGAGCGACGGATCGAGCTTCCGGATCCTCCGGTCCACGTCGAGCGACACGACCCGGAGCATGGTGAGGGCATGCGCGACGCGAACGCGGCATCTCTCCCTGAGACGGAGCACGTCGCGTAGCCGCGACAGGCTGTCCCGGACGAGCCGGATCTCCAGGAACGACAGGCGAGGTTCGAGCAGCGCGAGCTCGCGGTCGGCCTGAGCGCGGGCTCGCGAGAGCGCGACCTCCGGGTCGAACGCGGGCGCGCGCACGATGGTGGCGAGCGCGGCGAGCACGCGGGCCGGCTCTTCCGCCCAGCGCGGCGACGAGAGCTCCGCTTCCGAAGGACCCCGATCGCCGAAGGCCTCGAAGAAGCGGGCGAGCGCTCGGGCGAGCGGTCCGTCGGGGAGCCCGCGAAGGGACGCCGGACCCCCGTCGAGGAACGCGCGGCCGGGCTCGTCGAGACGCGCGATGCCGGCGACGTGGCAGAGCGCCGCCGAGGGACGCCCGCTCACGACGTCTGCGCCGGCGCTGAGCGCGTGCGCGAGCGACGCCGCACGCGCCGGTTCGACCCCGGACAGCATGGACGCGAGGAGCGCGTGCGCGGACACGGCCGTGAGCGTGGCCCGGAGGTGAAGCTCGTTCGCGCGCGCGAGGAACCCGGAGACCTCGTGGAGCGTCGTCGTCAGGGCGTCGTCCGGGAGGATCGCGAGGTCCATCTCCGCGAGCCACCGCCGTTCGGTCTCGGCGTCGCGCTCGAAGCGGGAGACGTCGTCGGTGAGCACGCGCTGCTCCGCCGCGAGCTGGGCGATCCGGAGACCCGCGCGAGCGAGCGAGATGCGGGCGTGGACGCGATTCGATTCCGACGGCGACCACTGGGCGGACGCGATCTCGGCGCGGTCGGCGCCGTCCACGACGTCGGCGGCGCTCACGCCTCTTCCGACGCGGGAGAGATCCACCACCAGACGACCGTCGACGGAGGCCGTCGCGTCCTCGGCTCGACCCTCGTCCCCGAGGAGCCGTCCGACCCGCAGCCGGAGCGCACTCTCTTCGGCGTCACGGCTGAGGGGCGTGAGCGGAAGTCCGGACGCCTCTCCGCCCGCGACCCGGCCCCAGAGCGTCTGCGCCGTGCCCAGCCCCGGAAATCCGAGACTGCTCCCGGGACGACAGTCCACGACGGTGATCTCGCCTCGCTCCGGCACGACGCAGCGGAGCTCGACCGGGCCGAGCGATTCGAGCCGCCGTACGATCTCGCCGAGCTCCGCGGCGTGCATCCGCGAGACGTCCCGGAGCGCGGGAGAGCGCTCGTCCTTCCGGAGAGCGCCCGCTCGAACGACCCACCCCGTCGTCGCCGCGAGCGGACGAAGCACCGCGAGCTCACCGCGCTCGTCGAACGTGGCGATCTCGGCCGCGGCGAGATCCGCGTCCTCGAAATGGAGGCCGGGGAGGGCGACGATCGTCGCCTCGCCCTTCGGTCCGTGAGAGGCGCCGATCGCGCGCGCGGTCGTCACGAGAGTCAAGCTCGCGAGCGCCGGCACCACCGGCTGGAGCAGGACGGCGAGCGCGACCTCCCGCACCTTCCTCGCGCGGAGGTAGCGGAGCGTCGGCTCGGCGGCCGCGCGCGCCCAGACGCGGCGTATCGCGTCTCCGACGGCGTCCCGATCGAAGAGCGGAAGCTCGGTCGCCGAGAGGCCGGCGAGTCGCGCCGCGCCGCCGTCCGGGACGAGCGCGCTCGCGCGGACCGCGACGCCCCACGGCGCGATCTCCGACAGATTCCGATACGCGGCGTCGATCTCGCGCTCGACTTCCGTCGGGAGCTCCACGTCGAGCAGGCGCTCGCGGGCCCGCGCCGCGCGTTCGACGCCGATCGGCCGCCGCACCGTACGAAGGAGCGAGCCGGGATCGTGTCCGGGCGGCAGCGCGTTCGCGACCACGTGACGGAACACGTCCGCGACGACGACGTACGTTTCGGGCACGACGACGCCGAGCCGCTCGATCGACGCGAGCGACCGCGCGAGGGTCCCGAGCTGCGTGTCCTTCCGGGCGCCGGCAGGCGCTTCGGTGAGCGGGATCACCGCTTTCGGGCGGAGCCGACCGGTGCGCGCCATCCGGAGCCAGGGTACTCGACCGCGTCGCGCGACGAGGTCAGTCGATGTCGGCGGCCGGCACGGAGCCCGTGGTACGCCGGACGAGCTCCGAGAGGACCGGGTCCGTCGACAGCTCCGCTCTCAGCGATTGCTTCACGAAGTCGAGCTGCTCGGCCGAGACCCGACCTTCCAGGTGCTTCACGGCCTCCGACACGCGACCGTCCAGGTATTCCCCGATGCCGATCTCCCCGCGCGAGAGACGCTCGAGCGCGGGACTGCCCTGGACCCCGGTGGCGCTCGCCGCCGCCGTGCCGGCGGCCGGGCCCGAGGCCGCCGAGGGAGCACCGGGGGCGACGCCGCCCACGCCCGAGGGGCCGATCGGGCGTCTTCCGCCACCGCCAACGCCGTCCACGCTCATCCGAGGTGCATCATATCTCGGCACCCGGCGTGACCCGGTTGCGAAACTCTCGCCGGCAGCGACGAAATTTCCCGGGCGAACCGGCGAGCGCCCAGGGCGCGCGGCCGGTCAAATCCCGAACCAAGACGCGGGGTTGAGCGTCTCGGCGCCGTGGCGAATTTCGAGGTAGAGCGTCCCGCCCGCCGCGACGGTGCCGACGCGATCGGAGGCGCCGAGCTCGTCGCCCACGTGGACGTCGATGCTCCCGAGGTTCGCGCACACCGAGTAGTAGCCCGCCCCGTGGTCGACGATGACCGCGCGTCCGTAGTCGGCGTACGTGTCGGCGAACGCGACGCGACCGGGATAGACGGCGCGGACCGTCGCGCCCCCACGGGTCACCATCTCGAGCCCGGGGCCGTCGGCCGCCGGGCGCTTCACGCGGCGGATCTCGACGCGCCCCTCGATGGGGAACGGCAATCGCCCCTTCTGCGCGGAGAACCCGCCGGCGAGCGTCGCCGGATCCTCGGGGCCGAGTCCGCCGCCGTACACGGCGGTGTGCGACGCCGCCTCCGCGCCGGAGAGAAATGCTCGGCGAAACGCCGCTTCGCGGTCCTCGGCGGCGAGGATGGCCGTGTGGGATCGCTGGAGCGCCGCGTGCTCCGTCTCGAGCGCGCCGCGGCGCTCGTCGAGGGACGCTCGTTTCCGCGTGAGGACGAGCCGCTCCTCGGCGATGGAGCGTTCCCGGTCGAGATCACGGGAGAGCGACCGCCTGAGGCGTTCGAGCTTGGAGGCGTGCTCGACGAGTGCGTCGAGTCCGCCACCCACGGGAAGGAGGCCCGCGCGCGCGAGCTTCACGTAGCTCCGTCCGCGGGCAAGCAGGAGCGCGTGGATCCGGCGCGCGTCGATCGCCAGGCGCGACAGGCGGTCCGCCGCGTCGCGATCTTCCGCGCCGACCTTCTCGAGGACGGACGCGACGTCGTCCGCGGTCGCGGGCATGGGAGCGGCGAGCGCGCCGGGCGCGCCGTGCGCGTCCGACGACGGCAGGGCGAGGGCGCACGCCGTCGCGAGCGAAAACACGGAGGCGGCGAGGGACTTCACGCGCTCACACCAGGAGGAGCTTCCGGAGGCTCCCGTAAGCGGCGACCGCGCCGAGGACGCCACCCATCACGACCATCCCCGCGGCGCCGTACCAGGGAAGGAACTTCGGCGTCATCCCGACGAGCACGGAGAGCTCGGCGTCGAAGCGGCTCCGGACGATGAGATAGAGCGCGCCGACGAGACCGATGGCGAGGAGCGACCCGACCGCTCCCTGCACGGCACCCTCGATGACGAACGGGCGCCGCACGTACTCGTCCGTCGCCCCGACGAGCTTCAGCACGACGACCTCGGTGCGCCGGCGCTGGAGCGTCAGGCGAATCGTCGATGCGACGACGCTGACGACCGCGCCGAGCACGACCGCAGCGAGGAGGCCGGAAGCGGCGACCCCCGCCCGGAGGAGCGAGCCGAGCCGCTCGGTCCACGACTGGTACGTCTCCACGGACTCGACCGCGGGGAGCGCCGTGAGCATGTCGGCCATCGCCCGGACGCGACTCTCGCCGACGTCGTCCTCCAGCGTCACCTCGAGCGAGGAAGGAAACGCCTCGGCAGGCAGCTCCGCGAGCACCGGATCGGAGCGGCCCGCGAGGATCTCGCGGCGGGCGTCGTCGGAAGAAACGAACCGGACCGACTTCACCTTGGGCGTCGCCCGGAGCGCGAGCTCGATCTCGGCTGCGGCGCTCTTCGGCGCGTCCGACCGGAGGTACACGGATGCGCGGCCCGACTTCGCCCAGGCGTCGTGCAGCGAGCGGACGTTCTCCACGACGAGAAGCGCCGCCGCCATGCACACGAAGGCGACCGACACGCTGAAGATGCTGAGGACGTGCAGGCGAAGATCGCTCTTGCCGCCTCGCCATGCTCGCTCGAGTGGAGTCATTTCGGTGAGACCTCGGGAGACGGGCGCCTCATGCGACCTGCAGGCTGCCGAGCTCGGCGGCGTCGGAGAGGCCGTTCGGAGCGTCCATCGCCTTGCCGTTGTCGAGGACGACGACGCGGTGCGGACGGACGTCGAGGAGAGAGCGGTCGTGCGTCGCGAAGAGCACCGTGACGCCCGTCTCGTTGATGTCCTCGAAGAGCCCGAGGATGTCGACCGCGAGCTGGGGGTCCAGGTTCCCGGTCGGCTCGTCCGCGAGGACGAGGGACGGCTCGCAGACGATGGCGCGTGCGACCGCGACGCGCTGCTGCTCTCCGCCGGAGAGCGTGTCGGCGAGGTCGCCTCCGCGTCCCCCGAGGCCCACGCGTTCGAGGACCTCTCCGACCCGGGTCCGGATGATCCGGGACGCGACGCCGAGCACCTCGAGCGGGAGGGCGACGTTCTGCCACACCGTCCAGCCCGGGATGAGCTTGAAGTCCTGGAACACGATCCCGATGTTCCGACGGAGGTACGGGACCGACTCGGGCCGGAGGCGCCCGATGTCCCGACCCATGAACAGGATGCGCCCGGAGTCGACCGTCTCCGCGGCGTAGAGGAGCCGAAGGAGCGTGCTCTTCCCGGCGCCCGACGGACCCGTGAAGAAGACGAATTCACCTCGCTCGATCTGGAGGTTCAGGCCGCGGAGGACCGGGCTGTCCGCGCGGTAGGCCTTGTGAACGTCCTCGAAGACGAGGAGCGGCCGCCGAGCCGCCTCCGGATCGAAGCGTTCGCCCGTGCGGAGCACCGGCCGAAACGATCCGGCGACCTTCCCGCGCATCATGGGACCGAGGTACCAGCCGGCCCCGGCACCGACCAACTTTTCGGCGGGCAGAGCGGCCGGCCCCGGCCCCGAGCCGGAGGCGCGTCGCGGGACGCCGGGGCGGGACGGACCGAGGGGCCCGAGAGGCCAGAGGCGGAAAACGGAAGAGAAAGAGAGAAGAGCGGAACAGAAACAGAAGGACGGTTCACTATTCCATCGGGTGGACGTCCCGAGACTGGGCTAGAGTAGAAACTCCCCCTCGAGGAGGACGGATGAGCGATCCCGTCAGCAGTGCACGAACCGCCCGCGAACGCCTGGCCCAAGCCCTCGGCGCGCTACAGCAACCCGGAGTCCCGACGGCGCTTCTCGGAGTGGCCGAGCCCGTCGCTCAAGCGATGAGCGCCCTCCATCAGATCGAGGCATCCGGCGGCGCCGCTCGCGCGCAGGCCGCACCGCACGCGCTCGACGGCGTCCGGCGCGCCCTCCAGTCTCTCCAGGCGGACCAGAGCGGTCACGCCGCCGTGATCGCGGCGACGGAAGCGGTCGCCGGTTCGCTCGGGATGGTACACGGCCTCACGCAGGGTCCTCCCGCGGCGGCGCCCGCTCCGGCGGCGGCACAGAACATGGCCTTCGCCGGGACGATGGTCGCGGCGCCGGCGACTCAACCGTCGCCGGCACTCGCCGGGGGTCACCACCAGCCCGCCCCGGCGCCTCATCAAGCGGCGCCGCCGATCGCGCCGCATTCCGCCCCGACCGAGCCGGCGAGACCGGCCGCGGGGGGGGGTGCCGCCCGGGGCGCCGCTCCGGCGCAGGCATCGGGTTCACTCAAGGTCGCCGCCGAGCTCGGCGTTCACAGCGCGACGAACTTCTACAAGGGCCTGAGCGGCAACGATCTCTTCGATTCCGGCGGGATTTTCATCGCCACCTACCAGATCCCCCAGATCGGCCGTGAGCTCACCATTCACGTCAGCATGCCGGGCGGCTACGAATTCGAGGCGAAAGGGATCGTGAGGTGGACGCGCGAAGCGCCGCTGTCGAGCGCGTCGGGTTCCGAGTCGCCGCCGGGCTTCGGTGCGCAGTTCACGGAGATCTCGCAGGAGGGCAAGCAGCTCATCCAGCGGTACGTCCGGAACCGAGAGCCGCTCTTCCACGACGATCTGTGACCGGGAGGGGTCGCGGGGGCACCCTCGCGGTCCTGTGCGCCGCCGCGTTCCTCGTCGCGTCGTGCCTCGTGAGGACGGCGAGCGCGGGCGATCCGTATCTCCGCTACTACACGGTGCACTCGCCGCACTTCCGGGTCCACTACCACGCGGGGCTCGAAGACCTCGCGCAGCGCACCGCGGTGCTCGCGGAGGCGATCCGCGCGAGGCTCGGCGCGGCGCTCGAGCACGTACCGGACACGGTCGTGCACATCCTCGTCGTCGACACGACGGACTCGGCGAACGGCTCCGCGAGCGGCGTGCCGTACAACGCCGTTCGGGTCTTCGTCACGCCCCCCGAGGACCAGTCGACGCTCGGCGACTACGACGACTGGATGACCGAGCTCGTGACGCACGAGAACACGCACATCGTGCACATCGACACGCTCTCGAGCTTCCCGTGGCTCCTGAACCGGATCCTCGGGCGGACGTACGCGCCGAACCAGGTGCAGCCGCACTGGGTGCTCGAGGGGCTCGCGGTCGCGATGGAAAGCCGGCTCACGAGCGGCGGACGGCTTCGTTCCTCGATCTTCGACATGTACCTCCGCGCGGACGTCCTCGAGGGGAACCTCGCGGGCCTGGACGAGATGAGCCACGACGTCCGGAGGTGGCCGGGGGGCGACATCTGGTACCTCTACGGCGGAAAGTTCATCGGCTGGATCCACGAGCAGTACGGGCCGGACGTGTTCGCCGCGGTCGCTCAAGACTACGGCGAGAACGTCTTCCCCTGGGGCCTGAACCGGTCGATCTTCCACGCGACGGGGCGCACCTACCCCGAGCTCTACGACGGCTGGGTCGCGACTCTCCGGGAGAAGTACGGAAAGCAACGGGCGAGCGTGATCGCCCGCGGCCTGCGCGAAGGGACTCGCCTCACGCACGAGGGCGACACGGCGACGAGCCCGCGTTTCGTCCCCCCGTGCGCCCGGAAAGGAAAGCGCGAAGAGCTCGTCTACTATCGAGACAACGCGCACGACCTGCCCGGCCTCTATCGCGTTCCGCTCGAGTCGCGGAGCGTCGCGAACGAGGCGGACGCGGAGCTCGTCGCTCGCGCCGCGGGATCGCCGCGAAACGTCTCGTTCGACGCCGAGTGCGGGATGGTGTTCGACAGCGTCGCGCCGTCGGTGAGACGTCGTTTCTTCGACGATCTCCACTACCAGCCGCTCGGCACGACGTCGCCATTCGGTCACCGGGGTTCCCGCGAGCGCTGGACCACGAGCCTCCGCGCGCGCTCGCCGGACGTGAGCCCGGATGGCCGCCGGATCGTATTTTCGCAGAACCACGCCGGTACCCTCACGCTCCGGATCGCGGACGTGCGGCCCGAGGGTGGCATCGAACACGTCCGCGCCCTCGTGCCGAGCGCCGCAGGCGAAGCGGCGTTCTCGCCGCGGTTCTCGCCGGACGGACTGAAGGTCGCCTACAGCGCATGGACGAGAGGCGGCTACCGCGACGTCCGCGTCGTCGACGTGAAGAGCGGACGCTTCTTCGACGTGACCCACGATCGCGCGCACGACGCCCAGCCCACCTGGACGCCCGACGGCCGCTACGTCGTGTGGAGCTCGGATCGCACCGGCATCGCGAACCTCTACGCCTACGAGCTCTCGACCGGCCGCATTTCCCAGGTCACGAACGTCGTGAACGGCGCGTACATGCCGGAGCTCGCCGCGGACGGGCGCACGGTCTTCTACGTGGGCTACACGTCGGCGGGCTACGACCTCTTCTCGATGCCGTTCGACGAGCGCCGGTTCCTCCCGGCGCTCCCGCCGCCGGACGATCGCCCGGAGCCGCCGCCCGAACCTCCGCGGGTCCGGTACCCGGTGACGACGTACGATCCATGGGACACGATGCGGCCGTTCGCGTACGCCCTGGACGTCGGGCCCGGAACGTGGGGCGAAGGCATCTCGGCGAGGGTATCCGGCTCGGACATCGCGGGCCTGCATTCGTTCGGCGCGAGCCTGAACTACCAGCCCACGGCGGTGACCGGCGCCGTCAGCTACGCGTACAACGGCCTTCCGGCGTCACTCACTCTCTCGGGCGTGCGCTCGATTTTTCCACGCGCACCCATCCTCGTCGGCGGCGCGCCCGTGGCGGTCCGCGACGAAGCGATCAGCTTGAACACCGGCGTCAGCTACTCCATGCCCGGCGAGTTCGACGGCCAGACGGTGAGCCTCACGTACTCGGCGGCGGAGCACCAGGCGCGCTACTCGACGTCCCTCGTGCTGGATCCATACACCGTGTCGCGCGCCCGACCGGACACGTCCTTCCAGGGCTCCATCCGAGCGGGCTGGCGCTATTCCAGCGTCTTCAGGCCGCTCTTCGGCGTGAGCCCGGAACGCGGGTTCACGCTGGCGGTCGCCGCGAGCTACCAGAGCCCCGCAACGCTCTCGAGCGCCACGCTCGCGACGTTCGAAGGCCGCTTCACCGGCTACCTCCGCGCGCCCTGGCTGGAGCACCACGTCTTCGCCGTGAGCCTCGCGGGCGGCTCCGCGAGCGGCGACTACGCCCGGGGCTTCTACTCCACCGGCGGATTCATCGACACGCAGGATCTCTACGATTCGATCACGAACGCGCTCTACCAGAGCTCCGTCGTCATCCGCGGATATCGTCCGGGCGCGTTCTTCGGTCGCCAGTACAACCTCGGGACGCTGGAATACCGGTTCCCCTTCGCGTGGAACCGGCACGACGTCGGCTGGATCGATCGCGGAGTCTCCACGCTGCCGTTCTTCCTTCACGGGTTCTGGGGAACGCTCTTCGCGGACTACGGCGGCGCCTACGACGTCATCGATCCGCGAGACGCGCTCCGTCCATTCCACCTCGGCGTCGGAGCGGAGCTCTACGTGAGCTTCACGCTCGGCTACTTCCTGAATTCCACCTTGCGCCTCGGGTACGCGAAGGGGCTCTCGGACGGGGCGATCCCGGGTTCTCAGACCTACGTGGTGCTCGCCGCTTCATTCTGACGGGGGGATCCGACCGCCGCCCCATGCTCGCGGGGTCGTGTATCGGCCGGACCAATCGCGCCTAGCGGCGCGCGCTCGCCGTGCTCGCGCGGACGTGTACCGGCAGGACCAATCGGAGGCGAATAGTCTGTATACAAACTGTCCGATGAGGAGATCCCCCCCCGGGCGCGTTCGCCGCGCGGGCCTGCGGCGCGCGCTCGGCGTGCTCGCGGGGTTCTGTATCGGTGGGACCAATCTTTCGCGGCGGGTTTCTTTTCCGGGGGCGCGGGGGGCTGCTAGGCGGTTCGGATGCGTCCGAGTGCCGTCCTCGCTGCCGTGGCTTTCCTCGCGCTCCCGGCTTGCATGGCGCCTCCTCCGCCCGGACAGCGGGTCGCGGAGGTGGCTCGAGAGACGAACCTCGCCGCCCGCTTCGGCCGCATGGAGCTCGCGCTCGAGCACACCGCGGACGGCGCGAGGCGCCACTTCACGCGACGCCGCTCGAGCTGGGGGAACGAGATCCGCGTGCTGGATCTCGAGCTCACCGGCGTCCACATGGACGACTCCGAGAACGCGACGGTGAACGTCGACATCCAGTGGATGCGCGTCGACGAGGACACGCTTCGCGTGACTCGCGTCGAGCAGAACTGGCGGGGCGCCTCCGGCGACCACGGCTGGATGCTCGTTCGCGAGCGGCGCGTGGGCGGAGATCTGGGCCTGTTCGGCGAACGCGTCGCCCGCGCGGAGACTCGAGCTCCGCGCGAGGACGTCCAGTTCGCGACCAAGGTGATCAGGTAGCGGGCTGCGCCTTCGCGCGAGACTTCTTCGCGGGCGCGGCCGGAGCAGCGGCAGCGGCCTTGGCACGCACGGCCTTGGCGCGGGCCTTCTTCTTCACCTGCGCGCGGCGGCGCTTCATCTTCATCGAATTGCGGCGGTCGAATCGTCCCATGGTCTCTCCTGAATCGGGCGCCCTCGATACAGGAGTCCCTCTGAAAACGCAAAGCCGCCCTCGACGGGGCGGCCGCGCGCGGGAGAAACCGGTTCAGCCGCTCGAAGCGTCGTCGAGCGACCGTTCGGTGCCTTGCACCTCGAGACGGTAGCGGCTGTTCACGGTCTCGATGTAGAACACGTCGCGCGGCGCGAGCCGGAGGACCCGCTTCACGGGCGTCGTCACGTACTCGTGCATTCCGTCCGAGAACTCGATCACGACCACCGAGCCCTTGCGCGGCGCCCTCACCAGTCGACCGGTGACGGCGCGCGAACCACGACCCAGTTTCCGCAGAACGACCTGCACGAGGCTGAGTCTAGCAACCACCCGGGGCGCGTGCACCCGGATACGCTGGAGGCCGCGAGATTGTTCGGGATCCCGCACTGATGTGCAGTCGGGAGAGGTGTGACACGCTGCGCGATCCACCGCCAGCACGAGGTTTCCGGGACTGGGCGGGACCGAGGGGGAGGGCCATGCGCGGCCCGATTCCTCAGGGACGGGTGATGCCGGGCCGACCCCGACCGGCGAAATAGGACCGGAGCACGTCCCGCGCGATGTCTCCGGCCTTCACCTGCCAGATGGGCGTGTTCACGACGAGGACGGCGACCGCCACCTCGGGGCTCTCCACCGGAGCGAACCCGACGAACCAGGTGTAGTGCCGGTCCGCCTGGTGATCCGTGAGGGTACCCGTCTTCCCGGCGATGGCGACGCCCGGAAAGTACGTCTGCCCGGCCTTGTCGTGGAAGCTCTTGAAGGCCGACCCCGACGCGACGGTCTGGACCATCATCTTGCGGAGCTCCGCGGCCGTCTCCGGCCGGATCGCACGGCGGAGCACGCGGGGCGGCCGGTTCTCCTTCCAGACCTCGTCCTTTCCGGAGACGATCCGATCGACGATGCGCGGCTCGAGCGCCATCCCGTCGTTCGCGACCGTCTGAGCGAGAGAAACGCCCTCGATGGGCGACAGCGTCGTGTGCCAGAAGCCCGCGGCGGAGCGCGCGAACTCCACCGGATCGTCCGGGATCTCCACCTTGGGCGCGTCCGTGGGCACCGCGAAGGGGACCGGGCTTCCGAAGCCGAGCGCGCCCGCCATCGCCTGGAGCTCGGGCGGCTTCAGGTGCTTCTGCGCGAGGCGCGCGAACACGACGTTGATGCTGCGCCCGAGCGCCATTCCCATCGTCGCGCACCACTTGTCGCGCTTCGGATCGTCGACGAGCTCCTCGGCGAGGATGAGGCTCTTTCCGCCGTGGTAGCACTGCTCGGTATTCCCATCGAGACCGGCCGTCTCGATGAGCGCTGCGCTCGTCACGACCTTGAACACGCTCGCGGCGGGAGCCGTCGCGCGCACGTTGACGTCGAACGGCGTCCCCTCGTTCACGCGACTCGCGTAGACGAGGACCTTCCCCGTCTTCACGTCCATCAGGACCGCGCCGGTCTCTGGGATGCGGTAGCGGTCCATCACGGCGGTCGCGCTTCGCTGGAGATCCGGATCGACCGTGAGCTCGACGGTCTTTCCGCCGGGCAGCGGCGCGGTGACGCGCCGGGGGAGCACCGTGAGGTCCGTGAGGGAAAGACCCTCGAGACTCGGCGGCGGCGCAGGCTCCGCGGGAACTCCGGCCTGCTCGGCCATCTTCGCGAGCGGCGCCTTCACGTCCGAGAGCACCACGTGGCCTTGCACCACGGGAACCAGGGCCGAGACGATGCCGACCGCGGCTCCGATGCCGATCCATCGCGTGTAAGCGCGCATCGCGGTCCGGGTTAACGGCTCCCCCCTCGGTCGGCCAAATTTCCGCCCGCTCCGCCGCCGAGCCGGAGGCGTCTCGTGTCGCTCGCGTGACGGCCGAGCCCCTTCACCCGCGTGCCGCATGCCGGGTCAGGGCGCGCCACGTCACATAGATAAATGAAACGCCCCAGCTCTGCTGCCGGGTGCTAGACTCCTCTTCAGATGGGCAGTGCCCCGTTCAGCGCGAATCTAGAGGTCGAGAACACCCAGGTCCTCCTGGCCTTGTCGGGCCCCCAGAGCCGGCTCCTCGGCGAGCTCGCGCGGCACTCCGGAGCGGAGGTGAACCTCCGCGGAAATACCATCCTGCTGTCGGGGGACGAGCCCGACGTCCGGGTGGCGCACCGGTTCCTGTCGGACGCTGCGCACCTCGTCCAGCGCGGCGTCGAGATCGGGCCGAGCGACGTCGCCCACTCGGTCCGGTCGCTCCGCGGTGACCCGAACGCGAGCCTCACGGATCTCCTGGACGAGGTCGTGCTCGTGTCTCAGCGGCGTCGCCCGGTCGTGCCCAAGGGGCCGATGCAGCGGCGCTACGTGGAAGCGATCCGCGCGCACGACCTCACGTTCGGCATCGGGCCCGCCGGAACCGGGAAGACGTACCTCGCGATGGCCGTCGCCGCGAGCGCGCTCATGAAGCGGGACGTGAAACGCATCGTGCTCACGCGTCCCGCCGTGGAGGCCGGCGAGAAGCTCGGATTCCTCCCGGGCGATCTCGCGGAGAAGGTGAACCCCTACCTCCGCCCGCTCTACGACGCGCTCCACGACATGCTCGAGTTCGACAAGATCGACCAGATGCGGGAGCGCGGGCAGATCGAGGTCGCGCCCCTCGCGTTCATGCGGGGCCGCACGTTGAACGACTCGTTCGTCATCCTCGACGAAGCGCAGAACGCGACGAGCGAGCAGATGCGCATGTTCCTCACGCGGCTCGGCTACGGGTCCAAGGCCGTCGTCACCGGAGACATGACCCAGACGGACCTGCCGCAGGGCTCCCGGAGCGGCCTCCGGGAAGCGCGGACGCTGCTCGAGGGCGTCGAGGGCGTCGCCGTCTGCGAGTTCTCCGACGCGGACGTCGTCCGTCACCCGCTCGTGCAGAAGATCGTCGTCGCGTACGAGAAGCTCGACGAGCGGCGTCGCGCGCGTCGAGAGAACGGCGAGTCTTCGGAGACGCCGCCCCCGGCCGTCTCCGCCCCGCCGGGCGAGACGTGACCCCGGCGCTCGAGCGGCTGTTCTCCGAGGACGGCCGTTTCGCGAGCTTCTCGCTCGACCCCTTCGGCGCGGACCTCGGCGTCGTCCGGCGCGAAGGACGCTTCGTCGTCCTGTGCCCGGCGCGGACCTGGGACGAGCGCCGCGCGGAGCTCTCCCCGTTCTCGGCGGCGGTCGCCGAGGGCCGCGCGAAGGTCGTGATCCTGGGACACCCGCGGGATCCGGATTTCGAACGCGCGCTCGATCACGGCGTCTTCGCGCTCGTGTCGGCGGAACCGAGCGGGGGGGAGCTCGCCCTCGCCCTCTCGCGCGCGTTCGAGACCATGGCGCTCGAGGAGCAGAGCGCGAGCCGCGGGAAATGGCTCTCCCGCTACCGCTACGAGCTCTCCGAGCTCATAGACATCTCTCGCGCGCTCACGACGGAGCGGGAGATCGACCGGCTCCTCGCGCTCATCCTGGAGAAGAGCCGCTTCGTCACGGCCGCGGACGCGGCGAGCATCTACGTCGTCGAGCGCGGGGAAGAGGAAGCCGCGGAGGACGTGCTCCGCTTCAAGCTCTCGCAGAACGAGTCCGTCGAATTCGACTCGCGAGAGTTCTCCATCCCCCTCAGCCGAGAGAGCATGGCGGGCTACGTCGCGCTCGAGCGCCGGACGGTGAACATCGAGGACGTCTATCGGCTCCCGGCGGACTCGCCCTTCCGTTTCGATCGTTCGTTCGACGTTCGCACGAACTACGTCACCCGGAGCGTGCTCGCGACGCCGCTGGTCACGAGCAAGGGCGACGTCATCGGCGTTCTCCAGCTCATCAACAAGAAGCGGGATCCGAAGGCGCGCCTCCGATCGGAACGGGACGTCGAGTCGATCGTCGTGCCGTTCGACGCGCGCAGTGGCGAGCTCCTCGAGACGCTCGCGGCTCAAGCCGGCATCGCGCTCGAGAATGCGCTCCTCTACGAGGAAATCCGCGGACTCTTCGAGGGGTTCGTCCGAGCGTCGGTGGACGCCATCGAGGCGCGGGACCCGACGACGAGCGGCCACTCCCGACGCGTCGCGACGCTCACCGTCGGGCTCGCCCACGCCGTGGAACGCGAGGCTTCCGGACCGTACCGGGAAGTGGAGTTCACGCGCGAGGACGTCCGCGAGCTCGAGTACGCGTCCTTGCTGCACGATTTCGGCAAGATCGGCGTCCGGGAGCACGTCCTCGTGAAGGCGAAGAAGCTCTTCCCGGAGGAGCTCGCGCTCGTGCGAAAACGCTTCGATTTCGTGATCCGCTCGCTCGAGGCCGACGCGCTCCGAAATCGGATCGAGAAGATCCGCGCGGGCGCGCCCGAAGCCGAGATCGAGGCGGTCGAACGGGAGTTCGAGGCGCAGAGGGACGTCGTCGAGCGGGCGTTCCAGACCGTGCTCGCCGCGAACGAGCCCACGGTGCTCGCAGCGGGGGACTTCGCGCGGATCGAGGAGCTCGGGAGGATGCCCTACACCGATCTCCGCGGCGAACACCTGACGCTCCTCACCGCGGACGAGGTCCGGGCGCTCAGCGTCGCGCGCGGCTCGCTAACCAGCTCCGAGTTCGACGAGATCCGGAGCCACGTCTCGCACACGTACCGGTTCCTCTCGCAGATCCCGTGGGGGAAGACGTTCTCGCGGGTGCCCACCATCGCGGGGTCCCACCACGAGCGGCCGAACGGGACCGGGTACCCGAATCGACTCTCCTCGGCTCAGATCCCGCTCCAGTCGAAGATGATGAGCGTGAGCGACATCTTCGACGCGCTCACGGCGAGCGACCGGCCCTACAAGCGAGCCGTCCCCGTCGAGAAGGCGCTCGACATCCTCGGATTCGAGGTGAAGGACGGTCACCTGGACGGCGAGCTCGTCCGGATCTTCCGGGAAGCGCGTCCGTGGGAGCAGATCCTGGGCGCGCTGTACTGACGCTCAGGGCGCCATTTTTGCGCCGGAGGACGGTCCGGGGGCCGCTTCGTGCCGCCCACTGACGGCGCGCGCGCGCCGTGATACGCGGGCGCCCATGTCGGAGATCATCGAAGTCAACGCGCGTGAGATTCTGGATTCCCGGGGGAACCCGACGGTGGAGGCCGAGGTCTACACCGAGCACGGCATGGGCCGCGCCGCGGTCCCGAGCGGCGCGTCGACGGGCGAGCACGAGGCCGTCGAGCTTCGCGACGACGACAAGAAGCGCTACCTCGGCAAGGGCGTGAAGAAGGCCGTCGAGAACGTCCTCGAGAAGCTCCGCCCGGCGGTCCTCGGGCTCTCCGCGCTCGACCAGACGCTCGTCGACACCCGCCTCATCGAGGCCGACGGCACGAAGAACAAGGGCAAGCTCGGCGCGAACGCGATCCTCGCCGTCTCCATGGCCACGGCCCGCGCGGCGGCGGACTCCACGAGCCTGCCGCTCTGGCGGTACCTCGGCGGCGCGCAGGCCCGCGTGCTCCCGACGCCGATGATGAACATCCTGAACGGCGGCAAGCACGCCGACAACGGCCTCGAGGTGCAGGAGTTCATGATCCTGCCGCTCGGCTTCTCGAGCTTCTCGAAGGCTCTCCGCGCGGGCACGGAGGTGTTCCACACGCTGAAGGCGAACCTGAAGAAGGACGGTCTCACCATCGCCGTCGGCGACGAGGGCGGCTTCGCGCCGCGCCTCGGCTCGAACGAGGAGGCGATCACGCGGATTTTGAAGGCCATCGAGGACGCGGGCTACAAGCCGGGCGAGGAGATCGCGCTCGGCCTCGACTCGGCCTCGAGCGAGTTCTACTCGCAGGGCAAGTACACCTTCGACAAGAAGGAACGCTCCGCGGAAGAGCTCGTCTCCATCTACGCGGAGCTCTGCCGGAAGTACCCGATCATCACGATCGAGGACGGCGTGGCCGAGAACGACTGGGACGGCTGGAAGCTCCTCACGGACAAGCTCGGCAAGAGCGTGCAGCTCGTCGGAGACGACCTCTTCGTCACGAACAAGGAGCGCCTCGCGGACGGAATCGCGAAGGGCGTCGGCAACTCCATCCTCATCAAGCTGAACCAGATCGGCACCGTGACGGAGACGCTCGACACCATCCGCCTCGCGACGAGCGCCGGCTACACGTCCGTCATCTCCCACCGCTCCGGCGAGACGGAGGACTCGTTCATCGCCGACCTCGCCGTCGCGACGAACGCCGGCCAGATCAAGACGGGCAGCCTCTGCCGGAGCGACCGGGTCGCCAAGTACAACCAGCTCCTCCGCATCGCGGACGAACTGGACGAAGGCGCCGTCTACGCCGGCAACGCGCCGTTTTCGCGCCGCTAGCCCCCGTCGCCGGCCGCTACAGCGGTCCCGGTATCGCGTCGTCCGACACGCACCGGGACCAGCTCAGGCTCTCCGTGCAGGTCGACTTGCCGGTGATGCAGGAGACGAACGAGCCGAACCGCATCGGACCGATCTTGCACTCGACGGTCGCTCCGACGTCCGTGCACGCGCACCCTTCGTCCCCCTCGGCGCACGCCACGGAGCCGTCCCCGGTGAACGAACCCCCGACGCCGCCGGCGTCGCCCGGAAGCAGACCCGGGCCCGGCGACGGCGCGTGACCGCCGTCGGTCCCGCACGCGGGGATCAGGAGCAAGAGGAGGAGCGTGGCGCGCATCGGCGACGAGCCCGGCGCGACCGAAGCGGCGCGCGGGTCAATGGGCAAATGTAGAGGGTTTTCGTTCCCCCGGCCAGGGACCTCCGCGAAAGGCCGGGAAACCCGCCTCGGCTCGTCCCCGCGCTACCCGCCCCGGGCCTCTTCTCGCGGAAGGATCTCCCGAAACCGCCGGAGCCGGAGCCCGGTGAACGCGATCGCCGCCCAGATCACGAGCCAGTAGCGACCGACGGCCGTGTAGACGGTCTCCAGGCGGTTCATCGGCACGTCGACCGTGAGCGCGCCCACCTTCCACGAGTCGAGTCGTCCGAGGAGGCGGCCGTAAGCGTCCACGCCGTACGAGACGCCCGCCTGCCCGGCCCGGACGAGCGGGATCCCCGCCTCGATGGCGCGCATGCGATCCTGCTCGGCGTGCGTCCACGCGATCGGCGCGTGGCGCATGCCGCCGTCGTCCGAGAGCACCGTGAGGAGGGATGCGCCCCGCCTCGAGGCGAAGAGCGCGGGCTCCGTGTACATCGACTCGTAGCAGATCATCACGCCGAGGCGCTTTCCGCCCGCGTCCGCCACTTGCCAGATGTCGCTCGGCCGGTCCCGCATCTCGATCAGCGGAACGAGCTGATGCTTCGTGATGACGGAATCGAGCCGCGGAAGGCCGGCGGCGTCCGCGCTCGCGATTCCGACGCCGTTCACGGAGCCGCCCTCGTAGCTCTCGGTGAAGGCGACGCCGAACACGATCTGCGTCCGCGGAGGGATGCGCGTCGCGCTGAGCGTCGCGAGGCGACGGATCGCCGCGGTGTTCGGGAGCGTGGGCCAGTCGAACGTCGTCTCGGGGAACAGCACGAAATCGGGCGGAGGCGAGCTCGCGAGCGCCTTTCGATAGAGGAACCCGTAGTGCTCCTCCACGACGCGCCGGTACGGGCCGGTGCCCGCCGCGAGCGTGTAGAACCACGGCGGGATGGAGCCTTGCAGCGCCGCGACGCGCTCGCTCGTGCGGGCGCGCGGCGCGTTGTGCAGTCGAAGCGCGCCCCAGCCGGTGGACAGCGCGACGAACGCGAGCGGCGGAAGGAGGAGCCCGGGCCGCGCCCAGCGCCGCTCGCCCCAGGCCGCGGCGAGGTAGCCGGAAGCTCCGAAACCCACCCAGAAGAGGAGCCCGGAAAGGCCGCTCGTGCCGATCACGCTCGCGAGCTGAACCACGACGGTCTCGCGGGCGAGCGTGCCGCCGAAGTAGAACGGAAAGGACCAGCCCCCGATCGAGCGCGCGCCCTCGATGAGCGCCCAGGCCGCGCCGGACCGGAGCGCCCAGGTTCCGCCGGATCGGACGAGCGCGACTCCGGCGAACGCGCTGAACGTCCCCCAGACGAGCGCGTGGTAGGCGATGGTGAGCACGTACACGGCAGGGTGGTAGTAGGCGATGCCCCAGAGGTGCGCGCTCGACACCGCGCCGATCCAGGCGCCGAGCCCGAACGCGGTGCGGGCGGCGCGCGCCGGCGAGGAATCCCTGCACGCGAGGACGAGCGCCGCACCCCAGGGCACGGCCGCGAGCCACATCAGATGACCGGTCGTGATCGCGCCGTGGGCCTGGACGAACGCCGAGCAGAGCGCGAGGAGCAACGGGACGCGCGATCTTTCGTTCACGGCGGCCGCGCGACCAGTCCCTCTCCGGGCTCGACGTACAGCACGCGCGGCGGGCCGCCGCCGAGATCGAGCACCGGGCGCCCGTCACGGGTGGAACGCTCGACGTGCGCGAGCCCGAGCGCCGGATAGTGCTTTCCGAGCCACGCTTCGAGGACGGCGTGATCGGCGTTCCCGGGTGGAGGCGGGACGTACCCGCGGCTCGCGTACCAGGGTGACGACTCGTCTCGCGGGACCTCGTTCCACGGCGCCGACATGCCGTGCATCCCCTCGTACGGGATCTTCGCGGACACCCGCTTCACCGTTCCCGCGACGCTCGTCACGGCCAGCGCGACGACGATCGCGGCGAGCACGCGGGTCGCGAGGACCCCGCGCTCGGACGGAACGGTGCTCATGCGTCGCTCGCGAGACGGTCGCTCAGAACGGGCAGAAGCTCCCGCACGACGTCTGGCCGCATCCGAAGACGACGCTGTTGAACGCGGTGCCACCAGCGGCGTGCTGCGTGCGGCAGTTCTGGGCGCAGATCTTGTCGAGCGCGCCTCCGGCGCCGATGCACGTCGTTCGTATGCAGTTCACGATCGCGACGCACTCCGCGTCCCCCTGACAGGCGAGGCACTCGGTGTTGCAGTGGAAGTGCACGCACCCGTCGCAGGGATCGACGCCGATGGCGAGCGTGCACGCGTCGGCGGCGCCGCCCCCGGTCCCCGTCCCCGAGCCGCCGGCGGACGACGCGCCGCCGTTTCCGAAGTCGCCGCCGGAACCGGCGCCGAGGCCGCCCGCGCCCGTGTCCCCGCCGCCGCTCGAGCCGCCGTCCCCGGAGGCGCCCGCGTTCCCGCTGGAGCCGCCGTTCGTCGAGCCTGCGTTTCCGCCGTTCGAGCCGCCGCCGCTTCCGCTTCCTTGCCCGCCGTCTCCGCCGCCGAAGCCGGAAGAGCCCGCGTCGAAGTTCCCGGCGCCCGCGTTCGAGCCGCCGCCTGCACCCGGGCCCCCTACGAGCGCCGCGTGCTTGTCGTCCGTCGAGCACCCGAGGGTGCCGGCGAACGCGAGCGGGAGGAGCAGGAGGAGAGATTTCATCGAGCGGCCTGGCAGGAGACCTGGAGATCCCAGTTGATGATTGTCGGTGCCGAGTAGTGGTCGCTGGACGGGTTCAGGGTCGCGACGATCTTCAGATAATTATAGTTCCGCGGGAGGGTCGCCATCTCCAGCGTGTTGTCGACGAGCACGTCGAAGGGGCGAGAGGCATAGACCGGCCCGACGTTCTCGGTGTCTTCCTTGAACGTGCAGACGTTCGGGCCGCCGGAGGCCCAGGCCGCGGCACACGTGTTCTTGTTCGCGAGGCTCGTCTTCGTGAAGAGGAGCGCCGTCGAGTTCGACAGGTCCGTCACCGCGCCGAGTGAATCCCGGACGCCCGTCGAGACGACGAACGTCACGTACGAGTCGCTCGGCGTGTCGATCTGCCAGGAGAAGTCCGTCCAGACCGGGACCTCGTCCGGGTTGCAGGCCGTCGATGCGTCGAACTCGAACGTCGCGGTCGTCGGCTGGAGATACGGCGCCGGATTCGGCGGC
>DASZXK010000031.1:0-11634 GCA_035545855.1 Polyangiaceae bacterium
ACGGCCCCGCGAGCACGGCGAGCGCGCGCCGCCAGGCGCGGCAGGGGGAGAGGTTCCCGAGGACCGCAGGGCGAAGCCCGAGGACCGCAAGGGAAGCCTCGGGGGACCAGGTCCCCCTACAAACAAAACCCACGGCGCCAATCGTCGTTCGTCCAGAAGCCCGAGGACCGCAAGGGAAGCCTCGGGGGACAAGGTCCCCCACAAACCAACCCCACGACGCTCATCGCCGTTCTCCCGCGCCCCCCGTTTCGGTTGTCGCACCCCGGGCGGGGCACTAAAAGCCGGGTTCAATGCGCGTTTCGGTCCGACTCCTTCGCGAGCTCTGCCCCGCCCTGACTGCCTCGCCCACCCAGATCGGCGAGCGGCTCTCGGCACTCGGCCTGGAGGTGGAGCGCGAGCACACGTTCGGGCAGGGCGCGGCCGCGGTCGTCGTCGCGGAGGTCCGGAAGATCGAGCCGCACCCGTCGCGGGAAAAGCTCCGCCTCGTGACGGTGTTCACGGGCACGGCCGAGCAGCGGGTCGTGTGCGGCGCAGCGAACGTTCCGGACCCGGGTGGGCTCGTGCTCCTCGCGCCGCTCGGGTCGAAGCTCCCGGAGGCGAACCTCGTCATCGAACCGCGAGCGATTGGGGGCGTCGAGAGCGCCGGAATGCTCTGCAGCGAATCGGAGCTCGGGCTCGCGGAGGAGTCGGACGGCATCGTCGTCCTCGCCCCGGGCGCCGCGAAGCCGGGGAGCCGTTACACCGATCTGGTCCCGACGGCGCACGACACCCTCTTCGAGATCGGCGTCACTCCGAACCGACCCGACGCGCTCGGCCACGTCGGGGTCGCGCGGGATCTCGCCGCTTCCTTCGGAGTCCCCTTCACCCTGCCGAACGGCGCGCGACCGGCGCGCGAATCGGACCTCCGGCTCGAGTCCCTCCTCTCCGTGGAGGTGAAGGAACCGGAGCGGTGCCCCTTCTACGGCGCCGCGATCGTGGACGACGTCCAGATCGGACCGTCCCCCGCGTGGCTTCGCTACCGTCTCCAGGCGCTCGGCATCCGCCCGATCTCGAACGTCGTCGACGTGACGAACCTGCTCCTGCTCGAGTATGGCCAGCCGCTTCACGCCTTCGACTACGCGCTCGTCCGGGGCGCGAAGATCGTCGTGCGTCGGGCAGCCGAGGGAGAACCGTTCTCGACGCTCGACGGCGTCGCGCGGAAGCTCTCCGCGGACGACCTCGTCATCTGCGACGCGGAAGGCCCGAGCGCCCTCGCCGGCGTCATGGGCGGCAAGGACAGCGAGATCCGGAGCACGACGCGCCGGGTGCTCCTCGAGTCCGCTTACTTCCAGCCGCGAGGCATCCGGAGGACCTCTCGGCGCCACGGCCTCTCCACGGAGTCGAGCCATCGGTTCGAGAGAGGCGTGGACTCCGCGGCGCCGCCCGCGGTGCTCGAGCGCGCGAAGGCGCTCCTCGTCGAGCTCGCCGGGGGGACGGCCGTCCCGGGGGCCATCCACGTGAAGGCGCCGGAGGCGAAGCGACCCCGGGTCACGCTCCGCTCGCGGCGCCTGGATGCGATCCTCGGCGCAGAGGTTCCGTTCGGCGAGGCGCGAGACGCGCTCGTCCGACTCGGCTTCGGTGTGTCCGAGGTCCGCTCCACGGAGGCGGGCCCGGTGGTGGACGTCGAGGCGGCGTCGTTCCGCCCGGACGTGACGCGCGAGATCGACCTCATCGAGGAGGTCTTCCGGCTCCGCGGATTCGACCGGATCCCGACGGTGCTCCCTTCCATCCTTCCGCAGCCGCCGCGGACGTGCGGCAAGCTCGAGCGGGACACCATCCGAGAAGCGTCGAATCTCGGGCTCTCGGAGGCCGTGACGTACAGCTTCGTGTCGGAAAAAGAGCTCGCCGCCGTCCACGCGCCGCCGCCGGTGGTGACGCTCCAGAACCCGCTCAGCGAGGACCGGCGCGTGATGCGCACGAGCCTCCTCCCGGGCCTGCTGGACGTCGTGAAGCGCGCTCGTCGCCGGGGCGAGCGCGACGCCCGGCTCTTCGGCGTGGGCGCGAGGTTCCTCGCGCCGGGTGACGCTTCCGCGAGCGCCGCGCGGCCGAGACAGCCCGAAGACCGGGTGCTCCCCGAGGAGCGCCCCTCGTTCGCGGCGGTGCTCGCGGGTGCTCGCCCCGGCCATCTCGGGAAGCCCGAAGAGCAGGACGTGTTCGACGCGAAGGGCCTCGCAGTGGAGCTCGTCGAGCGACTCACCGGGAGGACGCCGCACGTCGTGGCCGCGAGGGGTGACGCTCGTCCCGCGCATCTCCATCCGCGGGGCGCCGCGCTCGTGTCCGTGGAAGGAACGCACGTCGGAACGTTCGGACCACTCCACCCCGACGTCGTGGACGCCCTCGACGTCGGCGGCCCGGTGCAGGTCGTCGAGCTGGATCTCGCCGCGGTCGAATCCGTCGGAAACCCCACGCCGAAGTACCGGCCGATCCCGCGGCTCCCCGGCACGGCCAGGGACGTCGCCGTGATCGTGCGGGAAGACCTGCCCGCCGCCGACGTGGAGCGGGCGATCTTGGCGGCCGCGGGCGAACTGTGCGAGTCCGTGGAGCTCTTCGACGTCTTCTCCGGAAAGTCGATCGGCGACGGCGCTCGCTCGCTCGCCTACCGCGTCGTTTATCGAGACCCGAAGGCGTCGACGGACCCCGATCACGCGCGCACGCTCACGGACGACGAAGTCGAAAGGCACCACGAGCGCGTCCGCGCCGCGGTGAAGCAGCTCGGCGAGCTTCGCGAATGAGGATCCGGAGCGCCCCGAGCGCTCTCGTGACGGCCCTCGCCGGGGTGTTCGTCGCCGGGACGGCCTGGGCTGCCGCGACGCCCGCCGCACCCGCCGCGACGCCCGCCGCTCCGCCTCCTACCGCGGGGCCCGCTCCCGCGCCTGCCGCGAGCCCTGCTCCGGCGCCCACGGCGGAGCCGGCTCCGGCGTCGCCGCCGGCGAAGGCGCCCGAGCCTCCGTCCGAGCCCGACCCCGGCCGATGGAAGCAAGCGCCCGCGCCGGTGACCGAGACGCCACCGTCCGATCGGTGGATCCCCCACGCGGACGTCGGACTCGACGCGGGCTTCGCGCTTCGTCCCGCGAAAGACGCGACGCTCGTGAAGTACGGCGACGCCTGGGCCGTCGGGGCTCACGTCCGGGTGGACGTACTCTCGTGGCTCGCGGCTCGCGTTCATACCCGGTTCGAAGGGCAGAGCGTGTCGTTCTCGGACGGGGCGCTCGGGCTCCCGAGCGGCACCACGTACGACATGCCGTCGCTGCACCGCGTGCTCCTCGGGTTTTCCGCGGAGCCCACGTGGAAGCCGCTCCCGGAGCTCTCGCTCTGGGTCGGCGTCGGGGCTTCCTGGGCGCGGACGACGGCAGGAACGCTCCACTCGCACGGCGCCGAGACGGTCGTCGTCCCCGTACGGTCGGCCGTCTTCGTGGAGTACCCCTTCTCGGCCGGCGCGAGGTGGGAGCTCGTGCCCCGGTTCTTCGCCGTCTCGGCGAGCGGCGCGGTCTCCATCCTCACGGATCAATCGGGGAATCTACTCCGGCCTTACGACACGCCCGGCGCGGACGGTAAGCTCCGGAGCGTGGGAGGTCTTCCGGAGTCCGGGACCTCGGTCACGGTACTGGCTGGAGTCTCCTTTTTGCTCTAGGACCGAAAATACCGTGAGCGAATCGAACGTCGAAAACCCGCTTCTCTCGCCCGGCTTCCAGATCCCCTTCGATCGGATCGTGGCGGCTCACGTCGAACCCGCGGTGGAGGCCCTCGTCGCGGAAGCGACCCGCGCGATCGAAGCCGTCGAAAAATCCGACGAACGCACCTACGAGGCCACCCTCGGAGCTCTCGAACGCTCGACCGAGCAGCTCGAAGTGACCATGACGGTGGTCGGACATCTGGAGGCAGTCGCGAGCACGCCGGAGCTCCGCTCCGCGTACAACACCGTGCGTCCGGCCGTGAGCGCCTTCTTCGCGAGCATCCCGCTCCGGCCCGCGCTCTTCTCCGTCCTCAAGGAGTTCTCGGCAACGGAGGAAGCCAGGGGCCTCACGGGTCCGCGGGCGCGATTCCTGAAGAAGACGCTGGACGATTTCCGGAGGCACGGCGCCGGCCTCCCCCCGGAAGGCAAGGCCCGCCTCGAAGCCATCAGCCGGGAGCTCGCGGATCTCACCGGGCGTTTCGGTCAGAACGTGCTGGACGCGACGGCGGAGTGGGAGCTCCTCGTGACGGACGACCGGCGCCTCTCGGGACTGCCGGAGTCCGCCCTCCTCGCCGCGAAGGAGTCCGCGGCGAAGAAGGGGAAGGAAGGGTACCGGTTCACCCTCCAGGCCCCGAGCTACGTCCCGCTCGTCACCTACGCCGACGACCGGGACCTCCGCGAGCGGGCCTACCGCGCCTACAACGCGCGGGCCACACAGGCGCCGCTCGACAACGGACCGCTCATCCTCCAGATCCTGAACCTCCGGAAGGAGCAGGCGAAGCTCCTCGGCTACGCGAGCTTCGCCGAGCTCGTGCTGGAGGATCGCATGGCGAAGAACGGCGCCCGCGCGCGGGAATTCGTCCGGGATCTCACCGAGCGCTCGCGCCCCGCGTTCGAGCGAGAGATCGAGGAACTCCGCGCGTTCCGCGAAAAGGTGGACGAAACGTCGGACTTCGTGATGGAGCCCTGGGACGTCACCTACTACGCGGAGAAGCAGCGGAAGGCGCTCTACGCCTTCGACGAAGAGGAGCTTCGCCCGTATTTTCCCCTCGAACGCGTGGTGGAAGGCCTGTTCGAGACGGCCCACCGCCTCTACGGCGTGAAGACCGTCCCGAGCCAGAAGCTCCCCGCCTGGCACCCCGACGTCCGCGCGTACGATCTGCTCGACGCCGACGGGACGTTCCTCGCTTCCTTCTACGCCGACTTCTACCCGCGTGACGAGAAGCGCGGCGGCGCGTGGATGAACGCGCTCGTCACCGGCGTCTCGGACGGAACCGTCCACACGCCGCACCTCGGCCTCATCTGCACGAACGTGACGCCCCCCATCGGGGACCGGCCGGCCCTCCTCACCCACCAGGAGGTGACGACCCTCTTCCACGAGTTCGGTCACCTGATGCACCACTGCCTGAGCCGCGTCGGGGTGAGGAGCCTCGCGGGGACGAACGTCGCGTGGGACTTCGTCGAGCTGCCCTCCCAGATCATGGAGAACTGGTGCTGGGAGCGCGCGGCTCTGGATACGTTCGCGAGAGACTACCGGACGGGAAAGCCCATCCCGGCGGAGCTCTTCGAGAAGATGAAGCGCGCGCGAACGTACCGCGAGGCGACGGCGACGATGCGCCAGCTCGGCTTCGCCGCCGTGGATCTCGCCCTCCACGTCGACTACGAGCCCGCGCGGGACGGCGAAGTGCTCGCGTACGCCCGTGCGATCATGCAGGCCCATGCGCCGGCGAAGTACGCGGACGACTACGCGATGATCGCGTCCTTCACGCACCTCTTCTCGAGCTCCGTCGGGTACGCGGCCGGCTACTACTCCTACAAGTGGGCGGAGGTCCTCGACGCGGACGCCTTCACGCGCTTCCAGGAGAGCGGCGTGTTCGACCGGCAGGTAGGGGACGAGTTCCGGAGGCGCATCCTCGAGCGCGGGGACAGCGACGATCCAGCCGAGCTGTATCGGTCGTTCATGGGCCGGGAGCCGTCCCTCGCCGCGCTGCTGGCCCGCGCCGGCCTCGACCGGGGGCCCGCGCCGGCGCGCCTCTGAGGCTCACCAGCCGGGCTCGTTCCCGGCCTTCCACTTGATGCTGCAGCCGATCGACGGATGCTGTTCGGCGCTCGGGCGCTCGCCGCGCGAAACGGCGTCGAGCGCTGCCCGGGCGTCTTTCCCGGTGACCTTCCGCCCGTTCTTGGGGGTGCTGTCGTCCAGACGGCCTCGATAGGCGAGGCGCCCGTCGGCGTCGAAGAGGTAGAGCTCGGGGGTGCACGCCGCCCGGAACGCCTTCGCCACGTCTTGAGTCTCGTCGTAGAGGTAGGGGAAGGGGTAGCCGGCCTTCCGGGCCTCGACGGCCATCGGCCCCGGTCCGTCTTCCGGGTGCGAGGAGACGTCGTTCGAGCTGATGGCGACCATCTGGACGCCCTTCTCGGCGGCGTCCCGGCCGAGCGCGACGAGCTCCGCCTGGACGTGCTTCACGTACGGGCAGTGGTTGCAGACGAACGCGACGATCAACGGCGCCCCGGACAACGAGCCGGATTCCACGATCCGACCACTCACGGTGTCGGGGAGCGAGAACGGGGGAAGGCTCGTTCCGAGCTCGAGCATGGTGGATGAAGCGGCCATGGGTGTCCTCCGGTCGAGGCGGAATGGATAGCGCCGCGACCGGCCGGCGCCCACTCGCATGAAATCCCGAAGCCGATGGTGCGACGCGGCGGCATCCGCGGTATGAGGCGGCCGCCCGGCGGGAGGCGCTCGGGCACTTAATCAGGGAGAGGCAGGCACATGAAGGCGAACTTGGCACTCGGGATCTCCGTTTGCGGCGGAGCGCTCGCGGCGCTCACGCTGTTCGGTTGCAGCGACGATACGAAGACCAGCACGACGCCCGTCACGCAGCGCGACGGCGGCACGGAAGACGGCGGCGGCTCCGGCGGCAAGGGCGGCGGCTCCGGCGGCTCCGGCGGCAAGGGTGGCAGCGGCGGCGGCTCCGGTGGAGCGAGCACCGACGGCGGTGACGGCGGAACGCCGTTCAGCATCGCGTCCACGTATTGCGTCACGAAGAGCCTCGATCAGGTCGCGTGCGGCGAATACATCGTGCGCCACGTGAGCGCGTGCGGGGACTGTCACAGCCCGCTCGGCCCGACGGGTCCACAGACCGACGCGGACCACTACCTCACGGGCAACCCGACGTTCGCCGACCTCGACCCGACCGATGACACCAAGGGCATGGTCGGCACGCCGAATCTCACGGTCCTGAAGGGTCAGGGCTGGACGGCGACGGATCTGAAGAACGCCTTCCTGAAGGGCGAGCGCTCGACGGCGCGCGGCGGCGGGCTCTTCCCGATCATGCCGTACTACGTGTTCCACAACATGGCGGACGACGACGCGGACGCGATCGCCGCGTTCATCCTGAGCCTGCCTTCGAAGGGCACGCAGGTCCCGGAGCGTCAGCCGCTCCCGGCGAAGTACGCGAGCGTGCCGCTCCCGACGCCGGTGATCGACGAGACCACCGTGCCGAAGGCCTCCGCGGGCGCCGATCAGGCGAGCGCCGATCACGGCCGCTACCTCGCGTCCGCGGTCGCACCCTGCATGGAGTGCCACACACCGCGCACGCCGTTCGGCGCGCTGGATCCGGCGAAGTACTTCGCCGGCGGCGAGCCCTTCGAAGTCGGCCCTCCCTTCGGCACCGTGACGGCGCTGAACATCACCCCCGCGAAGAGCGGCATCCAGGGCTGGACGGCAGCCGACGTCCAGAAGCTGATCCTCCAGGGCGTGGACGAGGCCGGCATGCCGATCTGCCCGCCGATGCCCGCCGGCCCGTTCGGCGCGTTCGGCGGAATGGACCCGGGCGAGGCGCTCGACATCGGGAACTACCTGACGAACATCGCCGGCGTGGAGAACCCCGAAGACGGCGGCCGGTTCATGATGTGCGTGCCGCCCATGCCCCCGTCGGACGGCGGCATGATGGACTCCGGCACGAGCATGCCGATGGACTCCGGCACGGACTGAACGAACTCTGTTTCTGGGTCCCGAACGGCCTCCTCCGGGAGGCCGTTCGTCATTTGGCGTCCGTCGCGACGGGGTGGCAGGAGTGGCACGGGGACGCCCCCGCCGGCGCATCCCCGAGGAGCTTCCTCGCGAGCGGGACGATCTCGCCGTTCATGAACGCCGTCGTCTTTTCGTCGTACTCCGTCGCGGCGGCGATCGGGTTTTCCCGCGGCAACGGGAACAGGCCGTTCGGCATGCGGAAGTTCACCGCTTCCATGTCCTCCCCGTGGCAGGTCTGACAGCGGAAGTCCGCGTTCGGATCGTGCGAGCGAAATGCGGCGCGCATCTCCGGGAAGAAATGCAAGCCCATGAATTCCATCTTCTGGTCCCGGTTCTTTTCGTTCCACGGAACGTCGGGAGCGCCGGGCGCGGGCACACCGGAAGGAAGCGGCGCGGGAGCTCGCTCGGGGACCGCGACCTTCGGCTCGACGCACGCCGGCAGAATGAAGAGAGCGAGCGCCGAAAGCGAGAAGCGGAGGTGCCCTGCGCGCATCGGTCCCTCGTTTCTACCGGAAGGGCCATCGACCGAAAGCGAAAACGGCGCGAAACGATTTCCCGGGACCGCGGCCGACACTATCCTCCGCTCGTGTCGCAGCGAGGCCGAAGGACCGCACCGTGGAAGGCGATGGCGCTCGCCGTGGGAGCCTCCGTCGCGACGACTGGATGCGCGCGGAAGGCTCCGGGTCCGGAGGAGTGCCACGCGCTCGCCCTCCGGTGGGCGAGCACCGAGCGCGGACGCCTCTCCCATCGCTACGGCGATTTCGTCATCGAGCCCACGGTCGATCGCGTGCTCGAACGCACGAACGAGTGCCTCACCACGCCCTACGATCGCGAGCTCGTCACGTGCATCGTCGGCGGCGGCTCACCGAAGGCGTGCTACGCGGGCTTCCTCGCGCGGACGGGCTCCACGGACGTCCCGAAGCTGCCGCTTCCCTGACGAACCGAGCGTCCGGGGGCGGAGCCCGTCACACACCGCCGGGTGTTCAGGCCCGCGCAACGCGCCATCCCGCCTTGCGGGCGGCCGGCGCGAAGCAAGCCCCGCGCCACCCCGCGAACCGCACGGCCGCGCGCTCCGGAAGGGGTGACGCGAGGCCCGTATTGTGAGAAACGGATCGTTCCCATGCAGGTGCCCAGGCCTCTTGCGGGCCGCTACGTCTTCACGAAGCGGATTCGGGGAACGCAGCGGACGATCATCTGGCTGGCGCGCGACCAGTCGTCGAATCGCGTCGTCGTCGCCAGCGTCGTTCCGGACGCCCGGGCCGCCGGCCTGGCCCCCGCGGTGGACCTGAGCCACCTCCACGCCGCGACCATCCTCAAGGTCATCCGGAAGCCGGATCCGGCCGAGATCCCGGGCGGTGAAGGGCTCGACGACGGCTCCCGCGTCGTCGTCGCGGAGCACGTCGACGGTCGGAGCCTCCAGCAGCGGCTGGACGCGGGCCCCGTCGCCGTGGAGACGGCCGTCGAGTGGATCGCGTGCGCCGCGGACGCCTTGCACCACATCCACCAGAAGGGCGCCGTGCACGGCGCCGTGTCGCCGCGCGCGCTCGTCGTCGTGCGCCCCGAGCCGGCGATCGTACCGGTCCTCACGCACCTCGAGGTGCCCCCGAGCGGCGCCTACTGCTCGCCCGAGCGCGTGACGGGCGGAGGCCCCTCCGAGCAGGACGACACGTGGGCACTCGCCGCAACGCTCTACACCGCGCTCTCCCGCCGCGTCCCGTTCCAGGGCGCGTCGCGGACGGAGCTCGCTCGCTCCATCGTCGCCGCATCGCCGAGACCAATCCATTCGCTCGACGGAGATCTCTGGGGCATCGTGAGCCGCGGGCTCGCGGGCGATCGCTCCGCGAGACTCTCCACGGCGGCGGGGCTCCGGGATGCGCTCCGCGACTGGATGGATCGCGAGGGCGTGCGGAGCCTCGGGGACTTCGCGCCGGCGCCCGCGGTCGTCGGTCCGGCGGAGGCTCCGCCGAACGTCGGCGATCTGTCCCTCGTCGCGGCGCTCGAGCGCCCCGAGAGCCCCGAGGCCGTCGCGCCGATCCTCCCCGACCCGACGTTCTCCGACGCGCCGCCCGCCGACGACCCGGACGACCTGCCCGCGAACCTCCCGCGACTGCCGTCGCCGCCGCCCCCTCTCGAATCTCCGCGAGACGCCTCGACGGAGCTCGGACGGACGCCGAACACCGCGCTCGCCGTGGGACTTCCCGCGCGGCCCGTGCCGGCTCCGGAGAAGAAGCGGGGCGCGGGCACGTGGGCCGCCGTCCTCGTCGGAGCCGCGGTCGTGTCCGCGGCCGCCGGGCTCGCCATCGGCAAGCTCCGGAACTCGGGACAGAAGAGCGAGGCGCCGGCCCCGGCGAGCCCCTCGCCGAAGGCCACGACGGAAGCAACGCCGACGCCGAGCGCCGCGGAGGACCTCGTCTTCGAACCCGCGCCGGCCGCGTCGGGTGCGGAGGGGAACGCGCCCGCCGCGGAAACCGTGGCGTCCGCCGCTCCGCCGGCTCTCTCCGCGGCGCCCGCGGCACCGCCCGCCGACGTCACCGCCTGTGTGCGCAGCGTGCTCCCGGAAGGGACGCTCCGCGCGGACAGGGACGTCGACGTCTCCTATCTCTGCAAGCAAGGTGACCTCTGGGGGATCGGGCGGAAGTTCAATCTCGCGATCGCCGGTCACGGGCAGGGGCCGGGAATGGTCCTCTGGGCGCACCTCGGACGCTTCGACCTGGCAGCGATCTCGCTGCTCTTCCAGCGCTGCTGCCCCGAAGGCGCGCCGCTCGTCACGGCCGTCCCGAAGAACGTCTGCGAGGATCTGCCCGCGTCCATAGACGACCTCCGCCGGAACCCGACGCCCGCGAACGTCGACCGCTACGCCGCCGGCGTGGACTGTTTCGTCTCGCACGGCGTTCGCTACCCGAACGACTGGTGGGACCGCGTCGGCGCAAAAGACGCGCGCGGCTACTTCGAGCAGCTCCTCGGCGTCCTCCGAAGGCCCTGAGCGCGGCGCATCTCGAACCGCTTCCGGAAGCGGGAAGCGAGCGAGAACCACGCGGTTTTTTCCGGGGTAGACGCCCCGGGAATCCGACCAGGCGGACAGCGCAGCGTGTGCATCCGCCGCGGGCTCGAATTGGGGCTATACTGGAGCGTCGAGGGCCGGGGGGTCCATCGCATGTCGTCCACGTTCCCACGCACGAGCCTCACCCCCGCGAGCCGCGCAGGCCGCGTCAAGGGCGGGGCGATCCGCGAATTCTTCACGTGGTACCTGGGCGTCCACGGTCGCGCTCGCGTGGACGAGCTCCTCTCCGTGCTCTCCGAGGAAGATCGCGAGCTCTTCGACCCCGACAGAGCCGGCCTCGGCATCCTCCAGTCCGACTGGCTCCCGATGCGGACGGTGCATCAGCTCCTGGACGAAGCCACCCGCAACCTGGACGCGGACGCCTACGAACGACTCGTCGTGAGCGGCGCTCACGCGACCGTGAAGGCGCTCATGACCGGCGCCCAGAAGGTCGTGTTCACCACGCTGCTCTCGCCGCGGAGCTACCAGAAGGTCGGCGGTCTCGCGTTCCGTCTGAACTACGAGACCGGAAACGTCATGAACGAGGAGCTCGGTCCGAAGCGCCACCGCGGGCACGTGGAGGGCTGGCTCTCGCACCATCCGTTCCTCTGCCGCATGAACGTCCGCATCAAGGCCGAGCTCTATCAGGCGATGGGCTGCAAGAACGTGCGGATCGAGGAGCGATTCTGCGTGTCGGACGGGGACGCGCAGTGTGGCTCCGTCATCGCGTGGGATTGATCGAGGCCGATTCCGGAGATGGTCGCGGTAGGGACGGCCCTCGTCGGGCCGCCCCCGCATAGAGCCCGGCGAGCGGGCAGGCAACTTTCCCAGGTGTCCGTGCTCGGCCGG
>DASZXK010000032.1:0-18086 GCA_035545855.1 Polyangiaceae bacterium
GAAATCCGGCAGGCCGGCGTGCAGTTGGGCGTCCCGTCGCACTGCTCGCCGTTCTGGGCGTCGACCTTGCCGTCGCCGCAGTACGCGCCCCGCGCCCGGCAGTCCGGGGTGCAGGAGCCGTACGTCGCGTTGTTCACGCCGTCGTCGCATGCCTCGTCGTAGGTGACGACGCCGTCGCCGCAGACGCTCTGGCACGCCGTGACGGCGTGATCGAAGCCCGTGAGCGTCAACGTGTAGTTCGAGCCCACGGTGTGGCGCTCCGCCTGGAACAGCGCGATTTCGTACATGCCGCCCGCGGTGAGGCCGAGGTTCTGCGCGGCGTTCGAATCCAGCGTGATGGCCCCCGTCTTCGCCGAGTGGAGTCCCCCGAGGTCGACGGCGAGCTTGCCGTTGATGAAGACGTAGACGTCGTCGTCGCCGAGGAACGAGAGCACTTCCCCGCCCTTGTACGTGAACTGGTAGCGGAGCTCGCTCGTGAAGGAGAAATTCGTCCCGAAGAACGTCTGCGCGTCACCCCAACCGAGGTGATCCACGGGAAAGAACGCCGTGCTCGCGAACTGATACGCGCCCGATGCCTGGCGCGCGAGCGTGAGCGTCTCCGGCGCCCCCGCCGCCGTCTCGTAGACGAGCTTCTCGTACGGGTTCGGCGTGCACGTCCCGCTCGAGCAGTCCGCCTCGTGGTACCACCAGTAGAAGCTCTGTGCGTCCTGGATGATCACCTTGCCGGACGTGCCCGTGGAAGAAGCGAAGACCGGCTTGCCATCGGTGCCGAGCATCTGCTGGACGAGCCCGGTCGACTCGGCGTCGCGCGATTCGAAGTCGGGGTGCCCCGGACCCGGCGACGTCGTCCCGGCGTAGAGGAAGTCGCGATAGAGGATCGGGATGACCAGCTCGGACGGCGGATCGAGCGTGACGGTGTCGCACTGAAAGCCGGGCTCCTTCGTGCACGTGGAGCTGCAGCCGTCTCCGTTCTGCGCGTTCCCGTCGTCGCAGTCTTCCTGCGGGAACTTGAAGCCGTCCCCGCAGACGGCCGTGCAGGTGCCGCCCTGGCACTTCGGCTCGATCTTGCAGTAGGGCGAGCAGCCGTCGTACGGGACGACGTCTCCGTCGTCGCACTGCTCGAATCCCTCCGTCTGCCCGTCACCGCAGGTCGTCCGGTGACACGCGGAAGGGCTCCCCGGCGCGCAGGCCCATCCGGGCTCGAACGTGCAGAGCGGCGTGCAACCGTCGCCGTCGGCCGTGTTCCCGTCGTCGCACTGCTCGATGCCGACGACGAGGCCGTCTCCGCACGCCTTCGGCACGCAGCGCACGCCCGGACCGGGGCAGAGCCATCCCGGCGCGACCGTGCAGGTCGGGCTGCAGCCGTCGCCGTCGTTCGTGTTGCCGTCGTCGCACTCCTCCGCGTCGCCGATGACGGCGTTGCCGCACACGGTGTCCGTGCTGCAGGACCCGGCGGCGCAGGTGTTCGATCCGCCGGAGGGGAGCACGACGTCTCCGCCCGTGCCGAACGTCGCGCCGCCGCTCCCCGGAGGAAACGGGGTCGAGCCTCCCGCCCCGCTCGCAGGCGGGCCGCCCGAGGAGGGCGCGTCGGCCCCGGCGGAAGGACTGCAGGCGAGGGCAGCGAGACCGAGGACCGAGACGCACGAAAGGAGGCGAGCGGTGAAGATCCGGGCACTCTACCAGAAGCGCCAGCCCGCGCGCGGGCCCGGGGACCTTTCATCGAGCGCGAGAGTCCGGTGCTCGACCACCCGTCGTCGTCTAGACTCGCCCCATGCCGAGCACGGCGCTCCGGACCTCCACGCTCGCGGCGCGCCTGACGTGGGCGACGCTCCTCGGCGCGGGCGCGACGCTCGCGGGCTGTGGCTCGAGTTCCGGAAAGTCGCCTGGAAATCCGGCGGCATCCGCGTCCGCGGGCGGCGCCTTCGACGTCGGAAGCGGCGGCGCGCTCGCGGGCGGCGCGCCGGGCGCCGGCGGCGCGGCATCGGGCGGAAGCGGAACGGGCGGTACGTTGTCGTCTGGAGGCGCCGCGTCAGAAGACGCGAGCACGGGCGGCGCCGCCGGCGCCGACGCGGGGACCCCGGAGGACGGCGGGGAGGACCTCTGGGTCCAGGGCCCGCCCGTCCGTCCGCCGACGAAGATCCGGTGCATCACGGACGTGGAGACGGAAGAGCAGCCCCAGGTGCCGTGCGACGGCATCTCGTTCGATCTGACGATCCCACCCCGCTGCCTGACGACGGAGTGCGGGATGATCTTCGACGTCCACGGCGGCACGATGAGCGGCGCCATGGAGGAGAAGAACACGCGCCTCTCCGAGCTCGGGAAGAAGTACGGCTACATCGTCGTGCACCCGAACGCGTTCGCCGGGCTCTGGAGCTACGGCGTCGACGACCCGAAGGTGCTCCAGTTCATGCTCGACATGCGGGATGCCTTCCACGTCGACCCGAAGCGCATCCACATGACCGGGCTCTCCCAGGGCGGGTACATGACGTGGCGCTTCGTTTGCCAGCACGGGGACCTCCTCGCTTCCGCGGCCCCGGCGGCAGCGGCCGGCGCGGCGAACATCAGCATCGAGGTCGGGTGCACCTTCACCGGGCAGGACGTCCCGAGCGGCGAGATGGACGTCCTCTACATGCACGGCGAGTTCGACGGCCTCGTGAACTACCCGAACGCCGTGACCCTTCGAGACGCGGTGACCGCGTTCTGGAAGACGGACGCCGGAACGAAGATCGCGGGTGACGGCACGTACGAGCGCACGCGGTTCACCGAGCCGGGCGGGCACGTCTTCGAGTTCCTGAAGCACGAGTACCAGTCCCCGTCTGCCATCGCGACGGTCGCCATCAAGGGTCACTGCTTCCCCGGAAGTCCGGACCAGTCCGTCACGCTCCCCGGCCAGCTCATGAGCTTCGGTTGCACGCCGCCGAACTCCTTCGACTGGGGCGAGGAAGTGATGAAATTCTTCGTCGCCCACCCGAAGCGCTGACGTGATTCGCGAGACGAGCGCGACTCCGTCCCCCTCGGGCGACCGCCTGGGCTTCTGGCTATCGCTGGTCGGCGCCGTGGCCTTCTCGGGAAAGGCGATCGTCGTGAAGCTCCTCCTCCGCGAGGGCGTCGACGGCATCACGTCGCTCGGCCTGCGTATGATCCTCGCCGCGCCGCTCTTCGCGCTCATGGCCCTGCGCGGCGGCCTGGGGCAGGAGAAGCACCCGCGCGCCGTCCTCCTCCGGATCGCCGTGCTCGGCTTCTCCGGGTATTACCTCGCGAGCACGCTGGATTTCCTCGGGCTCGAGCACGTGAGCGCGAGCCTCGAGCGGCTCATCCTGTACGTGTATCCGACCATCGTCCTCGCGCTCGGCCGCCTCCGGGGGCATCCGCCCATCAGTCGCCGGCAATGGATCGCGACGGTGCTCTGCTACGCGGGCGTGTTCGCGGCGTTCGGGGCGGAGGCGGGGAAGAGCACGCTCGCGACGACGCGCTCCTCGCACGAGGTGCTCCTCGGGGCCGCCCTGGTCCTCGCGAGCGCCGTCGCCTACGCCGTGTACATCGTCCTCTCGGGCGAGCTCGTGGGGAAGGTGGGCGCGCTCCGCCTCACGGGCTGGGCGAGCGGCGCCGCGAGCGTCTTCTGCATCGCCCAGTTCGCGGTCGTTCGACCGGAGCGGATCCTCGCTCCATGGACCTGGATGACCCCGCGGATCTTCGTCCTCTGCCTGGTCAATGCCACGCTGTGCACCGCGATGCCGATGTGGATGGTCATGCGCGGCATCCAGGGGATCGGCTCCGCGAAGGCGGCCCAGGTCGGCATGGTCGGGCCGCTCTCCACGATACTCCTCGCCGTGCTCCTCCTCGGCGAACGGCTGACGGCGCCGATGCTCGCCGGAACGGCGCTCGTCCTCGCCGGGATCGCGCTCCTCTCCCGGAACTGATCAGGGCGCGCCGCGGGCGACCAGGCGCATCGCTCCGTCCGAGTACGCGGCGGCGAGACGGACGTTGGCCTCGCAGGCGACCCGCGCGAGGCCGAGACCGCCTCCGCCCTCGGAGCGCGCGTACCGTTGCATCGCGGCGACGTACGCGTCCGCCGGGTCCGACCGGTTCAGCTCCGCGAGCACCCCGAGGAGCGTGTCCACGTGCTCTTCCCGGCTCCGGCTGCTGACGGACACCTCGAACTCGCCCGCGGAGCCGTGGAGGTCCACCTCGACGTGATCTTCGTCGGGCGCGGCGTAGCGGATGGCGTTCTCCACGAGCTCGTGCACGACGAGCTCGACGCGCTGCCCGACGAGCACGTCCCGGTATGCAGCGCGCGCGAAGAACCCGCAGGACTCGCGCACGACGTCGATCTGGTCCCACTGCTTCGGGAAGCGCAGGAACATCTCCGGCGGCTTGGTCCCGAAGTCGGCTGCGGCGAGCGGCGGAAGCGACGGAGCCTCCCCGGGGCATCCCTCGATGACGGCGCGGACCTTCTCGACCACGTCGTCCGGATCGAAGGGCTTCAGGACGTAGCCGAACGGCCGCGTCTCCAGGAACGCCTGGGCGTTCGGCGTGAAGGCCCCGGCGGTCATGAACAGCATCCGATCGGCGAGCGCCGTCGACCGCTTCGAGATCTCCTCGAAGAGCTCGAGGCCCGTCATCTCGGGCATCATCAGGTCGCAGAGGAGGACGTCGAAGCGGGGCCCGGCGGAGAGGTACGGAAGGACCGCCCGCGAGTCTCCCTGCGTCTCCACGTCGCAGTACCGCTCGAGGAGCCGGCGGACCGTGACGAGCACGGACGGCTCGTCGTCGACGACGAGGACCCGCGCTCGGCGCTGTGAAGGGGTCACGAGAGGCGACGCGAGCGGCTTCAGCGCCGGCGGATGCGCGTCCGGAGCGTCGGAGAGCGTGCTCTTCGGGAGGCGGACCCGCATCGTGGTCCCCGCCCCTCGCTGGCTCACGCACTCCAGATCCCCGCCGAACGACTGCACGATGCTCCGGCTGATCGAGAGGCCGAGTCCCGTCCCCTCGCCGACCGGTTTCGTGGTGAAGAACGGCTCGAACACGCGCTCGAGCAGCGGCTCGGGGATTCCGACGCCCGTGTCCGTGATCTCCACGACGACTTCTTCGCCCCGGGAGTGGAGCGTCACCGAGATCTCGTTCCGGCGTGCGTCCCCCTCGGGGATCGCCTGCGCGGCGTTCAAGAGCAGATTGACGAAGACCTGGCAGATGCGCGGAACGTCCGCGTCGACCAGCGGCACCGGCTCGAAGTACCGGGACAGGCGCGCGCGGTGACGGATGTGGTTCCACGTCTGGCGGATCGCGATCTCGAGCACGCCTTCGACGTCGAGCGGCTCCGTCTTGCCCGCGCCCTGCCGGGAGAGAGACGACATGTCCCGCACGATGCGCGCGATGCGCTCCGCGCCGCCGAGCGCGTCCCCCACTGCATCCACCAGCGACGCAGCATCCAGGGGCTCGTTGCTCCCGGAGAGTTGCTCGAGCACGTGCTTCAGATTGCCGATCACGTACGTGAGCGGATTGTTGAGCTCGTGACCGATGGCGGCGGAGAGAGCGCCGAGCGTCGTGAGCCGATCGGCGAGCTCGAGCCGCCCGTGGGCGAGGTCCGCCAGCGATTCAGCGCTCGATGCCGACGGGGTGCCTTCCCCGGTCGGGACCTTCGTCCCCATCCTCGGAAATATGCTCGGATTTCCCCGGAGTGTCCACGACGGCGCCGGGGTTTCGGGAGCGTTCGACTCCTTTCGACACGTTCGTAGGAGGCGCGGCGTCCTCCCTCGCACGCACGTTCAGGGTACCGTCGGCGGGCATGAGGAGCCTCGGACTCGTCCTCGGTTTGTCCCTTTCGCTGATCGCCTGTCGAACCCGGGAGCACCCCGCGCCCAGACTGCCCAGCGGAGTGGACGCTCCGCGGGGCGCGGGGGCTCCGTCGGCCTCGGTCCCGACCTCGCCGTCGAACGCGACGAGCGCGGCCCGGCCGAGCGGCACACCTGCACCCACCAGCGCCGCGCCGCCGGCGTTGCCGCCCGAGCCACCGGCGGATTCCGTCGCCCGTGACGCCGCGGGCGCCCGGCGGTTCGCGGTCGAGCTCACCCGGGAGCTCGCATCGCACTCGAAACAGAACCTGTTCGTGTCCCCCGCGAGCATCCGCACGGCGCTCGGCATGGCGTGGCTCGGCGCCGCCGGGACGACACGGGACGAGATGGAGCGCGTGCTCCACTACGAAGACCGCGGCGCGACGTCGGCCGTTCTCCGCTGGGTGCTCGCGAGATGGCGCGCACGGGGCGCGGGCGCTTCCCCGAACGCGCCGCGCGACGTGCTCCGCGTCGTGAACCACGCCTGGGGCCGGAAGGGACTCCCGTTCCTCGGGTCCTACCGGGACGCACTCGCGACCACCTACGAAGCCCCGCTCGAGGAGCTCGACTTCGCGATGGCGCCGGCCGCATCCCGGGCGGCGATCAACGACTGGGTGAACGGGGCCACCGAAGGGAAGATCTCCGACCTCGTTCCCGACGGCGCGATCACGTCGGACGCGGCGCTCGTGCTCACGAGCGCCGTCTACTTCAAGGCGTCCTGGCGAAACCCTTTCCCGGTCGAGGGCACCCAGGACGGCGCCTTCGCTTCCGTCCCGACCCCCGTCCCGTTCATGTCGCGCACCGGTGACCTTTCGTACGCGAAGGTCCCGGGGGCGGCGATCGTCGAGCTCCCGTACGCGGGCGGCGACCAGGCGATGCTCGTCGTACTCCCCGACGCGAAGGACGGCCTCGGCGCATTCGTCCGCGCCCTCGGCCCGACGGCGCTCGACGGCTTCGTCGCCGCGCTGCGTCCGGCGCGCGTGCACGTGACGCTCCCGCGGTTCTCGGCGGGCTCCGCGACGTCGCTCGCGGCGCCACTCGCCGCGCTCGGAATGAAGCGCGCCTTCGACGCGAAGCAGGCGGATTTCTCCGGGATCGACGGGCGCCGCGACGTGTTCGTCTCCGCCGCGGTGCATCAGGCGGTCGTGACGGTGGACGAGCACGGCACGGAAGCCGCGGGAGCGACGGCGCTCACCATGAGCCTCACGTCGCTCCGCGTCGGACCGATCGTCGAGTTCCGGGTCGATCACCCGTTCCTGTTCGTCATCCGGGACGTCGCGCTCGGGCACGCGCTGTTCGTCGGGCTCGTCACGAATCCCGGCTCCGCCACGCAGGGCTGAAGGACGACGCGACTTGCGCTCCCCCGACTTCCCTGCGATGGATGCGCCCCGAGTGAGCGCCACGGCGGAGACAGATCCTCGGCTCGCCGTGGTGAACGGGATGAGAGGCTGGGCGATGATCGGCGTCATCTGGGCGCACGCGATCCCCTGGTACCTGGCGCCGGATCGGCTGAACCTCGCCGGTTTCATCGACTACCGGATACGGCACCCGATCGTGTCGAACGGGCACCTCGGGGTGAACGTCTTCTTCATTCTCTCCGGTTTCGTGCTGGCGCTTCCTTACCTGGACGGCCGTCGTTCCTTCTCGGAGCCGGGAGCGCTCCGCACGTTCTATCGCCGGCGCGCGGAGCGCCTGCTCCCGCTCTACTACGTCGCGATGTTCGTCGGCATGTTCGTGCGGGTGGAGTCCGACTACACGAGCTTCGGGTTCGTGAAGGAGCTCTTCCTGCTCGCGACCTTCGGATACACGTTCTTCCAGGTCTACTTCTTTCCGCGCTTCGACATGGCGATGTGGTCCCTCGCCATCGAGTTCTGGTTCTCCGCCATGTTCCCGCTCATCCTCGTGGGCATGAAGCGGCGCGGCTTCCTCGTGCTCTGGCTCCTCGTTCCGTGCCTCCTGGTCCGGATCTACGGCGCGAGCCTCTTCCCGGATCAGCAGACTCCGCTGAACCACGTGAAGGACGGCATCTTCGGTCGACTCGACGACTTCGTCGTCGGGATGGTGCTCTGTCTGATCGTGACCCGGCAGCCTTCTCGGTCGCGCGTCGCTTCGTTCGCGCTCTTGGGCGCCGGTTTCGCCGTGTTCGGGATCCTCTGCGTCGCCTGGAACGCGGTCACGCTTCGCCAGGTTCCGTTCTCGGTGACGCCGTATCTACACACGCTCACCCAGCTCGGAACGGGCCTGCTCCTCCTCGGGCTCGTCGGCGATCTGCCGACCCCGGTCCGCTTCGTCTTCACCGCATGGCCGATCCAGCTCGTCGGGATGATGTGCTACTCGATCTACGTGTGGCACCCGATGGGACAGCTCGGGTCGGCGTGGAGCCGGTCCGCGCTCCCGGTCTACCTCGCGTTCATCTTCACGCTGGCGGCGCTCTCCTATCGGTTCATCGAGTTCCCGCGGCGCTCGTTCCGGGACCTCTTCATGAGCTACCCGAAGTGACCCTCGCGATCGTCCGATGAAATCGTCGGGCTGGCCGGCGCCGCGCGACGCACGCGCCACCGCTCAGAAGGAGCCGCGCACGGCGGCCGAGAACCCCGCGGGGGAGACCACGACGTCGGGCGAGAGCCTCGCGTGATCGACCCGGCCTTCCTTGCCGGTCGGGCGCGTGAGCGCGTAGATGCCGGCGGCGATGGCGGAGGCTCCGGCGATGCCGAAACCCACGTAGGCGAGGTTCCGCGTGGTCTGCGCGTCGCGGACGAGGTCCGTGTGGTGATTGATCTCGTCGGGGGTACAGCTCACGCTGGTCGGGCAGATCTGCTTCGCCTTGTCGTTGCTCGCCTTGTAGAGCACGAGGGACGTGCCCGCGAGGAGAGCGCCCGCCCCGATGCCGGCGTAGAGCAAGATCGGAACCGTGTCGTTCTCCGTCCGGGGCGGCGGCTCGGGCGCCGGCTTCGGCTCGGGCGTTTCGTCTTCGGGCTGGGCTTTTGCCTCCGGTTCGGCGTCCGTCTTCGCCGGCGCCGGTTCCTTCTCGATCGCCGAAAGCTCGGGGATCGCGAGGGTCACGGGGGACTTGTCGAGCGCGACGTCCACGTCCGCCCCGAACGACTCGAAGCCGGGGGCCTCCGCGGTGACGTGGTGCTTGCCCGGCTCGACCTCGGCGGGAGCGCCCCACGCGCTCGGCGGAACGACGGCGCCGTCGCGCTGGATCACGAGTTTGTCCGGCGCCTTCTTCACGTCGATGACGAGCTTCGGGATCTTTGCGTCGAGCGCGGCGGCTCGAGCGCGGGCCACCGTCTCCCGCTCGGTCTGACCGGACTCGTGGGAGCGGTCCGCGACGTCCAGGAACATCGACTTCGCCGCGAGAGGCCGGGACGAGTGCTCGTAGCAGTCGGCCAGGTTGAACTTCGTGCCGACGCCGACGTCGAGCGCGAGGCTCTCCTCGAACTTCTTGCAGGCCGTCTCGTAGTCGCCGGCCGACGCGAGCTCGCGCGCCGCGCGGAACAGCGCCCGCGCCCGCTCCTGCTCGGGGCTGCCGTCGGCACGCGCGCTCCGCGAGAGGAACGCGGCGCCGAGCGCGACGACGCAGGAACCGAGGACCAGCGGGCGCATGCGTCTCACTTGGTGTCGGCGAAGAGGTCCGCGCCCGCCGAGGCCGTGCGCGCCGGGGCTTCGGCGGGGGCCTTCTCGGCCGTCGGCGTCCTGGACGTCGCGGCAGCGGCGCGCTCGGAAGACGGCGATGCGACGCGCGCCGGGAGAGCTCGCTGCGGCGCCGGCGCGGCTGCACGCGGCGCGGCCGCGACCGCAGGTGCCGCGACCGGAGCGGCGGGTGCCGCCGCAACGGCGGCCGCGGTCGGGCGTGCCGCGACCGGTTGAGCCGCGAGGGGCGCCGCCAGGACGGGAACGACGGGCGGGGTCGCCTGCGGAGCGACGGCCTGCGGCGCCGGAGCGACGGCGACCGGCTGCTGCAGGGGAGCCGCGGGCGCGAACGGAGCGGGAGCCACCGGAACGGGCGCGGCCACCCCGTACGTCCCGGGCGCGGCGAGGGCCGGCGCGTACGTCGGCGCCACCTGGGCGACGGGCGGAGCGGGCTCAGGCGGGTGGAACGCGGGGGACAAACTGACCACCGTGATGGCCGCACACACCGCGCCGATGGCGCCGCCCGCGCCGGCGGCAGCGAGGAGCCATCTGGACGGTGATTGCGCGGCGGCGGGAGCAGGCGGGGCGGCGGCCGGAGCAGGCGCCGGGGTCTTCGTGCGGGTCGCGACGGGAACGATCGCGCGCGCGTGAGTCGGAAGCGGCGGCGGACGAGTGGCGCGGCCATACATCTTCGAGATCCGTTCCACCGCTCCTTGCGAATCCCCGGGCGCGAACGGCTTCAGCGCGAGGACCAGCTCGGCCATGTTCGCGAAGCGCTGCGACGGATCTTTCTCCAGGCAACGGAAGACGGTCGACTCGAGCTCCGGTGCCACGTCGTCCCGGAACGACGAGAGACGCTTCGGCGTGTCCGCGGACACCACCGCGAGGAGCGCGAGCGCGTTCTTCGCGCGGAACGGAGGGGCGCCGGAGAGGAGCGTGTGGAGGAGTGCCCCGAGCGCCCAGACGTCGGCGCGCTCGTCGACCGTCTCGACTCCGCGGATCTGCTCCGGAGCCAGGTACGGGAGGACCGTCATGAAGCCGCTCGCCTGCGCGAAAGTCCCGGGTTCGTCGCCGAGCGGGATCTCGTCGGGGAGCGCGCTTCCGAAACCGAGCACCTTCACGAGCGGCGAGTCGTCGGAGCGGCGCGTGAGCACCACGTTCTCCAGGTTCAGCGCGCCGTGGACGATGCCGAGACCGTGCGCCTCGGCGATGGCCTCCGCGGCCTGCACGACGTACTCGACCGCTTCCTGGACGGGGAGCGGACCGCGGACCCGAAGCACCTCGTCGAGCTCCCAGCCGGAAAGCTCCTCGGTGACGATGAAGGGCGCGCCGGAGCGCATCCGGCCGACGTCGATGATCCGGGCCGCGTGCTCGCTCTGGATCTGCACTGCGGTGCGCGCGCTCCGGAGGAACCGTGTGACGGCGTCCGGCCGAACGGAATACGTCGGCAGCAGGCACTTCACCGTCACGAGCTGCTCGAGACCGACGTGGAGGGCCTGGAGGACGACGACCGCTCCGGCTTCTTCCAGGACGCGTTCGACGCGATACTTGCCGGCGATCAGCGACCCCGGGCGCGGAATCGCGACGTCGCGACCACGAGGGGCGACCCCCGACGAGCGGGAGCGCGCGCCGTAGCGGACGGAGGGCTCCTCGAGCGCCTCTTCGTCGTCCTCCACGCCGGTGTCGTCGAGCGCGAGGCCGGCCTCGAGCGCGTCGTCGGGTCTCATCCTGCGACGATCGTCGTCGACGCCGGACTCCGGGTCGCGCGAGACGAGCGTTTCCTTCTTCATCGGCTCCGCCATCGGGACGGCCGCAACGCTACACGCGGGTCGCCTGCGCCGACGTGACAACATTTCGCCAATTCGGTGAGCCGTCGACTGCGACCGTCTCAGTATGGACACCGGGATACGCGTGACCGCGCCATGACGAAGCGTGACGAGCGGAGGCGTGAGCGACGAGCGGGCCGGGGGTCACGTGAACGAGACCCCCGGTCAACGAACACTGCTCCGAAACGTTACACTCCGCCTTCGGCTCGGCGGGTATAAGCCCCGGCATGCAGGAGCACACGTCGCAAGTCCGGGGAAGCGTCTATCCGATGGCGCTCGCCGAACCGGAAGACTTGTCGCCCGTCTCACGCGTCAAGAACGACGCGACACGCCCGTCGAGTCCGCCTCCGAGTCTCCGCGCACCGATGACGCTCGACTCGCTGGTCTCCGGCTCCGCGGCGATGCGCGCCGTGCTCGCGCTCCTGACTCGCCTCGCGCCGACCGAGGTGACGCTCACCGTCGTCGGAGAGACCGGCACCGGAAAGGACGTGCTCGCGAGGGCCATCCACGGAAGCAGCGCGCGGGCCGACGGACCCTTCGTCGTCTTCGACTGCGGCGCGGTGGCTGCGAATCTCGCCGAGAGCGAGCTCTTCGGCCACGAGCGCGGGTCCTTCACCGGCGCGCTCGCGACGCGGGCCGGCGCGTTCGAGCGAGCCAGCGGCGGCACGCTGTTCCTGGACGAGATCGGGGAGCTGCCGCTGGATTTGCAGCCGCGCCTCCTCCGGGCGCTCGAGAGCCGGTGCGTCCGCCGCGTCGGCGGAAGCTCCGATCGGCCGGTCGACGTCCGCATCGTAGCGGCGACCAATCGCGATCTCCCCTCCGAGGTCGCGGCCGGGCGTTTCCGGCAGGACCTCTTCTTCCGCCTCGCGGGCGCCATCCTCCCCGTGCCGGCGCTCCGGGAGCGACAGGAAGATCTTCCGGTCCTCGTGGCGCGTCTCCTCCAGGATTTCGGTCGGAGCGAGGTCCGCCTCTCCGAGGCCGCGGTCGCCGAGCTCGCGCGCCATGCCTGGCCGGGCAACGTGCGCGAATTGAAGAACACGATCGCGTGCGCGCTCGCCCTCCTCGACGGCGAGGTGCTCGAGCCGCACCACCTCCGGCTCGCTCCGCCGCCCGCAGCCGGAAGCGCGCTCGAGGAGCTGCCCCTCGGCGGCCTCCGCCTCCATCAGATCGAGCGCATCGCCATCAAGCAGACGCTCGCGCAGATGAACGGCAACAAGTCCCACACCGCTCGTTCGCTCGGCATCGCCGTGTCGACGCTGTACGAGAAGCTGAAGAAGCACGGGCTCTGAGCATGCCGCGGACACCGCGAGTCGCGAAGCGGATCTCTGCGCTCGGACTCGGCGCGGCGGCGCTTTTCGGGGTGCTCCTCGGAGCGGGGACGGCGCACGCCTACTGTCGCACCACCACGTGCGATCCGAAGAAGGAGCAGTGCCCGACGGACCTTCATCACTGCGCTACCGTCGGCGTGCCACTGCTCTGGGCGACCGGCGAGCTCACGGTCTGGGTGGATCCCAAGGGGAGCCCTCTCCGGAAGATCGACGTGGACGCGGCGGCGCTCTCGCTGTCGAAGGCGTTCGCCCAGTGGAGCTCGGCTCGGTGCGGCGGGCAGGAACGCCCGCAGCTGAACGTCACGGTGCTCTCCGGGACGGCCGCCCCGCCGGAGGATGCGCAGGTGGCCGTGTACTTCCGCGACGACCACTGGCCCTACGCGCCGACCTACGGCGCGCTGACGCACCTCGAGTTCGACGAATCCTCCGGCGATCTCGTCGCGGCGCGGACTGAGATCAACTCGGCGGGGCAGGCGCTCACCGTGGGCGCGGACGGCACGGGCATCGACTTCGACGCCGTGATCGCGCACGAAACCGGGCACGTCCTCGGCCTGGGGCACACGGACGTGGCCGGCTCGACGATGGTGCCGGAGGCGTCCGGCTTCGGATCGATCGACCTCGCGACGCTCGGCCCCGACGACGAAGCCGGCATCTGCGCGATCTACGGGCCGGGCTTTTCGCCCGAGGAAGAAGAGTCCGTTCCGCCCCCCTCTTGCACCTTTTCCCACCGGCGCGGCGACGCCTCTTCCGCGATGACCGTCGCGCTGGGGGTCGCCGCCGCCGTCCTCCGCCGGCGCACGAGGTCCCGATGAACCCCACCCTGTCCCTCCTTCTCTCCTTCCTCTTGCTCCCGGCCGTCGCCTGCAACGGTGCCGCCACCTCCGGGATCCCGCTCGAGGAAGACGGCTCCGGCGGAACCGGAGCCGGAGGACGCGCGTCGTCCGTCGGCGCGCCGGGAAGCGGGGGCGCCGCGCCCGTCGATCCGAAGGCGGGGCCCCTCGAGCGGGCCTGCGTGGATTCCTGCAAGAACGAGCGAGACTGCGGTCGCGCCGTGTCGGACTCCTGCGAACGGTCCTGCGTGGACGGCGGCCGCCTGTTCTCGGGGAGCTGCCAGACGCTCATCGCGAACGAAGCCGCGTGCACGGCGAAGCTCGACTGCGGCGCTCTCGACACGTACCTGAACGCCCGGAGCGGCGACGCGAACTGCGGAGACGCCTTCGACGCGTTCGCGAAGGCCTGCACCCTCGACTCGGGAACGATCCCCGGCGAGTGCTCCGCCTACTGCGAAACGGCCGTCCGGTGCAACGCGAGCACCCTCGACGCCCAGGGCTGCGCCGAGGCTTGCCTGCTCTCCCTCTCGGGCCTGCAGGCGCGTTACGGCGACTCGTGCGCGAACGTGGAGCGGGACGCCTACGCTTGCTTCGGCGGCCTCGACTGCACCGGGATGAAGGCGCTCGCGTCGGGGAGCGTCCCCGCGCAGTGCAAGGAGCTCGAGACGTCGTGGAAGAACACGTGTCGCTGAGCGGGCTCCGGTCCTTCATCGCGAGCTCACGGAGCCGACGAGAGATTGTCACCGGATCTCTCGAAATCGGGGTGTAGCGTCCCAGCCGAAACCATGTCCGGACGTCGAGTCTCAGCCTGGATTGCGGTGGCCACGGCGTGGTCGCTCGTCGGTTGTTCGGTCGACGCGCGCATCCTCAAGAAGAAGCGCGCGACGACGGGCGGCGACGGGCTCTCCGAGTTCGTGGACGGCGGCGTCTTCGGCACCCTGCCGGACGGCGGGGACGACGCGGACACGGGAAACGGCGGGACCGGCTCGGGCGCAGGGGGCAGCGGCAACGGTTCAGGCGGCAATCATCCCGGCGGCGGGAGCGGCGGGGCCTTCGGTGGCGGCGGCACGTCGAGCGGCGGCGCGGGGGACGGCTCCGGAGGAGACCAGAACGGCTCGGGCGGCGCGTTCGTCCAGGGCTGTCTCGACTCCAATCCTCCCGAAGGCTGTCAGGGCACGCTCGTGCAGAACTCGACGTTCGCCGACGAGTCGAACTGGACGGCCGAGCCGGACGTCACGCAGACGTGGTCCACGAAGGACTCGACGAACACGAGCGGCTCCGGGTCATTGTCGGTGAAGAACACGGTGTACATCGACGTCTCTGGAACCGGCCTCGCCGGCTCCACCCAGTGCATCGACGTCTCGGCGGACACCACGTACCTCGTCGGCGCGAACGTCTACATCGCGCCGGGGCAGGGCGCGGGATCCGCCGCCATCAGCACCTGGGTGTACGACGTTCCGGGCTGTACGGGGCGCTCCAGCCTCACGGGGCTGTCCGTCCTCGCGGGCGCGGTCGACGCCTGGACGCCCACCCTCGGCGCGATCCACACGACGTTCGACGCGAAGTCGATGCTCGTCCGCCTCGTCGCCGTGAAGCCGTACAAGTTGAACGCCTTCGAGGTGCTCTTCGACGACGTTCGCGTGTACCCGGCGCCCGCCCCCTGAGCTCCGCCGCTCAGCGGCCCGCCGGGGGCCACTCGTCGAGGTGGGGCGACGCGGCAGTCACGAGCGGCGCCACCGTGGAAAACTCCGTCCCTCGCCGCGTGGCGAGCCGGAACAGCGTCGCCGTCAGGACGCACGCGAACAGGAAGCCGACGTAGAGCGATCGGTGTTGGGTCACGGCATCTCTCCCGGCCCGAGCGCCGCGCTCGGCGATATCGGTCCCGTGGGGGCTGGCGGGTACGGGTGCTTCGGTCGTTTCGCGAGGCATCCGCGGACGCGCTCCTCCAGCACCGAGACGCTGACGCCCTCGAGGACGAACCGCGTGTCGAGACTCCGGAAGAGGTGGTCCAGATCGACGGAGCCGTCGGCGCGAAGGCCGTACACGATGCGATCGGCGCGCCCCTGGAGCAGTCCTAGATCGATGCCTCCCCCGAACCCGGAGTTCAGGCTCCTCGAGTCCAGACTGTCGCTCCGATCGTCGCCGATGACGAACACCTCGGAGGGTTTGACGGTGTACTCGCCCTCGAGCTCGGGACCGGTGTTGCCGAAGAGCACGAGGTACGCCTGGTCCTCCAGGAACTCGACCCGCATCCTCCCGTAGGCCCGTACCCCGGCGGTGAAGTAGGCGTACGGCCCGACGTTGCAGCTCGGGACGGTCCATCCGTTGATGATCGGAAAGAGGCCGTCCATCTTGATGCGATCACCGGGCAATCCGATGACGCGCTTCACGCGCGCCGCCGGCCCCACGTCGCCTGCGTCGGCGAAGAGTACGACGTCGCCGCGTTTCGGAACCCACTTGGCGCTGCGGCCCACGCCGAACGGAAAGAATCGCCTCGGGATGATGCGCACCGCGAGGTGATCGCCCGGGCGAAGCGTCGGGAGCATCGAATTGCCCTCCACGCGGTAGATGGAGAGAACCGAGCTCTTGAGGACGAGCGCCGCGAGCGCGGCACCCGCGATCGCCACGGCGACCTGGACACCCTCACGGCGTTCGCGGGCCGCGAGGACCGTCCGCCCGAGGTCCCGGACCTTCGCCGTCGCGACGCGGACGCGCGCGACGGGCCCGGAAGAAATCGCGTCGTGGAGCTCTCCGACGGCGAGCGCGACGTCGGCGGGGGCCGCGACCTCTCCGCGCCGGAGCGCGCGCAGCACGCTCCGGTGGACGGCGACGGCGGTCTCGTAGTCCGCCGTGTCTTCCTCCGGCACGGTCGGCACGAGCGGAAGCGGCAAGGACGACAGGTATCGTCCGCCCGGAATCCAATCGTGAACGGTGCGCACGATCGCGGCGAGGAGCACGAAGATCGCCGCGAACACCTCGATCGGGTGCTCCGCGAGCCGGAAGGTGAACCGCGAGAGCGCGCCCCCCTCGAGCTCGGTGGGGTTCGGGAGCAGCGTGCGAACGAACGCGAGCGCGAGGACCGCCGGAATCACGCCGTGCCAGAGGCCTCGAAAGGCGCTCCGGATCGTCCGTGCCGCCAGGGTGCCTTCCGGGAAGTGACTGGGCTCGCGACGGGCGACGTCGTCCATGCGCGTTTGCCGTTACCGACGGGCGCGGACCGCGGCAAGCCCGGACGCGCCCTGCCACGAGGACGTCACGCCTGCGTCACTACTTGGCGTTCGTCGGACACCCGTTGTACGGGTCCGCCGGCTGCGTGCGACCGTGCGTCAGATCGTCCAGGTACGCGAACACGGAGAACCCGGCGTTCGCCCCGGCGCGATTCACCCAGTCTTCCCAGTCGGGCCCGCCGCCATCCGGTCCGCCGACGAACTGATGCGGACTCAGCACGTCAGCCGACGGACACTTCGGGAGCACCTGGTTCGCGTCCTTCCGGTTCGCTTCCCACCACGTCTCGGCCGCGGCGAGGAACTCCGGCGTATCCGACTGGAGCCTCAGGCACCAGGGCTGCAGGTTCGAGCTCGCGACCCCGGCGGTGACGGTGCCGTACTGGTCGCCGACGGGATCGGTGGGGGAGAAGGCTTCGCGCTTGTAGAACCCTTCGGAAATCTGGAACCGGACGTCCCAAGCACCGGCGTGGGATTGATTCAAATTGATGACGCGAACGGGCGAGGGATTCGCGAAATTGCAGAGCTCTCGCCAGAGCTGCGCGTCTCCGTTCGCCTCCTGCAGACTCGCGAACCCGACGGTGAATCGCCCCGTCTTCGTGTCGAAGGTCGGCTGCTCGGAGCCGCTCCGGTAGGGGAGCGTTTCGCTGCACAGGCGGCGCGCGATGGCGAGCATGTTCGCGTCCGTCGCGGCCCCACCGACACGGCTCACGCCGAAGACCGGCGTGAGCCCCACGACGCTGATGAGGCTCTTCGGGATCGCCTTGGTGGTACCGCCGAGCCCCATGAACGCCATGTACCGGGAACCCCAGTCGTCCACGTCCAGGAAGGACCCGGTGATCTCCTTCTCGAAGATCGCCTTCCGGTACGCCCCCGGGTCCGTCGACGGACCGAACAAGCCCTCTCCGAAGTTTGCCACGCGCGCGTCGCCGCCCGTGAGCTCGAGGATCTTGCTCGCGAGCCGGCCCTTGGAATCCGCGAGGCGCCCGTGGCAGTTCGAGCAGATCTGGGTGAAAACGAAGGATCCGGGTGCCTGCATGTAGACGCGACCGTCCGCCGGCGGCGGCGCGCTTCCCGGCGCCGTGAACCAGTCCGGCGCGGGGCTCACGGAGGACACCTTGGGCTGAGCCGCGTCGTCGAACGAGCAATCGGACTTTGCCCAGAGAGCCATCGGCCGCGCCTTGGTGGCGAACTGGCGGAGCGCGGCGGTGAGCCGCGGCGGGTTCGGGTTCTTCGCGGAGAGCAAGTGCACGACCGGAACGAGCCGGTCCCACTTCAGCCCGGCCTCCTCCGGATTCGTCGGGCGCGGACCGATGTCCTCGTCTTCCAGCACCTTCTTCCAGTCGGCGCGCCTCGGCGACCAGTCCCCGGGCGGCTGCGTGACGTCGGTGATCACCCAGTGGGGGCGGTC
>DASZXK010000033.1:0-6676 GCA_035545855.1 Polyangiaceae bacterium
AGTGGGCCTCCGGCTTCACCCCGCACTTCGGCCTCTACGCGGTCGACTACGCGGGCGACTACGCCCGTACCCCGACGCTCGGCGCGACCGTGCTCGGGGACGTCGCGAAGGCCCGCGGCCTGACGGACGAACAGATCGCGACCTACGGCGGCGACGGTCCGATGACGCCGGAGGGGATGCCGGCGGCGAGCGGGCTCTGCAACGGGGGCTGACCGGCCTCGCGCGAACTCACCTCGGAAGCTCGAACCAGAACGTGCTCCCGCCCGTCGCGCCGTCGTCGACGCCGATGCTGCCGCCGTGTGCTTCGACAGCGAGCTTGCAGAAGGCGAGTCCGAGCCCCGCCGAATGGTATCGGTGTTCCCTCCGCGAGCGGAGCGTCTCGAATTTCTCGAAGATGCGGTCCCGCGCTTCGCGCGGTACCCCTTGCCCCTCGTCGGCGACCTCGACCCGGACGCGGGGGCCTCTCTCCTCCACCGACACGTGGACGCCGCCCCCTCGGGGCGTGTGCTTCACGGCGTTGCCGACGAGGTTCTCCATGACGCGGCGAACGAGCGCGGCGTCGCAGCGAACGGGCACCGGCGCAGCGGAGGTGAGCTCGACCTTTCGATCGGTCGCGATCACCGCGTGCGCCGCACACACCTCGCCGGCGATCGCCGTGACGTCGTGGTCGGCCTCGTCGAGCGGCAGCTTTCCCTCCTCTAGCCGGCTCACGTCCAGGAGGTCGTCCGCCATTCCGCTCAGGACCCGCACGGCGCGCGACGCCGCGCGGAGGTCCTCCGCCGCCGTCGGGCTCAGGGTGTGCCGATTCTCGCTCTCTATCAGGGAGAGATGCGCCATCAACACCATGAGCGGCGAGCGCATGTCGTGGACGATCATGTGCACGAGATCGTCCCGCAGTTTCTCGAGCTGCTGCAGTCTCTCGAGCCCGAGGGAGATTTCGCGCGTCGCCCGGCGCAGCGCGACGTGAGTCCGCACGCGCGCGGTGACCTCGTCGATCTGAAAAGGCTTCGTCACGTAGTCCACGCCCCCGACCTCGAATGCCCGCACCTTGTCCGCGACGTCGCCGAGCGCGGTGAGGAAGATCACCGGCACGTCCCGGAGCGCCGGCACCTGCTTGAATCGCCGGCAGACCTCGTAGCCGTTCATCTCGGGCATGTTGATGTCGAGCAGCACGAGATCGGGGGGATCGTGCTCCGCGGCGATCAAGGCCTGGCGCCCGCTCGTGACGGGTCTCACCTCGTACCCTTGCGCGCCGAGCATGCCGGCTAGAAGCCGCAGATTCTCGACGGTGTCGTCGACGACGAGGACGCTCGCGAGCGGGGCGGGGTCGTTCTTGCTCAAGGGGCTCTCCCGTCCAGCGCCTCGACGAGCGCGTCGTATCGATACTCTCCGAGGACGCTCTCGATCCACGACGCGGCGCCCTCGGAGTGCGATCTGACCTCCTCCATCAACGCCGAAAGACGGCCCGCTCGGGCTTGAACGGCGGCTTCGCGCAGGCGAGCGACGAGGTCCGCCGGAAGCGCGTGCACCAGCGCCGCGCCGCCTGCCGCGCGCCTGCTCGAACCCGGGGGGGCGCCGTCCCGGTCGAACGGCGCGTACGCGTAGCGCACGCCGAGCAGCGCGCCGACCTTCGCGAGCAGCGCGTGCTCGTCGTACGGCTTTCGGAAGAAGGCGTCCGCCCCCGCGTCGAGTGCCTGAACTTCCACGTCGGCGAGGCCGCTCGCCGTGATGGCCACGATCCGGGCGCTGGTCCCCTCGGCCCGGAGCATGCGGATCGCCTCGAAGCCGTCCATGTTCGGCATTCGAAGGTCCATCAGGACGAGGTGAGGCTGGAACTCGGCATGAAGCCGGAGGCCTTCCTCGCCGCTTTCCGCCGCGCGCGTCTCGTAGCCGATGCGTGAGAGCAAATCCGCGAGGAGATCGCGATTGTTCGCCGTGTCGTCGACGATCAGGACGCGTGGGGCATCTCCTGGACTCAGGATTGCGACCGGCGCGCGTAGCGTTTCCTCCGCGACGTGGTCGTCCGGCATCAGCTCCGCCTCGAAGCGGAACGTGAACACCGAGCCCGCGCCGAGCACGCTCTCGACGGTGACGTCCCCCCCCATGAGCCGGGCGAAGGTGCGGCTGATGGCCAGACCGAGACCGGCGCCGTTGGCACGCACACCGGTGTCCGATTGATCGAAGACGCCGAAGATGCGGTCGAGATCTCCCGGGGCGATGCCCGGCCCGGTATCCTCGACCGTCACGGTCACCCCGCAGCGCCGGTCCCCCAGGGGCGCCGACCGAGCGCCGACGCGGATGCGGCCGTGGGACGTGAACTTCACCGCGTTGCCGAGCAAATTGATGAGTACCTGCCGCACCTTGGCGGCATCCCCGCAGATGGAGCGCGCGAGCGAGACCTCTCGCTCGAACGTCAGCTCGACCTGCTTGTCGCTCGCGAGCTCGGTGAACATGGCCTCGACGTCCTCGAGCGAGCGATGCAGATCGAACGGCCGCGTGACGAGCGTCGTCCGTCCGGCCTCGATCTTCGACATCTCGAGGATGTCGCCGATGAGCGCCAGCAGATGGTGGCCGCTCGAGTGGATCACGTCCAGGCTGCGGCGTTGCGCGGCTCCGACGGACTGGTCCCGCCGGAGCAGCTGCGCGTATCCGAGGATCGCGTTCATCGGCGTCCGGATCTCGTGGCTCATGTTCGCGAGGAAGAGCGACTTGGCGCGCGTCGCGGCCTCGGCTGCCTCCTTCGCGGCACGGAGGGCCTCCGCGGCTTCATGAGCGGCCGTGATGTCCCAGTTCGTGCCCACGAACTCGACCGGCGCGCCGCGCGCGTCGCGCTTCAGCACCGCGTTCGCTTTCACGCGGCGGATCGTGCCGCCCGGCAGGGAAAGCCGAAACTCGAGATCGAACGTGCCCTCGCCGCGCGCCGCGGCCTCCATCGTCTGCTCGACGCGCGGAAGGTCCTCCGGGTGCGTGCGGCTTCGCCAGGCGTCGTAGTTCGTCTCGAATTCACCCTCACGGACCCCGTACAGATCGGCCATCACCTCGTCCCAGTCGAGGCGCCGTTCGCGCACGTTCCAGCTCCAGATGCCGACGCTCGCGGCGCGCGTGGCCATGCGGAGGCGCTCGGACACCCGTTCCAGGGAGCGCTGCGCTTCCTTCACGGCCGTCACGTCGACCAGATAGAGGAGCGCGCTCGCTTCACCCTCGTACTCGATCGGCCGGTACGTCGCGAGCAGGTCGACGGTCCTCCCGTCGGCCGCGACGGCGCGAAGCTCCGCATCCTGGACGGCGACTCGCGCCGAAACGGCCTCCATGAAGAGAGCGCTCTCGCCGCCCTCGAGGTAGCGGGACCGCGGATCGTCGCCGACGCCCAGCCCGAAGAGCTCCACGAAACGGCGATTCGCATAGCGAATCCGATCTTCGCGAACGATCGCGACGGCGCTCGGCGCCACGTCGAAGATGGCGTGGAGCTGCTCGCGCTCGCGGAGCCGCCTGAGCTCGCTGCTCATCCGATGCTGCTCCGTGACGTCCCGTACGGAGCCGATGAGGTACTTCGCGTGTCCGTCCGCCTCGAAGACCGGAGTGATCGCGACGTCCCCTCGCCGCTCGCCCGCCGGATACGGAGTCACCTCTTCCCAGCGCACGGTGCTCCTGGTCCGGATGGCCTCGTCGTAGTACCGGAGAACGAGCGAGAGCGACGGCTCGGGGATCACCTCGTGAACGAGCTTCCCGACGATGTGCTGGGAAGGGATTCCGGTCGCCTTGCCGAAGGCCGGGTTCACGGACAGGAACCGGTAGCCGCCGGCCTCGACGCCGAGCTGGTAGAGGACGTCTGCGGAGTTCTCGTACACCAGCGCGAGGTGCTGCTGGCTCTCACGGAGCTCTGCCTCCGCGCGTTTCGACTCCGTGAGGTCTTGTATGAAGGCGCTGAAAGTGACGCGATCCGCCCTGGGGATCGCGGTCACGGCGAGCCGGACGGGGAACTCGGTGCCGTCCCCGCGGAGCGCGACGACGTCGAGGCGCTGGTTCAACAGGCGACTCTGACGGGTCGAGAGATACCGCGCGAGGCCATGTTCATGGTCCGCCCGGAGACGCTCGGGAATGATGAGCTCCGAGACCTTGCGCCCGACGGCGGCGTCGCGCGGGATCCCGAAGAGCATCTCGGCGCGGGGGCTCCACTCGCTCACGATGCCGCTCGCGTCCATCTGCACGTTGGCATCGAGCGCGTGTTCCACGATGGCCCGGGCGCGCTCCTCGCTCTCCTTCAACGCCTCGATGTGACGGTGACGCTGGATGGCGACGGTCGCGATGCGGCAGGCTCGCTGGGCGAGCTCCAGGAGCTCGGGTGTCGGAGTTCGAGGCTCGCCGTAGTAGAAGGCGAAGGTGCCGAGCACCTCGCGACGCGGGCCGAGGATGGGCGTGGACCAGCACGCGCGGAGGCCGAACGAGAGCGCCGCGTCGCGGTAGAGGTCCCAGCGGGGATCCACCGCGATGTCGGACACGATGACGGGCTCCTTCGTGTACGCCGCCGTCCCGCACGATCCGCGAGCGGGCCCGATGGGCTCTCCGTCGACCAGCTCGGACCACGCCGCGGGCAGGCTCGGGGCCGCCACGTGCTCGACGATGCCGTCCGTCACGAGCAAGACGGATGCCCGCATTCCGTCGGCCAGCTCCTCGAAGACGTGGGCGAGCACGGTGAGCGTCTCGCGAAGGGGAGCCTCGGCAGCGACGAGCTCGAGCACGCGCGCCTCGGCCGCGCCGACCGCTGCCGCACGGGAGCTCGCTTCGCTGGATCCCCCCTCGTCCGTCATCGAACCATCCTCTTCAGTTTTCCCTCGAACCCTTCAAGGTACTCGACATCGAGGCTTCGTTCCACCGAGCTTCCGCACCGTGCACCGTGCACCGTGCTTCGTGCGCGCGCGCGGACGCCGCCCGCCCGTTCCCGTTCCCGCTCCAGTTCCAGTTCCAGTTCCATTGCCCCCCGTTTCGGGACGCGCTCCCAAAAGTGCCGTCCGGCGTACGAGCTTTCCGTGATAGTGTGGCAATAGGGTAATGGAAGGTTCCTCGAGAGAGCCGTCGGCACCGCCGTTCCCGGCGACTCCGAGCTTCACTCAGCCACGCATCTTGCTGGCGGAGGACGACGAGGCGACGCGCGTCCTCGTCGCGCGTGCGTTGCGCTCCGCAGGCTACGAGGTGCTTCCGGCCGAGAACGGCCGTGAAGCGATCGAGCAGATGGAGCGAGTGCCCGTGGACGCCGTCGTGACGGACATTTCCATGCCGGAGATGACCGGCATCCAGCTCCTCCGGGCGATTCGGGGCCGCGACGCCGAGGTCCCCGTCGTCCTGATGACGGGCTCGCCGGACGTCGAGAGCGCGATGCAGGCGGTGAAGCTCGGCGCGCTCTCCTACCTGACCAAGCCCGTGGACCTCGAAGAGCTCAAGCGCGCCATGGCCCGTGCCGTCCGCCTCGGCAGGATCGGACGCCTGAAGCAGGAGGCGCTGGCGCTCGTCGGCGGCGGAGGCCTGGGCGGCGGGGATCTACTCGCGCTGGATGTCAGCTTCGAACGCACGCTGGAGAAGCTCTGGGTGGCCTACCAGCCCATCGTGCGCGCGAGCGACGGCACCCTCTTCGGCTACGAGGCCCTGCTCCGCTCCGACGAGCCGACTCTGCCGAACCCCGGGAGGGTCATCGACGCGGCAGAGCGGCTGGATCGCGTCGGCGAGCTCGGTCGCATCGTGCGCGCCCTGGCGGTCTCTCCCATGGATGGCGCCCCGCAAGATGCCCTGCTCTTCGTGAACCTGCACTCCCGGGACTTGCTCGACGCGACGCTCTTCTCGGCCGACGCACCCCTCGCCCGCATCGCAGGCCGCGTCGTGCTCGAGATCACCGAGCGCTCGGCCCTGGACGAGATCAGGGACGCGCGCGATCGCATCAAGAAGCTGCGAACGCTGGGTTATCGCATCGCGATCGACGATCTCGGCGCAGGCTACGCGGGCCTCACGAGCTTCATCACGCTCGAGCCCGACTTCGTGAAGCTCGAGATGAGCCTCATCCGCGACATCGATCGCGAGCCGACGAAGCGGTCGCTGGTTCGCTCCGTGACGGCGCTCAGCAAGGAACTCGGGATGCAGGTCGTCGCGGAAGGCATCGAAACCCGCGCCGAGCGCGACGCCGTGATCGAGGCGGGTTGCGATCTGCTGCAGGGGTATCTCCTGGCGAAGCCCGGCCGCGCGTTCCCGCAGTACGTCTGGTGAGGCGACGGACGAATCCCTCGAACGGCGTACGGCGGCGACGGTCCGATGACGCCGAAGGGGACGCCGGCGGCGAGCGGGCTGTGCAACGGGGGGTGAGGGGTCAGACGCGCGGGACGGGAAGGACGGATCCCCGTGCATTCGCTGCGGCGAGCAGCGGCGCGAGGTCGCCCGGGTCGTCGCCGATCACGTCGGCCCGGCGGCGAGCATTCTCCATCGCTCACCATAGACATGATGGTGATGGCTTTCGCAGCGACCCTCGGCGGCGCCGTCGTCTACACGAGCGACGTGGCCGATCTCTCGCGCCTCGGTGGCTTCTTCCCCGAAGTGCGGGTTCTGGGCGTGTGAGAGCGGGGCGAGCGTTCGCGTCGACGGAATGGCGACGCTGGCAGGAACGTCGTACGCTCCGCGGCAAGATGCGTGCGAT
>DASZXK010000034.1:0-109601 GCA_035545855.1 Polyangiaceae bacterium
CGCCGAAACCGCCCCCGAAGCCCCCGCCGCCGAAGCCGCCACCGCCCCCGAAGCCCCCGAAGCCACCGCCGCCGATGTACGTGCCGCCGAACCCGCGGCGGCCCCGCCGGGCGAACAGCAGGAAGACCACGGCGATGACGACCAGCGCCACGAGGCCGCCGACGGGCAGGGGCGCCTCGTCCTCCTCGGGGACCGGCTCCGCGCCTTCGGGGACCTTCCCCGTCGCGGTCTGCATCAAGCTGACGAACGCGCTCTCGATGCCGGACGCATACCGCTTCTGGCGGAACGCGGGGCCGAGCACGTTCCGGATCACGCGCGCCGACACCGCGTCCGTGATGTTGCCCTCGAGGCCGCGGCCGACCTCGATGCGCGTCTTGCGATCGTCCCGGACGACGAGGAGGAGTAGGCCGTCGTCCTTGCCCTTCTTGCCGAGCTTCCAGGCGTCGACGACGTGGATGGAGAAATCCTCCAGCGAGTCTCCGTCCAGGGTCGGGATCGTGAGCAGCGCGAACTGCTGCCCGGTATCCCGCTCGTACGCGGCGAGCAGGCCCTCGATCCGGGAGTGCTCGGTCGCGGAAAGGAGCCCTGCCTCGTCGACGACGCGGCCCGTGAGTGCGGGGACGTCTCGCGCGACCGCGGGCGGCGAGAGCAGCGCGAAGGCGAGCGACAGCAGCGCCAGGATCGGCGCGCGGAGCCACCCGCCCGCGAGCGGCGAGGTCAGAACTTCACCTCGGGTGGCTTTTCCAGCCCCGGCTCCGCCTCGAACGTCGGGCGCGTGCTCATGTGCCGGAGCGACGCGCCGATGCTCGACGGGAAGCGGAGGACCACCTTGTTGTACTCGGCGACGGCCCCGATGTACCGGTTCCGCGCGACCGTGATGCGGTTCTCCGTGCCCTCGAGCTGGGACTGGAGATCGCGATAGGCGTCCGTCGCCTTGAGCTCGGGGTACTTCTCGACGACCACCATGAGCCGCGAGAGGGCGCTCGTGAGCTCGCCCTGCGCGGCCTGGAACTGCTTCAGCTTGACCGGGTCGTCGATGGTGGAGCTGTCCACCTTGAGCTGACCGACCTTCGCCCTCGCCTCCACCACCTTCTGGAGCGTGTCTTGCTCGAAGTTCGCGGCGCCCTTCACCGTGGCGACGAGGTTCGGCACGAGATCCGCTCGGCGCTTGTACTGGTTCTGCACCTCGGCCCAGGCGCCCTGCACGTCCTGGTCTCGCTCGACGACCTCGTTGTAGCCGCAGCTCGTCGTGGAGAGAGCGAGCGCGAGCGTCGCCGCGGAGAGGAGGCCGCCGAGGGCGGAACGGGAACGTCGAGCGAACCGGCGATTCTTCATGGATTTCCTCTGGATGCCCCGGGAGAAGGCGGCCCCCGAGAACCCGCACAGTATTGGGTCGTGGCCGCGCTTGTCGAGCCTCGGAGGCCGGTCGCCGGTTCGGGTCATCCCGGAGGGGGGCGTGCGATCGGAGGCGCGAAATCTGCGCGCGCCCCCCGGTCAGTCCATCTTGAAGAGATCGTCCAGGTCCTCGCGCGTGAGCTTCTTCGCGCCGCCGGCGTCCTCGCTCAGCACGGAGGCGACGAGATCTTTCTTCTTCTGCTTGAGCTCGAGGATCTTCTCCTCGATGGTTCCGGCGGCGACCAGGCGGTACACGGTCACGACGCGGTTCTGACCGATGCGGTGCGCGCGATCGGAGGCCTGGTCTTCGACGGCGGGGTTCCACCACGGATCGAAGTGAACGACCGTGTCCGCCGCCGTGAGGTTCAATCCGGCGCCGCCTGCCTTCAGGCTGATGAGGAAGACGGGGATCGTCGGGTCCGTCTGGAAGCGCTCGATGCGCTCGGGGCGGTCCGTCGTGCTGCCGTCCAGGTACTCGTAGCGGATCTTGTCTTCGTCCAGCGCCTCTCGCATGAGCTTCAGCATCGAGACGAACTGGCTGAACACGAGCACCTTGTGGCCGCTCGACTGGCACTCCTCCACGAGCTCGCGGAGCGCCATGAGCTTCCCGCTGTCCTCGTGGGAGAACTCGCGCGGGAGCCCGAGGAGGCGCGGGTCGCACGCCGCCTGACGGAGCTTCGTGAGGCCGGCGAGGATGTGGAGCTGGCTCTTCGCGACGCCGACGCGCTCGACCTCGCCCATGATCTGCGCGCGCACCTCGCGGAGTACTTGCATGTAGATGGCGCGTTGCTCCGGAACGAGGTCGATGATCTTGTCGCTCTCGATCTTCGGCGGGAGATCCTTCGCCACCTCGATCTTCGTGCGCCGCAGGATGAACGGGTGGATCACCGCGCGGAGGCGCGCGGCTTGCTTCGAATCCCCCTGGTCGATGGGGCGTGCGAATTTCTCCTCGAACTTCGGAAGCGGGCCCAGGAGGCCCGGGCTCACGAACTCGAAGATGGACCAGATCTCCGACAGGCGGTTTTCGATCGGCGTGCCCGTCAGCGCGAGCCGGTGCGCGGCCCGGAGCTCCTTCGCCGCGTGAGCGGTGGCGGAGAGCGGGTTCTTGATGTTCTGCGCTTCGTCGAGGATGGCGTAGGTGAGGGGGAGCTTCTTCAGGAGGTCGATGTCCCTCCGGAGGAGCGCGTAGCTCGTGACGATGATGTTCGCATTCTCGAGCTCGTCCGCCTGCTCTTTCCGGCCGGCGCCGTGCCAGAGCGCGGTCGTCAGGGTGGGCGCGAACTTCTCTATCTCGCGGACCCAGTTCGTCACGACGCTCGTCGGCGCGACGATGAGCGCGCGGACGTCTTCCTTGTCCTGCTTCAGGCCGAGGAGCAGCGCGAGCGTCTGGATCGTCTTGCCGAGACCCATGTCGTCGGCGAGGACGCCGCCCGAGCCGATGTCGTGGATGAACCGGAGCCAGGAGAGGCCCTGCTCCTGGTACGGGCGTAGCGTCGCCTTCAGGGCACGGGGCTTCTTCGCCTTCCCGATCTCGGAGATGTTCGCGAGCTTCTCGAAGAGCTCCTTCGTCTGAGAGCTCACGGTCGAGCTGTCGGCCTGCTGGAGAAGCTCCTGCACGCGGCCGGCCTGGGAGAGCGGGAGTTTCCCGGTCTTCCCCGCGGCCGTCATGAGCTCGATCTCCCGATCCATGAGCTGCTGGACGCGATTGCCGTCCAGCGGAGCGTAGGAATTGTCCGAGAGCTTCACGTACTTCTGGCCGAGCTTCAGGCATTTTTCGAGCTCGGCGCGATCCACGCTGACGCCCTCGCTCTCCCAGCCGATCTTCACGTTCAACCAGTCCATGCCGCTCGAGACGCGGGCGCTCATCATCACGGGCTTGGAGCGGACCTGCACGCCGACGAGCTCCTCCGGCACGTAGAGCTCCCACGTCTCGGGCAGCGAGCCGACGCCCTCCGACCAGAACCGGAGCGCGACGTCCGCCTGGGCGACGAAGGCTTCGCCGCTCTCGTTCGGCTGGAGCCCCAGGTCCAGGAGGGCCTGGACGGCTTGCTGCTGTGCCGCGATGTCCGTCCGGATGCACGTGGCTCGCTTCTGACCCTCTTCCGGCGGCAAGATGATGACCGGCGGCGACATGCCGTCGGCGCGGACTTCCACCTCCGTGTCGTCGTAGACGGCCTCGAGCGTGACGTGGACGTCCACCAGCGACCCGCTCGCGCTCATGCGGAACTTGGGCTCGAGATCGATCACGTCCGCCACTTGCGAGAGGTCCGGCAGATCCGCCCCGATCTCGAGCGCGACCTTCGGCAAGGACTGCACGATCATCGCGATGAGCTGCGATGCGGGCTCGGCGATCGCCGGGCTCCGGAGCAGGCGCTTCAGCGCGGCCGGAGACACTCGCTTGTCGAGCGGGCGCGCGATGCCCTCGCTCGTGTCGATGTGCCAGCCGGGGGCGCCCTCGTACCAGCCGCCGCTGGTGAGGTGGAAGCGGCGACCGTTGCCTCCGCGCTCGAAGGTCGCCTTCGCGACGATGGTGTCCGCGCCGACCATCTCGAGCTCGAACTTCGGGCGCAGCGGTTCGTCCACGAAGCGGAGCTGCATGAGCGCCGGTTCGAGGAGGACGCGCGAGTGAGACAGCATCGGGAGGAGATCGGCGACGTCCTCCCCGCGGATGTCGACTGCCGGGTGCCGCGGGTTGCCGCTCTCGAAGCGGAGGAGGAGCCGGAGAGCGTCCCGGTCCACCGTCGGGGCGAGTGCCTGCCACGTGAGGGCGACGCTCGGGAGGAGCGGCATTCGGGCGTCCGTATCCAGCACCGTGACCGTCAACCCGCCTTGTCGGACGTGGACGCGGAACTCGAGGTTCACGCGCCGGACGGCCCCTTCCGGCGCGAGCCACGCGCCGATCCCCGTCGGGCGAGCGCTCGCGTCCGGCGCGGGTACCGCGACGCCCGGGGGTGCGGCGAGGGCCTGCACCTGGGCGCGCCTTCGCCTATCGCGCCGTCGGCTCGCCTTGCTCTCCTGCGGCTGCTGCTGGGCCTGCTGCGGAGGCGGGGGAGGCGGCTGGTGCGCTTCGCGGCGCGGGAGCTGCGCGCGCGCCTGGTTTCTCACCGTGATGAGGAGCGCGGCGACGTGCTTGCAGTGCTGGCCGGTCTTCGCGAACGCGGGGCACGTGCAGTGGGACGTGATGCCTTCTCCGCCGAGTTTGATCGTCGTCTCGTAGGGCTCGGGGTCCGAGCCTTTCACTCGTCCCGTCGCGCTCGAGTCCGCGATGGTGACGCTCTCGACGACGCGGCGTTTTTCGTAGTCGAGACCCCGGAGGAACGTCCGGGCGCCGAGCAGGCGGCGGAGCCCCCGGTCGGAGAGGGTGGATAGGGCGTCGGCAATCGAAGGCAAGCAGGCCTCTGTGGTTCTGGCGGGTTAAACGGCTGTGAGGAACGGAACCGCGACGAGCGCGGCGGCCGCGACGGCCTTCGCAAACGAACGAGCGGCGGGAGAAAAGGACCCGCCGAGAAAATTTCCGAGCTCCTGGCCGGCGATCGCGGCATCGAAGCCCGTTCCGGCGCCGCGCGGACGGCTCTCCCGGTAGGCGGCGCGAAGCGCGGCGTGGGCCGCGTCGGTGAAGAGCCCGGCGAAGAGGGCGGCGGCGCCCGCGAGGACGACGAACGACGCGAGGTCCTCCGTGGAGGACGCAGACCCTGCGCCGTACGCGGCGCGAAGCGCGAGCACGACGCCGACGGGAACGACGAGCGAAAGCGCCGAGAGCAGAACGACGCCCTCGACGGACAGCTTCCCCGCGAGCTCGATCACGACGCGGTAGCTCGGCGTGAAGCTCGCGGGCAGGACCGGAACCCCCGCTTCGCGAGGGAAACCACGGAGTTGACGCTCCACCTCGAGCCAGGTGCCTCGCGCGGCCTTCGCGGCGAAATCCACCGCGCGACCCGAGAACGCGAGCACGAGGGCCGCTCCGAGCGCGCCGATCCCGAGCGCGTCCAGCTGGAACCCCGGAAGGGGCGAGGGGGCGCCGCGCGATCCGATCGCGAGACCGGCGAGGATGGTCGCCGTCGCGCCGACCGCCGCGAAATACGAGTCCGACGACGCGCCGGCGGAGAAGCCGCCGTCCTCGAGGAGCACGGCGCGCCGCCGCGTCTCGGGACGAAGGCCGTCGGGTTCGAGCTGGGCGACCGTGAGAGCGCTCGACGCGACCGGGCCGAGGAGCCCGGCGCCGAGGAGGAACGCGCTCGTCGCGAGCAGGCTCGCGAGCGCGGTCGCCATGGCGAGCTCCGCGCCGCCCTCGAGAGGACTCCGTTTACCGAGCTGGAACGCAGCCACCAGCGCCGCGGCGAGGGCGACGACGGGGATGAACGCGCCGCGAAATCCGAGCGCGAGTCCCTTCGCGGCCGTCGCGCCGCGCCCGACACGGGTCGCCTCGAGGAGCTCCTGGAGCGGGCCGAAGCGGCGGTCCACCTGCAGGCGAGGGGACTGACCGATGACGAGAGACGCGGCCACGCCCGCGGCACCCGCGCCGAACAGGAAACCGACGGCGCGACCGGAAAGCAGCCAGAGCGACGCGCCCCCGACCCCGCCGAGCACGAGGACGCCCGCGGTGATCTGACCGCGAAGGATCGCGTGATGGGCGGCGCCCGTCTCCGTGGTGCGCGTGGTCATCAGGCCGAACGCGGACGCCACGATGCCGATCCCTCGAATCACGAGCGGAAGGGTGACGAGCGCCCAGGCATGACCGCCGAGCGTGGCGCCGTGGAGGCGAAACGGCACCGCCGTCAGGGCGAGCGTGGCGACGTGCGCGAGGAAGAGCGTGGCGGTGGCGTCCACCGTGCGGCGGACTCCGAGCCCCACGTGCTCGCCGACGAGCGACGCCACGAGCGACGGGTTCTTCGGATCGTTCGCGTCCAGCCCCTCGGCTCCGAGGGCGCCGACCGCCGTGGACACGTGATAGGCGGAGGACGAGAGCCCGACGACGACCGCGGTGAGCACGCTTCCGAGTGCCAGCCCCGGCAGCGCGACGAGGGCGCGATCGAGGAGGAGGGCAGCCTGGACCGGCCCCGCCGACGCCCCTCCGCCGAGGAGGTACATCAGCCCGAGGAAGCCCGCGATGGCGCCCGTCGTGAGGGCGTCCGCCGCGAGCGCCGCGACCCCGCTCGCGCGCGCGGCGAGCGCCGTCGCTCCGGACAGGCCGACCACGGTGGCCCGGATCGCGCCGAGGGTGGCGCGGAGGCCGATCTCGGTGGCGAGGTAGGCGCCCGCGAGCGTGAGCGCCGCCCCGACGAGCATCCCGAGCGCCGACCAGAGCGCGAGCGTCATCCCGAACCCGTGCGTGCGCCGGAGGACGAACACCCCGTGGGTCGCGAGCAGGATGAGGACGGCGACGACCAGCCCCACGCCCGCGTACTTCCCTTCGCGGAACAGGAAGGCCTCCGCGGCGCGGGTGGCAGCGGAAACGACCCGCCGCGCCTCCGTCGTTCCCTGCGCGCGGACGAGCGTCCACCGCGAGAGCAGTCCCGCTAGGAGCACCCCGACGAACGCGAGGGAAAGAACGACGGCGATTTCAGTCAGCACGAATCGAAGGCCCACCGAGCGCACCCCTCGCGCGACGAAACGTCGCGAGACGTGCACGTGTCTCTCAGGGCTTCGGCTGCCGCGTCACTCGAGGGCCCCTATCCGGGGCGCTGGTGCAAGTCCGTCGACGCGAACCACTCCCGAGGGCGCGACGAGCCGTAACCGAAGGTCTCCGTAGCATGGCCGTTTGGACGCATGCAAGGACGTTCAGGGACGCTGAAACCCGGCCCTCGCCCCACGAGGCGTGGGTCCCGGCTCGGACGGGGCCCTTCCATCCGGCAGATGGGTTTTCCGGCCCCGGGGGAGGCGCGGATCCCCGATATCGGCGAGCGGAGGGGGGGGCGGACCGGCCTCAGCCGGTGCCCTTCTTCTTCTGCATCACCATGAGGTGATACTTGCCGAACTCGTTCTGGCCGAGCGTGAAGAGCACCTCGATGAAGAGACGGTAGGGCGTCGTGTTGTCGGCGATGATGATCGCTTCCGACATCGAGGCGTCCTGCCCCTTCGCCTGGCGGACCAGCTTGTCCGTCTTCCGGGCGGCCTGGAGCGCGTTCCCGAGGGGAACGATGTAGAGGTCGTTCGGGCCGCTCCGCTTGTACTGCGCGCCGACGCCCGACTGCGCGAGCGACTGCCGGCCGGGGAGCGTCATCACCTTGTCGTCCCCGACGAGGATCTGCGACTTCGAGACGGTGACGACGACGCCTTCCATGCTCGGCTGCGACGTGATGAAGGACGTGGGGATCTTGAGATCGTCGCTCTGCGGGACGGATGCCGTCGACTCACCCAGCGTCTTCAGGAGGAAGACGAGGATGATCGTCATGATGTCGAGCATCGCGGTGATGTTGAGGAAGTTGATCTCCGGCTCGTGATAGTTCCGCCGGATGGCGCGCCGGAGGGCCGCCTTGTACTTCGCCATCGAGGCTCCCGTGGACTTGGGAGCCGCAGCCGCTTGCGTCATTTCGCCACCTTGAAGTTCACGTCCGTGAAGAGCGGGTCGCCCTGGCGCGTGGACCGGAGAGCATCGATGGTGCTGATGAGCGTCTGGTAATCCGTGCCCGGGTTCGCGCTGATGTAGACCTGCGTCTCGTCGGCGAAGTCCGAGGACGAGCCCTTGAGCTTGGCCGCGCAGTCCGTCAGCGCGTCGTAGTCGAGCTGGCCGCCCTTCATCGGGATCGCGACGCCGGGCCCGACCCCGGAGCACCCCTCCGCGACGTTTCCGCCGGAGGCCTTGATGGAGAACCCGAAGTCGCCCACGAGCACCGTGAGGTTCAACGCCTTGCTCTCGATCTCCTTGCGGACACCGCTGCCGCCGCTCGCCGGCGGCTGCGTCTCGATCGTCGCCGTGAAGGTCACGGAGATCGTCGCGAGCACGAAGATGAGGATGTTCGTGATGATGTCGAGGAAGGGGACGATGTTGAGCTCGCCACCTTCCTCGTCGGGAGTCAGCTCCTTCGGCTGGCTGAGCCGACGGATCCTGGCGACCTGCGCCGTGCTGAGCTTGTCTTCAGCCATGCTGGCGGACTCGTCCGGGGGGCTCGGTCAGCCGCGCTGCTGGATCGTGAGGAGGTTGAACGTCTTCTCGACCGTGCTTTCCAGGTCGTGCTGGATGGCCTTGGCGCGCGTGTGGAGAATGATGTGCGTGATCATGCAGAACACGGCGATGCCGAGACCGAGCGCCGTGTTGTACATGGCTTCGGCGATACCGTTCGAGAGCATGCGCTGCTTGTCGGCCTGGGAGAGGCCGGGGGCCGAGATGGCGCCGAACGTCGCGATCAGACCGGAGACGGTGCCGAGGAGGCCGATGAGGGTCGCGATGTTCGCGAGGGACCACAGCGCGCCGACGCGCTTCTCCGCGGCGGGCTTGAGCTCGGAGAGCTTCTCGCTCAGGGCGGCGTCGATCTCGTCGGGGCCCTTGTTCGAGTGAGTCAGCCCGGACTTCACCAGCTGGAGGATGGGGTAGTCGCTCGCTTCACAGAGCTTGATGGCGCGGTCGATGTTCCCGGCCGTGACCAGCTTCTTGATCTGCGCGAAGAACTCCTTCGAGTTCACGCGGTACCGAGTCACCTGGAACGTGAACCGCTCGACGACGATCGTGAGCACGATGGCCGACGAGATCAGGTTCAGCACCATGAACGTCGGGTTGTGCTTGAAGGCCTCTACGAGCTGGCTTTCGCCGCCGCCGCTGCTGGCTTCCGTTGCTGCGAGAAGCAGAAGTTGCATTCCCCATGTCCCTTTCGTGGATCTTCAGTCGCTCTGACGATGAAACGCTCCGCTGAGGCGCGGGCATAGTCTTCTCAAACTTGTGCCCGACTATAGCCTTCGCGGAAGACGGCTTGCAAGCACCGTAACAGCATCGGATTTTTGGCGTTTCGGCGCTTCCGGAAGCGCCCGGCCCGTCGTCCGCGCGGAGCCCGCGAACCGCTTCGCCGCTTCACGGCTTCGCCGCGCACGGCGGACGCGCGGTCGGCGCGGTTCCCTCTTCACGAGGTTCATCGCGCGTTCGGTCGACCCGTCGCGAGGGGATCGGCTCCGCTCGGGACGGTTTGTATACAAACCAATTTTTCCGCGCACCGATCACCGCCCTCGCGAACGATGGGACCTGGCGACACCCGACCCCGCGAGCCCTTCGAGCGCGCCCGAAGGGCGGCATGGCCGAACGGCGGAACGGCGAACGGCGCGGTGGGGGGGTATCTCGTCGCTGGATAGTTTGTATACAAACCAATGGGGGGCGTCACAAAGCCCCCGATGGGACCCGCCGATACCCGACCCCGCGAGCCCTTCGAGCGCGCGCCCGATCCGGCGCGACAAGGGGGAGCGGTCCGAGGCCCGCAGCGCGAAGCCCGACGACCCGAGGAGCCGCGGGGGACCAGGTCCCCCATGACAAAACCTCGCGACGCTGAACGTCGTTCGCCGTGCCCTCGCGTTTCGCGAGAACGCCGATTGCGTCCTCATCGTGAACAATCCACCGAGCCGAGAACGGATCTTCAAACCGCCGGCCGGCTTGGCGACGTCATCCGACACTGCAACGGCGCGCGCGCGGCGGTGCACGGCGCCACGCCGGCTCTCGTCGTCGCGTGCCTCCGCGCGATCGAGTGAGCTGACGCTGCGGCGTCTTTTTCGCGCGATCGACGTTCGTGAACGAGACGCGAAGCGACGCTCGGACGGGGCACGCGACGTTCATCGAGATGAAAGATTTCGATCCAGCGAAGAGCGATGAACTCGCCGTATTCGTGGTAATTTTTCTACGCGACGCGAAGATGCGAGTGAAATCCAATCTCTCTTGACGGCTCGGGGTCTGCTTCGCGAAGATGCCTCGTCCCGGTCCCCTATTGGTGGCTCGGGAACCAGCAGGCAGGCAGGTTAGGACGCACTGGTCGGACACACGGTCCCGCGTCCCCCGTGCCGGACCGCCGCACCGCAACTGGAGAAAAGGTAAAGACGATGGCTGATATGTGGCATCACTTCCAAGAGGGCGGCTGGGCCATGTGGCTCATTCTGTTCTGGCTGATCTGCTCGATCGCAGTGATCGCCGAGCGTGCCGTCTACCTGTGGGGCGCTTCCATCAACAAGGAAGTGTTCCTCGCCACGATGCAGAAGTGCATCCTCGCCGGTGACGTGGCCAAGGCCGTGAAGATGTGCTCCGCGGCGAACGCGCCGCTCGCGCGCATCGTCCAGGCCGGCCTCGTGAAGGTGAACCGCCCGGACGAAGAGGTCCAGGCCGCGATGGACGAGACGGCGCTCCAGGAGATGCCGAAGATCGCCAAGCGCACGGGCTTCCTCGCCCTCTTCGCGAACCTCGCGATGCTGAACGGCCTCTTCGGGACCATCGTCGGTCTCATCAAGGCCTTCGGCGCCGTCGGTGGCGAGAGCGTGGATCCGAGCCAGAAGGCGCGCATCCTCGCAGAAGGCATCTCTGAAGCCATGAACTGCACCGCGTTCGGCCTCATCTCGGCCATCACGGCGCTCGCCGGCTTCGCCGTTCTGAACGGCAAGACGCAGACGCTCGAGGACGACATCAACGAGGCATCCGTCCGGGTGCTGAACCTCGTCGTCGCGAACCGCCAGAAGGTCAACCTGCAGGGGCTCGAGGCCGCGCAGTGATCTGACGACGCGTCCGGGCTCGCTCGCCCCAAGGCGTGGCGGGCCCGACGTGTCCACGGCATGACCCACGGAGAGTGAAGGCCCATGGCTGGTATTGACGTCGGTGGTGGACATGGCGGTCGGCGCTCGGTGAACCAGGAACTCCCCCTGGTCCCGTTCATCGACTTCCTCCTGTGCCTCGTGATGTTCCTCCTGGTGACCGCCGTGTGGTCGCAGATGGCTCGGCTCAACGCCGACGCCCAGGTTCCCGGTCCTCCGAACCCCGAGAAGGACATCGAGGAACAGAAGAAGGAAAAGACCCTCCACGTCGAGATGAAGGGCGACCGCAAGTTCGACCTCGTCTGGAAGGAAGGCACCACGGTCGTGAACACGATCGAGGTCCCTCGTAAGCAGGTTCCGTTCGGGGAGGGCGAGTACACCTATCCCGACCTCGCGAAGAAGGTCGAGGAAGAGTGGAAGCAGAACGGCTCCCACCGCGCCGGGACGGACAAGAAGTTCGACCAGGCCATCCTCCACACGGACAACACGACGCCCTTCGCGGACATCGTCGCCGTCATCGACGCGATCTACACGCCGAAGCGCGAATTCAAGATCGGTACGCAGCAGGAAGACGTGCCGGCGTTCAACGTCACGTTCTCGGTGAACTGATGAGCCAGAAAGCGCTATCCAGATTCCACCAGCCGATCTCGGTGCCGGGGCGCAGGCTCCTGCACCACGTGAACCTCGAGTTCGTGCAGAAGAAGGTGTCCGGCGGCGGTCAGCGCTCCGTGAACCAGGAGCTGCCGCTCGTCCCGTTCATCGACTTCTTGCTCTGCATCGTGCTCTTCCTCCTCGCGAGCTTCTCTGCGACGGGCGAGCTTCCGGTCGACAAGAACGTGAAGCTCCCGAGCGCCATGAACGTGATGGACATGGTGGAAGCCCCCATGGTCGCCATCACGGGCACGCAGATCCTGGTCGACGGCATCCCCGCCGGCAGCACGCGCGCCATCGAAGAGGCGAACCGCCTCCAGCGCGTGGACGAGCTCTTCAACGTCCTGAAGAGCAAGCGCGAGCTGTGGAAGCAGATCAACCCCGGCAAGCCCTTCCCGGGCGTGTGCGTTCTCCAGGTCGACAAGCGCGTGACCGCGCTCGTCGTGAAGAGCGTGTTCCAGACGGCCGCGTTCGCGGGCTACCCGCAGGTGAGCTTCATGACGAAGCGCCTCGGCAAGCCCGGCGGGTCCGGCTGAACCGGGTCCTCGGCGGGCCCGCGAGACGGTAGCCGTGGCGGCCGTTCGCGACCCCAGACAGCGTGGCCTCCCGTCGCTGAACGAGGCGCGCGAGCAGCGCCGGCGCCAGCTCGTCAGCGGCAAGGCGAAGGTCTACGGCGGGTCTCCGCAGTTCTGGCTGTGGACGGGGCTCCTCCTCGCCGCGTTCACGGTCGTCTACTGGAAGTACTCGCTCGGGCAGCTCGAGAGCCAGAAGAGCAAGGTGATGGCCACGCAGCGGGCCATCCTCGCGACGCTCGGCCCGAAGATCATCCCGTTCCGTGATCGGGTGGAGAGCTGGGTGCTCGAGCTCGGCGGCGACCCGCTCCCGGACGTCGTCGCGGACGGAGTGGACCTCGCTGCGATCGCGAACGCGCCCGGCGTCTATCTGCGCGTGCGGCTCTCCAAGGCGCGGGACGTGGACTCGCTCCGTCGCGCGGCGTCGCGGTCGCAGCGGGACGGCTTCACGTCGTGCCTGTTCGTCCGGAAGGAAGCGATGGAGGGCCCGCCCTGCAAGTCGCCGTCCGACTGCAAGGACGGCACGCTCTGCAACGACTGGAGCGTCTGCGCGATCCCCTCGCAGCCCTTCAATCTCCGGCTCGCGTATCGGACGCTCCGCATCCTCTCCCCGGAGTGGACGGATGACCTGCACCAGGCGAGCACGGACCTCTCCGTGCGCGCGTTCGAGCTCGACCTCGACGCGGTGAAGAAGAACGACGTGCCCATCGCCGTCGAGCTCCTGCAGCGCTCCCGGTACTTCACCGCCGTGCTGGACGAAGAGCCCGTCGCCGGCCTCCCGGCTCCGCTCGAGCGCGAGAAGGACGACCGCGAAGAATCGGAAGACGAGCGCCTTCAGCGCGTGGCGCACGCGGCGCGCGTCGGGATCTGGGACGTGAAGAGCGGGAAGCTGCTGCTTCGAGTGCGCGGGAACGCCTCCGGGGATTTCCTCCCGATGGGGCGGAGGTCCGTGGAGTCTCCGAAGACGCTCGCTGCCGAGCGGCGTCAGGTGAACAGCTGCGCGCTCGCGATGGACGTGAAGGAAGCCGTGGCGAAGGCGTCCAGCGGAACGGCGCCGCCCGCCGGAAGCGCCGCGCTGCCCGCCGGAAGCGCCGCTCCGCCCGCGGGCTCCCCGACACCGTGACGCGCCGACACGCGGCGTGAACCCCGCCGGTCCATCACGTTCGGCCGTGCGGCGTGGCTGGAACGTGGCCCTACCTCTCTCGATGGAGGCGCGTTTTCCGCTGCATCGTGCATCGCATCGCTTCTCGAGACGCACCCGCTCCCATCTGGAACGGCGGACGCTTTTGGTGCAGGATGCGCGCCCGCCATGGCCAAAGACATCTACGCACTTTCCGAAATCCCCGAGCTCGGCGTCGTGCCCGCCCGCATGCACGCGCAATTGATTCGCCCGGAGCGGTTCGGCGAACCCAAAGACGCCTTCAAGATGGAAGAAGTTCCGGTGCCCGAGATCGGGCCGCGGGAGGTCCTCGTCTACGTGATGGCCGCAGGCGTGAACTACAACAACGTCTGGGCCGCGCTCGGTATCCCCATCGACGTCATCAAGGCGCGTCAGAAGAAGGGCGAGAAGGAGCCCTTCCACATCGGCGGCTCGGACGCCGCGGGCATCGTCTGGAAGGTCGGCAAGGACGTGAAGAACGTCAAGGTGGGGGACGAGGTCGTCACCCACTGCGGCTGGTGGGATCACGACGACCCGCACGTGCTCGCCGGGAAAGACCCGATGTTCGCGCCCTCGCAGCTCATCTGGGGCTACGAGACGAACTGGGGGAGCTTCGCCCAGTTCACGAAGGTGCAGGACCACATGTGCCTGCCGAAGGCGAAGCACCTGTCCTGGGAGGACGCGGCGGCGTACATGCTCGTCGGTGCGACGGCGTACCGCATGCTCCACGGCTGGAAAGAGCACACGGTGCAGCCGGGCGACCCCGTCCTCATCTGGGGCGGCGCGGGCGGCCTCGGCTGCATGGCCATCCAGATCGTGAAGGCCGCCGGCGGCCGTCCCGTGGCGGTCGTCAGCGGGGACGACAAGGTCGAGTACGTGAAGAAGCTCGGCGCCGTCGGAACGATCAACCGCAAGAAGTTCGACCACTGGGGCATGCTGCCGCACTGGAAGGACGAGGCCGCCTACGGGAAGTGGCTCCAGGGGGCGCGCGCGTTCGGCAAGGCGTTCTGGGAAGCGCTCGGCGAGAAGAAGAACCCGACGATCGTGTTCGAGCACCCGGGTGAAGACACCGTGCCGACGTCCGTGTTCGTCTGCGAGACGGGCGGCATGGTCGTCATCTGCGCCGGCACCACGGGCTACAACGCGACGCTCGACCTCCGCTACCACTGGATGCGGCAGAAGCGCTTCCAGGGCTCGCACTTCGCGAACGACGAGCAGGCGAAGGGCATCAACGATCTCGTCCTCGCCGGCAAGGTGGACCCGTGCATGTCCCGCGTCTTCCCGTTCGCGGAGACGGGCGCGTGCCACCAGCTCATGCGCGAGAACAAGCACCCGAACGGCAACATGTCGATCCTCGTGAACGCGAAGAAGACGGGCCTGAAGACTCTCGCGGAAAGCCGCTGAACCCGGGCGCCGTTGGCGCTCGCGCGAAGCCCCTGCTACGAACCCGGCATGCGCGTCGGGGAAGTGGGCAGGGGTTTCGCCTTCCTGGTCGCCTGTGGTCTCGCGGGGTGTTCATCCAGCGACGGGACGACGGGCGCCGGGGCCGTGGATGCCGGGCTGTGCGCGTCGGACGCCCCGCTCGTCTACCCGGATGCGTCCGGGGTGAACAGCGGCGGTTGCTGCCGGAAGATCGTCGTCGCGGGCGATTGCTCCTCGCCGATCTTGCCGACCGTGTGTCTGCGGGAGACCCGGCCGGAGGACACTTCCGGAACGGGTGAGATCGTCACGATCGTCTCACCCGACGGGCGCTGCTTCTCGGCGTACAAGGGGTTCACGGAGCGGCTCGAGGGGCCCGGCTGGGTCAGCGACGTGACCGGGAAGGGCGGAGGCTACCGGGTCTGGGGTTCACAGGGGCTCTACGAGACGGACGTGGGGTCGGTGCCGGGCGAGCACCTCGTCTGCCCCGACCCTCCGGACGCCGGCGTCTGCCCCTGAGGGCGCTCCGTCCGAGCTCCGTTCCCTTCGCGCCCCCTTTGGTCTAGAAGCCCGCCCGATGGCCATGAAGACCAACCCCGGGAACTTCTTCGAGGACTTCAAGGCGGGCACCCGGCTCGTCCATGCCGTGCCGCGCACGATCACGGAGGGCGACCAGGCGCTCTACATCGGGCTCACCGGCGACCGCTACCCGCTGCACTGCTCCGCGGAGTTCGCGCGCTCCCTCGGCTACCGCCGGGAGACGATCAACGACCTCCTCGCGTTCCACATGGTGTTCGGGAAGACGGTGAATGACGTCTCGCTGAACGCCGTCGCGAACCTCGGCTACGCCGCGGTCCGGTTCCTCGAGCCCGTGTACCCGGGGGACACCGTCCGCTCCATGTCGGACGTGATCGGCAAGAAAGAGAACAAGAGCGGCGAGAACGGCGTCGTGTGGGTGAAGTCCACCGGCACGAACCAGCGCGGCGCGAAGGTCATCGAGTTCTACCGCTGGGTGATGGTCAACAAGCGGGACCCGAAGACGCCCACCGGCGCGAACGACTCTCCGGAGATGCGTCCGGAGGTTCCCGCGAGCGAGCTCACCGTTCCCCGGTCGCTCTACCTCGGGGACTTCGAGCCCTGGGCCACCGGCGGTCGCGCCTTCTTCGAGGACTACGAGAAGGGCGAGAAGATCGATCACGTGGACGGCATGACGCTCGAGGAGAGCGAGCACCAGATCGCGACGCGCCTCTACCAGAACACCGCGAAGGTGCACTTCGACGGCTTCGCGGCGAAGAACACGCGGTTCGGCAAGCGCCTGATCTACGGCGGTCACATCATCAGCCTCGCGCGGTCGCTCTCGTTCAACGGGCTCGAGAACGTCGTCGCGATCCTCGCCTGGAACGGCGGGGCCCACGCGAATCCCACCTTCGCCGGGGACACCATCTACGCCTGGAGCGAGGTCCTCGACAAAGCCGACCTCCAGGATCGCTCCGACGCGGGCGCCCTCCGTCTCCGCCTCGTCGGCGTGAAGAACCACGACATGAAGGCCGAGCCCTTCCCGCTCAAGGTCCAGAAGGACGGCAAATCCGTCTACCACCCGAACGTGGTCCTCGATTTGGACTACTGGGTGCTGGTTCCGAAGAAGAAGTGATGACGGCGGAGCGGCTCCTCAGGGAGCCGCGTACCGTTCTTCGGTGGCCTTGCCCATCGTGTGGTAGCCCTTGTCGACGTAGATCACGGTGCCCGTGATTCCGCTGCCGAGCGGGCTCAGGAGGAACGCTGCGGCTCCGCCGACCTCTTCGGCGGTGAGCTGTTCCTGGAGGGGGGCGTTGGCCGCCGTGTAGCGGATGGTCTCGTCGATGATGCCGATGGCGGAGGCGGCGCGGGACGCCCAGGGGCCGGCCGAGATGGAGTTCACGCGGAGGCCGTATTTCCGGCCCGCCTCGAAGGCGAGGGTGCGGGTGTCGCTCTCCAGCGCTGCCTTCGCCGAGGACATGCCCCCGCCGTAACCCGGGCAGACGCGCTCCGCGGCGATGTACGAGAGGCACAGGAAGCTCCCCTTCGGTCGCACGAGCGGCGCGAGACGGCTCACCATGGAGACGAAGGAGTAGGCGCTGACGGAGACGGCGGTGAGGTAGCCGCTACGGCTCGTCTCCAGCAGCGGCTTTTTGACCTCGGGACCGTTCGCGAGCGAGTGCACCACGATGTCCACCGGCTTTTCGCCGAAATCCGCCTGGAGCGCCTTCGCGAGGCCGTCGATCGAGAAGTCCCCGGCGCTCGCGTAGCGGCGGCTCGTCCGCACGTCTTCCGGGCAGTCGGCGAGGGTGTCGTACGCGGCGTCGAGCGCGTAGATCTTCTCGAAGGAGAGCAGCGAGCCGTCACTCATCTTCCGCGAGTCGTCGAACTTGCCGCGCTCGAGCATGGTGCGGAAGATGTTCAACGCGGGCGGCCAGGTCCCGGCGCAGACCGTCGCGCCGGCCTCGGCGAGGGCCTTCCCGATGGCCCAGCCGTAGCCGCCGTCGTCGGCGAGGCCCGCGATCAGAGCGCGCTTTCCGCGCAAATCGATGCTCAGCATGTTGACGAAGTCCTACCGTGGGAGAAAAGCGGGCGCATCATACACGAGCCCGCGACAATGGAAGCCCCGCGGGAGCTTCATCGCTCGTCGCGTCGCTCTTCCGGTCGGACACGCCGCGTCACGGCCTCTATACTCGGCCTCATGGAGCGCCGCGGCTGCGAGCGCCGGGAACCGTTCGGTTCCGGGAAGGTTCGTCTCGCGGCGGCTCTCGCGCTCTCGCTCGCCGCATGCCGGTCTCCGGCGCGCGAGTCGAGTCGGGGCGGAATTCCTGCCGAAAACGCGAGCGTTTCCTCGGTCGCGTCGAGCGCTGCAGGTCCGCGGCCCGAGGCGGTCGTGCCGAGCGCCGTGAGCCGGCTCCGAACGGTGTTCGTGATCCTGCTCGAGAACAAGGTCTGGTCGGAGCTCGAGGGCAGCGCGGACGCGCCGTATCTGAACCGCGAGTTACTTCCGCGGGCGTCCGTCGCCGACGGCTATCGAGCGCCACTCGAGGGGAGACAGCACCCGAGCGAGCCGAACTACGTCTGGCTCGAGGCCGGCGACAACCTCGGAATCCACGACGACGAACATCCGGCGAAGAACCACCGGAGCGAGAAGGAGCACCTGGTCACGTTGCTCGACGCCGCGCGGATCTCCTGGCGCTCGTACCAGGAGGACATCCCCGGCGACCGGTGCCCCCTCGAGCCGGTCGGCATGTACGCGCCGAAGCACAATCCGATGGTGTTCTTCGACGACGTGACGGACGGAAATGACCCGCGTTCGGCCCGATGCATCGGCCACGTCCGCCCGCTCGCGGAGCTCGAGACGGATCTCGCGAAGGGCACGACGCCCCGGTACGCGTTCGTCACGCCGAACCAGTGCAACGACATGCACACGGCCTGCGATCCGGATCGAAACCCGATCCGTCAGGGGGATCGCTGGCTCGCGGAGTGGATGCCGAAGATCTTCGCCTCGGCCGCATACCGGGACGGCGGCGTCGTGTTCCTCACCTGGGACGAGGCGGAGGTCGCGCCGAGCTGTCTGCTCGGCGACTGCCCGTTCGGGCTGCTCGCGTTCTCTCCCCTCGCGAAGGGCGGCGGGTTCACCACCCATCGCACGTACGATCACAGCTCGCTCCTCAGGACGGTGCAGGAGATCTTCGGCGTCCGGCCGTTCCTCGGTCACGCGAAGTCGGCGGAGAGCCTCGCGGAGCTCTTCACCGCGTATCCGTAGGCGTCGGGAGCTCGGCGAGCGCTCCACCCTCGAGTCGGAGCACTCTCCCGGCCATCCGGTGCGCGAGGGAGATCTGATGCGTCACGAGGACGACGGTCACCCTGCCGGCGGTGACGTCGAGGATCGTTCGCGCGACGCCCTCCGCGGTCTCCGGGTCGAGGGCGCTCGTCGGCTCGTCGAGGAGGAGGACCTTCGGATCTTGCGCGAGCGCGCGCGCGAGGGCGACGCGCTGTCGCTGTCCGCCCGAGAGCTGGTGCGGGTACGCCCCCGCGCGCTCCGCGAGCCCGACCGCGCGGAGGAGCTCCTGCGCTCGCTCGCGGGCCTCGCGCGCCGGAACGTGTTTCACGACCCGCGGGGACAGGGACACGTTCTCTTCCGCGGTGAGGTGCGGGAACAGGTGGTGTTCCTGGAACGCGAAGCCGACCGCGCCGCGAAGGCGGATCAGGTCCGGTTCGGACAGTGACCTTAGGCCCGGGTCCAGCTCGAAGCCCGCGATGGTCGCGGCGCCCTCGTCGAACGTCTCGAGTCCGTTCAGACAGCGGAGGAGAGTCGTCTTCCCGCACCCCGACTCTCCGACGATGGCGACGACCTCGCCCGCGCCGATCTCCGCGCTGACGCCGGAGAGCGTCCGCACGTCTCCCCGGCGCTTACCGAGCTTCCGGATGCTGATCACGGCGAAGGGCTCCTTCGAGACGAGCGGCGAGGCGCGAGAGCGGGTAGCTCATGGCGAAGTACAGGGCGGCACAGGCGAGGCCGGGGACGAGCCAGCCGCGGAGATCGACGGCGGCGATCGTCATCCGCTTCGTGAGCTCGACGACGGTGATGACGCTGACGAGCGACGAGTCCTTGAGGAGCGCGACGAAGTCGTTCGTCATCGAGGGGAGCGCGATCCGGAAGGACTGCGGCAGGAGGACGTGGCGGAGCGCCTGGAATCGCGTGAGACCGAGCGCGCGGGCCGCCTCGCCCTGGCCGCTCGGGACGGCGAGGAGCGCGCCGCGGTGGATCTCCGCCTCGTAGGCGCCGTAGTTCATCGCGAGGGCGAGCACGGCGGCGGCCCACGGCGGGAGCCGGAACACCGGAGCGAGCCCGAAATAGAGCACGTAGAGCTGGAGGAGGAGCGGCGTCCCGCGGAAGAGCTCGATGTACGTCACGGCGAACGCGCGGAGCGGGCCGCGGCGTCCGAGGCGGCAGAGCGCGAGCCCGAGCCCGAGGGGGAGCGCGAGGGCGAACGCCGCGGTCGAGAGCGCGAGCGTCACCAGCGCGCCCGCGAGGAAGAGGCGCGTGTCCGCGAAAGACCACGCGCGCGAGACGGCGCTCGGCGGCGGAGGCGCGGTGGCCGCGCCCGTCTCGAGTCGATGCGACAGCTCGACTTGACGGAAGTCCCAGAGCTTCCATTTCTCGAGGATCCGTTCGAGGGTTCCGCTCCTCCGGAGCCTGCCGAGCGCCTCGTTCAGCCGCGCGACGAGCGCCTCGTCGCCGTGGCGGACCCCGATGGCGTACGTGCCGCGCGCCACGTCGTCCCTGACGCAGTCGACGTCGGGACGGACGCAGCCGTATCGATCGGCGATGACGTGATCGAGGAGGACTCCGGAGATCCGCCCGAGGGCGAGGTCCGCGTAGGGCTCCGAGACGCCTTCGTACAGCACCGGCTCGAACCCACGGCCGCGGAGCAGATCGTCCGCGAAGGACTGGTTCAGGGTCCCGATGCGCCCCCCGGCGAGTGCGTCGAGCGACTTCCGGCCGTCGCCGCGCTTCACCGCGAGCGTCTCGCCGAAGGAGAAGTACGGCAGGGTGAGGAGGATCCTCGCGCGGCGAGAGGGCGTGTCCTCGAGGCCGTTCATGGCGACGTCGAAATCGCCGCGCTCGAGGGAGGGAACGAGCGTCGACCAGTCCGCCTGGGAGAACCGTGCCCGGACGCCGACGTCCGCCGCGAGCGCGTCGGCGATGTCCACCTCGAAGCCGATGAGTTTCCTCCTGGGGTCGTTCGGGTCCTCGAACACGAACGGCTCGCCGCCCTGCGCGTCCGCGCCGAAGACGAGCTCTCCGCGCGCCCTGGCCGCCGAGAGCGTGTCGGCCCGAGCGGGACCCGCCACGCAGGCGACGGTGAACGCCGCGAGCGCGCGGAGCTTCACGACCCGGACCTTTCGGCTCATCGCGGTGCTCGCACGAGCCTCTCACGAATGCAGGGCGTCTGCGAAGTCGGGTCCGCCGGCGACGGCCTCGTTCTCCCCCGCGCGGCGGCCGCGCGTCAGTCGAGCGGGCGAGGCATCCGGACCTTCACCCCGCGGCTCCGGAGGTGCTCCTTCAGCGCCGGGATCGTGTACTCGCCGTAGTGGACCATGGAGGCGACCAGGGCCGCGTCGGCGTGGCCTTCCGTGAGCGCCTCGTAGAGGTGCTCGGGCTTCCCCGCGCCGCCGGATGCGATCACCGGGATCGTCACGGAGTCCGCGACGGCGCGAGTGAGGACCAGCTCGTACCCCTCGCGGGTGCCGTCGGCGTCGATGGAATTGACGACGAGCTCGCCGGCGCCGAGTGCTTCTCCGCGCTTCGCCCAGGCGATCGCGTCGAGGCCCGTCCGCGTGCGGCCGCCGTGAATCACGATCTCGTAGCCCGACGGGATGCTCTCCGATTTTTCGACGCGGAGCACGTCCATGGAGAGGACGACGCTCTGCGCTCCGATGGCGTCCGAGCAGCGGGTGACGAGCTCCGGGTCCTTCACGGCCGCGCTGTTGACGTTGATCTTCTCCGCCCCCGCGAGGCGGAGCGCCGTCGCGTCTTCCACGGAGCGGATGCCGCCACCGACGGAGAAGGGGATGAACACCTCCGCGGCGACCCGCTCGACGACGTCCAGCATGATCCCTCGGCCGTCGCTCGACGCGGTGATGTCGTAGAACACGAGCTCGTCGAGCCCCGCCTGGTAGTACTCGCGGGCCTTTTCCACCGGGTCCCCGATGTCCTTCGTGTCCACGAACTTCACGCTCTTCGCGAGCTTGCCGTCGCGGACGTCCAGACAGGCGATGACGCGCTTGCTCAGCATGACCCGTCCCACTTCGAGAACCGGCGGAGCAGCGCGAGGCCGAGCGGGCCGCTCTTCTCCGGGTGGAATTGCGTGGCGAAGAGGTTGTCCTTCCCGAGGGCGCAGCAGAACGACCCGCCGTAGTCGGCCGTGGCAAACACGCGCTCCGGCTCCTTCGGGCTCGGGTAGAAGGAGTGGACGAAGTAGAACTCGTCCCCCGGCTCGATCTCGCGGAGGAGCGGGTGCGGGCGTTCCACGCGGACGGCGTTCCACCCCATGTGCGGAACCTTGAGTCGCGGATCGGCGAGGCGGAACCGTACCGTCGCGCCCGGGAGGAGCCCGAGACACGGCGTGTCGCCCTCCTCCGAGCGATCCAGGACGATCTGGCAGCCGATGCAGATCCCGAGGAGAGGCGTGCCCCGGCCGAAGGATTCGCGGAGCGCATCGTCGAGCCCTCGCAGGACGACCGTCTCCATCGCGCTCCGGGCGGCGCCGACCCCCGGGAAGATGATCCGCTCGGCCTTCCTGAGAGCGTCCGGATCCTGCGTGATGACCGACTCGATCCCCGCGGCGCGACACGCCCGCTGGACGCTCCGGAGGTTCCCGGCGTTGTAGTCGACGATGGTGATCATCGGGGGCAGGCCGATGTAGCACAGCTCGCCGGGAGCGGCTCGCGTCCCGCCCGAACCGCTGCGGACGACGCCGGACGGAAACGAGCGCGTTCAGCGGGCGTCACGGGCCGGCCTGGTCCGGCTCGGCGGCGGCGCCGCCCGCGCGCCCGGCTGCCCCCTTCGGATACTTCGTCTTGTAGATCCGGAGCGGTTCCTTCACGAGGTATTCCTGCAGGAACCCCTTGTCGACGTCCGCCTTGATGATCCTCGCGATCTCGGGGTTCTGCATGTTCGCGATCACGTACTCGGCGCGGGCTCTCTCCTCGATCATGTAGACGTCCGACACCGGACCGAGGTGCGGGACGATGCGGCTGTTCGCGGCCACGCTCGCACCCCGAGGAAGCGAGCGCGCGAACGCTTCGATCCAGGCGACGTTCCCGCCCGGAAGAGGCCGCATCGTGCCCTCGCGACTGAGCGGTCGGAAGCCGGCGATGAAGGTCTCGTTCTCCACGAGGCCGCCGAACTTGTAGGACACGAGCAGCGAGGACACGAGCACGCCGAGAGACAGGGCGCGCGCCGTCCGGGGCCCGGACGCTCCGAGGGGGAGGCGCCCGGCGCCCCGGATCCGCGCGAGCGCTGCCGTCGCGAGCCCGAACATCACCGGGACGAGGGTGCTCGAGTACTGCGCGTGAACGCTGTAGAGGTGCTGCGTCGCGAGCAGCGTCACGGCGAACCCGTAGAGGAGCTGGACGCGCCCGCGGGCGAGGAGGGGCAGCCCGAGGAGCGGCGCGAGCAGGATCGCGACGTAGTCGACCTTCCCCTCCGAGAGGACCCGGGAGAGCGTGAAGAGCGGGTCGCCGATCACCGTCTCCACGAGGGCCCGCGTCGAGCGGCCGGAGGGGATCATCTCCTCGTAGAAGAGCGCGTAGCCGCCGCGCCCGCTCGCGGGCTGATTCAGCGGGTCAGCGTGACCCATGAAGACGATCTTCGCGACGAGAAAGTAGGTGACGGACACGGCGAGCGTGGCCCAGCCGATCCGGCGCTCCGTGCCGTCTTTCGCGAAGAGACACGAGATCCCGACGAGCGATGTCGCGATCGCCACGTCTTCTCGAACGAGGAGCAGCACGCCGAGCGTCAGGAGCGCGGCTCTCGGCCGCTTCTCGTCGATGAAGACGAGGAACCAGAGGAAGGGCGTCACGCACAGGGCGATGGAGTGGAAGTCGAAGAGATTCACGCCGTGGAGCGCGGGGTACGCGAGGTACGCCGTCGCGAGGGCGAGCGCCGCGCCGCGGTGGCCGACGCGGGAGCGCGTCAGGCGGTAGACGGGTATCGCTCCCGACGCGAGCCACACGGCTTGCAGCACGAGCATCGTCTCCGCGAACGGGTAGACGAGATAGAAGAGCGAGAGCGGGACGAGGATCGGATCGAAGTGCCCCGTCGTGTGGGTGCCACCGCCGCACAGCGAGCACCCGAGCGGCACGCCCTGGCTCGACTTGCGGAAGACGCTCATGTAGTAGCCGAGATCGCTCCGGCCCGTGTTCATGCTCACGTGGTTGATGAACGCGAGACGGACGACGAGGATCGTGTACGCGGCGGTCACGGCGAAGAGGAGCGCGCCGGCGAGAGGTTTCGCGAGCCGGAAGGACCGTCGACCTTCGTCCGTGTCGAACTGGTAGACCGTGTGCGCGACGAGGAGCCCCGCGACCCCGGAGACGAGCAGCACGGACCATCCCCGCTGAATCTCGAGCGGCTCGCGGACGACGAGCACGAGGGGCACGGCTCCGAGGAAGGAGAGCCGGTTCAGCCCGTCGCGGTACCGTGCGCGGAGCGGCCGCGAATCGCCCCGCATCGCGAACCCCTTCGCGATCGCGAGCGCGACGAGCGCCGTCCCGAGCGTGAAGAGCAGGAACGGGACCGCCGTCGCGGGCGAGGGGAGTACGCGAGCGTGCCGCGCCCGCTCGACCTGGACCAGTCGGAGGGAAGCCGCGAGCCCGGCGCCGAGGACGAGGGGCCAGCCGACGGCGCCGATCCCGAGCTCCGGCACGACCATCGCGATGCGATCGACCCATCGCGAAAAGCGAGTCGTCCGGGCCGCGGTTTCCATGTCGGTGGGCGAGGACGTCTTCGGCGCCTCGCGGGCGCGCGAGCATACCCCGACTCCGAGCCCCGCCACCCCCGGGAAGAGGCTCAGCTCGGCTGTTCGATGTTGAAGCGGACCGAGTCTTCCACGACGTCCACCTCGACGTGACCGCCCTTTTCGAGCTTCCCGAAGAGGATCTCGTCCGCGAGCGGCTTCTTGATCTCTTCCTGGACCAGCCGGGCGAGCGGGCGGGCGCCGTTGTCGACGTCGTAGCCCTTCTTCGCGAAGTACTCCCGCGCCGTGGACGTGAGAGACACGGTGACCTGGCGCTCCGCGAGCTGGAGCTCGAGCTCCCGCACGGCCTTGTCCACGATGTTCCCCATGACCGCCGGGCTCAGCGGCTCGAAGCGGATCCGCGCGTCCAGGCGGTTCCTGAACTCGGGGCTGAAGGTGTTCTTGAACGCGAGCTGGTCGTCTCCGCGGCTCGCCTCCCGGCTGAACCCGACCTTCACCCGGGCGAGGTCCGCCGCTCCGACGTTGCTCGTGAAGACGATGACGGCATGCCGGAAATCCGCCTTCCGCCCGTGCGCGTCGGTGAGCGTCCCGTGGTCCATGATCTGGAGGAACACGTTGAAGACGTCCGGGTGGGCCTTCTCGATCTCGTCCAGGAGCACGACGGCGTGCGGCGTCTTCGTGATCGCGTCCGTCAGCGTGCCGCCGCGGTCGTGCCCGACGTAGCCCGGGGGCGCGCCGATGAGCTTCGAGGCGCTGTGGAGCTCGTGGTACTCGCTCATGTCGAACCGGACGAGCGCGATGCCGAGCGTCTTCGCGAGCTGGCGCGTCACCTCCGTCTTGCCCACGCCCGTGGGGCCCGTGAAGAGGTAGCTCCCGATGGGCTTCTCGGGGGACCGGAGGCCCGCGCGCGAGAGCTTGATGGCCGCCGCGAGCTCGGAAATGGCCCGATCCTGTCCGAAGACGACGCTCCGGAGGTCGGCCTCGAGGTTCCGGAGCGAGTCCTTGTCCGAGACCGAGACCTGCTTCGGCGGGACCTGCGCCATCCGCGCGACGACGGTCTCGATGCGACTCTCGTCCACGATCGCGCCGTCGCCGGCGTCGAGCTTCGCGTCCGCCCCGGCCTCGTCGATGAGGTCGATGGCCTTGTCCGGCATGCGCCGGTCGTGGAGGTGCCGGGTCGCGAGCTTCGCGGCGGCTTCCACCGTGCCCTCGGCGTATTTCACGTGGTGGAACTCCTCGTACCGCGGGAGGAGGCCCTTCAGGATGAGGATGGTGTCGGCCTCGCTCGGCTCGTTCACCTCGATCTTCTGGAACCTCCGGGCGAGGGCCGCGTCCCGTTCCATGTGACGGCGGTACTCCTCGAACGTCGTCGCCCCCATGCAGCGGAGCTTCCCGCTCGCGAGAGCGGGCTTGAAGAGGTTCGAGGCGTCCAGCGTGCCGCCGGACGTCGCGCCGGCGCCGATCACGGTGTGGATCTCGTCCACGAAGAGGATCGCCCCGGGCTGCTTCTCCATGGCCTTCAGCACGCCCTTCACGCGGTTCTCGAAGTCGCCGCGGAATTTCGTCCCCGCGACGAGGGCGCCCATGTCGAGCGAGAAGATGACGGCGTGCTCGAGGGCCTTCGGCACCTTGCCCTCGACGATGAGCTGCGCGAGCCCCTCCACGATGGCGGTCTTCCCCACGCCGGCGTCGCCCACGAAGAGCGGGTTGTTCTTCCGCCTTCGCGCGAGGACCTGGATCGCACGGCGGACTTCCTTCTCCCGACCGACGAGCGGCTCGATGTCTCCGGCCTTGGCCCGCTCGTTCAGGTTGACGGCGAACTTCTCCAGAGGATCCGTCTCCGCCTGGGGTTCGTCCTCGTCTTCCGTCCCGGTGGGGCTCGGCGCCGGTTCGTCCTCGCCCTCCTTCGCCACTCCGTGGGAGACGTAGGAGACGACGTCGAAGCGCGTCACGCCGGCGTCGTTCAGGACCTTCACGGCGTACGAGTCCAGCTCGGCGAAGATCGCGATGAGGACGTTGTGCCCCTTCAGCTCTTCCTTGCCGCTCGACTCGACGTGGATCGCCGCGCGCTGCAGGACCCGCTGAAAGCCGCGGGAATACGTCGGTTGCACCTCCACGCCCTCGGGCGCCTTGGTGATGTACTCGTCCAGGACCTTCTCGAGCGCCGCGCGGATCTTCTTCACGTTGCCGCCCGACTTGCGGAGCACCTTCGCCGTCTCCTCGTCGTGGAGGAGGGCGTAGAGGAGGTGCTCCACGGTCAGGAGATCGTGGTGACGCCGCTGCGCCTCGCGCGCCGCGAGCGAGCAGGCAATTTCGACTTCCGCGCTGACTTTCATTCCGTCCGCTCCGGGGTGCCTTCCGGTTCCGCCGTGCAGCGGAGCGGGTGGCCGTGCTGTTTCGCGAAATCCATCACCTGGGACGCCTTCGTCTCGGCCACGTCCCGGGTATAGAGCCCGACGATGCCGTAGCCCTTGTGGTGCACGTGGAGCATGATCTGCGTGGCTTCGGTCTCGGTCTTGTAGAAAAACTTCTGGAGCACGAGGACGACGAATTCCATCGTCGTGTAGTCGTCGTTGTGGAGGACGACGCGCCACTGTCTCGGCTGCTTCGTGGACGGACGCGTGGCGACCGAGGTGTCGCCCTGTTCTTTCCGCTTCCTGTCCGGACTCTCCGACATGGGGACCACTGACTTTGTACACGCGGGGTGGGCATGTCGAGAGGGGGGCCTCCAGGGGGCGATCGGAGCGCGTGAGGCAGAGCTGGCGCCCAGGGGGCACCGAGGGGCGACGCCGATAGCTGGAAATTGCTCGACTTTCCGGCCATGAATGGCCCAGGCTCGGGCCGTGGTAAGCGTTGCCCCGAGGTTTTCGCCGTGAACGTGAAGAAAGACTCCCCCTGGATCATGAGGACCTACTCGGGGCACAGCTCCCCGAAGGCCTCGAACGAGCTCTACAAGCAGAATCTCGCGAAGGGACAGACGGGCCTCAGCGTCGCGTTCGATCTGCCGACCCAGACCGGATACGACTCCGACCACGTCCTCGCGCGGGGGGAGGTCGGCCGCACGGGCGTGCCGATCTGTCACATCGGCGACATGCGGACCCTCTTCGAGGGCATTTCCCTCGAGGCGATGAACACGTCGATGACGATCAACGCGACGGCCGCGTGGCTGCTCTCGCTCTACATCGCGGTCGCCGAGGAGCAGGGCGCGGACACACGGAAGCTCCGCGGCACGACGCAGAACGACATCATCAAGGAGTACCTCTCCCGCGGCACGTACATCTTCCCGCCCGAGCCGAGCATGCGGCTCATCGCGGACACGGTGCAGTACACCGTGGAGAACGTCCCGGAGTGGAATCCGACGAACATCTGCAGCTATCACCTGCAGGAAGCCGGGGCGACGCCGGAGCAGGAGGTCGCGTACGCGCTCTCGACGGCCATCGCCGTGCTGGACACCGTTCGCGCGAGAGGCATCGCGGGCGCCGTGCTCACGGACACGTTCTCGCGCCTGTCCTTCTTCGTCAACTCGAGCATCCGCTTCGTGGACGAGGTCTGCAAGCAGCGCGCGTTCGGTCGTCTCTGGGAGAAGCTCGGTCGTGAGCGTTACGGCATCACGGACGAAAAGGCGCTCCGCTTCCGGTACGGCGTGCAGGTGAACTCGCTCGGCCTCACGGAGGCCCAGCCCGAGAACAACATCGTCCGCATCGTGCTCGAGATGCTCGGGGTGACGCTCAGCAAGAAGGCGCGCGCCCGCGCGATCCAGCTCCCCGCGTGGAACGAGGCGCTCGGTCTCCCCCGGCCGTGGGATCAGCAGCTCTCGCTCCGTTCCCAGCAGATCCTCGCGTACGAGACCGATCTCCTCGAGTTCGGGGACATCCTCGACGGGTCGCCGGTCATCGAGGCCCGCGTGAAGGCCATCGCGGACGCCGCCTGGGCCGAGGTCGAAGCGGTCCTCTCCCGCGGCGGCATCGTGCCGGCGGTGGAGTACGTGAAGGAGCGCCTCGTCGCGTCGCACGCGGCGCGCATCGCCGGCATCGAACGCGGCGACCAGATCGTCGTCGGCGTGAACAAGTTCACGGAGACGGCCCCGAGCCCGCTCCAGACGGAAGGCGGGGCGGACGCCATCCTTCGAGTCGATCCGGCTGCGGAGAAGGAGCAGATCGCGCGTCTCGTCGCCTGGCGGCAGGGGCGCGACGCGGGCGCGGTCGAGCGGGCCCTCGCCGCTCTTCGCGAAGCCGCGAAGACGGGCCAGAACATCATGCCGGCGTCGATCGCCGCCGCGAAGGCGGGCGTCACGACGGGCGAGTGGGGAGGACTCCTCCGCGAAGTGTTCGGCGAGTACCGCGCCCCGACCGGCGTGGCGGGCGCGCGCTCCGTCGCGGGGGACCCGAAGGCACTCGACGCGCTTCGCGAAAAGGTCGTGGCGCTCCAGAAGACGCTCGGCCGGCGGCCGAAGCTCCTCGTCGGAAAGCCGGGCCTGGACGGCCACTCGAACGGCGCCGAGCAGATCGCGCTCCGGGCTCGGGACGCGGGCTTCGAGGTCGTCTACGAGGGCATCCGGGTCACCCCGCAGCAGCTCGCGCGCGCCGCCGCGGACGAGGGCGTGCACCTCGTCGGTCTGAGCATCCTGAGCGGCGCTCACCTGGATCTCGTCCGGGAAGTGCTCGAGCAGATGAAGAAGCGCGGCCTCTCGGGGATCCCGGTGGTCGCCGGCGGCATCATCCCGGAGACGGACGCCGACGAGCTCCGCAAGGCCGGCGTTCGCGCCGTCTACACGCCGAAGGACTTCCAGATCTCCCGGATCCTCGGGGAGCTCGTCGACTACGTCCGCGAGGCGCACGCCGCGTGAGGGAGCCCCTCGGGCAGGACGAGCTCGTCCGTCGCGTCGCCGCGCGAGAGCCGTGCGGCGTCGCGCGCGCGATCTCGGTGGTGGAGGACCGCCGCCCGGCGGCGGAGGCCACGACCGTCGAGCTGCTCCGGAAGCTCGGCAAGGCGACGGATCCACTCCGGGCGTCGCGGATCGGCATCACCGGTCCGCCGGGCGTCGGGAAGAGCTCCCTCATGTCCGCGCTCGCCAAGGCCATCCGCGCCGGCGGGCGCACCGTGGGCGTCCTCGCCGTGGATCCGTCGAGCCCGCGAAGCGGGGGCGCGCTCCTCGGAGATCGCGCCCGCATCGAGATCGACCCGGACGACACGGGTCTCTTCGTTCGCAGCATGGCGTCGGGGGGCGACCTCGGCGGCCTCGCCCGTTCCGCGGGCGCGGCCATCGACGTCCTCTCCGCCGCTTACGACGTCGTGCTCGTGGAGACGACCGGAGTCGGCCAGAGCGAGACGGACGTGGAGCACGTGACGGACACGGTGCTCATGGTGATCCAGCCGGGCTCCGGGGACGTCCTCCAGTTCCTGAAAGCGGGCATCATCGAGATCCCGGACGTCTTCGCCGTCAACAAGGCGGACCTCGGCAGCATCGCCGAGCGCGCCGTGGCGGAGCTCGCATCCGCCCTGGCAGCGGCTCACGCCGGAGAGCCCCGGCCGCCTCCGCCCGTCGTCCTGACGAGCGCGACGTCCCAGATCGGCATCCAGAAGCTCGTGGAGGCGCTCGACGGCCATCGCGCCGAGCTCGTCGGTGTGGGCGAGCTCGCGGCGCGCCGGGCTCGCGAAAGCGCGCGATGGGCTCTCCGCCTGTTCCTCACCCGCTGGGGCGAGCAGGGGGCGGAGGACGTCGGCGGGCGGGCTCGCGTCCTCTCCCTGCTCGAAGAGAGCATCCGCGGCGGGGCGACGGCCGTCGAAGCAGTCAGCCAGATTCGAGTTCGCTGAGCCCTGCATCGCATGGTGCGGCGCCGGGGCAGGCGCGTCCGTACGCTTCGTATTGGGAGGGGTACGCCCCGAGACCCCGAAGACCCGCCCGAGGGACCCCAACTACGGTCTTTCACCCCTCGACGGCGGATCCCCCTCCGCGCTTCCGACGGAACCGATTCGCGCTCGTCGGACCGCCTCGAGAAAGGCGACGCCGAAGCGCGCGTCCGGCTCCAGGTAGTGCCCTTCGCTCCATTCGTTCAAGCTCGCGACGAAGACGAGCGGCGCTTCCGTGTCGCGGGCGAAGACGAGCGCGCGCCGCAGTGCCGCCTCGAACGCTTCAGGAGACTCTCCGACGATGACCGGCGACCACGGATACTTGTCGGGTCGCTTCGGGCCGAAATCCGCTCCGCGTGGGGATGCATCCCATCCCGGGGAAACGGAAGGAAAATAGGGAAGCTTCGAGCGCCTCCGCAGCTCCGGCCATTCGCGGCTCCGGCGCTCCGCAGTCTCCGCGTAGTCCTGGATCGAGGGGCCCTTCCAGTACGGCAAGTGCACGTAGTGCGTGACGCTGTCGAAGCCGATCTCGCGTACTTCCCCGAGGATCTCCTCCGCGGGGTCGATGGCCGCCACGTGGAGCCCGGGATGGCCGAGTCGCTTCGCGTGGGCCTTCGCGGCGCGGAGGGCGTCTGCGGCCGCGGTTCGGCCGAGCTCCCGGACGAAGAACGTGCTGTCGAAGATGGAGAGGTAGGGAAGCCCTTCGACGCGGACGTAGTTCTGGCGAACCATGTACGTCCGCCCGACGAGGTCCACGAGCGCGACGAAATCGTCGACGTCCGACGACACCAGCCGCGACGGATCGATGATCTCCGCGTCGGCGCGCGCGACCGGAAGAACCCGTCGCGGCATCCGGTTCGCCCACATCACGGCGAACGGCGCCGTCCGCCCCTCGTCCGAACCGAGAAACCCGAGGTCCAGCGCGTCCTCGAACACGCGCTTTCCGCGGCACCAGAAGAGGCCGTAGACGAACGCATCCACGCCGTGCGCCCGCGCGAGCGCGATGCGGCGTCCGACCTCCGTCGGATTGCGATCGTCGTAGGGTCCGAGCGCCGGCACGCGCGGCTGCACGTGGCCGGGAAAGCGCGGCGCGCATCCGAGCACGAGCTCCCACTCCGTGAACCCGGGATGGAAACTCGCGTCTCGCTCCGGGATCGGGTGGAAGCCCGGGTAGACGTACGCCGCGATCGTCACGGGACGCGCCACGCGGCGCCCGGGCTCAGGTGGCCTTCTTGGCGGGCGCCTTCGGCTTGTCCGCCGCGGCGTTCTCTTCGGCGCGCTTGTCCGCCCAGCGGGCGTTCTTGCGGGCGCGGCGGCGTTTCTCTCGGGCTCGGGCTCGGGGGTCCTGCGGCATGGGGCGGCTTCTTACCAAACCTCGGCGTGACGTGCACCGGTGAACGGTCGGGTGTAAATTTGTAAAGCCATGCCCGAGAGCACCCAGGTCATCCGGAACGCGACGGTCGGGCACCGGCTGCGGCAGCTCCGGCTCGACCGCGGACACCCTCAGGCGGATTTCGCGAAGCGCCTCGGCATCTCGCCTTCCTATCTGAACCTCATCGAGAAGGGGAAGCGCGCGGTCCAGCTCCCGCTCCTCTGGCGGGCGCTCGAGCTCCTCCAGGTGAAGCCCGAACCCTTCCTCGAGGGGCTCGGCAAGCAACCCGTCGAGCAGAACCTGGCGCAGCTCCTCGACGAGCCGCTCCTCCGCACCCTGAACCTGGACCGCGTCGACCTCGCGACGATCTCCGCCGAGCCGACGGCCGTGACGACGGTGACCACGCTCTTCAACCTCTACAAGAACACGCGCATCGAGCTCGACAAGCTCCAGGAGCTCGTCTCGCGGCGCGAGGCCGGGGAAAAGGCGAGAGCATCCATCGAGCGTCACGAGGGGACACCCGTCTCGGACACGACGCTCCAGCTCGACTACTCGCCCCTCGACGAGGTGGTCGATTTCCTCCAGGCCCACAAGAACTTCTTCCCGGAGATCGAGGAAGCGAGCCAGGAATCGCGACGGGACTTCGGACTCGAACGGCGCGTGCTCTCCGACACGCTCCAGCGCGTCCTCGAGGAGCAGCTCGACATCGAGGTCATCGCGCTTCCGCCCGGGAAGGGCTCGAGCGTCGTCCGCCACTACGATCGCGCCGAGGGGAAGCTCGCGCTCGCCTCCGGGCTCTCGGAAGCGCGTCGAAAGTTCGACCTCGCGCACGTCGTCGGGCTCCGGCGCATCGACGAGCTCGGCCTCGATCGCTCGATCATGCGGTCGCTCGTCGCGAGGCACCCCGAGACGCCGCGGCTCATCAAGATTCACCTCGCGAACTACTTCGCCGGCGCGCTCCTCACGCCGTACGAGGACATGTTCCGCGAGGCGCAGCGTACGCGATACGACGTCGAGGGGCTCGCGGGCCTCTTCGAGATGAACTACGAGGCCGTCGCGCACCGCCTGACGAACCTCGCCGATCCGAAGCGACGCGGCGTGCCGATGCATTTCCTCCGCGTGGACCTCGGGGGAAACATCTCGAAGCGCTATTCCGCGACGGGGCTCACGTTCCCGGTGGGCCTCGGGTCGTGCCCGAAGTGGGTCGTCCATACCGCGTTTCTCACGCCGAGTACGATCTCGCGCCAGTTCAGCCTGATGCCGAACGGCGGCGGATATTTCTGCTTCGCCAAGGTGAGCGCCTCGCCGGTCCACGGCTCGCTCGTGAAGGGCACCGTGTATTCCATCGGTCTCGGTACGCATGCCGAGGACGCGCACCACCTCGCTTACGCGGACGACCTGCCGCGCTGGTCGCAGGAGCAGGCGTCGCGCATCAGCGTGCCGGTCGGCATCACGTGCCGGTTCTGCGAGCGCACGGACTGCAGCCAGCGCGCCGCGCCGAGCTACAAGTTCGCGTTTTCCCCCGACGAATACGTGAAGAAGGACAACTTCTTCTCCCCCATCCTGGACAGCGACGTTCGTTCGGCGAGGAGCGCTCGCGGCGGAAGCGAGCCGCCCGAGCCGCGGCACGTTCACGGGGACGGAAAGCGGCGGTTGAAGACGGTCTGAGACGCCCGTAGCTGGACTGCCGGACGCAGGTCTCTCATCGTCGAAGAGACGCGCCGGCGTATTCCGGAGAATACGGCTCCGTCGCCGTGGCATTCGCGGCGCATCGCCGGGCGCTATGATGCGTTCCATGGCGCCCTCGCCGAACGCCGCTCCGAAGAGCTCGGACGTCGACGTGTACGGATACCTGGACTACCGCGCGTTCCTGCGGGACTTCTACGCGGCGAAGAAGTCCCAGAGCCGCGCGTTTTCCTACCGGGCTTTCTCCCGCCGGGCCGGAGTGTCGGCGCCGAACTACCTGAAGCTGGTCGTCGAGGGAGCGCGTAACCTGAGCCCGAAGATGGCCGAGCGCTTCGCTTCCGCGTGCCGGCTCGACGCCGACGCGAGTCGTTACTTCGTTCACCTCGTCGCGTTCAACCAGGCGGAGACGTCCACGGAGCGCGCGCAGCACTACGGAAAGCTCACGGCCTTCCAGAGCTACCGGACGGCTCACAAGCTCGATCTGGCGCACGCGGCGTACTACGGGGAATGGTACATGCCCGCGATCCGCGAGCTCGCCGCGTCGAAGGAGTTCCGGGAGGATCCGGAGTGGATCGCCGAGCAGCTCGTCCCCGCGATCACACCGCGTGAGGCCTCGCGGGCCCTCGACACGCTCGTCGAGCTCGGGCTCCTCGTTCGAGGCGACGGCGGACGGCTCGTCCAGGCGGACGCGCTATTGTCGACCGGGCCGGAGACGCGAGGTCTTCACATCGCCGCGTTTCACCGCGTGATGACCCAGCGGGCCATCGAGTCGATCGATCTCCTCCCCCCGAACGAGCGGGACATCTCCTCGCTCACGCTGTGCCTCAGCCGCGGGGGGCTTCGCTCGTTCAAGGAGCGGCTCCAGCGATTTCGCCGGGAGTTGCTCGAGCTCTCCGCCCTGGAGCAGGATCCGGAGCAGGTGGTCCAGATCAATTTCCAGCTATTCCCGCTGACCAAGTCTCGCCGCGGAGGATCCCGGTGACGTCCGCGCGACCCTGGGGCAAAAAGCGGTCGATGGAATCCGCACGCCTCGGAGGTCTGGCCGTCACCATCGGAGCGATCTTTCTGGCGGCCTGCACCGGCGGAACGGAGACCGGCAATCCCTCGTTCACCGGGGAGGTCGCGTACACGGCGTACTCGAGCGCGCCGGACCGCATCGGGGTGCGCTCCGAGGGCAGCGTCGCGAACGTCTCTTCGGTCTGGCTGGATCTCGGGGACATCGGGTTCTCGGCGGACTGCGACGCGGACGCGGGCGCGCCGGTGAAGGCCCCCGCGCTCGGCGTCGGGGATCACGCGGCGGGTCGGCACAACGTCACCCGGTTCGAGCTCGAGCCCGAGTCCTTCTGTCGCGTCACGGTCCCGTTCGGCGTCGCAGGGCAGGACGCACTTCCGGAGGGCGCGCCCGCGCTGCTCCGTGACCACAGCGTCGTCGTGGAGGGAACACGCGCGGACGGCGTCCCGTTCACGGTCCTCGGAGACGCCGCGTCGACGTTCGCTCTCCCGGCGGTCTCCGGCACGTTCGCGGTCACGGCCTCGACGGGAAAGACGCTCCTCGCGTTCGACGTCGCGCGGTGGCTCGACCTCGATCTCGCGTCGGTCGCGCCGTCCGCGGGTGCCGTCACGGTCTCGGCCGACGAACACGCGGACCTTCATGCCGTGTTTCTCGGGAACCTCGGCCCGGGCATCGTGTTGCTTCGCGACGAGGACGGCGACGGTCACGTCGACCCGGCTCCCGAGACGCTCGCCCGAGGGCGCTAGCGCGGGCCAGCCGCGCGTCCGGCGTATTCACGCGAATACGGTCCCGCTCGGGCGCACCCTGTCGTTCGGCAGCGACCGGACACAAGAGGGCATCGTCACGGTCGCAATCTCGCGGCCCGACGACGGAGCGGTGCTCCGAGGAGAATCCCCATGAAGTCCTTGCCTTGGATCTCGATCGTGCTGGTCGCGACGCAGCCGCTCTTCGGGTGCAGCAGCGACGACTCGAACTCGACTGGTGGCGCCGGTACGGGCGGAGAAGCCGGTGCAGCGGCGGGTGGCTCGTCCGGCTCCGGCACGGGCGGCCAGGACACGGGTAGCGGCGGGAAAGCGGGCGGCGCCGGCGGCATGGGTACCGGTGGCGCGGGCACCGGTGGCATGGCCTCGGAAGACGCGGGGGCGAAGGACATCGTGGACACGGCCGTCGCAGCCGGATCGTTCACGAAGCTCGCCGCGGCCCTCGGCACCGCGGATCTCGTCGCGGCGCTGAAGGGAGCCGGTCCCTTCACCGTCTTCGCACCCACGGACGACGCGTTCGTGACGTTCGAGACGGACAACCCCGGCGTCCTCGCCGGGCTCTCCAAGGACGCGCTGACGGAGATCCTGAAGTACCACGTCGTCTCGGGCGCGGCGGTGGAGTCCAAGGACCTGAAGAACGGGCAGGTCTTCGTCACGCTCTCGGGTTCGCCCATCCTGATCGACACCTCGAGCGGCGTGAAGGTGGACGACGCGAAGGTGACCACGGCCGACGTCGTCGCCTCGAACGGAGTGATCCACGTCATCGACCACATCATCCTTCCGCCGAAGGACGACATCGTCGCGACGGCGGTCGCGGCCGGCACGTTCACGTCGCTCGCCCAGGCGCTGACCGACGCGGACCTCGTGACGACGCTCCAGGGCCCGGGGCCGTTCACCGTGTTCGCACCCACCGACACGGCGTTCGGCAAGCTCGCGTCCGTACCGACGGGGCAAGCGCTGAAGGACGTGCTCCTCTATCACGTCGTTCCGGGGGCCATCGGCTCGGGCGATCTCGTGGCCGGGTCCGTGCAGACGGAGCTCGCCGGGAAGAGCCTCACCGTCGACCTGACCAGCGGCGTGAAGATCGATGGTGCAAATGTCACGACCGCGAACATCCTCGCGAAGAACGGCGTGATTCACGTCGTGGACACCGTGCTCGTCCCTCAGTGAACCCCGACGCGGCTCGCCGCGCGGCGAAGGAGGCCCCGGAGGGACGAAGCCCTCCGGGGCCGTGCTGCTCCGGCCGAGGGCATGGTAGATTGCAGGGTCGATGAAGCTCGCTCTGCTCCCGATCGCGCTCTCGCTCCTGTTCTCCGCTGCGTGCTCGTCCGGTGGGAAGGCGACCGCCGCGGGCTCCGCACCGGACGGGGGGCCCGATGGCGACGGAGGCGGAGCCGACGGCGGCGACCCCGCGGCGCTCGCGGCCGACGCGTTCGTCTGGGGCTACCCGCTCGTCGTGAGCCGGCGGACGATGCAGAGCCTCGGCGGCCTCGTCGGTATCAACAAGCTCTTCAATCAGCCGGGGCCGCTCCCGGCGACTCTGCGGATCATCCCCGCGCCGAACCAGGACACGTATTATTCGATCGCGATCCTGGACCTGCGCGCGGAGCCCATGGTGCTCACGGTGCCGGACGTCACCGACCGCTACTGGACGTATCAGTTCCTCGAGACGTTCACGAACTCCTTCCACTACCTCGGGACGCGCGCGACGGGAGGGAAGGGGGGCACGTTCGTCATCACCGCTCCCGGATGGCAGGGCACCGTCCCGACCGGCGCGGAGGTGATCGAATCCCCCACGGCGGAGCTCTTCATGCTCGGGCGCTATCTGGTGAAGGACGCCGCCGACGGCCAGACCGTGAACGCGCTCTCGCGCTCTCTCGTGCCGCTCCACACGCTGACGGGAGATCCGGAACCGCCCGCCGTGGACCCGCCGCTCGGCCAGGCTCCCGGAGCGCCGCAGGAGACCGGGACCGAGGGCGCGGCGTTCTTCGACGAGCTGGGGGACGCGCTCGCCGCGACGCCGCCCTCGGCGGCCCCGGACGTGTCCGCCCTCGCGCGATTCGCCTCGCTCGGCATCGGGCCCGGGAAGCACCCGATCGCGGACGGGACCGGGAACGCAGACGCGCTCTCTGCCGGCGCGACGAACGGCCTTCAGCGAATCCTGGACGGCGCGCAGGGCTTCGGCACCACCGTGAACGGCTGGACGACGCGCCTCGACATCGGAACGTACTCCGATTTCCTCACGCGCGCCGTCGTCGCCAAGGTCGCGTGGGCCGCGAACGTCCCGGAGGAATCCGTCTATCCCATCTCGCGCGCCGACCCGTCGGGCGCCGTGTACGACGGCGCGAAGAGCTACACGATGCACTTCTCTCCGACGGATCTTCCCTCGCTGAAGCCGCTCGGCTTCTGGTCGGTCACGCTGTACGGCGCCGACATGTTCTTCGTCGACAACCCCCTCCAGCGCTTCTCGCTCGGAAACCGGATGCCGAGCCTCGAGTACAACGCGGACGGCTCGCTCGACCTGTACCTCCAGAACGCCGCCCCCGCCGGGCACGCGGCGAACTGGCTCCCGACGCCGGCGTCGGGTCCCTTCGTGCTCGTGACGCGGCTCTATCTGCCGGAGCAGACGGTCCTGGACGGCAACTACGCCGTTCCCGGCGTGGTCGCGAAGTGAGCCGCGCGCCTGTGGGCGCGGCTCAGACCGTCCAGGTTTCGCCCGAGTGGAGGAGCTTCTCGAGGCTCCCCTGGCCGAGCTTCGCCGTCGCCCGCCCGTGCTGGGCTTCCACGGCCGTCTCGTACGTGGGTCGCGCGACGGCGTAGAGGACGCCCATCGCGACCGGGAACTCCGGGAACGGCATGCGCGCGAGCATCGCGGCGATCGTCGGGTTCGTCTCGTCGTGAACGAGGACGTCCTTTTCCGTCACGCCGTTCTCCCCCAGCGTCACGACGCGGAGCGACAGCGTCCGCGCGTCGATCGCGAGGCCCTTCTTCTTGTCCGCTCCGAAGAGGAGCGGCTTCCCGTGCTCGACGAAGATCTGCTTCTCGTCCTTCACGGCCTTGTCCGTGAAGTTCAGGAACGCGTCGTCGTTGAAGACGTTGCAGTTCTGGTAGATCTCCGTGAACGTGCCGCCCGGGTGGTCGGCCGCACGCCGGAGGACGACGGCGAACTCCTTCGCCTGGGTGTCCACCGTCCGGGACACGAAACCCGCGCCGGCGCCGAGCGCGAACACGCACGGGTCGAGCGGGTGATCGGCGGAGCCGAAGGGCGTGCTCTTCGTCACCTTGCCCTCCTCGCTCGTCGGCGAGTACTGCCCCTTCGTGAGGCCGTAGATCCGGTTGTTGAAGAGGAGGATCTTCACGCCGACGTTCCGGCGGAGGCAGTGCATGAGCTGGTTTCCGCCGATGGAGAGGCCGTCTCCGTCGCCGGTCGCGAGCCACACGCTGAGCTCGGGGTTCGCGACCTTGATGCCGGTCGCGAACGCGGGAGCGCGACCGTGGATCGTGTGAAACCCGTAGGTGTTCATGTAGTAGGGGAAGCGGCTCGAGCAGCCGATGCCGCTCACCCACACCATCTTCTCCCGCGGGATCCCGAGCTCCGGCATCAGCCGCTGCACGTTCGCGAGGATCGAGTAATCCCCGCAACCCGGGCACCAGCGGACGTCCTGGTCCGTCTCGAAGTCCTTCTTCGTCAGCTTCGCGTCGACCGTCTGGGACATCTTCAGCTCTCCAACATCTGGCGGATCCGCTCTTCGACCTCGTCGATGCGGAACGGCTGGCCCTGGATCTTCGGCATCGACTCAGCCGGGATGAGGTACCGGCTCCGGACGAGCTGAACGAGCTGGCCCAGGTTCATCTCCGGGATGAGCACGCGATCGAACCGCTTCAGCATCTCCCCGAGGTTTCGAGGCATCGGGTTCAGGTAGTTCAGATGCGCGTGAGAGACGGAGAGCCCTCGCGCGCGGCACCGTCGGACGGCCTCGTGGAGCGCGCCGTACGTGGAGCCCCAGCCGAGCACCAGGAGCTTCCCGGATTCGTCCCCGACCGCGATCTTCTGCTCCGGGATGTCGTTCGCGATGTTCTGGACCTTCGCGGCGCGCGTCCGGCACATCTTCTCGTGGTTCTTCGGATCGTAGGAGATGTGGCCCGAGTCGAAGTCCTTCTCGATGCCGCCGATCCGGTGCGTGAGGCCCGGCGTCCCGGGGATCGCCCAGTTTCGCGCGAGCGTCTGCGGATCCCGGAGGAACGGGTGGAAGCCGTCCGGCTCCTTCCGGAATTTCACCGGGAACCGCGGGAGGTCTTCGACCTTCGGGATCTTCCAGGGCTCGGCACCGTTCGCGACGTAGCCGTCCGTGAGGAGGATCACGGGAAGCATGTATTTCGTCGCGATGCGGCACGCCTCGATCGCCATGTAGAAGCAGTCGCCCGGAGTGGAAGCCGCGAGGACGCACACCGGCGCCTCGCTGTTTCGCCCGTAGACGGCCTGGAGGAGGTCCGCCTGCTCGGTCTTCGTGGGCATGCCGGTGCTCGGCCCGGCCCGCTGAACGTCCAGAACCACGAGCGGGAGCTCCACGGAGACGGCGAGCCCGATGGCTTCCATCTTGAGCGCGAGCCCGGGGCCGCTCGTCGAGGTGATGCCCAGGTTACCGGCGTAGGAAGCGCCGATCGCGACGCACACCGCCGCGATCTCGTCCTCCGCTTGCACCGTCGTGACGGGGAACTGCTTGTAGCGGGAGAGCTCGTGGAGGACGTCGCTCGCCGGCGTGATGGGGTAGGAGCCGAGGACGAGCGGAATGCCCATGAGCTCGGTCGCGGCGACGAAGCCCCACGCGGTCGCCGTGTTGCCCGAAATGTTGCAGTACTCGCCCTTCGCCACCGGCGCCGCGGGCACCTCGTAGTGGTCGTGGGAGATCTCGAGCGTCTCGCCGAAGGCGTGTCCGGCCTTGAGGGCGAGGATGTTCGCCTGCGCCACGTCGGGCCGCTTCTTGTACTTGTCCTCGATCCATCGGACGGTCGGATCCATCGGGCGGCCGTAGATCCAGTACATGAGTCCGAGGGTCCAGAAATTCTTGCAGCGCCCGGCCTCCTTCGTGGAGAGGCCGCTGCCCTCGACGGCGGCGAGCGTGTTCTTCGAGATGTCGATCGGGATCAGGCGGTAGGCCTGGAGCGAGCCGTCTTCGACGGGGTTCGTGCCGTAGCCCGCCTTCTTCAGGTTCTGTGCGTTGAACGCACCGCTGTTGACGATGAGCAGGCCGCCCGCGCGGAGGTCCTTCAGGTTCGTCTTGAGTGCGGCCGGGTTCATCGCGACGAGGACGTCCGGGGCGTCGCCCGGCGTGAACACGTCCTCCGACGAGAAGTTGATCTGGAAGCCCGAGACTCCGTAGAGCGTCCCCGCCGGGGCGCGGATCTCGGCGGGGAAGTCCGGGAAGGTCGCGAGGTCGTTTCCGACGATCGCGGCCGTCGCGGTGAACTGCGACCCCGTGACCTGCATGCCGTCGCCCGAGTCCCCACAGAAACGAACGACTGCGCCCTTGATCTTCTTCAACCCGGCCGCTGCGGGCGACGAGCCCGACGCTCCGGGCTCTCCTAGTGTGGCCATGGACTCCGAAAGGCCTTTCTGAGCTCTTCGGGCCCGTACCGCCGACGGGCGACGACACGGTCCGTGCTTCGCCGAGGTATCCCTCAGGCGATGTGGACGCCTCACTTGCTCCGACGTGTTCCCATTGTCAAGGCAACGGGACGCCCGCCTTCGGCGCCAAGCGAAAAGCGGCCCGGCGCGGCGGCGCGTCGAATCTGACGCGGTGCAGCGAAGCGGTGCCTCTGGAGCTCAGACGTGGCGATCGAGGAGAGCGCCGAGTCGCGGAGCGGCGGCCTCGACCTGCTTCTTCGCGGTGGGCCGGAGCTTCTCGTACGTGGACTTGATCACCGCGCGCTGGGCCTTCTGCGCGCGCGTGTCCGTCACGGCGAGGAGCGCGTCTGCCACGCGTCCCGCGTTTTGCTGGAGATACGCGCCCGGCTTCACGCCCTTCTGAGTGGCTTCCTGGAACAGCGGGTCGAGACAGCGGAGGAAGTCGTCGAGGAGCGCGTCCACCACTTCCTTCACGAAGCCGGGCTTGATGCCCTTCACCACCGCGAAGGCGCCCTTGATGGCGAGCCCGCTGAGCCCGCCCTTGTCCGAGACCTCGTCGTCGAGCACGCGGCAGGCGTCGTCGACGACCTTCTCTCGCTTGGGCGGCGTTCCGAGCATGTCAGTCAGTGTAGGCATGCGGATTCGTTAGCACTGACGCGGCGCGCTTTGCACCCGAATGATGCTATACATCCCTCCTTCGAAGGCTTTTCGCGCCGCCCCCTTTTTCCGCCTCCTCCCTCCACGCCCCCCGACCGGGCGACTCCCGCCGAGCATGTTCGACGAAGCTTTCGATCGAGCCCCGCTGCCCCAGATCGTGCTGGACAGGTACGGACGGGTCGCTCACGCGAACGCGCAGTTCCGGAAACTCTTCGGCCAGTGCATCGGCCTCGTCATCGACGACGTCCTCGCCGCCGCGAGTCCGGGGCTGCTCCGGCTGGTGACGACCCTCCTGTCGGACCGCCACGCCTTCGACGTGAAAGATCTCGTCATTCGACTGGAGGGCGGTCGGCAGATGAGCGTCGAGGCGTATGGCACGCCGCTCGACGGCGAGCACGTCCTCGTCGCGCTCGTGGACTTCACGGAGCGCGTGACCCAGGCGACGTCCCGCGCCCAGCGCGAACGGAGCGAGACGATCGCGCGGTTCGCCGGCGGCCTCGCCCACGACCTGAACAACCTCCTCGCGGCCATCGTCGCGACGGCCCAGGCCGGCTCCGCGGACGCCGAGGAGCACATCGGCGATCCCGCGTCGGATTTCTCCGCGATCATCGAGGAAGCGGAGCGCGGAGCGTCGCTCGCCCGTTCGCTCCGCGCGATCGCGTTCGACGAGACGGGCAGCTGGCGCCCCGTGAACCTCGCCGCGGAGGTGAAGGCCGCAGCGGCCGTGCTTTCCCGCGGATCGAGCGCCGTCCCCATCGTTCTGGACATCGCGGCGGATACGCCCGACGTGGTCGGAGACCGCGCGCGACTCCACCAGCTCGTCCTGAATCTCCTCGTGAACGCATGCGACGCCACGCGCCTCCACGCGGGAGGCGTGGAGGTCTCCCTCGGATCGGTGGAGGGCGGGGGCGTCCAGCTCGTCGTCGGCGACCACGGCCCCGGCGTGCCGCCCGAGCTCCGCGAGCGAATCTTCCAGCCCTATTTCACCACGAAGCGCCGCCCCGGTGACGGGGACAACGGCCCGGGCTGGGGCATCGGCCTCGGCCTCGCCATCGTGGACGCCGTCGCGCGCGCCACCGGTGCGGAGGTCGTCGTCGGGGATCGGCAGGGCGGCGGCGCGGAGTTCCGCGTCACGTGGCCACCCACGGCGGTCGTCCGCGAAGCGGTGGCCATCGCGCGAGACGCGCAGAACGAGGTCTCCCCGGCGCTCGTCCTCCTCGCCGACAACGAGGTCGCGCTCGTCGGAGCGGTCGCGCGGCAGCTCCGACGCCTCGGGCACTCCGTCTACGCCGCGATGAGCGCCGCCGAGTGCCGTCGCCTCTTCGACCAGTACCGGGACAGCATCGACGTCGCCGTGCTGGACGTGAAGCTCGGAGACGGCGACGGGCGAGAGCTCGCCGAGATCTTCCGCGGTCAACGTCCGGACCTCGGCATCGTGCTCATGTCGGCGAGTCGCACGGTGCTCGGCTCCGGCGATCTCAGCACTCGGTCCATCGTGAAGCCATTCGACGTCCGTGAGCTGACGCTCGCGATCGAGCGTGCCCGGGCGGACGCGCGCGAGGCCCGTCCGGGCTGAGTCGTCCAGCGGGCCGGTCGCGCGCCGAGACTCCACGCTATGCTCTCGGGTCTCGGCTAGGCTGCCGTAAGAGGGAAAATGGGAAAGGTTCTCGTCGTCGACGACCAGCGCAACATGCGCACGACGCTCGCGATGATGCTCCGCGGCGCGGGCTACGAGGTGGACGAAGCGGCGGACGGTACCCTCGGGCGAGAGGCCGGCATGACCGGGGCGTACGACGTCGTGCTCACGGACCTTCGCATGGGCGGCGCGGACGGCATCGACGTCCTTCGGGCGATCAAGCAGGCGCAGCCGATGACCGAGGTCATCGTGATGACTGCCTACGGCACGATCGAGAGCGCCGTCGAGGCGATGCGTCTCGGCGCGTTCGACTACATCCAGAAGCCGTTCACGGAGGAAGAGCTCCTCGTGAAGGTCTCGAAGGCGGTCGAGTCCCGGAAGCTCCACGGTCAGGTCCAGCTCTTCGCCCAGGAGTTCCGGGAGAAGTATCACTTCGAGAACATCGTCGGCAGATCCCAGGCGATCCGGGACGTCCTCGGCCGCGTCGCGAAGATCGCGCCCACGGACGCCGTCGTGCTCATCACGGGAGAAAGCGGCACGGGCAAGGAGCTCATCGCGCGTGCCGTCCACGCGAACAGCAAGCGCGCCGACCGGCCCTTCGTCACCGTGAACTGCGCCGCCATCACCGAGACGCTCCTCGAGAGCGAGCTGTTCGGCCACGCGCGCGGGGCCTTCACGGGCGCCGTGAACGCCCGGAAGGGTCTGTTCGAGGAGGCCGACGGCGGTACGTTCTTCTTCGACGAGGTCGCCGAGACGACCATGAGCTTCCAGGCGAAGCTCCTCCGCGCGATCCAGGACGGCGAGGTCCGCCGCGTCGGTGAGAACCGGTCCATCCACGTGGACATCCGGGTCATCGCCGCGACGAACGTCGATCTGGCGACCGCCGTCGAGGAGCGCCGTTTCCGGCAAGACCTCTACTATCGCCTGAACGTCGCGCGGTTTCATTTGCCCCCGCTCCGGGAGCGACCGGAAGACATCCCCACGCTCTTCCAGTTCTTCCTGGACAAGCACAACCGCAAGATGAACGCGCGTGCGCGTCTCGCGGACGGGGTGATGGAGCGACTCATGGTGTACGAGTTCCCGGGCAACGTCCGGGAGCTCGAGAACATGGTCGAGCAGTCCGTCGCGCTCTGCTCCGGTGGCGTGGTCACGCTGGACGACATCCTCCCGCAGGCGCCCGCGAAGAAATTCCGGACGACCGGGCGCACGCTCGCGGACATCGTGGACGAGGCAGAACGGGAAGCCGTGGAGGCCGCCCTCCGCGAGCACGACGGCAGCCGCGAACGCGCCGCGGAGGCGCTCGACATCAGTCCGACGACGCTCTGGCGCAAGATGACACGCCTCGGGATCACGTTCGAGAGCCGCTGAGGTTCCCCTGCCTTCCGTGCTAGGGGAGGCGCGTTGAAGACCGAGCTCCTCGACTATCTCCTGCCCGAAGATCGGATCGCGACTCACCCGCTCGAGGACCGGTCCGCGTCGCGTCTCCTCGTCGTGGGCCGAACGGAGAATCGTCACGGGTCGTTCCGGGAGTTCCCGGAGCTCGTTCCCGAGGGCGCCCTCGTCGTCCTGAACGACACCCGCGTGCTGCGGGCGCGGCTCCTCGGTCACAAGAGAGGCACGGGCGGCGCCGTCGAGATCTTCCTGGTACGAAAGCTCCGGGCCGACTCCGACGCGGACGAGACGTGGCTCGCGCTCGGCCGCTCGAGCAAGCCCCTCCGCCCGGGGACCGAGATCGACCTCGGGCCACTCTCGGCGACCGTCCTCGCGCGGGAGGAGGACGCGCTGCTCCGGGTCCGGCTGGTCGCCGGCGAACCCGTGTCGCGCGCCGTGGAGCGGTCGGGACGGGTGCCGCTGCCGCCGTACATGCGGCGCGCGGACGAGCCGGCGGACGCTCAGCGCTATCAGACGGTGTTCGCCCGGGAAGACGGCTCCGTCGCGGCGCCCACCGCAGGCCTTCACGTGACGGACGAGACCCTCGCGCGGCTCCGGGCACGCGGAGTCGAGATTGCGTTCACGACGCTCCACGTCGGTCTCGGCACGTTCCGGCCCGTCACCGTGGAGGACCTGGACGAGCACCCGATGCACGAGGAAGACCTCGTCGTCTCCGAGGAGCTCGCCGCGGCCGTCTCGCGCACGAGGGAGCGTGGGGGCTCCGTGGTCGCCGTGGGAACGACGGTCGTCCGCGCTCTGGAAAGCGCCCGCGATTCGCGCGATCCTCGGCGTGTCCTCCCCGGCGCGCGCTCGACGCGCCTGCTCATCCAGCCCGGGTACGAGTTCGGCCCCGTCGACGCGTTGCTCACGAACTTCCACATGCCGAAGAGCACCCTCCTCGCTCTCGTGTACGCGTTCGCCGGCAGCGAGCGGGCGGCGCGCGCGTATGCAGAGGCGCTCCGCGAGGGCTACCGCTTTCTCTCCTACGGCGATGCCATGTGGATCCCGGAGCGCGCGTCGTGATCTCGTTCAGCGTCGTACACGAATGCGGGAACGCTCGAGCCGGCGTGCTGCGCACGCCGCACGGGGACGTCCCGACGCCTGCCTTCATGCCGGTCGGCACGCAGGCGACCGTGAAGGCGATGAGCCCCGAGGAGGTCTCCGGGAGCGGGGCGCGGATGTTGATCGCGAACACGTATCACCTGTGGCTCCGGCCGGGGCCGGAGGTGATCGCAGCGCACGGCGGCCTCCACTCCTTCATGCGGTGGCCGCACGCCATCGCGACGGACTCGGGGGGCTACCAGGCGTTCTCGCTCGCGTCGCTCCGGAAACTCACCGACGACGGCTTCGAGTTCTCGTCGCACCTGGACGGTTCGCGCCGCTTCCTCTCGCCGGAGGAGGCGATGCGCGTACAGGGCCTCCTCGGATCGGACATCGCGCTCCAGCTCGACGTCTGTCCGCCCGCAGGTGCGCCCATGGCGGAGCTCGTCCAGGCCGTCGAGCGGACGACGCGCTGGGCCGCGCGGTGCCTCGAGAGCCGCCGCCCGGACCAGGCCCTCTTCGGAATCGTTCAGGGAGGGACCGATGTCGGTCTGCGTCTCCGCCACGCGAGGGAGCTCGGCGCCCTTCCCCTGGACGGACTCGCTCTAGGGGGGTTCAGCGTGGGCGAGGCGCCCGAATCGATGCACCGGACTCTCGAGGCCGTCGTGCCGGAGGTCGACCGCGCCCGCCCGCGGTACCTCATGGGCGTCGGAACGCCGCGGGATCTCGTGATCGCGATCGGCGCGGGGGTGGACGTGTTCGATTGTGTGCTGCCGACGAGGAACGCCCGGAACGGGCAGGCGTTCGTCTCGGCGGGACGCCTCGTGGTGAAGAACGCGAGGTACCGGGAGGACCGGCTTCCGCTCGACCCCGAGTGTCTCTGCCCCGTGTGTCGTGGTGGATACTCGCGGAGCTACCTTCGTCACCTGTACGTCGCCGGGGAAATCCTGGGGCACCGGCTGCTCACGCTCCACAACCTCCACTTTTTCCAGACGCTCGTCCGGGAGGCGCGGGACGCCATCCTTCGGGGGGAGTACGCCGACTTCGCCCGGCGTCGCCTGGAGGCGGGGTCACCGGATGGGGGTCGGGTGCCCGACGAGGCCCTGGAAGCGGCGGGGACGGGCCGCGCCTCCGCCTCGGGGTCCCCGAGCGAGGCTGCCGACGGGAACCAGCGCGACGAGCGACCGGAAGAAACGGAGAAAAGCAGGGGGCAAGGGTAGGGGGGCAGAGGGTGGAGGCGGTAGAGGCGGTAGAGGCAGGAGCAGGAAGGGGCAGGAAGGAGAGGGGCACGGGAAGGAGGAACGACGCGGGGGCCGCTTCGGGCCGTGCGGTTGACATCGCCGGCGGGCCTGAGAGAGTGGTAAACCTGGGTGTTTTCACCCGGTAGGCGCCGCGGTAGTCCATGAGTCAGGGCGACAAGAAGAGCATCGGCCGCATTGCGCTCCAGCAGCGCGCCCTCCCGTCCACCGAAGTGGCTCGCGGGAAGAAGGAGACCGGCCGCAGCGGCGACGTGAACGAGCTCAAGGCGCTGAGCGAGAAGTTCGGCGTGCCCGCGATCGACCTCCGCCAGATCTGCGTCCGGCTTTCGGATCTCGACCTCATACCGGTCGAGATCGCGAGGCGTCACGTGATCCTGCCCGTGCTGGTGAGGGATGACCGCCTGTTCGTCGCCATGGCGAACCCGCAGGACAAGAAGGTCATCGACGAGCTCGAGTTCGTCACCGACAAGAAAGTCTTCCCCTACGTCGCGCTGCCATCCGAGCTCGGCGAGACCATCGAGACCGCGTACGGGCTGCGAGCTCGCGACGAGGAGTACTACGTCGGTCCGGAGTGTCCGCCCGAGGTGCTCCGTCGCGCGACCGCCGGCGGGTCGCGACCGCCGGCAGCAGATGCTCCTCCGAAGCTCCCCTCCGATCCCCCGGCCCCCCCCGAGCCGACGGACGATCCGCCAGTCGTGCTGGACGACACCATCGGTCGCGTCTCGAGGGACAGCGAGTTCCCCGACTCCGATTTCGGGGACATCTCGAAGGAGCTGAGCGTCGTCACGGATCTGCCCGAGCAGGAGATTCCATCGGCGGTCCCCGGCGTGAAGACGGTGCTCGTAGTAGAGGACGAGCCCGAGATCCGCGCGATGCTCGAGCGCCTCCTGAAGGGGAAGGGGTACCGGGTCGTATCCACCGACAACGGGCGCGCGGCGCTCGGCCTGGTGAAGGAGCACACGCCGGACCTTCTCATCCTCGACGCGATGCTCCCCGAGGTGCACGGCTTCGACATCGCGCGCCGCATCAAGGCGAGTAAGCGCTACGCCCACATCCCCATCGTCATGGTGAGCGCGGTCTACCGTGGCTGGAGGTTCGCGGAGGATCTCCGCGAGAGCTGCGGGGTCGAGCACTACCTCGAAAAGCCGTTCAAGATTGCGGACGTGCTTCGCGCCGTCGAGACGGCGCTCGCCGCCGAGGAGGAGCCCTCGAGCTCCCGGGTCCGCGAGATGTCGGCGGAGGCGGAGAACGAGCTGAATCTCGGCGTCGCGGCCTACCAGGCGGGCCGGATCGACGAGGCAGTGACCCACCTACGGCGTGGTCTTTCCATCGACCCGCTCGCTTTCCGCTTGCATTTTCATCTCGGGTTGCTTTTCGGCAAGAAAGGCCAGATCTACGACGCAATCAGTGAGCTCGAGCGAGCCGTTGAGATAAACTCGAGACACTTCCCCGCCGTGAGGAATCTCGCCATCCTGTACCAAAAGGCCGGCTTTCGGAACAAGGCGACCGAAATGTGGGAACGCGCGTTAAATGTTGCACCCGACGACGTGACACGGCAGTCGATCAAACAGCACCTACTCACCCTCCTGTGACCCGTTCCCCGACGAGACTCGCCGCCGATCGCGCCCCGCGCATCCGTACGACCGCCGCATGAAGTTTCTCTGCCCACAGTGCAAGGCGAAGTATCGAATCGCCGACGAGAAGCTCGCGCAGCGAGCGTCTTCGCGCATGAAGTGTCGGAAGTGCGGGCACGTCATCGACATCCAGTCCGCCGTCGTGCCCGAATCCATCCGGGCTCCCCTCGACGCGGGGGACGACGACGAAGAAGATCGAGAGAGCGCGGCGCCCGACGAGGAGGTTCGCCAGAACGTCCCCAAGGCCACCCAGCACGGGATCGGCCCGGCCGTCTCACCGCCTCGCCGGACGGGGGCCGGAGCTTCCGCGCCGAAGCGCGCCGGAGCGCCGACCCCTGCGCCGAAGCGCGCCGTCGCGGCGCCCCCCAGGCGTGGTGGCGCCGCCGCAGTCGCTCAGGCGATCGCCGAGAAGACCTCCCCGACGATCGACGAGGCCGTGGTCCCGGCGACGCCCGTCGCCGAGGCTCCGCCGCCGAAGAACGAGTTCGAGGAGGACGCGCCGACTCGAATCCACGACGGAACGGCGCTGACGGCAGCGTTCTCCTTCGCGATGGGCGAGAGCGCCGCGCAGCCGCCGTCCGCATCCATCGCGGAGGAGTGGTACGTCGGCATCGAGGGCACCCCGACGGGTCCCCTCACGCTCGCGCAGCTCCGCGAGAAGGCGCAGGCCGGCAAGGCGACGCTCGAGTCTCTCGTCTGGAAAGATGGCTTCGAGGACTGGAAGCCGATCCGCGATTTCCCCGAGCTCGCCGCGCTGGTCGAGGAGGCGAAGCCCATCGTCCAGACGGTGGTGGTCGCGCCCGAGCCGACCACTCTCAGGCCGGCAGAGGAGCGCAAGATCACGCTCTCGGACGTCCCGAGCGACGTCCTGGCAGAGCTCGGCGCGAAGCAGCGGAAAGGGACTTCTCATCCTGCGGCGTGGGCGGCCGTGATCGTCGCGATGCTCTTCGGCGTCACGGTCGGCATCGTGCTCTTCAGCAAGACCGAGAAGCAGGAGATCGTGAAGTACGTGGAGGTCCAGGCGAGCGCCAAGGCCGCCGAGGACCATGCGCCGGAAGCCGCGCAGGAGATCGCCGGCGTGGACGTGAGCGGCGGGACGACGAAGCACACGGGCGTTTCCAGCGTGAAGACGGAAAACACCCCGGCCCCCACGCCGTCGGCTGCGAAAGGCCTTTCCGGTCTCTCTGGCCTGACTGGTCTCTCTGGCCTCGGCCCGTCCACGGGCGGCCCCGACGTCGCGAAAGACGTCGCTCCCGGCGGTCAGCTGGACGGCGCGTCCATCCAGCGGGTCGTCGGCAACTTCACTCCGAGCGTGCGGCGCGGGTGCTGGGATTCCGCCATCGCAGCGCGCGCACCCGACGCGCCGAGCTCGGCTCGGGTCGGTGTCTCCATCACCATCTCCCCGTCCGGCAACGTCGACAACGTGACGACCACCGGCGATCCGAAGGGCTACCCCGGGCTCGCTCGCTGCATCGAGAGCAAGGTGCGCGGCTGGCGGTTCCCGCGGTCGAGCGGCACCACGACCGCTCAGGTTCCGTTCGTGTTCGCCGCGCAGTGACGGCGCAAAAAAAAGCCGGCGGAGTCGTGAGACCCCGCCGGCCCGCCGCGGTGGTTCATGAGCCGGGTTCTGTTCCGCCTTCCGGCGGTGGCGATCATTCCTCTGGGACGCGCATCGCTGCGCGCCTCGTGCGGCCTACCCTGGGGCTCGGGCGAGCAGCCCTCGAGCGCCCCTATACGTGGCCTTGCTCCGGATGGGGTTTGCCTTGCCACGACCGTTACCGGTCGCGCGGTGGGCTCTTACCCCGCCTTTTCACCCTTACCGCGCCTGCGTGAGCACGCGCGGCGGTTCATTCTCTGTGGCACTTTCCTCGAGGTCACCCTCACCGGGGGTTACCCGGCATCCTGCTCTGTGGAGCCCGGACTTTCCTCTCGTCCCCGAAATGGAGGCGAGCGACCGCCCGAACCGCCGTGGCGGTGTCGGAAACTAGCGGTCGCTCGCCCGTTCGTCGAGGGGCGCGGAGAAGAAAGGCTCAGCTCGACATCGGGTGGCTCGGCAGCTCCGCGGCGCCGCGAGCCCGGGCGTGCGCGGTCGGGAACTCGTCGCTCGCGAAGGGCTCGAGACGCCCGCGGAGCTTCTTCTTCGCCCGCGCTTCGAGCTGTCGCGCGCGTTCGCGTGACACGCCGAGCCGACGGCCGAGCTCGGCCAGTGAGAGCTCTTCCTCTGGATCCGCCATCAGGCGCTTCTCGACGATGAACCGCTCGCGGTCGTCCAGGTCCTTCACGGCCTCCCGCACGGCGCCATGGAGCTTGTCCCTGAGGCCCGTATTCGCGAGCGACTGTTCTTGGTCCTGACCCGGGGCGACGAGCGTGTCCACCACGCTCGTTGCCGAGTCGTCGAACACCTTCGCGTCCAGCGAGAGGTCCCGGGACTCGAGCCGGCGAAGCATCGCTTGCACCTGCTCCTTCGGCAGACCGAGGCGCTGAGCCAGCATCTCGTCCGCTTCGTCTCCGTCACCGACGAGGTTCTGCACACGCACCTTCTCCCGCCGGAGCTTGAAGAACATCTTCGAGCGGAGTGCGCCCGAGCCCGCACCGACGAGGCTCCACGAGCGAATCACGTAGTTCAGCACGTAGGCGCGGATCCAGTACGCCGCGTAGGTGACGAACCGGTTGCCGCGTTCGGGCTGGAACTTCTTCAGTGCGTGGATGACCCCGAAGTTTCCCTCCGCGATGAGCTCGGAGAGCGGCACGCCGTAGCGGCGGTACTTCAAGGCAATGGCCACCACGTAGCGGAGATGCGCGCGGACGAGCTTGTCCGCCGCTGCTTCGTCTTGCCTGTCGGCCCACGCCTTGGCGAGCTCGTACTCTTCCTCGCGCGTGAGCTGCGGGTAGGCCTGAACCGTCGCGATGTAGCGGGTCATTGAGGGGTCGGCGTCGTGTGCCATGGGTGCCTTGATTCCTGCTGGGCCGGGGTCCAGGCGAGCTGGGCTTGCCGGGACCGAAACGGTCCTGCTGAGGTCTGGTACGCTCCGAGGGGCGGACCGGTTGCGCTAAGAAATGTTTAGCGCTGCGCCTACTTCCGAAGCTCGGGCCGGCCGGGCGATCCGAGCAAGAACGCAGGACGGAGCTTCGCTGGACCGAGGCGCGGAACGCCCTCCCGGCGGTGCTCGACGGGAACCCGGATTACGTCAGACCTGGAACGACGAACCGCAGCCGCAGGTGCTCGTCACGTTCGGGTTTCCGAACTTGAAGCCCGAGCCATGGGCGCCTTCGACGTAGTCGATCTCGGTGCCGTCGAGGTACTGGAAGCTGAGCGGGTCGACGTACAGGTCGATGCCGTTCGACTCGAACCGCTCATCCATATCCGTCGGCTTCTCTTCGAAGTAGAGGTCGTACTGGAACCCGGCGCAGCCACCCCCGATGACCCGGAGCCGGAGCCCCTGGCCCACGAGGCCCTCTGCGGTGGCGATTTCCTTGACCTTGTCGGCGGCGAGGTGAGTGATGGAGATCATGGTCGAATCCGGACTCAAACGGTCCGGGAACCGAGTATAGCCACCTTCGAACCGAATGCCAGGGGGTCCTGGGGCCGGGCGGGTCAGCGCTTCTTCTTCGCCGGCGTCGCCAGGAGGAACTCGGCGGAGAGCTCCGGGATCTGTGCTCCGGTCCGCGGCCCGTCCACCTTGCCGGCCAGGGTGCCGTACGCGCCGAGGTCCGCTCCTCGGCGGGCATCGAATCGACCGCCGTAGACGACCTTCGCCAGGCAAGGGGACGCCTCGCAGCCGGATTTCACGTCCAGGAGGAGCACCGTGACCTCGCCGTCCAGCCGGGACTCGACCACTTCCCCCTGGAGAGCCGCGGGGACCCCCGTTCGCGTCTCGGAAGCGACGCTCCGGTAGTCCGTGAGGGCCGTCTTCTCGAACTCCGCCGCGGTGTCCTTGAGGCTCGCGACCCGCTTCACGCGGACGCGGACGAGCCGGGGCGCCTGGTCCTTCGCCTCGGCGCGCACGACGATGGTCGTCTCGCCGACCGATGACACGTTCATGAGCTGCGCGAAGCGACCCTCTGCGTCCACCGTGATCGGCCGGCCGCCGACGCTCACGCGACCCTCCTTCAACGTGTGCCCGCTCAACATGAACGTCTCGCCCTCGATGACGATGCCGTTGCCCGGTGCGTCGATTCGCAGCGGGACGATGCCGAACCGGAGCGTGACGTCGCCCGTGTGCGCCGCGCTGCCCGGAAGGGTCACCGTGTAGGGGAGCTTCCGCTCGAACGGGGCCACGGTGTCCGCCGGGCCTTCCAGCTCGCGGGAGACGTCCACCGCGTATTCACCCTTGCCCGTCGCATCGAGGGTGACGGCGTGTCCGTCCACGACCACCGCCGCGCCCTGCACCGCCTGGACGAGCACCTTCACGCGGGGCGGATCGTCGGCGAGCGGGCTGAGATCGCCGCGGACGCGATAGTCGATCCCCACGGACAGCGAGACTTCCTCGTTTCGCCCCATTCCGGGCCGCTGGAGGGAGACCGTGAGCTCGTTCTTGCCGACTTCCAGGGACTTCGCGAGGGAGAGGCGAGCCGTCTTCGCCGCGAACGTCGACTTGCTCGCGCCGATGGTCACGACCGTCCCGTCCGCGCAGTCCTCGCAGCGGAGGTTCAGCGCTTCCGCTCCGCGCTCGTCGAGCGCCACTTCCGCGACGAGTGGCCGCGGGGACTCCCAGAGAAACGCGACGACTCCCGCCGTCACGGCGAGCACCGCGGCGACGGCGATGAGCACGATCGCGCCCCTTGGGATCCCGGCGCGCTTCGGAGGCGGGCTGGGGTCGCTCTCCGGCATGCGCCGCGAGGAAGACGGTCGCTGCTGGGCGAGTTCGGGCATCGGCGCGACCGGCGTGGGCGGCGCCGCGTCGGGGGAAGGAGCCGTGGGCGGCGCCTGGGTCGGAGCGCCGGCGTGTCGTGGCGCGATCCCGGGGTGTGCGACGCCGAGCATCGTCTTCTGGTGGAGAGGCGAAGCGCCGCCCCTGGCCGACGCCGCGGCGTTGGCCGGCGCCGGCGAGGGGGCGATCGGTGCGGGCACGGCCTGAGCCGGATGCGGGACGGGCGGCGCGGCGAAGCCGAGCATCGTCTGCTTCAGGCCGCCCCCGGAGCTCGCGGGCGCGGCCGGTTGTGGGGGAGCGTGGAACGGCTGCGTCGCGCCCGCCGCGTGAGCGGGCGCCTGCGGTGCGGCCGGTTGTGGGGGAGCGGTCGCCGGCGCCCGAGCGGCGACCGGGACGCCGCCTGCGAACGGGCTCGGCATGCCGAGCATGGTCCCCTTGAAGGCGGCCGGACCGGGAGTGGGCCGAGCCTCCGGAGAAATCGGTGGCGCGGCAGCGGCCGCCGGTGCGGCGGGAGCGGCCGGGCGCGCCGCAGCGACACCCGAGGGTGGAGCCATCCCGAGCATCGTCTGCTTCAGGCCGGGGCGCGCCGCAGGCTCCGCGGCGAGCGTGGCCCCGCAGGAGGCGCAATGGGGCGCTCCGTCCGGGTTGGCGGTGCCGCAGCGAGGGCAAGCGCGCATCGCGGCGGACTATAGCAAGGGCCCCTGGGCGGGGGGCGAATCGTCGGGGGGTCTGGACCCGACCTGCAGGGTGTTTGCCCGGTTCGCCCGGAGGTCGATAAGGGTGGGCTCGCGGGCACAGGCGCCGCTCGAAAACATCATGTCCGTCACCATCGAAGACGTTCTGAACGCGGTCCGCGCCCACGCTGCGTCGGTCACCGGGGAGACGGCGGGATACCTGGTGCTCGGCGTCGCCGATCGCCTCGCAGGGAGCCCGGGTCGATTCGCGGCGGCGGTGGCTCATCTCGCCGAGGACGGCTCGGTTTCCATGGCCGACGTCGCGGACGGCACCCCGGACGAGCTCGAATCGGATCTTCGCGCGCTGCTCGGCGCGTTCCTCGGGTGTTCCCGCGGCGCGACCCCCGCTCTTCTTCGGATCGCGCGTACGGCCGAGCCCCGGGGGCTCGGCCACCTCGTCGCGGAGCTCGAAGCGGCGCTCATTCCCGTCAATCGTTCCGCGGGCCGGCGGGCCCTGTCGCGCGTCCACCGCGACACTGCTCGTGCCAGGGCAGCGGGCAAGCTCGCGCCACCGGTCGCGTCGGCGGAGCTGGCGCCGATTCCCATCGTCGTCGCGCAAGCCGACGAGCCGTCGCTCCCCGACGTGGTGCGGAATGCGACGAGGGGCGCCGCGGCCTCGATGCCGAGCCCTTCGGCGGAGCCCTCTTCCGACGGTCGTGCTGCGGGCGTGCCGGCGCCCGAGGTTCGCGCGGTTCCTTACCCCGCCTCGCCGCGGGCTGCCGTACCGCCCGCGGGTGCGCGCCTGATGCTGTCGCCTCCCGCGCCTCCTGCCGAGCTCCTGCCCGAGCCGACACCGGTCATCGCCATCGAGCCCGTTCCCGCGGATCGGCAGGTGCTCTCGGCGGAGCCGATCGAGCCGGAGGCGACTCCCTTTCTCGGCGCCTGGCCCGGCGCCGCGCCACCGGTCACGGCACTTCGCGAGCCACCCGAGCACGACACCCAGCTATTGCCGCCCGTGCTCCCGTTCTGGGCACTCGAGCTCGAATCCGGGCGCGCGACGAGCTCCGAGCCGCGCTTCGCGCCAGTTCCGGAGGCGGCGCCGGAGCGCCCGCCACCGCCGGCCCCGGGTCCGCCGGAACCCGTCATCGAGTCGACCGCGCCGTTCGCGGTCGTCGCGCCGCCGATCGTGCCGCTCGCACCGCGCATCGTCGGGCCGGCGCGTGAAACAGCCGAGCCGGCTGTGCCGGCCGTGTCGGCCGCGTCGGCCGGCGAATCGGAGTCCGCCGAGATGGACGCGCTCTCGCGGATGGAGAGCCGCGAGTCGTGCGCCGAGGTCGACGAGTTCGCCAGTCTCTCCTGCGAGCCGGTGCGCATCGTCTCCAGAACGCTCGCCGAACCGTCCGCCGGAGAAGCCGGCAGCGTGGCCCGAGCGGAGGCGAGCTTCGTGGAGCCGTCTGCCGACGAACCTGCCGGGGCGGCGCCGGCGGAGGCCATTCTCGAAATGCTGTTCGCCGACGAAGCCGCTGGCTTGCCGCCCGCGGGGGCGATCCTCGAGGGGCCATCCGCCGAGGAAGCGGCTGGTCAGGCGCCCGCGGAGGCGATCCTCGAGGGGCCGTCCGCCGAGGAAGCGGCTGGCGCGGCGCCCGGGGAGGCGATCCTCGAGGGGCCGTCCGCCGAGGAAGCGGCTGGTCAGGCGCGCGCGGACGCGATCCTCTCGGAACCATCTACCGACGACGAAGCCGCTCGCGCGGCTTCTGTGCAGGCAATCCCCGAGGAGCCGGTCGTCCACGAATCCATGCGCGAGCGGCAAGAGGACTCCGCGCCCGTCACGGAGCCCCCACCGGTCGAGGCAAGCCCGGAAGCGGAGGCCGTTGCCCCGAGTCCGCCGCTTCCCGTCGTCTCCCCGACCTACGTGCCGCGGAAGAGCGACGTCTCCGAGTTGCTCCAGACGTTCGCGGTCGCCGAAGCGCGGAGCCTGCGCGAGATCTCGCGCGATCTGAAGAACCTCGCCGGGATCGCGGGGACGCCGTATCCGCCCGCGGTCGTCGAGAAGCGCTGACCACGAGGCCTCCGCGCGCGCTCCGTTGACGGCCGCGCCGCCCGTCGGAGATAGTGATCGTCATGCACGATCAGGATCTCGCGATGGTGAAGGGACTCGTCGCGGTGGCGTGGGCGGACGGCCGCGTCACGGGTGAGGAGAACGAGGTGATCGAGGGGCTGCTCGCGGCCTTCGATGCCACGCCCAGCGAGCGTCGCGAGATCCAGACGTACGCGAAGGTGCAGCGGTCGCTCGACGACGTCCCGCTCACCGAGCTCTCCTACGACGACCGTCGCGTGCTCCTGCAGCACGCCGTCTTGCTCACGCACATCGACGGCGACTACTCGGACGACGAGCGCGCGCTCATCGATGCCCTGTGCAAGAAGCTCCGCATCCCCGACGTCGAGGCGAAGGGGATCATCGCCGCTGCGGAGAAGCGGCTCTCCAGTACTCCGCGCTGACCGAGCTTCAGGCTTTTTCCGTCGCCTCGGACTTCAGCCGGTCGATCTCCTTCAGGAGAGCGATGGGGCTGAACGGCTTCGTGTAGTAGGCGGTCGCGCCGGCAGCGGTCGCCTTGGCGCGCGACTCCGGGTCGTCCAGCGCGCTGATCACCAGGACCGGCACGTTCCGCGTGGCGGGATCGCCGCGGAGGCGACGGCAGACCTCGAAGCCGTCGTGCCCCGGAATCATGAGGTCCAGGAGCACCATGTCCGGCGGATCCGTCGCGGCGACGTCGATCGCCTTCGTGCCCGTGCTGACGGCGGTCACCTTGTGGCCCCTCGCGCCGACCAGCGCCTCGATCATGCGGCGGATCGAGTCCTGGTCTTCGACCACGAGGATGCGCATCTTCCTTTCAGACTAGCATTCTCCCGCGAAACAGTCCCCTCGATCCGAATCTCTCGCTCTCTCACGCGCTTCGGATGCGGATTTCGGTGACGAACGCGCCGTCCTCGGATTCCGTGAGGCGGGCCGAGCCACCTAGATAAGCGGCCACGGTGTGCGTCACGAGCAGCCCGAGGCCCGGCGGGCGGCCGAGAGCGGACGGATCCACGCGGTGTTCGAGCAGGTCGGCGCGCGCCGACGCGGGAACCGCCGGCCCGCCGTCCCGAACCCGGAGCACGGCGCCGCCGGGTTCCGCCGTGACGGACGCCCGGACCTCGCCGCCGCGCGGTGTCGCGTCGATGCCGTGCCCGAGGGCGGCGCGGAGGAGCAACGACAGCGCCCGAGGGCGGCCGGCGACCTCCGTATCCCCGGCGACCTCCAGCCGGAGAGTGACCCCGTGCCGGACCGCGCGGGATTCGGACTCGCCCGCCGCGTCTTTCAGCGCCTTGCCGAGCTTCACGGGTTCCACGGATTCGCTGCGCGGACACGCCGCGACACGTCCGACCTCGGCGACCAGCTCGAAGCCGCGAGCCAGATGGGCGGCGATCGCGTCGCTCGGGGGACCGCTCTCCTGATTCTCCGAGTCGTCCCGGAGGCCGCGGAATACCGGGGCGAGGACGTGATGGAGCGCGGAGGACATGGCGACGAGCAAGTCGAACCGGCGCGCCGCGACGTCTCCGCGATCCGACGCCGTTTCCACCTCCGCGGGCTGCCCGGCGGCGAACGCCGCCGCGAGCTCGCGCGCGTACGCTTCTCCGAGCTGCTGAGCCTGCTCGAGCTCCTTCCGGAGGTCGGCGACCTCGCTCTGATCGTTCGATGCGTCCGCGGGGAGGAGGAGAGCGATCATGCCGCCCTCGAGATCCAGATGCCCGCCCATCTGCGTCGCCATGCGGCTGAGCCAGCGCCGCTCGAGGTCCACCGACGCCGAAACGTCGGGTCCGAGATCCACGCCGATGCGGATCCAGTCGCCCTCTCTCCGGATGCGAACGGCGGACGTCGCGGCGTCTTGCCCGCCGCCCGTGCTGTTCGAGAGCTGCACGAGCACGTGCAGGATGCGCCTGAGGTCTCCCTCTTCGCCGAAGACCTCCGTCCCGGCGCCGGGTTCGATGGAGATCTGGGCGGTCGGAGCGACTTCCCACAGCAGCGCCGCGAGATCGATGCGCCCCCGGCGGCCCACCTTGGAGCCCGGGCCCGCCTCCAGCTCCGACAGCATGCCGATGGCGTCGTCGAGGGCGTCCAGCGTGGTCGAGACCCGGATTTCCGGGATCGTGACGGCGGGTGTCGCGCCCGGATCCGCCGGCGGGGGCTGACTCAGGAGGGTCACGTCCTGGCGCAGGATCTTCGCTGCTCCGCGGGCTTCCTGTGCCAGCAGCCATCCCAGCTCTTGACGAGTGAGGCGTCCCGTCGTCACGAAGGATCAATATGCCATCGGTCGCTCCCCGCGTGCACGCCTCTTTTCGAGGCATCGGGCTTTCGGGGAGTCTCGCCGCGGGCGCGCTCGTCTCGGCCTTCCGTCTCATGGCGACGGCCATGGCCGTGGCCGCGTTCGCGGCGACTACGGGGTGCGGGAACGACGGCGCTCGGAGTCGCTTCGGCTCGCTCCCGGAGGCCGGGACGGATTCGGGGCGCGCGTCCCTCGACGGCGCCCTGCCGCCGCCCGTGAACGTCCCGGACTCCGGAATCGGCGAGCCCGGCGAGTGGGGCGGCGCCTGTGTCGACGACGGGCAGTGCGACGACGCCCTCGACTGCACTCACGACGCCTGCGATCGGAACCTCGGTCGCTGTCACTTCGTGTCCGACGACACGGTGTGCGACGACGGCGCTTACTGCAACGGCGCGGAGCGGTGCATCGCCGGCATCGGGTGCAGGCCGGGCGAACCCGTCGCTTGCTCGGATGGCACCGCTTGCACCGTCGACGCCTGCGTGGAGGCGACGCGGACCTGCACCCACACGGCACGCGACGCGGACGGCGACGGCGACCCGGACGGCAACTGTCCCGACGGTGGCGACTGCAACGATCAGTCTCCCGACGTCTCCAGCCGGCACGTCGAGGTGTGCGGGAACTCGGTCGACGACGACTGCGACGGTTCCGTCGACGAAACGGACTGCGCCGCGCCGAGCTACGACGTGTGCGCGACCCCCCTCGAGGTGAACGGCTCCGGGTCCTTCTCGCTCTCCTCGGCCGCCGCGAAGGGAGACTACAAGGCCTCCTGTCTCGATCCGACCCGGGCCTTCCGGGACCTGGTCGTGGCCGTCGTGGTGCCCGACGGCGCGCCCCAGGACGTCGACGTCGCGGTGACCACGACGAGCGGCGACGTCGCGCTCGCGCAGGTGGAGCAATGCGGGGACGCATCCAGCGAGAGATCTTGCGCCAAGGGGTTCGTCGCGCCGGGCGCGACTCGAGTCGCCCGGACCGTGCTCCGCGCGCTCGCACCCGGGGCGCACGCTCTCTACGTCTTCTCGTCCGCGGACGCGCACCTCGTGCTCACCGTGGAGTACCGGGACGCGAGCCCCGAGCCGGCGAACGAGACATGCGGGACGAGCAGTACGCTCGAGCCCGGCACGCCCGTCGTCGCACGCCTCGCCGGCACGAGCGTCGACACGAAGAGCGCGTGCGGCGATTCGGCGGGTGACCTCGTCTACGAGTTCTCCCTCGATGCGCCGCGAGACGTTCGCGTCGTCGCGACGGCCCAGGACCTCTACGGGCTTCCGCTCCTCTCCTTGCGAGGAGAGCCGTGTACCACCGACGCATCCGAGCTCACCTGCTCGGAGTCGACGAGCGCCGTCGTGTTCCGGAGAGCGCTTTCCCCGGGGCGCTACTTCGTCGTGGTCGGCGGGAGCGGGCCGTCCGACGTCCTCGTGACGCTCGAGACCTCCGCACCCACCACGCCGCCTCCGGACGAGAGCTGCACGGGCGCGCCCGCGCTCGAGCCGAGCCGGACGATCGACGTGTCGCTCGACGCGCACGAGGACGACGTCCAGTTCGGCTGCCTCGACGGCGCGGTCGACGCCGCCTACGCGCTCACGCTGCCGCGGCCATCGGACGTGCTCCTCGTCGAATCCATCTCGAACGCCGACTTCGGCGCGGTGAGCCTCGCCGCTCCGGAGTGCGCTCGCGGTCAAGCTCCCCTGGCGTGCGGAGCGTCGGACACGACGCCCGTCCGTGCGCTGTCGCGGAACGTGGACGCGGGCGAGTATCGCGTGATCGTCGAGACGGAGGAGGGGAGCCCGGTTTCCGTGACGGCCTTCGTCCGCGACGCCGCGCCGGAGATCGTCGTTCCATTCTCGGACGCCTGCGACGGCGCCGCGGACATCCCCCCGGGCGGCGCGCGGCTGTCGGGCAACACGGCGAACGCAGCGGACGATTTCACCGCGAGCTGCGACGTCGGTGGCGCGTCCGGCTCACCCGACCAGATCCTCCACCTCCACCTGGACGCGGCTTCCCGCGTGATTCTCGATGCCCGGGGGAGCGCCTACCCGGTCGTCGTGGACGTCCGCGCGGGGGCGGAGTGTCCGGGCGAAGAGGTCCCCTTCGGGTGCTCCGCCGGCTACGTGCAGGGCCGGAGCTTCCTCGATCTTTCCCTCTCCGCGGGGGACTACTGGGTTCAGATCGACGGGTACTCGAGCGCCTTCGGTTCGTGGATCCTGGAGACGTTCGTGACGCCGCGGTAGCGGCTTTGCGTCCGAAAAGACCTGAGAATAGAGTCCGGGCGGTGCTCGCCCGGGTCACGGTCATCGCTCTGAACACGTACCGCGAAGCCGTCCGGGCGCGCGTGCTGCACGGTCTCTTCGGCCTGGCTCTCGCGACGGCGGCGTACTGCCTCGTCGTCGGCGAGTTCGCCCTGAGGAGCTCGCTCCGCGTCGTCTCCGACCTCGGCGCCGCGAGCGTCTCCATCTACGGCATCGTCGTTTCCGTCGTGCTCGGCGCGACGTCTCTGTACCGCGAGCTCGAGCTGAAGACGATCTTTCCGATCCTCGCGCGGCCCGTCTACCGGAGCGAGTACCTCGTCGGGAAGTACCTCGGAACTCTCTGTACCATCTCGGTCTTCATCGCTGCGAACGGCGGCATCCTGCTCCTCGCGCTCGCGTTCATGTCCGGGGAGGCGCCGGCCAGAGGCCCCGTCGACTTGCTCGTGACCACGCTCGTGTTCCTCGTCGTCGGCCTCCGGGTGCCCCGTGCGCGGACCTATCTGCCGATCCCGTACGCGCTCGTGCTGCTCGGCTCGGGGTACTTCCTCGCCGCGGTCGCTCCGGACGACCGTCGCGTGATCGTCTCCGCGGCCGTGCTCACGCTCTCCGAGGTCGCGATCGTCGCCGCGGTCGCGACGGTCTTTTCGTCCTTCTCGTCTCCGTTCCTGACGGCCACGTTCACCTTCGGCGTGTTCATCATCGGGCGTTCCGCGGACACTCTCGCGAACCTGCCCGAGCGGCTCTTCGGGCACTTCCTCCACGAGCTCGCGGTCTTCGCCTCGAAGGTCGTCCCGAATCTCATGCTCTACGTGCCGCCACGGTCGCTCCTCACGGGGGAGGCACCGGGGGTCACCCTCGGGCGGTACCTGCTCGTCGCCGCGGGTCACGCGCTGTGCTGGAGCGTTGCGCTCCTCGCCGTCGCGTCGGCATTGTTCCGGAAGCGCGATTTTCTATGAGCTCGGTGTCGAGATGGCTCCAGCGCGTCGCGCTCGCTCTGCTCCTCGGCGTCGTGTTCTTCGCGGCGCTGACCGCGCGCGTCATCGCCGAGGGAGAGCGCGAGCTCGCGCAGAGCGATCGCGCGTTCGACCGAGGCGATCTCCGCGAAGCCGTCCTGCACGCGCGGCGCTCGGCGACGTCCTACGCTCCCGGCGCGCCCCACGTCGCCGCCGCCTACGATCGGCTCTCGGCGATAGCCCGGGGGGCCGAAGCGTCCGGTCAGGTCGACCTCGCCCGGCAGGCCCTCACCGCCATGCGTGGCGCGGCTCTCGAGTCCCGGCACCTCTTCTCCCCGCACGAGGCGGAGCTCGCTCGCGCAGACGCCGACCTGGTTCGGCTCGCGTCGCGGTCCGGGCCCGGGCCGGCGCCGGACCTTTCCCGGCTCCCGGCCCAGCTCGCCCGGGACGAGGCGCCCCGAGGCCCGTGGGTGCTGGTCCTATCCCTCGGGTTCGCCGTGTTCGGGCTCGGACTCGGCCTCTTCGCGACGCGGGGGCTCGGTCCGACCGGGGCGCTGTCCCGGCGCTGGACGTTCGTGTCGCTCGGGCTCTGCCTTCTCGGCGCCGCTTGCTGGACCCTGTCGGTCTATCGGGCGTAAACCTCCCGAGATGACCCCGGCGGACCTCGAGACGGACGACCTCGGTCGGGCCGTATCCGCGTACGTCCGGCACCTCGCCGTGGAACGACGGGCGTCGCCCCACACCGTGGACGCCTACCAGCGGGATCTCTCCGAGCTCGTGGGGTTTTCCCGGCGCCCGCGCGGCTCGGCACACGTCCGGGACGTCTCGAAGCTCTCGCTACGGACGTTCCTCGGGGAGGTGGCAGCGGGAAAGACGGCCGGGACGGTGGCACGGAAGCTCGCGGCGATCCGCTCCTTCTTCCGGTACCTCGTCCGCCTCGGCAAGATCGACGAGAGCCCGGCGGAGCTCCTCGCGACGCCGAAGGTGCGGCGCCGGCTCCCCGTCGTTCTGAGCGCGGAGACGGCCGCGGAGGTCATGGACGCGCCTCGCGAGTCGCCGGTCGGGACCGACGCCGCGCGCATCCGGGACGCGGCGCTCCTCGAGCTGCTCTACGGGAGCGGGCTCCGCGTGAGCGAGCTCGCCGGCCTCGACCTCGCGGATCTCTCCTTCGAGAGCGCGTCTCTTCGCGTCCTCGGCAAGGGTCGGAAGGAGCGCGTCGTGCCTCTCGGCGAGCGCGCAGCGCTCGCGATCCGGAGGTATCTCGAGGTGCGTCCGACGTTCCATCACCCGAAGACCGGCGAGCAGGATCCGCGAGCGCTCTTTCTCGGCCATCGAGGGCGGAGGCTCGGGGTCCGGTCGATCCAGGCGTTCGTCCGACGCTACGGCGCGCTCGGCGCCGGACGCCCCGATCTCCACCCCCACGCGCTCCGCCACTCCTGCGCGACCCACATGCTCGAAGGCGGCGCGGACCTCCGCGCGATCCAGGAGATGCTCGGTCACTCGAGCCTCTCCACGACGCAGCGGTACACGCACCTGTCGCTCGATCAGCTCCTCGACGTGTACGACCGGAGTCATCCGCTCGCTCACGACGGCCATGACGACTGAGGCCCGAGATCTCGCGGGGCGCGAGTCGGCGTCGCCCGGTGCGCGCCTCGTGCCCGGTTTCGTCTCTCGTGTCGTCTTCGGAGCGTCCGCCGGCGGTGTGGTCGCGGCGCTCGTCGACGCGCACCTCGCGTTTCATGCGGCCGCCACTCCGCCTTCGTCCCGCCTTTCCTTCCTGATCGCCGATCTCGGCCTGGTCGCGCCGGTCGCGTTCGCCCTCGGCGTGGGGATCGGCGCCGGGACGCTCCTCCTCGACGGGCCGACGGCGCTCCGGGATCGCGTGACGAGCGCGTTCGCGGCCGGGGACGAGGGCGAGCGTCGGCGACGGGCGTTCCGGATCGCCTTCGCGATCGGGCTCGCCGCCCTCGTCACGGTCGGGCTCGGCCACGCGGCTCGCCGCGCCTTCGCCTCCCCCGTGTCCTCTCGCGTCGTCGGCGCGACGCTCGCGATGCTCCTCGTCGTCGCGACGGCCTGCGTCGAGCGCGCATCGGACGAGGCGTCGCGGCTTTCGGCGCGGCTCGGACGACGCTTGCCGTCTCCGGTCGCGTCGCTCCTCGGCGCAGCGGGCTTCGTCGCGGTCGTGCTCGCGCTCGGTGTCACGCTCGGGAACGAGAACGGGGACGGCGGCTTCGTCGGCGTCCTCGGCGTGCTCGCGCGGGACGAACTGGACCTCCGCGGGGTCGGGCTCCTCCTCGGCATCGCCGTGAGCGCGCTCCTCGGGCCGTCCGTCTCGCGACGGTTGCCGGCGGCCCTCTGCGCCCTCGGGGCCGTCGCTCCGCTCGCCGCGCTCCCCTGGGCGGCGGGCGCGGGGCTCGCCGAACGAGCTGCGGGACTCGCCCTCGAGCGGAGCGCGCCGCTCGCTTCCGTGCCGCTCCGGGTCTTCCGCAAGCTCACGGATCGCGATCGCGACGGAGTCAGCGGGCGCTTCGGCGGGGGCGACTGCAACGACCGGGACCCGGGCATTCGCCCTGGCGCGGACGACGTTCCGGGGAACGGCATCGACGAGGATTGTTCCGGCGCCGACGACGCGCCCGCCCCGGAGGCCCCGAAGCGCGCCGCGGGACCCTCGAACGGCGCGGACTGGGTTCGCGGACACTTCCCGGGCGGATTGAACGTCGTGCTCGTCACCGTCGACACGCTGCGCGCGGACCTGGGCTTCGCCGGGAATCCTCGGTCGGTCTCGCCGAACCTGGACGCGCTCGCTCAGCGCGGAGCCGTCTTCGAGCGGGCCTACTCGCTCGCCTCCTACACGGGGAAGAGCGTCGGGCCGCTCCTCCTCGGCAAGTACCCGAGCGAGACGGACCGCACGTTCGAGCATTTCGATACGTTCGGGACGAAGGAGACCTTCGTCCAGGAGCGGCTCCGTCGCGCCGGGCGGAGGACGCTCACGGCGCAGGCGCACTGGTACTTCGAGCCGAAGAGCGGGCTCGGACGCGGCTTCGACGTCTCGGACTATGGAGCGGAGCCCCGGGTCCCGCAGATGGAGGGCGATCGCACGGTGAACGGCGACGTGCTCACCGATCGCGCGATCGCCCTCCTCTCACGCCCCGAGAACGCGCGGGAGCCGTTCTACCTCTGGCTCCACTACGTCGACGTCCACGCGGCCTACGTTCCTCACCCGGGCTTCGACTTCGGGTCCTCGAGTCGCGATCTCTACGACGGCGAGGTCGCCTTCGTGGACGCTCAGATCGGCCGCCTGCTCCGGGCCATCGCCGAGAGCCCGTTCTCCGGGCGCACGGCCGTCGTCGTCACGAGTGACCACGGCGAGGCCTTCGGTGAGCACGGGATGGCGTTCCACGGTCGCGAGGTCTGGGAGGAGCTCGTCCACGTCCCGCTGATCGTCTCCGTGCCCGGGCTCCCGCCGCGCCGCATCGCGGTGCGGCGGAGCGCGATCGACCTCGTCCCGACGCTCCTCGAGCTCGCGGACGTTCCACCGCCGAGCGGCGAGGGGCCGGATTTCGTCTCCGGCGTGTCCCTCCTCCCGGATCTCCTCGGTGCGTCCGCGCCCGAGCCGCGGCCCGTCCTCGTGGACATGGCGGAGGGGCCCTACAACGACGAACGACAGGCGTTCTACGACGGGCCGTACAAGCTCGTCGCCTCTCGCGGGCGCCCGCTGGCGGTCTACGATCTCGACCGGGATGCGTCGGAACGGACCGATCTCCTCGGAAGGCCCGAGACGGCGGAGATCGTCCGGCGGTTCAAGGCCTACCGGCGGACGCTTCGGTCGATCCCCGCGAGGCGATGAGCGTCGCGCGGGCGATCCGTCACTCGGGGGCGCCGACGGAAACGAGCTTTGCTCCGCCCTCGACGGCGTCTCCGGTCTGCACGTAGACCTTCTTCACGACACCCGCCGCTTCGGCGACGAGCTCGTTCTCCATCTTCATCGCCTCGACGACGATGAGCGGCTTCCCCGGTTCCACGGCGTCACCCTCCGCGACGAGGATCTTCACGACCTTGCCCGGCATGGGAGAGACGATGAGCCCCGCGCTCGCGCCGCCCTTGCCCTGGCGGACGCCGGCCTGAGCTCGCTGGTGGGCGCTCTCGACGGTCGCGTTGATGCGCCGGCCGGCGGCGAATACCGCCACGTTGGGCGCGTCGCCGTCGACGACCAGGTCCAGCACCCGCCCGTCCACTCGAACCATGAGCCGGTTGCCCGCCGTCGCGGTTTCCACCTCGAGCGGACGGCCCGGAGCGCCTCGTTCGACCGCCGTGGGGTCGAGGAGATGAACGGACAGGGCGCCGCCCGGAAGCTCGGCGACGTCGATCACGTGCTCTTTCCCCTCGAGGTTCACGAAGTAGCGCATTTTACGGGCGCGGACCCTAGCGCAAGCGGGGTACCCTGGCGAGGGGGTCTTTCGACCGGAAGCCGTTTCGGCTCCGAAAGACCAGTCCTCACGATGACCGACCCCAACCGGAAACCCTCGTCACCCAAGACGGTCCTTCTCGTCGACGACAGCGAGTACTGGACCGAGACGATCGCAGACGGCCTCCGGAAGGAGGGGTACGTCGTCAGCGTCCTCCACGACGGGCTCGCAGCCGTGGAGCGCGTCCGGCGGGCGCCGCCGCAGATCCTCATCACGGACTACTTCCTCGCGAACCTGGATGGCGGAAAGCTGTGTCAGCTCGCGAAGCGCGCCAAGGTCACGCCACCCATCACGACGATCATCCTGACCGGCGGCGCGGATCGAAAGCACTCCCGCGCGCCTTCCGCGTACGCGGACGCCGTCATCGCCAAGAACAACACGGACATCGTGTTCGACGACCTCCGGCGCGCGCTGAACGATCTCTCCTACAGCATCCCCCCGCCCGGCGACGGTCGCCCCGTCATCGGCCACGAGCGGCTCGAGCCCCGCGTCATCGCGAGCAAGCTCCACGGGCTGAAGCAGTATCTCGACGCGCTCCACGAGGGCATCGGGGATGCCGTCCTCGGCGTGGACCGCGAGCTCCGCGTGTACTTCTTGAACTCCGTCGCTCTCGACGTCTTCGGTCTCGACGAGGACTTCGCCATCGCGCGGCCGGTCCAGCAGGTCCTGAACGTCGCCGCGAACCATCCGCTCATCGAGCGTATCCGGTCGAGCCTCGAGACCGGCGGATCGCCCCGCACTCCGCTCACGCTCGAACGAGACGGAATCACGCTGCGGGTGACGGTCGCCGGATTGCCGAGTCCGGACGGCCAGGCGTCCGCGCTGATCATCGCCCGGGATCTCAGCGATCTCCGGGCCGCGGAGCAGGCGCGGATGGCGCTCGATGCTCGACTTCACCAGGCCGACAAGCTCGCGTCCCTCGGCCATCTCGTCGCGGGCATCTCACACGAGGTGAACAACCCGCTCGCCGCGATCCTGTTGAACCTCCGCGATCTCCAGGACACCTTCCCCGAGCTCGAGAAGGTCGCGGACATCTCGCGCCTCGCGCCGGACGTCCAGACGGCCGTCCGCGAGATGCCCCGGGTCATCCAGGAGTCGCTCGAAGCCGCGGAGCGGATCCGCTCGATCGTCGCCGAGATGCGTCTCTTCGCGCATCCGAGCGGGCCGAGCGGCGAGAAGGCCCGCATGGAGGAGCTGCTCGAGGCGCCCCTCGCGCTCGCCGCGAACGAAGTGCGCTTCAAGGCCCGGGTCATCCGCAACCTCGACGAGACGCCCGAGATCGTCGTCGATCGGACCCGGCTCTCGCAGGCGTTCCTGAACATCATCCTGAACGCGGCGCAGGCAATCGAGCCCGGGGCGCCGGAGCAGAACTACATCCGGGTCGAGACGTTCGCGGAGATGGACGGCGTCGTCGTCGAGATCGAAAACAGCGGTCCCCCGATTCCGCCAGAGGTGCTCCCGAGGATCTTCGAGCCGTTCTTCACGACGAAGCCGGTCGGGCAGGGAGTCGGGCTCGGGCTCAGCATCGCGTACGACACGGTCCGGCGCCACGGCGGGCACATCGAGGTCTCGAGCGAGGCCGGGCGGCCCACGGTGTTCCGCGTCCGCATCCCGCGGAACACGGGCGTCTCGCTCTCGCCGCCCGCCGATCGGTCCGAGCCGCCCGTCGCGACGCCCGCGCGCGTGCTCATCGTCGACGACGAGCGCGTCGTCAGGAACGGGCTCCGTCGCATCCTCGAGCGTCAGAACGAGGTCGTGCTGGCACCCTCCGGCGAGCGCGCCCTCGAGATCCTCGGCGCAGACGACTTCGACGTCGTCCTGTGCGACCTCATCATGCCGGGCATGACCGGCATCCAGCTCTACGAGGAGACGAGAAAGAGGACGCCGGCGCAGGCAGCCCGCTTCGTGTTCCTCACCGGGGGGACCAGCAGCGTGGAGGCGCGCGAGTTCCTCCGCGGGGTCTCGAACCCGAGGGCCTACAAGCCGGTGAGCGCGGACGAGATCCTCCGCCTCGTCGCCCGCTCCGCGGCGGATTTCCGGGCGAGCGCGAGCCGATAGGCTCCGCCCGGGGCGGTCAGTCCGCCGTTCCGTTCAGGCACGTCTCGACCGACGCGGGCAGGCGCGGCCAGTACATGCCGTGCAGGATGCACATCTCGTTCGTCGCCGCGCTCGGCCCCTGCGTGAACGTGTTCGACGTGGGGTTGTCGTAGTCGCACGTGTACGTGATGCTGGTGCCGGCGTGGAGCACGACCGGCGGGGCGTAGGAGAACGCCCGCGCCTGCGGCTCGGACCAGTCCCGCGTCTCGAACAGGTTGCCGACGCGCTCCGCCGCCCGGTCGTCGCTCGTCACCGCGATGAACCCGACGCCTCTCGCGTGCATGTGAGACCAGAGGAGCGCGAGGTTCACGTCCTTCGGGATCGGGCAGGTGCGGGTGACGGAGACCTTCGACTGAGGCGGAACGTTGATGTCGTAGTTGTAGAAGAAGAAGGAGCCCGCCTCTTGCTCCACTTCCTTCCGCGGCATCGTGTGCATCCGGAAATCGACCTTCGTCACGAGGTCCTGGTCCGTCGCGTTCAGGTAGTGCGCCGTGAGGAGGATGATCTCCCCGGGCTCGAACACGTGGGCGACTCCGGGCGGGAGGTCCCGGCGCGTTTCCGGCTGCTGCGCTTCGTAGTACGTCCCGCTCACGTTCAGGAGCAGGTCGTTCACGCTGCACTCGTGAATAGCGCCGTCGTCCGGGATTTCCGTGAAGTTCGTGCGGAAGACGAGGAAATGATGGCTGCCCGGCGTGTAGGTCGACTCCGCGCTCGGCACGGCGATCTCTCCGCGGTCGCTCGGCATGTGCACGTACTGACAGCTCTGACTCTCCCCGCCGGCGAGGACCTTTCCGTCCATGTGGAAGGTCACGTCGGGAAGATCCCAGGTCCGGGCACCGCCGGCGCCGTTCGATTCGGAGGAGCTCCCGCCCGAGCCGGACGCGCCGTTCGGAAACGGAGTGGCGCGCGTTCCGTCCGCCCCGCAGCCGGCGAGCGCGAGAGAGCAGGTGAGCAGCGGTGTGCACAGGGATGCGTGTCGAATCACGGTGCCTCGGTCCTCGCTGCCGCATCGCGAGGTGTCCCGCCCTTTACCTTGCTCTCCCACCGCAGTCCACGCGCGCTTTCCCCGTGATGTCGCGAACCTCGGGGCGTTCCACCGACCCGAGAACCGGATCGGTCGCGCAACTATTGCGACGCATTGCGCCGGAGTGAGACACTCCGCGACATGCGGTCGTCGTGGATGCTTGGCCTTTCCGTGGTCTTTTCCGCCGTCGTGGCCTGCTCGTCGAGCGATTCGAAACATGCGGCGGACTGTCCGATCGGCAGCGATGGGTGTGATTGCACGTCCGGGGGCACGTGCGACCCGGGTCTCGTGTGCACTTCGAACCTCTGTGTAACCCAGTCGAGCGGCACCGGTGGTTCGGGGTCCGGCGGCGCCGGAGCCGGTTCGGGCGGGCACGCGGGCACGGCCAACGCGAGCGGCGGCAAGGGAGGCGGCGGCGCTTCTTCCGGAGGAGGACCCGCCGCGGGTGGCGGAGCGAACCCCGACGCCGGCGCCAGCTCGGGCGGCGCTCCGAGCGGCGGAGCGCAGAACACGGGTGGCGCGTCCGACGGCGGCGCGTCGAATACGGGCGGCGCCTCGAGCGGCGGCGCCGAGAGCACGGGAGGCACGTCGAGCGGCGGGGCCCAGGGCTCCGGCGGAGCGTCGAGCGGCGGTGCGCAGAGCGCGGGAGGCGCATCCAGCGGCGGCGCCCAGAGCGCGGGAGGCGCATCCAGCGGTGGCGCGACCGGCGCTGGCGGCGGAGTCGCTGCCGTGCCGATCTCCGCCGGGTGCAGGAGCTGCCTCGCCGAGAGCGGGTGCAGCACCGCCTATCATGCCTGCACGCCGGATACGGCGTGCAATGCCTGCCTCCTGGACAAGAACTCCACGGGGTGCGACTCGAACGTCGAGTTCACCGCGGTCGGCGCCTGCGCCTGTGAGACGTGCAGCTCGCCGTGCGCGAGCGACTGCCCGTTCTGAGGAGTCTCAGGGCACCGGAGGGAGTTCCGCGGTTCCGGCTTCGACGTAGCCGATGTCCGGCGCAGCGCCCGCGTAGGCGTCGTTGATGCCGTATAGACGCAGCCCGTGGTCGACGAGCGGGCTTCCGCTTCCGGGCGAAAACTGGAACGAACCCGGCGCGACGAGGGCAGGATCTCCGCCCTGTCCGTGGCATTCGAGGTTCGTCGCGGCGCAGAGCGCCGGGAGATCGTCGTAGCGGACGTCGTTCCACTTGATGCGCGGCGCCCCGCGCGTCGTGTAGAGCGCGTCGTAGTCGAGGTCGTCCGTGAGGCCCGTCTGGGTGGACTCGATGGCGTAGGAGGTGCCGCGGATGACGTTGTTCCGGAACACGATGTTGTCGAACGCGCCGGAGACGTTCATGCCGTTGTGGTCGGGGAAGTCCGTGTAGCACGTGTTGTGAAACAGGAAGACTCGGCCCGACGTGTCGTTCGAGACCTTGAAGCCGCTCTCCTGGTAGGAGGAGAAGCGATTCCGGACGCCCCACACGGGCCCGTAGGTGATGGGAGCGAGCGAGAGACCATTGTGCACGGAGTCCACGACGTTGCCCCAGAACCGCGCGTTCACGTCCGCGCCCTCGGGCTCGAATCCGTCGTCCCCGATACGGGTCAGACGGTTCTCGTAGACGTCGATGTCGTACGCGAGCGCCGGATCGTGGTCGTCGTCGAAGGACCCGGCATAGACGCCGTTGAAGACGTCCGAGATGACGTTCCGCGCGACGATTGCGCCGCGGCCGCCGGCGAGAGTGATGGCGTCGTTCTCGTGGTCGGTCGCCTTCGTGGTCGTCCAGGGCCAGGAGAAGTCGTTCGACTGGCGAATGACGTTGTCCTCGATGCGAAGCGCGTGGCTCCCCTTGCGAACCCAGAGCGTCGAGGGAATGTCGTGGATGTCGTTCTTCCGGACGACGACGTCGTGCGACGTGTCCGTCACGTCGACGCCCTTCGCGTAGTCGCCCTCGCCGTAGTAACGGATCTCGAGCCCCTCGACCCAGACGAACCCCGCACCCGAGATCTCGAGCGCCGTGTTCGCGGCCGGGATGTGGAAGGCGTGGCCCGCCGGAGCGTCCTTCGAACGGACGTAGAGCGTGCCGGAATCCACGATGAAGCCTTCCTCGATGGGCTCGCCGCCGTGGCCGAGCCCTCCGTTCAGGTCGGCGAGCGTCTCGTAGTGGTAGAGGCGCGAGGCGTCCCGCGTCACGTAGCGCGGATCTCCGGGCCAGGGCGCCGTGTAGACTCCGTTCCCGGCGTCGGTCCACGTCGCCGGCGGCGACGCGGAAGACCCGTCCAAGATCGCGCCGGGTTCGCCGAGGATCCGGAGGTAGTGGCCGCTGGTCCCGCTCTTCTGGATCACGACCTCCTCGCGGTAGACGCCCGCCTTCACGTGGACGTCCGTGCCGGCGGAGGGGGTCGCGGCAGCGACGGCTTCCGAGATCGTTCCGAACGGCTTCTCGCTCGTCCCGTCGCCTCCCGTCGCACCCGCTTGCACCCAGAATTCCTCGGCGGCCGCGCTCGACGGAGTGGCCACCTGGGTGGTCGCAGATCCGCACGCCTTGCCGCTCGCGTCGCGGACCATGACCTCGATCTCGGTCGCGGGCGGGAGCGAGAACGCGGAGCTCGCCCAGCGTCCGTCCGGCAGGGACGCGAGATCCGTTCCGCGTGACCACGTCGCGCTGCCCTTCACGCGGTAGTAGAGCTCGGCAGGGCCGCCGGCGCCGCCCGGTGTCTCCACGACGCCGAGCGTGTAGACGTTCGCGGTCAGCTCGAGGGTCGCGCCGTTTGTCGTCGCGCAGTCCCCGAGATCGAAGCAGCCCTGGAGGCAATCCGCCGTGCAGCCCGCCGGGCACGACGCGGGGACGCACCGTCCCGTGCCGTCACACGCCGTGCCCGTGGGACACGTTCCGCAGGAGCCCTGGCAGCCGTCGTCCCCGCAGGCGTGACCCGCACACACGGGAACGCATGCCCCGCCCGCTCCTCCGCCGCTGGTTCCGGCGGTGCCTCCCGCGCCCGAGGAGCCCCCGCCTCCCGATGCGGAGCTGCCCGCGGTGTTTTCGCCCCCGGCGCCCGAGCCGGCGGCTCCGCCGCTTCCGGACACGTCGCCGGTTCCCCCGTCGGGGGACGGCGAGCCGCTCGTGTCGCCGCTGGACGACGAGCAGGCGAAGGGCAGAGCCGAGACGAGGGCCGCGCCGAGGAGGGAGAGAGCGGCGCCGCGAGCGGACCCGGAGTGGAGATTCCCCATTTCCGCGAGGCTACACCCGAGTCCCCGGCCGCGCATCGATTGCCCCGTGATTTTCGGCCGCTCACGGCCTCAGTCGTCCGCTCGCTTCGCGTGGGGTGGTTCGTTTTCAGTGCCGGCGCTCGCGTGTGCTCGCTCCCGAGAGTGGGCGAGCGCCCGGGTTTTCCACGTCCCGTGACACGCGCCGTTCGGTTGGTGTAACTCGCGAGGATGATCCTCGATCGGTTTCGTCTGGACGACCGCGTCGCCCTCGTGACGGGCGCGGGGCGAGGCATCGGCCGCGGCATCGCGCTCGCTTTCGCCGAGGCGGGGGCGAACGTGGTGTGCGCGGCGCGTACTCCTTCGGAGGTGGAAGCCACCGCTCGAGGCATCGAGGCGCTCGGGCGGCGCGCGGTCGCGCTCCGCGCCGACGTGTCGGAAGAACGAGAGGTCGAGTCACTCGGTGCGAAAGCGCTCGAGGCCTTCGGCCGGGTCGACGTGCTGGTCAACAACGCCGGAGGCTGGCCCCCGAGCTCGATCGCGAAGACCACGCGCACGTCGTTCGAGGAGGCATTCCGCTTCAACGTCCTGTCCGCGTTCCAGCTCTCGCAGGCCGTGCTCCCGGCGATGGTGGAGTCCGGGGGAGGGGTCATTCTGAACATCTCGTCGGCGCTGTCTCACCTCGTGGAGAAGCCGTTCGTCGTCTACGGGACGTGCAAGGCGGCTCTGAACCACATGACCCGAATGATGGCGCACGAGCTCGCGCCGAAGGTCCGCGTGAATGCGCTCGCCGTCGGCGCCGTGGAGACGTCCGCTCTGACGCCGTTCATCTCCATGGGAGACCTCCGGAGCAAGATGGAGAGCCTCACGCCGCTCGGTCGGATCGGCACGCCGGAGGACGTCGCGGCGCTCGCGCTCTACCTGTGCTCCTCGGCCGGCGAGTGGGTCACGGGCAAGGTCTACGAGGTGGACGGCGGCACGACCGCATCGAACTGGCCCCTCGACATGACGACCCTCGGCATCTGAGATGGCTGCGGCTTCCGGAGCGAGTCGAACGCGCGCCTTCGCCGTGTTGGCCTGCTGCTACGCCACGGCGCTCGCGGTCGCCGTCTTCGGGGCGCTGCCGCTCTCCGGCCGTCATCCGCTCTGGGTCGCCGCCGCCGCGGATGCGCTCGCGACGGTCGTCGTGTTCGGGTGGAGCCGGGCGTTCGACAACTCGAGCCTCTACGACCCGTACTGGAGCGTCGCGCCGCCGTTCCTCCTGGCCTACTTCACGTCCACCGGAGCCATTCCCGTCGGCGCACCCCGCCTCTGGCTCGGGAGTGCGGTGGTCTCCGCGTGGGCCGTGCGCCTCACCGTGAACTGTCTCCGGCGCTGGGAAGGCTTCGGGCACGAGGACTTTCGCTACGTCGACCTCCGGCAGAAGCACGGCCGGCTCTACTGGGGAGTGAGCTTCCTCGGGATCCACCTGTTTCCGACGGTGCTCGTGTTCCTCGGATCGGTTCCGCTGTTCTGGGTCGGCACCTCGTCCGTCGCTCCGTCGGTCCTCGACTTCGCGGGCGCGGCCGTCGCGTTCTTCGCGACGTGGGTGGAGGCGCGGGCGGACGCCGAGCTCCGGCGCTTCGTCACGTCGCCACGGGAACCCGGCGCGATCCTGTCTTCGGGCCTCTGGAAGAACTCTCGCCATCCGAACTACTTCGGTGAAATCGCGTTCTGGTGGGGCGTGTGGCTGCTCGGCCTCGGCGCGGGAGCTCCGGCGTGGTCCGTCGCGGGAGCCGTCGCGATCACGCTCCTCTTCGTGTTCGTCAGCGTGCCCATGATGGACGCGCGGATGCTCGCTCGCCGACCGGCGTTCGCCGAGCACGCGCGGAGGACGAACGCGATTCTCCCGTGGCCGCCGAAACGGTGAATCGTCGCGGGAGCACCCGCGGTCCCGGCGCCGCCGGAGCTCGACCGGGCCTCGCGCCGGATCCACGTCGCCGTCAGCGCCCCAGGTGGCGGCGGTAGTTCAGCGGCGTCTGGCCCGTCCACCGCCGGAAGGCGCGGTGAAACGCGGCCACGTGAGAAAACCCGAGACGATCGGCCACCTCGGAGAAGCCGAGGTTCTGGCCGCCGACGTACGTGATGGCGAGCTCTCTCCGCACGTCGTCGACCACGTCCCGGAACGTGGTCCCCTCCGCTTCGAGTCGCCGGGACAGCGTGCGCATGCTCATCGCGAGATCGGCCGCGACGTCCGCGATCTCCGGCGCGCCCTTCGCGAGGCGTTCCCGGACGAGCCGGCGGACGTCTCCCGTCACGCTCTGGACCTCGGCGAGCTTGCCCAGCGATCGCTCGGCCACTGGAACGAGGAGCGCGTGCAGATGCGGATCGGCTCCCTTCAACCGGACCTCGAGGAGCGACCGGTCGAACGTGAACGCGACGAACGGCATCGAGAAGCGAACCGCCGCCGGGCCGAACGTCCGCTCGTACTCGGACAGATCCGCGGGCGCCTGATGGGCGAACCAGACGGTGACCCCCGCCGTCTGGGAGCCGAACCATTCGCGGACGTGATTCCTGAAGAACGCCGCGACCTCGAAGTCGACCGCGGCGCGCGGGAGCACGAGAGCGTTGTCCATCCGCACGACGGCCTGGTCGCCCGACATTTCGAGGCGAACGTCCAGCACGTCGTTGATGAGACGCGTGTAGCGCGACGCGTGCCCGATGGCCTCGCGCACCGTCGGGGACGAAGAAACGACGTAGTAGAATGCGCCGACGTCGCCGAGGACGACCCTCCGCGCGGCCTTCAGTCCGAGGTCGGGGTCTTTCGTCGCTTCGACGGCGACGGCGAGCGCCTGATGCGAAACGTCGATAAGCACGCGCTCCCCGAGGCTCTCCACGGCCTCGGGCGAGAACCCGGGAATGTCGTCGTACTCGTCCGTGAGGAGCTCGAGAAAAGCCTTCAGGAGCTTGACCGAGTACGTCGGGCGTTCGCGCGATCCGGAATCCGGCACGGGTGATCTCTTCGGAGCGGGGAGCGCCGCGGTTACTCCGCGGCCTTCGCCCGAGCGACGAGGTTAATATCCTGGCGGCGAGAGTGAGTCCTCGTCGGAGTCGCGAATCTCGGCCGCCCAGAAAGGATTCGCGGCCCGTCCGGGCTCAGGTCGCGCTCGCCCGGGCGTCGAGCAGCCGGTCGAGGCAGTCGGCGAGGGCATTCGGCAGGCACGGCTTCACCAGGTAGGCGTCCCAGCCAGCGCGATTTTCCCGTGGTTCGGGGTGTCCGGAGAGGACGACGACCGGGATCCTCGGGACGTCCGGTCGCCTCAGCTCGGCGATCGCGTCCTCGCCGCGCATGTCCGGCAAGGACAGATCCATCACGATGACGTCCGGCGTCCGTTCGCGCGCTTCGGCGAGCGCCTGCCGCCCGTCCTCTGCCTCGACGATGTCGTATCGGTCGGAGAGGATCTCCCGGTAGAGCTCTCGCGTATCGTCGGAATCGTCGACCAGCAGCACGCGCGGCGGCCGCTTCTCCGTGCTCATCCGACCTCCCGTTCCTCCTCCGCGGCCGCCACGTCCGGGATCGCGAGGAGCTCTCGCACGAGACCCTGCAGCGTCGCCACCGGAAACGGCTTGTCCAGCACCGCGGTCGCGCCGACGCGACGGGCATCGGCGTGAAGCGAATCGCTCCCGAACGCCGTGACGAGGACGATCGGCACCTCGACCCCCGCCTTGCGGATCCGACGGATCGCCGACATGCCGCTCAGGTTCGGCATCTGGAGGTCCGTGACGACGAGCGACGGGGTCGCGTCCGAGCGGCAGACCACCTCCACGAGCTCGCTGCCGTCCTTCACTCCGCGGACCTCGACACCCAGCGACGCGATGGACGCGACCAGGAGGGTGCGCATGGCGTCGTCGTCGTCGGCGACGGCGATCCACCGCGTGCGGGTCCTCTTGCGGGTGACGGCGCGGTCCATCTTCCGGACTCAAGCGTCCGTGTGCGTTTCGGGTCCGTCGAGACCGACGCCGCGCGTGGGGCGGAGCTCGCCATATCGTTCCAGCCGCCGGTAGAGCGTCCTCCGGTCCAGCCCGAGTACCTGCGCCGCGAGCGTCTTGTTGCCGCTGACCGCGCGGAGCACCCGGAGGACGTATCGCCGCTCGAGCTCGTCGAGCGAAAGCAGCTCGTCCGGCGAGTCCGGCGTCGGGGAAGTCGGGACCGTTCGGTGCTCGCGCACCTTTTCCGGCAGGTCTTCCACGGTGATCTGATCGAACTGCGTCAGCGCGACCGCCCGTTCGACGCAGTTCTGGAGCTCCCGGACATTGCCGGGGAAGTCGTAGGCGAGCAGGCGATCGGCGGCCTGGCTCGAGAACCCGCGCACGGCCTTTCCCGACTGCTCCGCGAACCGCCGCAGGAAAGCCTGGGCGATGAGAAGGACGTCGTTCCCGCGCGCCCGGAGCGGCGGGACGTGCACGTGGACGACGTTGATCCGGTAGTAGAGGTCCTCGCGGAAGCGGTGTGCCACGACCTCCTGCTCCAGGTCCCGGTTCGTCGCGGCGATGACGCGCACGTCGAACGGCACCTCCTGCTCTCCACCCACCGGACGAACCGTGCGCTCCTGGAGCGCGCGGAGGAGCTTCACCTGCGTCGACGGCGTCATTTCCCCGATCTCGTCCAGAAGAAGCGTGCCGCCGCTCGCGCTCACGAGGAGTCCCGGTTTGGAGTTCCGCGCGTCCGTGAACGCCCCGCGGACGTGTCCGAAGAGCTCGCTCTCGAGGATCGTCTCCGGGAGCGCCGCGCAGTTCAGCGCCACGAACGGTCCGTTCGCGCGCCGGCTCTTCTCGTGGAGCGCCCGGGCCACGAGCTCCTTGCCGGTCCCGCTCTCGCCGGTGACGAGCACGGTCGCCTCGCTGTCCGCGACGCGTTCCACGAGCTCGTAGACCTTCTGCATCGCCGGGCTCTCGCCCAGGATGCTGCCGCCACCGCGCGGCGTCGCGACCTGCTCGCGGAGGCGCTTCACCTCGTCCCGAAGCCGGCGGAGCTGCGTCGCTCGTCCGAGCGTGAGCACCAGCTGCTCCATGTCCAGCGGCTTGGTGATGAAGTCGTACGCGCCCGCCCGGATGGCTCCGACCGCCATTTCCATGCTGCCGAAAGCCGTCACGACGATGACCGGCACGTCCGGTCGAGAGACGTTCACCTGTTTGCAGAAGTCGAGCCCGCTCGATCCTTCCAGGTTCACGTCCGTCACGATGACGTCGGGGTTCGACTCCGCGAGTCGGGCGAGCCCCTCGTTCGCGGACGCCGCCACGCTCACCGAAAACCCCCTCGCGCCCAGCGTTTCCTTCACCAGATCGCGCATCTCGGGTTCGTCGTCTATGAACAGGATTTCATTCGGCATCGTGTCTCTCCTCCGGGAGCCGCAGCGAGAACCGGGCTCCCTGCGCGCTTCGATTCTCGCCCTGGACCGAACCGCCATGGGCGCGAGCTATGGACTGGGCGACGAACAGGCCGACGCCGCCGGCGTCCTTCTGGCCGTGGACCGTCGTGAACGGTTGAAACAGGCGCGGCAGCACCGTCGTGTCGATGCCGGGACCGTCGTCTTCGATGTCGATGACGGCGAAACGGCCGGTCTCGCCGTCGTCGTCTCTCGCGACGCGAACGGTGACCGTACCCCCACGCGATGCGAACCGCACCGCGTTCTCGAGCAGATGCGTCAGTGCGACGAGGAGCGCATCCGGGTTGCCGCGAGCGTGCAGACCCGCCTCCGGTGCGTCCAGCACGATGGACACGGGACGTCCGGCTGCCACTGGCTCCACGACCTCCATCGACGCGCGCGCCAGATCGACGAGGTCCACGAGCCCGAGGCGATTCGGACCGCGCCGACAGAACGCGACGAGGTCTCGGAGGATGGTGACCATCCGCGCGGATTGCTCGGCGATGATGCGAGCGTTTCGCTGGATCTCCTCGGTGGAGGCGCCGGTGGTCGCCAGCAGACTCGCGCGACCCTCGAGCACGTTGAGCGGGGTCCCGAGCTGGTGGGCGACGTGGGCGGCGACGTGCTCGAGCGTGCTCAGCCGATCCGCCCGACGGACGCGGTCCAGGGTCTCCAGGCGTTCTCGCGAGAGGTTCATGAAAAGGACTATCCCGCCCCGAGCGTGGGGCCGCTTTCCCTTCGGGCCCTGTATCCACCAGAGCACGGCGCGCACCAACTGACCGGATTGCCCGGCGGATCCGATGACTCCAGCCAATTGGCTGGAATCACTGACGATTGTGGCTGACACCGGGACCGGATCGCCGGAGTGGCGTCCCCGCGATGTACAAATTTGCCACGGCTGTGGCGAACTGACACGTGGCGCCGGTGCGGGACGCTCCCCTCAGTTCAGATCTCGTCCCGGAGCCATTCGGCCATCCGCTCCGCGGTCATGAGGGTCGGGAGGTGGATGTTGCTGGAGGGGATCGTCGGGAAGAGGCTCGCGTCGGCGACGAACAGCCCGTCGAGTCCGAAGACACGTCCACGGCCGTCGACGGCCGCGTCGACGCCGGGAGAGCGACCCATCGGGACCGTGCCGCACGGGTGATACCCCGAGTCGCAGAGCACGCGAACGGCGCGGTCGAGGAGCGCGTCGTTCTTCAGGAGCATCCTCCAGGGGAGCACGGGCGTTCCCATGGAGGACAGCGCGCGGGTCTCGAGCAGCTCCCGGCATCGCGCGAGAGCGCCGCACGCGACACGTCGATCGGTCGCGTCCTCGAAGAAGCGATTGTCGATGACGGGCTTCGCGTCGGGGGCGGCGCTCTCGTACCGGATGCTTCCATGGCCGTACGGCTTTCCCACCTGTGCGACCAGCGCGAAGAGCGGGAGGCGCTGAAAGATCATCGTGAACGAAATCGCCTGGATCAGTACGTCGGCGGGGTTCTCGACCAGTCCGGAGGCCTGGCGGAGACCCGTCTGGATGATGGGCGCGGTTCGATCGACCGAGACTCCTCGTTTCGCGAGGACGAAGATGCCCGTGCCCGGGTGGTCGAGCAGGCGCCGCCCGACCGCCGGGGCATCGAGCACGGGCTCGACGGCGAGACGACGGACGTCCGCGTCGGGGCCGACGCCGGAGCGGAGCAGGATCCCGGGAGTATTCAGCGCGCCGGCGGAAAGCACCACCCGGCTCGCATCGAGGCGCTCCACGCCTCGAGGGCCCGAGAGTTCGATTCCGGTCACGCGCCGGTTCGAGAAGAGCACTCGACGGACGAGAGTGTTCGCGCGGATGGCGAGGTTCGGCCGAGCGCGCACCTCGCGCGAAAGGTACGCCTCGGCCACGCTGATCCGGCGTCCGCCGAGCTTGTTCATGGCGTGGGGTCCGTACCCGACCGCGTGCGGCGCGTTGCTGTCGGCGCACTTCGGGAGGCCGAGCTCGGCGCAGGCGTCGATGAAGGCTCTCTGGAACGGCACGAGCTCTTCGGGGCGGTGGCGACGGACGGGGAGCGGGCCGTCCGTGCCGTGAAAGTCGTCGGAGAAGTCGAGGTCCCGCTCGAGCCGCTTGAACGCGGGCAGACAGCGCTCGAACGTCCATTCGTCGAGTCCGAGCGCGGCCCACTCGTCGTAGTCCTCGGGTTGGCCACGGAGCGCGATGCACGTGTTCACGGCCGACGAGCCGCCCACGACCCGGCCGCGCGGGAGCGGCGAGAGCATCGCCTCGCGGCTCGGCTTGTGCCGGTAGCCCCAGTCGTGGGCGTGCATCGAGTTCCGGGTCCCGTCCGCCAGGTCCGAGGGGAGATCCGCAGGCAGGTAGTCGGGCCCGGCCTCGACGAGGAGGACTTCCCGGTCCGGACGCTCCGTCAGACGCCGAGCGACGACTGCGCCGCTCGAGCCCGCTCCGACGACGATCCAAGGGGCCGGCATGGAGAGCCGGAGCCTAGAGGGGATCGTGCCGCCTCGGGAAGAGATTGTCGTCCGCTTCGAGGCAGCGGGCGAATCCCTCGTGTCGAGCGCGTCAGGGATCGCCGGCCATCTTCTCCGGGAGGACCCAGGCGTCGAACTCCGCCTCGGTCGCGACGCCGAGGCGCAATGCGGCCTCGCGGAGCGTCGTGCCGTCGGCGTGTGCCCTCCGCGCGACGGCCGCGGCACGGTCGTAGCCGACGTGGGGCGAGAGCGCCGTCACGAGCATGAGCGAGCGCGCGACGTTCTCCGCGATGCGTGCTTCGTTCGGCTCGAGACCCGCGGCGCAGTGCCGATCGAAGCTCGCGCACACGTCCCCGAGGAGACGCGCGCTCTCGAGGAACGACGACGCGATGACCGGCTTCATGACGTTGAGCTGGAGGTGACCGGCGGCCCCCGCCACGTTGACGACGACGTCGTTGCCGAGCACGCGCGCGACGACCATGGTCATCGCCTCGCACTGCGTCGGGTTCACCTTGCCGGGCATGATGGAGCTCCCCGGTTCGTTCTCGGGGATCCGGAGCTCGCCCAGGCCGGCGCGCGGGCCCGAGGAGAGGAGCCGCACGTCGTTCGCGATCTTGTTCAGGGCGACGGCCAGCGTCTTCATCGCGCCGTGGGCGAACACCATCGCGTCGTGCGCCGAGAGCGCCTCGAACTTGTTCGGCGCCGAGACGAGGTCGAGCCCCGTGTCCCTCGCGAGCTCGGCGGCGATCCGCTTGCCGAACTCCCGGTGCGCCCCGAGGCCGGTCCCGACGGCCGTGCCGCCCAGCGCGAGCTCCGCGAGGTGCGGCAGCGAGGCTTCGAGGTGCCGGGTGGCGTGGTCGAGCTGAGAGACCCACGCCGAGATCTCGTGACCGAGGCGAAGGGGCGTCGCGTCCTGGAGGTGCGTTCTTCCGATCTTCACGATGCCGCGGAACGCCTGCGCTTTTTGGTCCAGGGTGTCCCGGAGGGCGCGGACGCGGGGGAGGACGTGCCGGACCACGGACTCCGTTCCCGCGATCGCCATGGCGGCCGGGAACACGTCGTTCGACGATTGACCGAGGTTCACGTGGTCGTTCGGGTGCACGAGACGTTCCTTGCCTCGCGGTCCGCCGAGGAGCTCGCTCGCGCGGTTCGCGAGGACCTCGTTCACGTTCATGTTGGTCTGCGTCCCGCTCCCGGTCTGATAGACGGAGAGCGGAAACTCGCGCGGATGGTCGCCCCGGAGCACCTCGCCCGCGGCGGTTTCGATCGCCGTCGCGATCGACCGGTCGAGGACGCCGAGATCCGCGTTCACTCGCGCGGCGGCGCGTTTGATGCGAACGAGGGCCTGGACGAGGGGCCAGGGCATCGCCCCGTCTCCGATGGCGAAATGCGAGAGGCTCCTCTCCGTCTGGGCGCCGTAGAGGCGCTCGTTCGGCACCTCCACGTCGCCGAAGGTGTCGTGCTCGAGTCGGGTTTCGGGGGACGCCATGCCCGAAGCCTGCCAAAAAATGCAGGGATTGGCAGGTGCACCGAGCGCGCGCGCGGACCGAGGTAGACTCGAAACGAGTGCGCGTCGACCTCGTGAACCCCCCGATGTACGTGAACCCGAGCGCGCTCACGGCGCTGCGCCCGGCGCCGCCCCTCGGTCTCGCGTACGTCGCGGCCGCGGTCCGCGAAGCGGGTCACGACGTGCGGGCGATCGACGCCATCGGGGAGTCCCCCGGGGAAAAACGCCCCGAACGCGGGCTCGTCCGACTGGGTCTCTCGGAGACGGAGCTCGTCCGCCGGATCCGGCCCGACGCGGACGTCGTGGGCGTCGGAAGTCTCTGGAGCTTCGGCTGGCCCCTCGTGAGGAGCCTCCTGCACGCGATCCGGAGGGCGCGCCCGGGCGTCACGATCGTCTGCGGCGGCGAGCACTTCACCGCGTTACCCGAGCACTCGATGAGAGAGGCGCCGATCGACTTCGTCGTGCTCGGGGAAGGGGAGCAGGTGACGGTCGACCTCCTCGCGCGACTCGGGAAGGACCCCGGCTTCGACCGCGCCGCGGTTCCGGGCATCGTCTGGCGTACGCCCGCGGGGGAGCTCGTACGGAACCCGCGCGCCGCCCGCGTCCGCGACGTGGACCGATTGCCCTGGCCGGCATGGGACCTGTTCGACCTCGCCGCGTACGATCGGCACGGGTACGTCACCGGCAACCGTTACGGGCGCACCATCCCGATCCTCGCGACGCGAGGCTGTCCGTACCAGTGCACCTACTGCTCGAGCCCCAACATGTGGACGACGCGCTGGTACGCGCGGGATCCCGCCGACGTCGTGGACGAGATCGAGTTCCTGGCGCGCCGCTACGGCGCGAACGCGTTTCCGTTCCAGGATCTCACCAGCATCATCAAGCGCGACTGGATCGTCCGGTTCTCTCACGAGCTCCTCCGGCGGGATCTCCGTGTTCGCTGGCAGCTCGCGGCCGGCACCCGGTGCGAGGTGGTGGACGAGGAGGTCGTGGACCTCCTGTACCGATCCGGCTGCCGCGCGCTCTACTTCGCGCCGGAGAGCGGCTCGGAGCGGACTCGCGATCTCATCAAGAAGCGCATGAAGATGGATACGCTGCTCCGCGCGTCCGAGATCGCCGTGAAGCGCGGGTTGAATCTCGGGGCCTTCCTGGTCATCGGATTCCCTCACGACACGGAAGGCGACCTGGAGGAGACCGTGAGCCTCGCGCGGACGCTCGGGAGGCTCGGGCTCTCCGACGTCTCCTGCGCCGTGTTCTTCCCCATCCCGTCGACGGAGCTCGCGACGTACCTGTTCTCGACGGGTCGGGCGCGTCTCGACGACGAGTTCCTGATGACGCCGGTCCACGTGCACGACCGCTTCGTCACGGAGAAGAACAACTACTCCGAACGGGTCTCGGCGCGGACGCTCACGGCGTTCAAGTACCGCACGATCCTCGCGTTCTACGGGGCCCTCTTCCGGGCGCATCCGTCTCGGTTCCGTCGCGTCCTCGGGAACCTCTTCTCCGGCGAGGAGACGACGAAGCTCGACGTCTTCCTGAACGAGACGAAGCGTGCGCTCCTCGGTCTCCACGTTCGGGAGGACGCCCTCACGCGCCCCGCGGACGGGGCGCCCGTGCGCCGCCCGGTGCGGGGCGAGCGGCGCGTTCTGCCTCTCGTTTCACCCTGAGCCGGCGTCTCGGACGACGCTGCGCCGCCCGCGCATTTCTTGCGCCGTTCCCGCGGAGGCGCGGGCGAAACGAGCCATTTCGCGAAGGCATGCGCCTTGCTAGATGGGTTTCGCATGACAATCAGTGGCGGACCCGCTTCGGCGACGATCCGCGCCAGGTTTGGCCAGGATCACCAGGAAATCGAGGAATTGCTGCGACAGCTTCTGCTCGCGTTCGAGGCGGACGACCGTGCGCGCGTGGGGGCGCTCTGGTCCGTATTCGACGCTCAGCTCCTGGCTCACCTGGACGCCGAGGAGAAGCACCTCGTTCCAAGGCTGCTCCGCGCGAACGAGCGCGCGGCGCGCTCCATCCTGGAGGAGCATCGTCACATCCGCTCCCGGCTCACGGAGCTCGGGACGCAGGTGGATCTCCACCTGATCCGCTTGCCCGCGGCGCGAGCGTTCATCGACGAGCTTCGCGCTCACGCGCGACACGAGGATCAGGTCCTCTACGAGTGGGCGGACGCCGAGGTGAGCGAGGCCGAGAAGCACAGCCTCTTCGGCGAGCTCAGCGACGTGTTGAAGGCGCGACTCCTCGCGCGGGCCAGCGTCGTCGCGAGCTGACGCTCAGCGATCGCCGAATACCGTCTCGAGCGCGGTTTCGAGCTCGTCGACCTTGACGGGTTTGGTGAGGTACCGGAAGAACCCGGCCTCGAGTCCGCGGTGCTTGTCCCGCTCGGACGCGGCCGCCGTGAGGGCGATCACCGGGATGGATTTCGTCTCCGGGAGACGTTGCAGCACGGTGAGGGCTTCGAGGCCGCTCATCCCGGGGAGGTTCACGTCGAGGATGATGGCATCCGGCGGCCTCGTCCGGGCGAGCTCGATGCCCATCTCGGCCGTCGGCGCCGTGACGAGCTCGATGCCGTCGAACCCGCCGAGGAGGTCCCGCATGAACGCCATGTTCGCCGGGTTGTCCTCCACGTAGAGGACTCGGCGCGAGACGCCCTCGAACGAACGGAGGGCGGGCTCGGGGACGGCCCTCCGGCCGCCCTGTTCGACCGGTTCGTGATGCACCGGCACGTCCACCCAGAACTCGGAACCGGAGCCTGCCGTGCTCGTGAAGCCGACCCGGCCCTGCATCGCCTCGGCGAGCCGCTTCGTGATCACGAGCCCGATGCCCGTCCCTTCGATGGCGCTCGCCTCCTGGCCTGCGCGCTGAAACGGCTGGAAGAGCTTGTCCTGCTTGTCCGCGGCGATGCCGACGCCCGTGTCGGAGACGGAGAGCCGGACGAGCGCGCCCTGGGTCGGGGAAACACGGAACGTCACGCTCCCCCCGGGGCGGTTGTACTTGATGGCGTTCGAGCCGTAGTTCATGAGGATTTGCGAGAGCCGTGTCCGGTCCGCGGCGACGAGGGGAACGCCGGTGGCCACGTCCGTCTGGAGGACGAGCCCGGCACGAGACGCCATCGACTCGAGCGAGTGAACGGCTTCTCGAACGACGTCCTCCACGCTGACCGGTTCGATCGACAGGGAGATGGCGCCCGCCTCGATCCGCGACAGGTCCAGGATGTCGTCGATGAGGCGGAGCAGATGCTCGCCGCCCTTCAGGATCTCGTCGACTCGGTCCTTGTGACGCTCGGAGAGCGGCTCCTTGCGGTCGCGCCGGAGGAGCTGCGCGAAGCCGAGGATGGCGTTCAGCGGCGTGCGGAGCTCGTGGCTCATGGAGGAGAGGAACTCGCTCTTCGCGGCGCTGGCGGCCTCGGCGACCGCCCGGGCCGCCGACACCTCTTCGGTCAAGCGGACGTCTTCGGTGAGATCCCAGAAGATCTGCACCGTGCCGCCTTCCGCCGTTCGTCGACTGTTCGCGCGGAGGGTACGGCCCGAGATCGTCTTCACCTCGAAGGAGCTTCCCGTGTCCGAGACCGGTCGGAGCCGGTCCTCCCGGAACTTCGCGCGGTCCGCCTCCGACGCGAACGCGAGCGAACGCATCCAGAGCTCGAGGAGCTCCGAGTACGTCTTTCCCACGATCGGCTCGGTGCCGTCGAGCAACCGGCGGTACATGCTGTTCGCGAGCACGAGACGGCAATCTGCGTCGAAGAGCGCCAGGGCGTCCTGGATCGTCTCCACGGCGCTCGCGAGGCGATCGGCGGAGAGCTTCACGGCGGCGTCGGCCCTGCGGCGCTCGGAGATGTCCCGGATGGCGGCGGAGACGAGCGGCCCTTCCGCCGTCTTCACCGGGGACAGACTCACCTCGATGGCGATGTCCGCGCCGCTCGCGTGCCGGCCGTGGAGCTCGATCCCGGAACCCATCGGGCGCAGCGTCGGGTTCGCGAAGAAGCGCCCGACGTGCCCGACGTGGCCGGCGCGGAGCCGCTCCGGGATCAACCGGTCCACGCTGCTTCCGAGCAGATCCCCGCGGGGGTACCCGAACAGGCGCTCGGCCTGCGCGTTCGCATACCGGATGAGCTGATCGGGACCGACGACGATCATGGCGTCCGGCGCGGTGTCGAGCACCTGCCGGAACCAGTCGTCCGCGGGCGGGTCACTCGGCATGCGGGAGCCTCACGCGGAACACGGCGCCGGGCTTGCCGTCCTCGACCCAGATGCGACCGCCATGCGCTTCCACGGCGAGCCGGCAGAACGCGAGGCCGAGCCCGCGCCCCGTGCGCGAATCCCGCCCGTCCACTCGCTCGATCTGGACGAAGGGGTCGAAGATGCGCTCCCGCATCGCCTCGGGAACGCCCGTGCCCTGGTCGGCGATCGTGAAGTCGATGCCCGCGTCGGTCGAGGTCGCGCCGACCGTGACGACGCTGGATGCCGGCGCATGGCGAATGGCGTTCTCCGTCAGGTTCGCCAGCGTGCGCTGCAGCAAGTCGGGATCGACGGAGCACGGCTTCGCCTTGCAGCGCGTCTCGATGCGAACGCGACGCGCCGTCGCGGAGAGCTCGAGATCGGCGGCGACGGCCGTGACGAGCGCGCACGGGTCCACCGTCGTTCGCTTGGCGACGAGCTTGCCCTCGTCTCCCTTCGAGAGGTCGAGCAGGTTCAGGATGAGCCGCGAGAGCTGGCGAGCCTCGCTCCTGATCTGGAGCGCGGACGCCCTCGCCGATTCGCCGAGGGACTTGTCCCGGAGGAGGAGCTGCGCGTGGAGATCCATTCCGTTCACCGGGTTCTTGAGGTCGTGAACGACGAACGACATGAGCCGCTCCTTCTGGAGCTGGAGACGGAGGAGGTCGTCGCGTTGCCGCTTCAGGAGGTCGTAGTGCTCGCGGAGCTCCGCGCGCATCCGCTTCATCTTGATGGCCGATTCGACGCGGACGACGAGCTCCGTCGGGCGGACGGGCTTCGTGAGGAAGTCGTCGGCGCCCGCGCGCAGCGCGCGATCGAACGTGTCCACGTCGCGCTGCGCGGTGAGGAACACGATGGGTGTCTCCGGCCCGCCCGGGAGCGCTCGGATTCGCTGGCTGACGGTGAAACCGTCGACTTCGGGCATTCGCACGTCCAGGAGAACGCATTCCGGCCGCTCGCGCTCGAACGCTTCGATTCCCTCCGCGCCGCCGGTCGCGAGGACGACCCGGTAGCCCTCGTCCTCGAGGGCCGCCTGCGCGAGCGCCCGGTTCGCCTCGACGTCGTCGACGACGAGGACCGTGGCGGGATGTTCACTTTCGTTCGAGGCGTCCGAGGTGCGGGCCATGCTTTCTGCGCGTCGTCGAGCCTCCCCCGCAGCCGGCGGAGCGCCGTCAGACCTTTCGGGTCTTGTACGCCATCCAGACGAACGCGACGACTGCTAGAGCGAGCGTGACGAGAGTCCCGGTCACCTCGCCCGAGGTGATCACCGAATGCGGTCCGAAGCCGTGCTGCATGTCGATCGTCCTTCCTTTTCGCGTGAAAGTTGCGCGGGCCACGCGCGTCGCGCTCTGGACGTGCAACTCGAGTGCCGCACCCGGTCCCGCGGTTTTTCTCGGCGCTCTTTCGCGGGGCCGGCGCGGCGAGCCCGAAATGCGTGCGCCGAAGCGCAGGCCGTGCGTTCGCCCGCGGGCGATCCGCCGCCGACGGCGTCAGCCGGCGAGCTCCTGAGTCGGCCAGCCGGCCCGTGTATTCGTTTTTGTTGGATGCCGCATAACACATTGAAATGATGGGTAATTTGTGGGTCTATTGACGCCCGGAGCGCGCGGCCGCTTGGTTGACGAGCGGTTGGAGAAAGTCAGGCTTGTCGGATGCGCGTGAGCACACTCCTAGCTTTCGGTTTCGTCTCGCTGTCCCTCGGGGTCGCCGGCTGTTCCGCGGGGAGTAACCCCGACGACACGTTCGGTGCTCAGAGCGGAGGCGGCGGACCGGGCAGCGGAACCGGCGGGGCCGGGCAGAACGGGACGGGCGGCCTCCTGCTCGATCCCGGAGGATCGACGGGCTTCGGCGGACTCGCGGGGCGCGACGATCCCGACGCCGGCACGAACGGCAACTGCGGCGTCACGCAGAAGCCGGAAGAGATCATCCAGTACGCGCCCGTCGCCATCTACATCATGCTGGATCGCTCGGGCAGCATGATCACCGGCTTCCCGGAAGGGAGCGCGCAGTCCTGGGGGAACAGCACCAACGCGATCAACAGCTTCCTCACCGATCCGCTGTCCCAGAACATGGACGTGGGACTCGCGTTCTTCCCGACGGCGCCGGACAACGGCTTCACCTGCGGAGACGGGAGCGGCAGCGGAGCGAACTGCGGGGCGCCCGTCGTGGAGATCGCTCCCGTGCCGCAGAACCTGGGGCCCATCGGGAACGCGATGAGCGGCAACCAGCCGAACCCGCTGAACCTGACGCCCACCGAGTGCGGCCTCATCGGCATGATCACTCACTGCGAGCAGTGGCAGCAACAGACGGGCGAGCAGTGCGTCGCCATCCTCGTGACGGACGGCAACCCGACGCTCTGTTCGGGCGACACCGGCGTGCTCTCGAAGATCGTCGCGGACGGCCTCGCGCAGGGCGTGAAGACGTACGTGCTCGGCCTCCCCGGCTCGAACGCGAGCGTCCTCGATCCCATCGCGCAGGCAGGCGGCTCGAACTCCACGATCGACGTCAGCGGAGGCGTCCAGGCGTTCGTCGCGGCGCTGAACTCGATCCGCGGACAGGTGAGCGTCGGAACGGCCCTTCCCTGTCAGTGGAAGATCCCCCCGCCGCCTTCCGGGCAGACCTTCGACAAGGAGAAGGTCAACGTGAGCTACACGCCCAAGGGCGGCACGTCGCAGGACTTCGGATACGTGGCGGAGGCCGACTGCGCCCGAGCCACGAACGCCTGGTACTTCGACGACGTGAACGACCCCAAGCAGGTCCTCGTCTGCCCGACGACGTGCGACATGCTGAAGTCGAACAGCGGCGCTGCCGTCAGCGTCTCCTTCGGCTGCAGGCGCAAGCCGGCCACGCTGAAGTGAGTCGAGGCCGGCGCGCGGGTGGCGGCGCCTTCCGGGCCGCCACCCGTGTCACGGCGAAGGCGCGTCCGTCGCGGCGGGCGGGGGCCTGGGGAACCGGGAGGCCGTCTGGACCGCCCCGAGCGCCCTGCGGAACGCGCCGAGCATCGCCTCGGCGTTCTGCCCGAGGAGCAGCGTGTCGTGGTTGCCTGGTACGCGGATGACGTCCACGCCGCCCTGGACGACCTCGCTCCAGCCGTAGCACGGCGGCGGATCCTCGAACGTCGGCAAGAGCTCCTCGGCGCGGAAGAGCGTGGCCCGTCCGTTCCATCGCTCCGGGACGTACCGGGACGCGGCGTTCTCGAAGTTCACCGTCAGGTGATAGTCGCGGAGGTCGGACGGGACGGGCTCGCCGCGGAGCACGTGATAGCGGACGCGCGCCCCGAGCATGCGGTGCTCGGCATGGCCGATCGTCCGCTGGAGGAAGCCGCGGGCACCCTCGTCGCGGTAGAGGTCCAGGCGCTCGCGCACGCTGCGCTTCCGCAGCTTCATTCCCGGGTAGAACGTGTCGATGAACGCGAGAAAGTCCACCGACTCGCCCGCGGCGGTCAGGCGGCGCGCCATCTCGAACGCGACCAGGCCGCCCCCCGAGTAGCCGCCGATCCGGTAAGGCCCGGACGGCTGTACGAGCCGGATTTCCTCCAGGTAGGCAGACGCCATGTCCTCCACCGTGTGATGCGGCTCCTCTGCGCCGTCGATCCCCTTCGCCTGGAGGCCGTAGAACGGCTGATCTCGCTCGAGGAGGCGGGACATGTCGCGGAAGTTCAGGACGTTCCCGCCGGCGCCGTGCACGCAGAAGAACGGGATCTTCTCGCCCCCCTTCTGGATCATCACGACGTGCCGCAGCGGGCTTCCGTCGGGACGGGTTCGCCTCGGCTGCGGCGGCTCGTCCGGTTCTGCGGCCCCGCTCCCGGCGGGCGCGGACGGGTCGCCGAGGGGCTCGGGCGTCACCCCGAGGGTGGACGCGAGGAGTGACGCGCAGCCCGCGATGGTGGGAGCCTCGAACAACGTGGAGATGGGGAGCTCGACGCCGAATCGCTTCCGGAGCCGCGCGAAGAGGCGAACCGCGATGAGTGACTGTCCGCCGAGCTCGAAGAAGTCGTCGTTCACCCCGACGTCGGCGACGCCGAGCAGGTCCCTCCACACCAGGGCGATGTCTCGCTCGAACACGTTGCGGGGCGGAACGTACGCGCTGCTGAGCGCCGGCCGGGAGAACTGCGGACCCTCGAGGGACGCGCCGCCGGTCTCAGTCTCGGCGCGCGCTTCCGCGGCGAGCTGCTCTTGCCACTGGTCGAGGTCCACCGAGCACACCACGACCTGCGGGAGGCGGCTCGCGCAGAGCACGCGATCGAGCGCGAGGACGCCCTCGGCCGGTGCGATGCCTTCGCGGAGGGCCGCCTCGAGCGCCGTCTCCTGCCGGCGCGACGGAGGGCCGTCCTTCGGGGAGTCGCTCACGCCGTTCGTCGTCGGGGCGGCGAAGGCGCCCGCTCCCGACTCGAGGCTCCGGGAGACTCGCCGCATCGTGAAGCCGGAGATCTCGACGAGCACCGTACCGTCCGGTCGAGTCACGGTGACGTCGAAGACGGCCGTGTCCCGGCTGCCGGCCTCGCGATACCGGACGTGACTCATCACCTCGGCCTCGAGCGGCGCGTGGAAGACGACGCGGCCGTACGAGAACGGCACGAAGAAGTCCCGCGATCCGTCGAAGCCGGGGACGAGCGCCTGGGCGGCGCCGGTGGCCATGTCCAGGAGGGCCGGGTGCAGAGGATACGTCTCGAAGTCCGACGCAAACTGCGTCGGGAGCGAGAGCTCGACGAGCGCTTCCCCGTGTCCGTACCGGATGCGGCGGAGGTTCCCCCAGCGCGGCCCGAAATCCATGAACGACTGCACGGGCTGGCCGTTCACCTCCTCGACGCGCAGCGTCGTCCGCGCGCGGACGGCGTCGAGGTCGACGGGCGCCGGCGCCGGGACGTTCGCGGGCGCGCCGAAGCCCGAGACGTGGGGCGCGTCCGCCGAGTCGCTGAAGAGGGTGAGCTCGCCGCTCGCCCGATCCACCCGGACCTTGAGCTCGCGCGCGCCGTGGTCCGGCACGACGAACGGCGAGAGGAACACGAGGTCCCTGAGCTCGACGGCGCGGAGAGGGTCTCCCTCCGCGACGGCGGCGCGCGCGATCTCCACGAACCCGGTGCCCGGGACGACCGCGCTCCGGCCGCGCACGACGTGCTCGCCCACGACCCACTGACGACCGCGCGAGACGGCAGCCGAGAAGAGTTCGACGTCCCCGTCTCTGGAAAGGAGCCGTTCGAGGAACGGATGCGTCCCTTTGGGGGCGGCCGCCGCGCCCCGCCGCGCGAGATCGAACGCCATGCCGACGTCGCGCCAGGCGTTCCAGTCGATGGCGACCGTCCGCCCGCGGGCCCGGGCCGCTCGCGAGCGGGCGAAGGCGTCCAGGAACGCGTTTGCCGCCGTGTAGTCCACCTGCCCGGCGAGGCCGAGCAGCGAGCTCACCGACGAGAAGACGACGAAGAAGTCGAGTGAATCCCTCGGAAGGAGCGCGTCCAGCACGAGCGCTCCCCGCACCTTCGTCTCGATGACGGTGTTTTCGTCCTCCGGGCGCCGGAGAGCCATCGGGGAATCGGCGAGGGTGCCTGCGGAGTGCACGACGCCGTCGATGCGTCCGAAACGGAGATTGGCGCGCTCCACGACGCCGCTCATTCCGTCGAGGTCGGCGACGTCCGCCGTCTCCAGCACGACCTCCGCGCCGAGAGCCTCGATCGCCCGCACCCGTTCGATCCTCGGGCAGCGCGGATCGTCCGGGCGATCGCGGAGGAGCGCGGCCCATTCGTCCCGCGGCGGAAGCCCCGTACGACCGACGAGAACGAGCCGCGCCTTCGCCTGCTCGGCGAGGAAATGCGCGACGGAGAGCCCGATGCCGCCGAGCCCGCCGGTGATCAGCACCACCGCGCCGTTGCGGAGCCACGGGCGGTGGCCCGGCGTCGTCTCCGGCAGGCGGAGCGGTTCCGTGCGCTCGACCCAGCGAGCCCCGCCGCGATGGGCGACGACGGCCTCGTCCATCTCGACGCCGAGCTCGCGCTCGAGGTCCTCCAGGGCGCGTTCTTCTTCGAGCGTCCCTTCCTCGAACGGCGAGAGATCGACGACCTTGGTACGGAACTTCGGCCACTCCCGGGGGATGACGCGGCTCGGCCCGAGGAGGAGCGCCTTCTCCGGCGACGGAGCGCCTTCTCCGGCGACCGAGAAGAGTCCCGTGGAGACGGTGACCCACGAGAGAGCCTCGAGCTCACGCGCGAGGGCCTGCACCAGGAACACCTGGCTCGAGTAGTAGTCGGCGAGGTGCCGATCGAAGTCCGCGAGCTCCCGGTGGCGCGCGAGCGAGAGCCACGCTCGCGCCCTCGGTGACGCCGCCACGGCGTGGATCACGCGATCGGGGAGCGTGTCCGACAGGGCGAGGTCCTCCACGAGCGTCGTGAAGTCCGACGCTTCCCCGAGACGGAGCGTGTACCTGCCCCGCTTCACGCGGTGGAAACGCTTCCCCGACGTGACGAGCGTCACCTCGCCCCGGAGGTGCGCCGAGATGCGTTCGCCGAGCCACTCGTCTCCTGCGAGCACGAGCCACCGCGTCTTCGGGGAGACCGGCGCGGGAACCGGAGCGTCGGCCGCCTTCCACGTCGGGGCGTAGAACCAGGACGACGGATCGGCGCGTTTCACGAGGGGGCCCGTCGTCCGCCGCCTGCGTGCCTCTCCGGTCGTCTTCCCGGGCGGGATCCAGTAGCGGGCCCTCTCGAACGGGTAGGTGGGGAGCGGGACCCGTCGTCGCTTCTCTCCCCGGGTGAGCGCGTCCCAGCTCGGCGTCACGCCGCCCGCCCAGATCCGTCCGGCCGTCGCGAGCAGGAACGCGACGTCGGACGCCGTCTCGTTCCGGTGGCGGAGCGTCGGGGTCGAGACGCGGACGGGCTTCCCCTGCTGCCGCGCGAGGCTCGAGAGCGCGCGCCCCGGGCCGACCTCCACGTAGACCCGGTCCGGATCCTGGAGGAGCGTCGCCATGCCGTCGGCGAAGCGGACGGTGTTCCGGAGGTGACGGACCCAGTACGCGGGATCCTGGACTTCCGCGCCCGTGATGAAGTTCCCGGTGAGGTTCGACACGTAAGGGATCTTCGGGGGCGCGAAGCGGAGCGTCCGCACGAAGCGCTCGAACTCCGCGAGGATCGGCTCGAGCATGGCCGAGTGCGCCGCGACGTCGATCTGGACCCGGGTCGCGTCCAGCTCGAGGCCGGCGAGCTTCTTCTCGAGCGCCTCGATCGCCGGAGTCGGTCCGGACGCGACGGAGAGCCCGGGAGCGTTCACGGCCGCGATCGAGAGCTCCGGGCCGAGGTGCTCGCGGAGCTCGGCCTCCGGGAGCGAGGCGCTCAGCATCGAACCGCTCGCGAGCGTCTCGAAGAGGCGTCCGCGGACGGCGACCAGCTCGAGCCCTTGCTCGAAGGAGAACACGGACGCGAGGCACGCCGCGACGTACTCGCCCGCGCTGTGGCCCATCATCGCCGCGGGCACGATGCCCCACGACTCGAGGAGCTTCGCGAGCGCGTACGACGTGGTGAAGAGCGAAGGGAGGGCGACGCTCGGGCGGAGGAGCTTCGCGGCGGTCGCTTCCAGGTCGGCCGCCGCCGGGAACAGCAAGGGCCGGAGATCGAGCCCGAGCTTGCTCCTCGCGTGAGCCAGGCAGGCGTCGACCGTCTGCCGGTAGACGGGCTCCGAATCGTAGAGGTCCCGGCCCATGCCGGGGTATTGCGCGCCGCCGCCGGGGAAGAGGAACACGACGGACGCGGAATCCCCGCGAGCGACGTTCGAGGACACGCGCTTCGGGTCCGAGCTCCGGAGCGCCGCGGCGGCATCCGCGGTCGACGAAGCCACGAGCGCCGCGCGGTGCGGGAACGCCACTCGCCCCACGCGAAGCGTGTGCGCGACGTCCGCGAGGTTCTCGTTCGGGTTCTTGTCGAGGTGCGCGGCGAGGTTCTCCCGGGCTCGCGCGAGGGCGGCCTCCGTCTTCGCGGAGAGCACGAGGAGCTCCGGTCCGGTCGACGGCGGGGAAGGGCGCGCGGGAGGCGCTTCTTCCACGATGACGTGCGCGTTCGTCCCTCCTGCCCCGAGCCCGGTGACGCCCGCCCGTCGCTTGCCCGTCGCGGCCCAGGGGCGGAGCTTCGCGTTGACGAAGAACGGCCCGTTCGCGAAGTCGACCTCCGGGTTCGGCTCCTCGTAGAAGAGGCTCGGCGGAAGCTCCCGGTGGCGGAGCGCCTGCACCGTCTTGATGAAGCTCGAGATGCCGGCCGCCTCTCCGGCGTGACCGACGTTCGGCTTCACCGATCCGATCGCGCAGAACTGCTTCTTCTCGGTCGAGCCCCGGAACGCCTGCGTGAGACCCGTGATCTCGATCGGATCGCCGATGAGCGTGCCGGTGCCGTGCGTCTCGACGTAGGAGATCTCTTCCGCTTCCACGCCGGCGAGCGCGAGCGCCTCGGCGACGACTCGCGCTTGACCCTCCACGCTCGGGGCGAGGTAGCCGACCTTCTGGTTGCCGTCGTTGTTGATGGCGGATCCGAGGACGACCGCGAGAATGCGATCGCCGTCCCGGACCGCGTCCGAGAGACGCTTCAGGACGACCGCGCCCGTCGCGCTGCCGATGGTGGTGCCGTGCGCCTTCGCGTCGAACGCGCGACAGTGACCGTCCGGCGAGAGGATCTCCCCCTCCTTGAAGAAGTACCCGCGCCGCTGCTCGGCGGAGATGGTCGAGCCGCCCGCGAGGGCGAGGTCGCACTCGCCGTTCAGGAGGCTCTGCGCGGCGAGGTGGATCGCCACCAGCGACGACGAACACGCCGTCTGCACGTTCAGGCTCGGACCGCGGAGGTTCAGTTGGTAAGAGACGCGCGTCGCGAGGAAGTTCGTGTCGTTGCCGAGGTGGCGGATCAGCCACTCCCCGACGGACTCCAGGACGTCCGGGTTCGTGACGACGTTCTTCACCATGTACTCGGAGAACCCCGAAGCGGCGAAGACGCCCACTGGACCCGGATACGTCTCTCCGACGTAACCGGCGTCCTCGAACGCCGCCCACGCCGTCTCGAGGAAGAGGCGGTGCTGCGGGTCGAAGATCGCCGCGTCGCGGGGGGAAATGCCGAAGAAGGCCGCGTCGAACTCGTCGATGCCGTCGAGGACGGGCCACGCCTTCACGTACGCGGGATCGGCGAGCGCGGCCGGGGACTCGCCCGCCGCGAGGAGCTCCTCGTCCGTGAAGAATCGGACCGACTCGACGCCGTTTCGGAGGTTCTCCCAGAACGCGTTCACGTCCCGGGCGCCGGGGAAACGGCCGGCCATGCCGATCACGGCAACGTGGGGACCGTCGGGGAGTTCGTCGCCCGCATCCATCGGAACGCCCTCAATACTCCGCGGTGTGTGATTGCCGCAATCCCGGTTCGGTTTACTCGTTGCAGCCGCGCCGTAAATATTGCCGGCGTTCCGGCCCGCCGGAGGTTCTCACGCGGTCGGATTCTTGCGAGTCTTCCGGCATGGCGAGCGTCGCAGCAGTCGACTCCTACCCTCTCACGCCGACACAGCACGGGATGCTGTTCCACGCGATTCAGTTTCCACACAGCGGCGTGGACGTGGAGCAGATGGTGGCGACTTTCAGCCACGAAATGGACATTTCCGCGTTCGAGCGGGCGTGGGCTCGCGTCATGGCGGAGCATCCGATCCTCCATTCGCGCTACGCGTGGGAAGGTCTCGCGACGCCCGTCCAGGAGGTGGTGCCCGGGCTCCCGCTTCGCTTCGAGTTCACGGACGTCACGGCGCTCCCCGAATCCGAGCAGCGGCGTACGTTCGACGAGCGGCTGGCCGCCGATCGCCGCGAGGGGTTCGACTTCGCGAGCGGGCCGCTCTTTCGCGTGATCCTGTTTCGCACGAAAACGGCCGAGTACCGCTGCCTCTTCTCTTACTCCCATTCGATCCTCGATGGATGCGTGAGCGCCGTGGTGAAGGAGGTGTTCGCCACGTACGACGCCTTCCGGCGGGGCGAGGAACCCGTCTTCGAGAAGCGGACGCCGTACAAGGACCACGTGCTCTGGCTCGGGAAGCATCTCGCCGAGAACGCGGACGCGGCGGCGGGGTTCTTCAGGACGCTGCTCGCGGGGTTCGCGTCCCACACGAAGCTCGCCGTCGAGCGGCAGGATTCTTCTCTCTCGGAGGGTCTCGGGCATCGTCACCACTTCTTCTCGCTCGGAAAGGCCACGTCGGATTCGCTCCGGCGCCTGTCGGACGCGCACGGGCTGAACCCGCCGGCGTTCGTGGAGGCGGCGTGGGCCGTCGTCCTCGGGGCGTTCAGCGGAGAGGACGACGTCGTGTTCGGGTTCACGCGCGAGTGCCGCCGCTCGTCGGTGCCCGGTGCCGCGGGGACGATCGGCCTCTTCATCAATACGGTCCCCGTTCGCGCCCGCCTTTCGGTGGACGACACCGTGCTCGGTTTGGTGCAAAAAATGCGCGAGCAGCAGGTCGCGGTCCGCCAGCACGAGCACACGTCTCTCGTCGACGTGCTGAAGGTCGCGGACGTGCCCCGGGGCACGCCGCTCTTCGAGTCCCTGATCGTCTTCAACGGCTACCACAACGACACGTTGATGCGGTCCTGGGGCGGGGACTTCGAGAAGCGCACGTTCGACTTCGTCGATCAGACGAACTTTCCGCTGAACCTCATGGCGTTCGCCGACGAGGACATCCACTTCAAGCTCTCCCACGACGCCGGGCGGTTCGAGGAATCCGTCGGTGCCCGGCTCGCGGACGCGGTGAAGATCGTGCTCCAGGCCATGGCCGAGCATCCGGAGGCGACTCTCCGCGACCTTCCGCGGTTCTCTCCGTCGGAGACGGCGCTCGTCGACCGCTGGAACGAGACGGGCGTTCGCTACGAGCGCGCGTGCATCCACCGCCTCTTCGAGCGTCAGGCGAAGCGCTCGCCGGCGCAGACGGCCCTGATCTTCCGGGATGCCTCGTGCACGTACGCGGAGCTCGACGCGCGGTCGAACGTGCTCGCCCGGCGGCTCCAGGCGGACGGGGTCGGGCCCGACGTCCTCGTCGGTGTGTTCGTGGAGCGCGGCATCGAGATGATGGTGGCGCTCCTCGCGATCCTGAAGGCGGGCGGCGCGTACGTCCCGATGGACCCCGCGTATCCGCGCGATCGCCTCGCCATGATGCTGGAGGACGCGCACGCGCCGGTCGTGGTCACCGTGCCGCGGCTCGTTTCGAAGCTTCCGCCGCACGCCGCGAAGGTCGTGAAGGTGGACCTCGCCGAGCTCGCGCTGCCCCCGGGGGGCGCCGCGGAGGAAGCGCCGCTCGAGTCGCCGGTCGGTCCCGACGATCTCGCGTACGTCATCTTCACGTCCGGCTCCACGGGGCGCCCCAAGGGCGTGATGATCGAGCACGGGAACGTCTCGAACTTCTTCCGCGGTATGGACGAGCGGCTCGGCGCGGACGACCCCGGCGTGTGGCTCGCCCTGACGAGCATCTCCTTCGACATCTCCGTCCTCGAGCTGTTCTGGACGCTCACCCGGGGCTTCACCGTCGTCATCCAGGAGAGCATCGACGAGACGGCGCTCGCGACGGCGGAGCGGAAGACGAGCCAGAACCCGGCTCGGATGGACTTCAGCCTGTTCTATTTCGCGTCCGATTCGGGGCGCCCCGGGAGCGCGCAGTACCGGCTGCTCATCGAGGGAGCGAAGTTCGCCGATCAGAACGGCTTCACGGCGGTCTGGACGCCCGAGCGCCACTTCCACGCGTTCGGCGGCCTCTACCCGAATCCCTCCGTCACGAGCGCTGCGCTCGCCGTGCTGACGACGCGGGTCCAGCTCCGCGCGGGCAGCGTCGTCGTGCCGCTCCACAATCCGATCCGTTGCGCGGAGGAGTGGTCCGTCGTCGACAACCTCTCGAACGGCCGCGTCGGGCTCTCGTTCGCTTCGGGGTGGCACGCGAGCGACTTCGCGATCATGCCGGACAACTTCGCGCGACGGCGGGAGCTCATGTGGGAGGGCATCGAGACGATTCGCGCGCTCTTCCGCGGGGAGGCGGTCCCGGCGAAGACCGGGGACGGTCGCGATCAGACGGTGAAGATGTATCCGCCGTCGGTCCAGAAATCGCCGCCGATCTGGATCACCGCGGGCGGGAGCCCGGAGACGTTCACGCTGGCGGGGAAGATGGGCGCGAACATCCTCACGAACCTGCTCGTCATGAAGACGGACGATCTCGTGAAGAACATCCAGGCGTACCGCGCGGCGTACGCGGCGGCGGGCCACCCCGGGACGGGGCACGTGACGCTCATGCTCCACACGTTCGTGGGCGACGACCTCGAGGAGGTTCGGGAACGCGTGCGCGGTCCCTTCATGGAATACCTCCGGACCTCGACGGACCTCATCAACAAGGCCCGCTGGGAGATGACCGCTTTCGCGCAGCGTGACAAGCAGCGGGCGCCCGCGACCGAGTCCAAGACGGACCTGTCGGACCTCTCTCCGGAAGAGATGGACGCCATGATGGCGCACGCCTTCGACCGGTACTTCGAGACTACCGGCCTCTTCGGCACGCCGACGAGCTGCCTCGGGATGATCGATCGCCTGAAGGAGATGGGCGTATCCGAGGTGGCGTGCCTCGTCGACTTCGGCGTCGACGAGGACGCCGTCCTCGCGTCGCTCTCACGGCTCGCGGAGCTCCGGACGGCGAGCAACCCGGGCGGCGCGGCGCTCACCGTGGACCGCTCGCTCGCGGCGCAGCTCCGGCGTCATTCCGTGACGCACCTCCAGTGCACGCCGTCGCTCGCGGCGATGCTCGCCTCGGATCCGGAGGCGCTTTCCGGTCTCGGCGGGCTCCGGAAGCTGATGCTCGGCGGGGAGGCGCTCCCGACGTCTCTCCTCGAGCGGCTCGCGCCGGTGCTCCGCGGCGATCTCCTCAACATGTACGGCCCCACGGAGACCACCATCTGGTCGACGACCGCCCGGGTGGATCCGGCGAGCGGCAAGGTCACGCTCGGTCGAGCCATCGCCAACACGGAGGTCTACGTCGTGGATCGTTCTCTCCGCGCGCTCCCCGTGGGCGTCCCGGGAGAGCTGCTCATCGGCGGCGACGGGGTCGCTCGCGGGTACCTCGGTCGGCCCGAGCTCACGAGGGAGCGCTTCGTCCCGAACCCGTTCCGGACACCCGAGCGGGGCGGAAGCCGCCGTCTCTATCGGACCGGAGACCTCGTCCGGTTCCTGCCGAACGGCGATCTGGAGTTCCTCGGGCGGATCGATCACCAGTTGAAGATCCGCGGCTACCGCATCGAGCTCGGGGAGATCGAGTCGCTCCTCACGCGGCATCCGGCCGTCGCCGAGAGCGTCGTCGTGGCGCAGAAGAGCGAATCCTCCGGGGACGCGCGCCTCGTCGCCTACGTGATTCCGGCTGCGGCGACACGCGGGGCGCCGCCCGCGGACGGCGCCGGGCAGTGGCAGACGATCTGGAACGAGACGTACCGCGGAGGTGGGGAGGCGCCCGAGGACGCGGCGCTCGACATCGCGGGCTGGGTGAGCAGCTACACCGGAGAGCTCATCCCCGAGAGCGAGATGCGGGAATGGGTCGAGCACACGGTGAAGCGCATCCTCGCGCTCGCGCCGTCTCGCGTGCTCGAGATCGGGTGCGGCACGGGCATGCTGCTCTACCGCGTCGCGCCCTCCACCGCCCGATACACGGGCATCGATTTTTCCCCCGAGGCCCTCGAGAAGATCCGCCGGGAGCTCGAGCCGCGCGGCCTCTCGCAGGTCGAGCTCCTCGAAAAGCGCGCCGATCAGCTGCGGGAGCTCGAGCCCGGCGCGTACGACACGGTCGTCTTGAACTCGGTCCTCCAGTACTTCCCCGACGTCCAGTACTTCGTGAAGGTCGTGGAGGACGTGCTCGCGCTCCTCGCGCCCGGCGGCTCCTTCTTCGTCGGGGACGTCCGGAGCCTGTCGCTCCTCGAGGCGTTCCACACGTCGATCGAGCTCGAGCGGGCGGAGGACGGGACGCCCGCCGCGGAGATCCGGGAGCGCGTGGAACGGCGTGTCGCGTCCGAGCGGGAGCTCACGCTCGCCCCCGGGCTGTTCGACGCGCTCCGCCGCAAGTTCACGGACGTCGCGGACGTCACCGTTCAGCTCAAGCCGGGCACGGCCGACAACGAGCTCACGCGATTCCGGTACGACGTCGTTATCCGGAAGAAGAAGGACGGCGAGGCGCCGCGCTCCGCCCGCGGCGGGGCGCCCGCGCAGAGTCCGTCGCTCGAGGCCCTCGCCGTCGCGATGCAGGGCGGCGCGAATTCGGGCGTCGTTCGAGACGTCCTGAACGGCCGCGTGGCTCGGGACGTGCGCGCGGTGGAGCTCCTCCGCACCACGCTCCGGGACGGCACGGCGAAGGACGTCCGGGACGCGCTCTCGGCGCTTCCTCGCGGCGAGAGCCCGGAGTTCGCGTATCGGCTCGCGGCGGAGCTCGACGTCCCCGGCGCGCAGGTCACCTGGGCCGCGTCCGGCGCGGTGGATCGCTTCGACGTCGGTCTTTCGCGGGACGGCGTTCCTCCCGCGGGCATCGGCGTTGCCGGAACCGCGGGCGAGCACTGGGAAGCGTACGCGAATCGTCCCGTGCACGCCGGCGGAGGGGAGGGGCTCCCGACGGAGCTCCGAGCCTACCTCCGGGAGCGGCTCCCGGAGTTCATGGTCCCGGCGGCGTTCGTCGTGATGGACGCGTTCCCGCTCACCCCGAACGGGAAGATCGATCGGAAGGCCCTCCCCGAGCCCGAGCGCGCTCATCGCGCGTCCACGGAAGCGTACGCGGCGCCGACGACGGAGCTCGAGCGCAAGATCGCCGCCGTGTGGCAGGATCTCCTCTCGCTCGATCACATCGGGGTGAAGGACAACTTCTTCGACCTCGGCGCGAACTCCTTCCTCATGGTGCAGGCGAGCACCAAGCTCCGGGACGCGCTCGGGATGCCGGTGTCCCTCGTGGATCTCTTCCGGTACACGTCCGTCGGGGCGCTCGCCGCGCGCCTCGGCGATTCGGGAGCGGAAGGCGCCGCTGCGAAGGAAGGTCAGGAACGCGCCCAGGCGAGAAAGGACGCGATGGCGCGGCGGAGGGACGCCCGCGCGCGCGCCCGCTGATCGGGCTCAGGCTCGATCTTCCGTGTTCCGGAGGAAGTCCGCGACGTCGGCGAAGCGTCTCCGGAGGTACGCGCGCACGTCCTCCGGGACGCTCGGGTGCTCCAGCGCGGCGTTCATGCACCGGAGCCAGGCGTCCCGGAGCGCCGAGTCCACCTTCACGTGGGCGTGCCGCATGCGGAGCCGCGGGTGTCCGTGCGCGCGCGAATAGTCGTTCGGGCCGCCGAGCCATTCCACGAGGAACAGCGTGAACCGATCCCGGACGACCGGCGCGACGCGCGCTCCCGACTCGTCCTTCCGGTGCACGGCGACGAGGGCCGGCTCGTGCGCGTCCATGTGGTCGTAGAACCGCGCCGCGAGCGCCACGGCGGCGTCCCGGCCGAGGGCGTCGTACGGGGTGAAGTCGGGGCCGAGCGGGGGACGATCCGTCATGATCGAGCGAAGCGACCCTAGTGCCGCGGCGGTCATTCGCAAAGGGCAGGGGCCGGACCGGCCGCGCGTTGACGGCTCTCGCGGCGGGTGGTCGGATCGCGCGATGCAGGAGCTCACCCTCCCGGGGGCCGCCGGTGATCCCTCGACCCCAGCCGTCGCGGCGCTGCCGCCTGGAGCCCGGCGCGGCATGGTGGTCATCCACGAGATCTTCGGCCGCCAGCCGGAGATCGACCGCGTCGTCCTGCGGTTCGCGGAGGCCGGGTACGCGACCGTCGCGCCGGATCTCTTCGCCGACGGGATGCTCCGGTGCATGCGGGCCGTCGTGGGCGAACTCGCGGAACGGAAGAACTCGCTCCCCGTCCGGCGCACCGTCGCCGCTCGGGATTGGCTGATGCGCGAGACGGGTCTCCCGGAGAAGAAGATCGGAATCATCGGGTTCTGCTTCGGAGGGATGTTCGCGCTCGTCGTGGGGCATGCCTTCGGTGCGGTCTCGACGAACTACGGGGCGCGCGTCCCGGCGACGGACGTGCTCCGCGGAATGGGACCCGTCATCGGCTGCTACGGCGGCCGGGATCTCGTCACGAAGCGTCAGCCCGGGATCCTCGAGCGGCGGCTCGCCCGCGTGGGTGTGACGCCGGAGCTCCACGTCTATCCCGACGCCGGGCATTCGTTTCTGACCGACGGCCACCACCCGATCGCTAGCGCCGCGTCGTGGCCGATCATGCACGTCGGTTTCCACGAACGCTCGGCGCAGGACGCCTGGCCCAAGATCATGGACTTCTTCGAACGCTCGCTCTGAAGGTCAGACGGGAGAAGGAGCCCGCTCCGGCGACCGCACGAGGAGGACCGTCAGCGGAGCGACCAGCGCCCACTGGACCGCGGTGAACGCCGTTTCGATCAGCAGGTAGTGCGGGACGGAGGTCATGACGTTCTTGGCGGCGACGGCGATCGTCGTGAAGCTCCACGAGAGCACGGCGCCGAACGCCGCATACGCGAGGATGCGCTTCGTCTTCCCGTCGACCTGCGCCGCAAACGTCTGCTCGAACACCCACGCGAACAGGAACGCCTGGAGCGTCATCGAGAGGAAGCCGAACGGAATGATGACGTCTTTCCGATACATCGCGAGGGCCTCGTAGTAGCCCTTGAAGAGCACGAGGTGCCACACGAAGCCGAGCGCGAACGTCGGTACGAGGTAGGCGAGCGCTCCGATTCCCAGCCGGCGCATCATGTCCGGCCTCCCGCCCGCGCCCTGGGCATCCCCGTCTTCTTCACTCGCGCCTTCTTTGCCGCCTTCGGTTGCGGCGCCTTCGCGGGAAGCGTTTCCACGTGGGCCCTCGCGCGATCCACCCAGCCCTTCACGGTGCGGGCGTCGAGCGGGATCCCCGCGACGCGGACGTAGCCCGACATGGTGCGGCCGCGCATCACCATGGGCGACGCTCCAGGGCGCTCGAGCGCCTCCGCGTCCCCGTCCTTTCCCACTCGCACGAGGAGGCCCCGGTCCGAGACGGCGACGGCCATGTTGCCGCGGAGCATGAACCCGATGCCGCCGAACATCTTCACCTCGGCGACGTTTGGCACATCCGAAAGTGCCTTCCGAACGTTCTCTGCGAGCTTCTCGTCCATCGTTCGCCTCGCTCCTCAGTGACGCGCGGCGAAGTGTGCCGCGAGGTTCTCCAGGGCGCCCGTCCAACCCTGCCGGTGACGGTCGTTCGCGTCGGCCCTGCCGAAGCGATCGTGCCGGATCACGACCTCCGTGCCGCCCGTCGTCGCCGAGAGGCTCACGGTCACCTCCGATTCGATCCCTGCGTGCACGTCCGGCGGCTCGATGAGCCAGGTGAACACGATGCGGGCCGGCTTCCGGATCTCCCGGTACACGCCGCCGACGATCATGCGCTCTCCGGTGGGGACGTCGTACGCGAATCGGTAGGCCCCGCCGACGCGAAAATCCAGGGAGAGGACGGTGAGCTTCACGTCGGGCGAGGGGCGGAGCCAGCGCGCGACGAGGGCGGCATCCGAGAAGGCCGCGAAGACTCGCTCGGCGCTCGCGGCGAGCGTGCGCCGGACTTTCACGCCCTGGGTGCTCACTGGTCCTCCATCAGGAGGCGCTCGAGCTCGCCGAGGGCGCCCGTCCAGAAGCGCCGGTGCCGTTCGATCCATCCGCCCGCGTGCTGGAGCGGCTCCTGGCGCAGACGGAAGCGGTGCACGCGGCCCTCCACCGTTCGCTCCACGAGGCGGGCCCTTTCGAGCACCTTCAGGTGTTTCGAGATCGTCGGCTGCGCGGAGTCGAACCTTTGCCCGAGCTCGCCCGCGCTTCGAGACTCTCCTCCCGCGAGCGCGTGGATCATCGCGCGACGGGTCGGGTCCGACAGGGCGTGGAAGGTGCGATCCAGCACCGATTCCCGATGCATAGCCATATGGCTATACGTTATTCGGCGCGCCGTCAAGCCCGTCGCGGGCGCGACGCGCCCGGGTTCAGCCGAACGGCTCGTAGCAGTCGAACGTCTCGACCGAGGCGACGCGGCCATCCCGCGTTTCGACGAACTGCGCGATGTGCGCCGTGAGCACCTGGCCCGCGCGGAACGGCCCGACGTCCCTCGCGACGGTGCCCGTCCAGGTGAGGCGAATCACGGCGAGGCTCCCGATGTCGTACGCGGCGAGCACCTTCCAGTCCTGGTGCGAGAGGAGCCCCGCGCCGGCCGTGGACGCCGCGAGCATGTCCTTCAGCGTCGCCCGCGCTCCCTTCGGTTTGACGAGGTTCGGGTGCTCCGTCGTGACCGCGTCTTCCGTGAGGAAGGGGCGGAGGGCATCGCCGTGCTTGCCGGATTGGATGGCCTCGTAGAAGGCGCGGGCGATCTCGGACGGGGCCTTCGTCGTCATGGCCGATCCGTACCGCGGTCGGGCCGCGTCGGGGAGCCGTCCGTGCCCCGTCTCGGCCAGGGTTTTGGCCGCACCGGCGCCTTGCCGGGCCGCGTCGGGCCGGGATACTTCTCTCTGCCATGCGCTCTTTTCCGCTCGGCCTTCCGTCACGCGTTCTCGCAGCTCTCGCCCTCGTCCTGCTCGCGGCCGGGTGCTCGAGCGACGACCAGAAGGCGACCCTTGGGTCCTCGACCGGCGCCGACGGCGGAGGCTCTCCGGACAGCGGCACCGGCTACGTCCCGACCGGTCCGACCGCGAAGGTGGTGAAGCTCCTCACCGGCGGGAAGGGGCTGAACCTCGCCGCCGCGCGGCCGGACCCGCTGCCGTCCGGGTGGGTGGAGGAGGAATACGAGGTGCAAGGGACGGCCGTCTCGTACGCGAGCGCGGGCGACGCCGCGCTTCCCGCCGACGGCACGTACGCGCTCCGCGAGGATCAGTCGGCGGACTACCGGACGCGGATCGTCGTGCGCCGACCCGGTACGAACGCGGACTTCAACGGCACCGTCGTCGTCGAGTGGCTCAACGTGAGCGGCGGCGTGGATGCGAACCCGGACTACGCGTACACGTCCGCGGAGCTCTTCCGCGGCGGTTACGTGTGGATCGGCGTCTCCGCGCAGCTCATCGGCATCGAGGGAGGGCAGGTCCTCGTCTCGACGCCGGTGAGCGACCAGGCCGGCGCGGGCAAGGGACTCCGCGTGCTGGATCCGGACCGCTACTCGGACCTCCACCACCCCGGCGACGCGTTCGCGTACGACCTGTTCACGCAGGTCGGGCGCCTCGCGCGAGTCCCGGAGGCAGCCGGTGGCGTCCTCGGCGACCTCGCACCGAAGCGAGTCCTCGGCATCGGAGAATCCCAGTCCGCGTTCATGCTGACGACCTACGTCGACGGAATCCATCCGCTCGCGCACGCGTTCGACGGCTTCCTGCTCCACAGCCGCGGCGGAGGCGCGCCGCCGCTCGGCGAAGCAGGCAAGGGAATCGATCTGCTCCAGGGTCTCGGCGCGCAGGCGACGCGCATCCGGACGGACCTCGCCGAGCCCGTGCTCATGATGGAGACGGAGACGGACCTCCTCTACGTCATCAATTATTTTCCGGCGCGGCAGGACGATTCGGACAAGGTGCACACCTGGGAGATCGCCGGGACCGCTCACGCCGACGCCTATCTCCTCGGAGACATCGGCGCGACGTTCGGGTGCCCGAAGGCGCTCAACGCCGGCCCTGGCCACTTCGTCGCCAAGTCCGCGCTCCGGCACCTGGATCAGTGGGTACGAACCGGCGAGGCGCCTCCCACGTCGCCGCGCCTCGACGTGCAGGGGAGCCCGCCGAGCTACGCGGTGGACGGGAACGGGAACGTCACGGGCGGCATCCGGACGCCGGAAGTGGACGTGCCCGTCGACACGCTGTCCGGCGCGCCGCCCGGCGGCAGCATCGCCTGTCAGCTCTTCGGTTCCACGACCCCGCTGCCCGCCGACCGTCTCGCGACCCTCTATTCCTCCGCGGCGGCGTACACGGCCGCGTACGGCGCGGCGGCCGACTCGGCCGTCCAGAGCGGGTTCGTGCTGCCGGAGGACAAGGACGCGCTCCTCGCGGACGCGCATCCGGATCGCATCGCGCCCTGAGAGCGGGGGGCGATCGCACGCGTTGCGTGCGGGGGCGCAGTGCGTGCCGGCCGGGGGAGGACTCGGCACGGTTTCTTCGCGCGCCTCGCGCGGAAACGGCGCGTTCGCCCGTGCCGAGGCGGGCCCGGCGCGTCCGGGCACGGCCGTTGCTTCGTCCGGAACCACGCTTCTCCGGGAGGAAGCGAGGAAAGGGACAACGCGAATGGCAAACATCACCGTCGAAAAGCACCCCACCACCCAGGAAGTCGCGAAGCGCTCCTATTCGGATCCGTTCACCGCGATGCGCGATCTGATGCACTGGGACCCGTTCCGCGACGGGCTGCACTGGCTGACCCGCGAAGCGGGCTTCTCCCCGGCGTTCGAGATCAAGGAGACGAAGGACGCCTTCGAGTTCCGGGCCGACGTGCCCGGGATCGATCAGAAGGACATCCAGGTCCAGATGACGGACAACCGTCTCGTGGTGCGGGGCAAGCGTGAAGCGGAGAAGACGGACAAGGGGGACACGTACTACACGTACGAGCGGACCTACGGTTCCTTCGATCGCTCCTTCACCGTTCCGGAAGGCGTCAACGCGGACGCGATCCGGGCCGACCTGAAGGACGGCGTGCTGAAGGTCGTGCTGCCGAAGAAGCCGGAATCCAAGCCGCGAGAGGTGCCCGTCAAGTCGGGTTGACGGATTTCTGGACGGCCGGGCGCCGCACGGCCCTCTCGAGCTCGGTCGCGAAGACCAGTGCGAGGGTGAGAGCGGCGCTCGCCAGCACGTCCTTCGGCGCTGGCGCGGCGAACCGGAACGCCCCCCGGAGAGCCGGGATCGCGAGGAACGCGAACAGGGACAGCGTCGCGGCGCCGGTCACGAGCCACGCGGAGCGGTTCCTCGCGCCGGAGTGGAGGATGCCCCGGTCGCTGCGGCTCGCCCAGAGGAGGGCCAGGTTGCCGGCGACGACCGAGACGAAGGCGAGCGCCCGCTGCTCGCCTACGGGACGTCCGGAACGATGAGCGACGACGAGCACGACGGCGAGCGCGAGCGCCGCCGCCGCGCCGCGGAGGAGGCTCGTCGCGACCAGTCGCCTCGAGACGAGCCTCGCGGTCCGCGGACGCGGAGGGCGGTCCATGACGTCGGGTTCGGCCGGTTCCATCTCGAACACCACGGAGCACGTTGGATCGATGACTAGCTCCAGGAACGCGACGTGGACGGGACCGAGCAGAGCGGGCCAGCCGAGGAGGGCCGGCAGGAGCGACATGAGCGCGATCGGCACGTGGACGGCGATGAGGTAGCTGAACGCCTTCCTCAGGTTGTCGTGGATGCGACGGCCCGCCCGGATGGCGACGACGATCGACCCGAAGTCGTCGTCGGAGAGGACGAGCGACGCGGCTTCTCGAGCGACGTCCGTGCCCCGCTTGCCCATCGCGATCCCGACGTCGGCCGCTCGGAGAGCGGGCGCGTCGTTCACGCCGTCGCCGGTCATCGCCGAGACGAGGCCGTCGGCGCGGAGCGCCCGGAGGATGCGGAGCTTGTCTTCCGGGACGGCCCGCGCGACGACGTCCACCGTCTCGAGGCGCGAGGCGAGGGCGCCGCCGGCGAGGGACTCGAGCTCGGCGCCGGTCGCCACGTCCCGTACGGTGATCCCGGCCCGTTCGGCGATCGCGCGGCCGGTGGACGCGTGGTCTCCGGTGATGACGAGGACCCGCACCCCGGCTCGAGCGCAGGCGCGCACGGCGTCGGCGACACCGGGCCTGAGCGGATCTTCCAGACCGACGAGGCCGACCATCCGAAAGGGGATGTCGTGCGCGATCTCCGGGGCTACCGCGAGGTGCTCCGCGCTTCTCGCGACGCCGAGGACGCGGAGTCCTCCCTCCGCGAGCCGTGTCGCGACGTCGCGCCACCGCGAGGCCACGTCCGGCTCGAGGTGACAGAGGTCGAAGATGGCCTCCGGGGCGCCCTTCGTGGCGGCGAGGAGCGCGGCGCGTTCCCCCGTGCGCCAGACGTGCGTCACGGCGAGGAGCTCGGGGGACAGTGGATATTCGTGGGCGGGCTTCCAGCGAGGGTGCAGGTGCTCGGTGCCGCCCAGCGTTCGAGCGCCGAGCTCCTGGAACGCCCGCTCCATCGGATCGAACGGATCTCGCGGCGACGCGAGGATGGCCATCTCGACCAGCTCGTGGACGGCCTCCGGAAGCGTGCCGGAGCCATCCGACACCTCGAGCGCCTCGCCGTCGACGACGAGGCGCCGCACCGCCATGCGGTTCTCGGTCAGGGTGCCCGTCTTGTCGGCGCAGAGCACCTCTACCGTGCCGAGCGCCTCGATCGCCGCGACCTTCCGCGTCAGCACCCGGCTCTTCGCGATGCGGAAGGCGCCGAGCGCGAGGAACACGGTGAGCACGACCGGAAATTCCTCCGGCAAGATGGCCATCGCGAGCGTGACGCTCGAGAGCGCCGCCTGGACCCAATCGCGGGACACCCTGCCGGTGACGACGAACAGCAGCGCGCAGAGCCCCACGGCGAGGACGGCGATCTTCCGGACGAGCCCGTTCGTCTCCTCCTGGAGCGCCGTCCGGTCCACGGACACCGCGCCGAGGGAAGTCCCGATCCGACCCATTCGAGACCGGGCGCCCGTCGCGACGATCTCCGCCGTGCTCCGACCCGAGACGACCAGCGTCCCCGCGAAGACCGAGTTCTCGGCGCCGACGTCTCCCGCCGCTCGCGGGGCGGGGATCTTGGACACGGGAACCGACTCTCCCGTGAGGAGCGACTCGTCGACCAGGACCACGGTGCCGGAGCGGAGGACCGCGTCCGCCGGGACCCGATCGCCCTCTGCGACGCGGATCACGTCGCCCTGGACGAGCTCGCGGGCCGGAAGGGTGACGACGGCGCCGTCCCGGAACACCTGCGCCCGCGGGCTCGAAAGCGAGCGGAGGTTCTCGAGGGCGCGCTCGGTCCGCCCCTCCTGGACGAGCGTGATCGTCACCACGAGCAGGACGGAGCCGACGAGAATCGCCGCTTCGGTTCGATCGCCGAGCGCGACGTAGATGCCCGAGGCGGCGAGCAGGAGGAGAACCATCGGCTCCCCCGCGACCCCGAGGAGGCGGCCGAGGACCGTCGGGCGCTCGCCCTCCGGAATCAGGTTCGGACCGTCGATGCGGAGCCGTTCGGCGGCTTCGTGGCTCGTGAGGCCCGCGCCCGCCGCACCCTCGGTGACCGCGGTGAGTCCAGTGGGCGCGGCCATGGGATTCGACGAAGTACCACGATTCGGAAACGTCGCCGTCCGCCCGGCAGCGCCGGACGCTGCGGCGCCCGGCGCAAACGATTCGCGCCGGGCGCCCGACCCGCCAAACGACCGATCGCGAATCGGCGACAGGCGGATCGAAAGGGGCAGAAATCGAGACGGTACCGCTGCCTCCCATCGCGCGCTGAGGACTCGTCACATCTCAGCCGTCAAGTCGCGCGGATTCGAAGGAGTGGGTAGATTCGTGGCTGCCCCACCCGGCATCCCGCAAGGCGGGCTGCCGACCGCCCCAAGCGTCCGTGCTCACCCGGCAGCCGGGTTCCGCGCGGCCACGGGGCGGTGCCGCGTGAGCCGTCGAAGGAGTTCCGGAGCACACCCTCGGTAGCGCCGGGCGACGTGAAGCGTCGTCTCGGGGTGTGTGCTTCCGAGAGCGCGTCGACGGCGCCCTCGTCTCGGCACTCTCGAGATCGGGGAGCGAGTCTTCGCCGTCGA